>BNBP01000013.1 GCA_014656015.1 Streptomyces griseoaurantiacus | reverse complement strand
CCTCTCGCGGAAGGACCGCCGTTCGTCGGTCAGTCCGCCCCCTTGCGCATACCTCATGCGGTCGGCATACCGCAGGGATCATGAGGCGTCAGCCCCTACGACACCACGCTTTGAAGGTCAGTAGAGGAAGAAAAGGGCCGGCCGGTGTGTGAGCGCGTGCACCAGCAGCTCAGTGGAACGACGGCGCGAGCCTGCCGGTCGTGCGGGAAAGCCGCGCCGCTCCAACAGCATCCCGACCAGGAATGGCAACAGGACGTCGCCGGACTCGGCGCCAACAAAGAACCCCCGGGTCTCTGACCTGGGGGTTTCGCATGGAGCGGGTGACGAGAATCGAACTCGCGCTCTCAGCTTGGGAAGCTGCGGGCATTTGAAGGCAGTACGGGCAGTGACCTGGGCGAACGATGGGTGAGCGGCCCTGTCAGGCTCGGCAGCCTTCCCCGTGATTCCCCGCTGTTCCCCGCTCGTTCTGGTGCGCCAGTGGTGCGCCGGGCCCGCCCTCCGTTCCCCTCTGTTCGGTTCGGGCCTCCTCGCCGGGGTGGGCGCACTACCGTCGGGCGTATGAAGGTCCGTCACAACGTACGTGCGGTTCTGCTCGATGGCGGTCAGCTGGTGTTCCTGCGCCGAGGATGGCCGGGCGGCACCTCCTACTACACGACCGTCGGTTGGCCGGTTGGTCTCCCGCGTAGACCTATCGCGCCCTCGTCCAGCAGCACGGACGTGTGTTGCACCAGGATCTGAGCCAACCGACCAATGGCTTAATGGCTGATGTTTGGTACGGCGATTGCGGTACCAGCTAGATCAATATTTGGGACTGCCTGTCTGGTCGCGGTAACCGCAGATCATGTGCAACTGCACGCAACTGAGCCGTCGCCGAGCGTACAAGTGATCTACCCAAGCTGGACGTTTCCCTGGGGAGCGTGGTGTTTGGGTGGGTGCTGGATCGGGACATGCAGACTGCCAAGAAGTGACAGAAGTGAACACGAATGGTCACGGCGGCGGGCGGCTCGCCTAACGGAGCGTGAGCAACTGTCAGTGCTGGAGGCTAGCTTGTGCGTGCCGTGACCTGAGTCTCCGGGCCCGAGACACGGCCGCAGCACAGGCTGCGCAAGAACCTCGGAACGGGGAGTTGCTATGACAGCACTGGAAGACAAGCTGGGACGCTACACGGCGCCGTCCAGTGATACCGAACAAGAAAAGCAAGACCGAGCTGAGCGCATGGTGCGTAAGGCCGTCGAAAGCTGGAGTGGATTTGACGGTGTCGGGATCAGATTCTTGCCAAAGGGATCGTACAAGAACAACACCAATGTCCGCGCCGACAGCGACGTGGATATTGCTGTGATCCATAAGGGATTCCATTATCTAAATGATGACGCGTTGCGTCCGTCGGACAAGATCGTACGGCATCCCCTCGCCGGCAAGCGCTACGAGGGAGCTGATTTCCGTGCGGAGCTTGAGGCAGCCATGCGCAGCGCATATGGCAGTGACTGTGATACATCAGGTTCCACGGCCATCGAGATTGCCGAAAACGGCGGTCGCGTGAAAGCTGACGTCGTGCCGTCCTTTGAGCATCGGAAGTACTACTACGATGCTCAAGGAAGAGTTCGATACTTCGAGGGCACCACAACGCGACGCACAAACGGCGAGTGGGTAATCAACTATCCCGAACAGCAGTATGACAACGGGGTGGAGAAGAACGAGCGAGGCACGGGTCGCCGTTACAAGCGCATGGTGCGCATTCTAAAGCGTGTGGAGAATGACCTAGTTGCTGCGGGCAAGATTGAAGCTTTGCCGAGCTACTTCATGGAGTGTCTCGTCTACTGCGTGCCTAATGACCGTTTCAATCACGGCGGACTTACACCGTTGACTGACGACATTGCAGCGGTGGTCGCCCATATTTGGAGCCAGACGAAACCTGACGGCCTCGCCAAGGATTGGTACGAGCCGAACGGTATCAAGCCCCTGTTCGGCCCGGGACAGAAGTGGTCCATGGCCGACGCTCACACCCTCGCGTTGGAGACTTGGCAGAATCTGGGGCTCAAGTAATGGAGAACATTAAGGCTCGCATTGGTATCGGTATCGCAGCACTAGTGTGGCTAGTGCTCGCGCTGCTCGCTGGTCAGGGTTTCTCGCAAGTACCACTACGCATTTACTCCATTGCCGGAACGGTCGCTGCCCTAGCGTTCGCCTTGTGGGAGCGATTCATCTGGAAGTGGAAAATTGTGCGGTACTTTTCGGGGGTGCCGTTGATCTCCGGAACGTGGCGTGGTGAGCTGGTCTCTTCTTACGTGCACCCGGATGGTTCGAACGTGCCACCGATTCCTACGGCTATTTATGTCTCACAGTCGGCGTCCAAGTGGACGGTAACGCTCTTCACCGGAGAGTCGAAGTCGATTTCTGAGCACGCCAAGCTCATTCATGATCCTGACGGCCGTTGGCGGTTGAGTTGGCAGTACGTCAATACGCCTCGGCCTGGTGTACGTGACCGCAGCGAGCGCCACAAGGGAGCCGCTGAGGTTTATATTGGTGCGCAGCTTGGGGAGGGGCTGGAAGGCGCCTACTTCACCGATCGTCGCACGGATGGTGAGTTGCGGTTTTCTGAATGGTCTCCTGTCCGCTATAGCAGTGCTGACTCAGCCTTTGCGGCTGATGGCTTCAACCACACGAGCCCTTTTGTGGGCGACAAATAGGGGGTGCCATGGGCGGGCGCGTCATCGAACAATTCATGTGGGGCTTCCAGCATAGCTTTCGATCTTCGGTCGAATTCGAGGTGGAGCGTGCATTCGAGGAGATCGGGTTTAAAACCTATGTTCGTTGCATCCTCGTCGGATTTGAGGTGACTGACGGACACAAGTTTCCGGTCTGTGTAGAGCAGGGAGATGGCCTCTATAAGACAGAGGATTTCTCTGACGTGCAGCGGCTCGCGGTTGAGAAGTACAGAAATAATCCTGAGAGCAGCGTTCTGTATAGCCATCCGAGAGTGAGCAAGCTCCGCCAGGAGTCTCTGATGAACCGGATGCGGGCAGAGACTCTCGAAGAAACCCTAGGGTCATTGGAAGGGCAATCTGAGCGAATCTTCTTCGCTAGTAACTCTGTGCAGGTCGGTGACTATGATGTGCACGTAATTATTGGAACCGACAAGCAGGCGGTTGCTCGCGCGCCGCAGATCTCAACAACTATGAGTGATCGAATGCCAGTGCTTCAATCACTCGTTCATGCAATTATCTGGGAGATTCTCGGGCGAGCGGCGAAAAGTTTGTATTTGCCGGAGGCCGGTTCTGAATTGAGTTTGGGTGCCAGTACAGGTGAGATCGTGCGAACAGCCACAGAACATATGTTGCGCACTATGATGTATTGCATCCATTATTGGTTTGCGAGTGACTTTCACTTGCTCATGAATCAGCTTTCGGCGCTGCCGTATGAAGGTCGTGAAGGTGCCGGACGCTTGGTGTTGGCTGAAGCGGATAATTCAGCTATTGATGTAAGTGTGAAGTTAGCTAGTCCAGTCGACAGTCGCAATACCCTTGCTATCCGTAAACTCCTGGAAGGAGGTGGGCCTACCGCTGACGTGCTTTCGGATGGAGAGAGAATTTACGGACTCGGAACAGTAAGCCCTGACTACGATCCTGCTACCGAATCAGTCTTCAGCGTTAGGTTTTTGAGGCGGGGTTACTGGGAGTTGTCGCATGCTGGCACAGCTTTGCTCGCCGTCCGTGACGGAATTCCAAGTTTGCCTAAGCATGTACTCGATGAAAAATACCTCCTTGACCTATGCGATCGGCTCTTTACTGAATCGGATGGCGACGTTTTGGTGCAGGCGGCTCGCGCCATCGGTAAACACCGACATGGTGCGATGCTCGTAATCTCTGCAGATGCAGAAGGGGAAGCAAAGCGACTGTCCCCCCAGTCATGGGCGGTCGAGCCGTCTCTGCTCTCACCGAGCTTGCTTACACAGCTCACCGACATGGATGGCGCTGTGCTGCTTGACCCTAAGGGAAATTGTCATGCGATCGGTGTGATCCTTGACGGTATAGCCAAGGGGGAAGGCGATCCTGCTCGGGGAAGTCGACTTAATAACACAGTGCGCTATCTTGGTAGCGGCCGAGCAGCGACTATCGTCGTGGTATACAGCGCTGATGGCGGGATTGACGTTTTGCCACATCTTCAGCGTCGTGTTTTGAGAAGCGAAGTTAATGGGGCTGTGGCCGCTTACCTTGCTCTGGCGCCACAGCGTCCTCCCGAGCTGGAGCGGGTTAACCGGCTCTGGGATGCCGTGAAGTCTTTCCGTTTTTATCTCTCTGCTGAACAGTGCAATGCTCTCAATGATGCTCGCGAAGCAATTGAGGAATGGCGTATGGAGACCACGCAGATGAGGATTGAAGAAAGTCCACTGGTCCCCGATCCTAAGATGGATGAAAGCTATTGGCTCAAGGAGAACGAGTAGGTCCCGGACCTCGCCCCGGCCAGGCTTATGTTCGCGAGGGTAGAGGTCGGCGTAGCGGCTTTGGGGTGGCGCTGCTTTGGCGCGAGTGATCATGGCCCCGTAAGCTTCCGGCGCGTCGGGCAGTCTGTGGACCTGCCCGGTAAAGCACGACGTTGGGGCCATGATCTGCGAGGCTCGCGCCAAAGTGGCTCCGTAAAGCCGCGGAGCCGACCGCCCCAGCCGCGACGTACCCCTTCTCTGGCATCAGGCGGTTGCTTGCCTTGAGCGCGGCACGGGCGCCGGCCGGGCTGGAGCGGGGCGGAGACAGGAGCGCAGGCCCGGCCGGGGGCCGGGCCGTGCGCGGTGAGCGGAGCGAGCCGCCTTGAACCAGTAGAGAAAGTTTGAATCATGGTCCGGCTGGCTGGTGGTGTAGAACCCTGGGCATGGGGAGTGAGCGGCGGGAGCTGATGAGGGCGCTTGGTGGGCGTCTTCGTGTGCTTCGGGCAGAGGCCGGCCTGACAGGTGCTGTGTTGGCGCAGCGTGCTGGTGTGGGGCAGCCGACTGTGTCCAAGGTGGAGACCGGGCGCATGGTTCCGAGCTTCGATGTTCTCGGCCGGCTCCTGGATGCCCTCGGCCTTGATGAGTCGTCGGCTCGCGAGGTGCGTGACCTCCTGGCCGCCGTGGTCGCTGCCGCGGGTTCTGAGCAACTGGCAGACGACTTGGCTCCTGCCGCTGCGAGCGTTGACGAAGAGGTTCGGTCCGCTCGGCTGGTGCGGTCGTTTCAGTGCGTCATCCTGCCTGCCATGCTCCAGAGTGCGGAGTACGCCCGGCACGTCTTCGGGAGTGCGCCGGGTTCGTCTCCTGAGGCGGTCGGTCGTGCTGTCGCCGCTCGTGTCGAGCGGCAGAGTGTGCTGTATGAGCCGGGTCGGGAGTCGGTGTTCGTGGTGACGGAAGCGGTGTTGCGGACGTGGCCGGGATCGCCGGCGTTGATGCTCGCCCAGCTGGACCGGCTGCTGGCTGTCGAGAGTCTGAGCACGGTACGGCTCGGCGTGGTGCCCTGGCGTCGGCCGGTGCCGGTGTTGCCCCGGCATGGGTTCACGTTGTGCGACCGGCGGGCGGTCGTGGTGGAGACGTTCGACCGTGAGCGGGTGTCGGTCGACTTGGCCGAGGTGGCCGCGTACGAGGAGACATTCGGCCGGTTCGAGGGGGCGGCGGTCTTCGGTGGTGAGGTGCGGGAGCTGCTGTTGCGGGTGATGAAGCAGTTCCGGGAGTGGGGAGACACCGTCACCCCTTAGAGGAATAATTCCTCTGGATGCCTAGCTCCTTGAGTAAGCGTGGGAATACTCTGCCGTCATGCTGTCTAGCCCCCTAGACGAACTGAGGTGTTCTCCCATGCTCTCCAAGTGGTGCCGTGCCTTCCCCGGCCTCGCCGAGGAGGTGACCCATGCCCGTCACTTCGTGGCGTCCCTGCTCGCCGAGCGGGGCCCCGTCGACGATGCCGTCCTGATCGTGAGTGAGCTGGCCACCAACGCCGTGCGGCACTCGCTGAGCGGTTCGGCCGGCGGCTGGTTCCTCGTGATCGTCGCCTTCGGTCACGACCTGGTTCGCCTTGAGGTGGTCGACCAGGGCGGCCCCCACGTGCCGCATCTGTGCGACGTGACCAATCAGGAAGAAGGTGGCCGTGGGCTGCTGCTCATCGCTGCCTGCGCCAAAGACTGGGGCGTCAAGGAATGGCCCGACGGCCGTACGGTGTGGGCCGAGTTGGCGCGGGAGGGCGCGTGAGCGTGCTCCGCTCGGGGATGGTCCGGGGTCGCGCTGTGGGTGGTGCCGGGTGAGCCCTCGGGGTGTGCCCCGGCGGCGGTCTCGGTTCTTCGTGGTCGACGTTCGTACGGGTCGGCGTCTCCCGCCCATTCCGTCTAGGGCCCTAGACTCTTGGATATATCCAGGAGGTGTGGTCATGTCGGACGAGCTGCAACGGATCATGGCGATTGATGATCCGTATCTGCTCCTGCGTGAGGTCACGACCCGGCTGGCCGACGCGCAGCAGGAGGTGACAGAGCTGGCCCGCCTCCGCCGGCGCGTGGTGCAGGACCTGCACGCGCAAGGATTGTCGTACGCGCAGATCGCTGAGAAGGCCGGCCTGAGCCGTGGGCGCATTCATCAGATCCGGCATACCGGCCCGGCGCCGGAAGGGGCCTTCCTCGGTCGGGGTGCTGTCACCGTTGCTACTCCGCTGCGGCGTGATGACGAACGCGGGCGGACGGTCGTCGCCGTGGACGATGTCAGCTCCGGCAAGCGGCTGGAGGACCTGGCGCGCTCCTACGGTCTCGGCGTGACGTCGGAACATGTGCCGGTGACGGGGGAGATCGACCTCAACCGTGAGGGCCTGGTCGTCGTCTGCGGCCCGCGCATGTCGCAAGAGATGTGGGACACCTACGCACAGGATCCGGTACTGCGCTGGGAGCGCGCGGAAGACGGGCCCTGGACGGTAGTGGACCGGCAGACCGGCACCGTGCACCGTTCAGGACAGGACAGCGATCCGGCCCGCCCCTACGACGTCGGATACCTCGGCAGGCTCTCGCGCCCGGACGGCCGGGGTTCGCTGCTGGCCCTCGCCGGCATTCACACGCAAGGTTCGCTCGGCGTCGTGCAGCTGCTCGCCAACGACCTCAACGCGCTGTGGGGGCAGGTGGGGGACCGCCGATTCTCCACGCTGGTGGGCGTCGAGTACGACCCGGAGACCAGCGAACCGCAGTCCGTCGAACTGCTCTGCCCGCTCTACCGGCACGACGAAGAGGCGTCCTCGTGAGGACTGCCCTCGCCACACTGCCCGCCGACCCCGACCGGGAAAACGAGGACTTCGCCGCGGCCGCCCCCGGCGCCGCCGTACTCCTCGACGGGGCCGGCGTCGGCGGAAACGAAACCGGGTGCACGCACGGCGTCGCCTGGTTCTCCTCGACGCTGGGGGCCCTGCTGCTCCGCAGCATCACCCCGCACCCCGCCCGGCCGCTCGCCGAGTGCCTGGCCGACTCCATCGGCCTCGTCCGGTCCCTGCATGAGGACACTTGTGACCTGGCGTATCGGGCGAGCCCGACGAGTACGGTCGTCGCCGCGCGGCTCGGCGCGGGAGCTCTGGAATACCTCGTCCTCGGCGACTCCTCCCTTCTCCTGGCCGATCGGGACGGCGGTACGACCGTGGTCACCGACCGGCGCCTGGACGAGGTCGGCGCGCGGCTGCGCGGGCCGGTCGACGCGCTGCCTACCGGTTCGCCCGAACACGCCGCTGCGCTCGCCGAGTACCGCGATGCGCTGACCGGGCTCCGGAACCGGTCGGGCGGTTTCTGGATCGCCGGTCCTGATCCGCGGGCGGCTGAACACGCGCTGACGGGGACGGTTCCGCTGGAGTCGCTGGCGTCCGTGACATTGCTGAGCGACGGGGCTACGCGCCTCGTCGACCGCTTCGAACTTTCCGACTGGGAAGAGACGTTGGCGGTCCTCGACTCCTCCGGGCCGGATGAGCTGATTCGGAGCGTGCGTGAGGCCGAGGACGGCGACCCTGACGGTCGGCGCTGGCCGCGAGGGAAGGCGCGGGACGACGCGACGGTCCTTCACTGGGTGCTGTCGTAGCGCGCACGGGCGCGACCTGACACGCGCTCGTATACCCCCCTAGACAGTTGATGGCCCGTCGGTTACCTTGAATGTCGACCCCCCTAGACAGTTGGGGTGGCTCCCTCCTTGCGTTGTCTAGGGGGGTACGCAGATCCGTCGACTCAGTGAGGTACAGACAATGCGTGTGATCCCCGTGGACACCTCGGCCGCCACCCTCCTCGTGACGAAGCTGCCCGAGGTGAAGGTGCGGGACCGGCAGACCGGTGAGGTTGCCGTGGACCCGGTGACCAACCAGCGGCTCATGGTGCTGGAGCTGGTGTTCATCGCGGCCGGCGGTTCGGACATGATCAAGGTGACCGTTCCTGAGCCGGGCATCGGTGAGGGCCTGGTGATGGGCGCGCCGGTCGTCCTGTCGGGTCTGGTGGCCCGGCCGTGGGAGAGCGAGTTCGGCGGGCGGGCCCGGCACGGCATCGCCTACCGGGCCGACGCGGTCATGGTCAACGCCCCGGCGTCGGTGCAGGGTTGATCGCCGTGGCCGACACCGTCCGGGTGCTGCTCCCGGTGCTGCTGGTCCTTGTCGCGCTGCTGGTGGTGCGCCGTCGGATGCCGGTGATGTTCTGGTGGCTGGTCGGGTATCCGGCCGTCGCACTGCGGGTTCTCGTCTCCTACCGGGCAACGATGGACGCCTGCGGCCTGACGGTCCCGGCCTCGGCCGTCCGCCGGGCCACCGCCCGGATGATCGGGCGGCAGGCGGCACCCGTGCCTCCTCGCCACTCCTTCCCCCGGCCGACCGGGTCCGGGCTCGTCATGCGGCTGCGGATGGCGGCCGGGCAGGCTCCCGAGGACTTCGCCGCCTCGGCCGACCGGCTGCGGCACGCCTGGGGCGCCCACGCCGTGCACGTCCGGCCCACGAAACCGGGGCGGCTGGAACTACGGCTGGTCGGCTGGGACGTGCTCTCCGAAGTGCGGCCCGCCCGGCATCGGCTGGGAGACGGTCCGCTGTGCCTGCCGCTGGCGCTGCGGGAGGACGGCGTATGGCACGTGCGGGACTTCCGCACCGTGCCGCACGAACTGATCCTCGGCGCCACGCAGTCCGGCAAGTCCGTCTACCTGCGCAACCTGCTGTGCGGCCTGGCCCGTCAGTCGGTCGTCCTGGTCGGCATCGACTGCAAGTGGGGCGTCGAACTGGCGCCGTTCGCGCCCCGGTTGTCCGCGCTTGCGGACACCCCGGACCGGGCGAACGAACTCCTCGACGTGCTGCTGGAGGAGATGGAGGCCCGGTTCCGGCTCATCGGTCTGCGGAGCGGTGCCGGTCCGGACGCCGTGCTCACCTCGGACGTGTGGGGGCTGCCGGAAGCGGTGCGGCCGGTGCCGGTCGTGGTTGTCGTCGACGAGGTCGCCGAACTCTTCCTGGCCGCGAGCAAGGACGACGAGAAGCGGAGGGACGCGATGGTCACCAAGCTCATCCGCCTCGCCCAGCTCGGCCGCGCGGCCGGCATCTTCCTGGAGGTGTGCGGACAGCGCTTCGGCGCCGAACTGGGCAAGGGCGCCACGATGCTGCGCGCTCAGCTCTCCGGCCGCATCTGCCACCGCGTCAACGACGAAGCCTCGGCGAACATGGCGCTCGCCGACATCTCCCCTGAGGCCGCGCTGGCCGCGACCGCCATCCCGGCCGAGCGCCCCGGCGTCGCCGTCGTCGGGGACTCCTCCGGCGGCTGGTCCCGCGTCCGCTCCCCACACCTCACGCTCGACGATGCGGCGGCCGTCTGCCACGACACCGCCGCCCTGGTGCCCGAACTGCCCCGGCTCGACGCCTTCCGGCCCGCCGTCGCCGTCGAAGCGGCCGGGCCGTCCTCCTCGACCGCTGCCGTGCCCACCGCTCGCCCGGTGACCGAGTAGCCGCACCCCCTTCTCTCCACGGTCGGCGTGACCGCCTCGCGCCGCGTCCCTACCCCACCCATGTCTGAAACCGGAAGGAAAGCCATGTCACGCCCCACCATTTCCGAGGTCAACGCGTTCCTCGCCGACCTCCAGACGTTCCGCGAGAACGGCGCCGACTCCGCCGAGTACGCCGCGCTCATGGAGCGGAAGGCGGACCTGATGGAGCGCATCGCGGCGGCCTCTCCCGGTGACGCCGACGCCGCCGAGGTGGCCCGCCTCGCCCGTGAGCGTGCCGACGCGCTCAAGTCCGCCAACTGAGCGCGCGGAAGGGGATTCGAGCTGATGCGTGCCCACCTGGTCCGCGTGGATGCCGTGATCGTTCAGGCCGTCATCGCCGGCGCCGTGTCCTTCTCCCACCTGCACGACCTCGCCTCGGCGGCCGGACAGGGCGGGTGGAAGGCGTGGGCCTACCCGGTCAGCGTCGACCTGCTGCTGGTCGCCGCCTGGCGCCGGATGCGGCAAGCGCAGCGGGCGGGGCAGGCGGCCGGGGGACCGCGCCTGTGGTTCCTGGTGGCCCTGGCCGCATCGCTGGGCGCCAACGTCGCCACCGCCGGGCTCCTCGACCTCGACCACGTCCCCGCCTCGCTCCGCGTCGTCGTCGCGGGCTGGCCCGCCATCGCCTTCTTCGGCGGCACACTCCTCGCCCACACCCCACACGGCAGCACGGAAGCGCCGACCGTCCCTGACTCCTCGGCCCCGTCGACCGACGCGCACGAGGAACAGCACCCCGCCCCGGCCGCCGTCGGCACGACCGACCGGGACGCGCTCCCGGCACCGTCCACCGACCCCGAGTCCACTCCCGAGATCACCGCCGAACCGGTCACCGTTCCGGCGCCCGTTCCCTCCGTTGCCCTGCCGCCCGCCCTCGTCGACCGCGTCCGGGCCCTGGCCGACGAACACCACTCCGCCACCGGCCGTCCCGCCGACCCCGACGCTGTACGCGCCCGGCTCGGCCTGCCCCCCTCCATGACCGCATCCGTCGCCGCCCACCTCTGAGAGGAGCACCGCCATGCACCGCCGCTTCCGCAACGTCCGCCGTATCGGCCCCGTGAACGTCGCCTCCTACCTCGACCGCGGCAAGCACCGCCACCTCGCCGCCTGCACCGCGCCCCGCTGCGACTTCTCCGCCGAGTACGACAGCCGCGCCGCCGCCGAACTCGCCGCCCGTACCCACCGCTGCTCCGCCTGACAGGAGACCTATCGCATGGACGTCCCGCTCTGGCTCGCCCTGCTCTGCATCGAAGTCCTCGGCGTCAAGCTCATCCGCCCGCCCTGGTGGCTCATCGCCGCCCTCCTCCTCGGCGGCTACCTCCTCGCCGACAGCCTCCTTGCCCCCGTCATCGACAACTTCGTCAAGTAACCCGCCCAGGAAGGAGATCCGCCCATGTTCCGACCGAAGATCCCGACCATGCCCCAGCCCACCGGCCTGGTCACCCCGCACGCCGTCATCGAGCCGACCACCATCACCTCGGCCGCGCAGACCCTGCCGCCGGCCTCCGCCGCCCCGGCGCCGTCCCGCCCGGCCGTACAGCTCACCCCCGGCAGTGCGCTCGCCCTCGTCGGCGGCGGGACCGCCGTGGCCCTGGTCGTCGGCGCCGTCCTGGTCTCCATGCTCCTGGCCGTCGCCGTCACCGCCGCTTCCGTCGCCGTCTGCGCCGTCGTCATCCGCTCCCTGCTCACCCGCCGCTGATCCCTCGGCTCCGCCCGGCCTCGTCTGCCCACACTGTCTAGCCCCCTCGACAAGACGGGCAGGCAGACAGGCCGGGCGGACGTCGCGAACACCCGCCGCCCCGCAAGGAGGAATCCGCACATGCACGCCCCGGCTCCCCTCGGAGCCATCCGCCACCTGACCGCCCTCGCCCGGCACGGTGACATCAGCTCCTACGCCCGGCAGATCCAGCGCCTGGGCGGCTGCGAACGGCCCGTACGAATGGAGGGCCACCGCCTCGACGTCCACGCCGCGACCGGCGAGATCGTCCGGGAAGTCGTCGACCGCGACCTTCCCGCCGGACAGCTCCTCATCCGCTGCAACAACCGCCGCGCCACACGGTGCGCGGCCTGCGCCGAGGTCTACCGCAAAGACACCTTCCACCTCGTCACCGCCGGACTGAGCGGCGGCAAGGGTATCGGCCCGGCCGTCGCCCAACACCCACGCGTCTTCGCCACCTTCACCGCCCCCTCCTTCGGCCCCGTCCACAAACGCCCCGCCGGCGGACGCTGCCGCTGCGGACGCACCCACCCCGACGACGACCCCGCCCTGGGCACCCCGCTCGACCCGGACCGCTACGACTACCGCGCGGCCGTCCTGTGGAACGCGCACGCCGGTGCCCTCTGGGCCCGCTTCACCACCTACCTGCGCCAACAGCTTGCCTCCCGCGCGGGCCTCACCCGCTCCGCGCTGCGCGACTGCCTGAAGGTCTCTTATGCCAAGGTCGCCGAGTACCAGCGGCGCGGCGCCGTCCACTTCCACGCCGTGATCCGCCTCGACGGCCCGGACGGCGCCGAGGACACCCCGCCCGCCTGGGCCACGACCGAACTCCTCACCGACGCCATCCGCACGGCGGCCCGCCTCGCCGAAACCCCCGGCCCCGTCCTCGACGGCCACGCGTACGCCTTCCGCTTCGGCACACAGCTCGACGTCCGCCCCATCCGTTCCGCCGACTTCGCGGGCACTTCGGAGCTCTCCAGCCGCGCCGTCGCCGCCTACATCGCCAAGTACGCCACCAAGGGCGCCGAAACCGCCGGCACCCTCGACCGCCCCATCCGCAGCCCCATCACGGACCTGATCGGCTCCGGCGTCACCGACCACGCCCGCCGCCTGATCCTCACCTGCTGGCACCTCGGCGCACTCCCCGAACTGGAAGACCTCCGCCTGCGCAAGTGGGCCCACATGCTCGGCTTCCGCGGCCACTTCTCCACCAAGTCCCGCGCCTACTCCGTCACCCTCGGCGCCCTCCGCCAGGAACGCGCCGACCACAACGAAGCCCTCACCCGCGAACGCGCCGCCGAAGCGGGCCACCCCCTGCCCGACCCGGACACCGTGCTCGTCCTCTCGCACTGGCGCTTCGCCGGAACCGGCCTTACTGCTGCGGAAACCTGGTTCGCCACCACGCGTGAGCCCTCGTCCAGCGCGGAAGGAGAGGCCACCGCATGAACGACCGCTACCTGTCCGTCGACCAGGTCGCCGAGCTGCTCGGCACTTCCGTCCGCTTTCCCCGGCGGCTCATCGAGGAACGGCGCATCCGGTACGTGAAGGTCGGGCGGCACGTCCGTATCCCCGAGAGCGCCGTTCGTGCCTACATCGCCTCACACACCGTGGAGCCGGTGCGGCTCCGCCGTCGTACCGTCCTGCGGAGGGCTGCCTGATGGCCAACAAGAAGGGCAGGCGCCGGCGCTTCGGTGCTGTGCGGCAGTACCGGTCAGGCCAGTGGACGGCGTCGTACCTCGGGCCTGATGGCGAGCGCATTCGCTCCGAGGAGACGTTCGACACCAAGAAGGATGCAGAGGTCTGGCTGTCCCAGGTTGAGGCGGACCTCAGCCGCGGTGACTGGCGCGCGCCGGATGCCGGGGCGGTCAACTTCCGCGTCTACGCAGAGAAGTGGGTCGAGGAGCGGGAGTTGGCTGTGCGGACGGTGGATCTGTACAAGCACCTGTTGCGCCTCCACATCCTTCCGACGTTCGGCGCGCTCGACCTGGACGAGATCACCGCTCCTCGCGTGCGCGAGTGGCGGGCGGAACGGCTCCGCACCACCACAGCCAAGACAACCGTGGCCAAGGCGTACCGACTCCTCAAGGGCATTCTTGAGACGGCCGTGGACGATGACCTGATCTCCCGGAACCCGTGCCGCATCAAGGGTGCGGGCAAGGAGTCGGCCGCTGAGCGGCGCATCGCCAGCGTCGCCCAGGTCGACGCTCTCGCGGACGCGATCGGCATTCGGTGGCGCCTCATGGTCTACCTCGGCGCGTACGGTCCGATGCGGCCCGAGGAGTTGGCCGGTCTCCGCCGCCGGGACGTCGACCAGGACCGCATGGTGATCCGCGTCCGCGTCGCCGAGCCGGAGCGGACCAACGGCAAGCGCGCTCCCGGTGAGACCAAGTCGGACGCGGGTGTCCGTGCCGTCGTCCTCCCGGCCTTCCTCCACAAGGAGGTGAGGCAGCACCTCGCCTGGTTCGCCGAGAAGGGGCCCGACGGCCTGGTCTTCGTCGGCGAGAAGGGGGCGCCCTTCAGGCGTACATCCTTCGGGCGGAAGTGGCGTCGGGCCCGGGTGGCCGCCGGCCTTCCGGACGGCTTCCGCTTCTACGACCTTCGGCACACCGGGCACACGCTCTCGACCCGCTCGGGCGCCACCCTCAAGGACACGATGGTCCGGGCCGGCCAGTCCTCCGAGAAGGCGGCGCTCATCTATCAGCACTCCGACGAGGAGCGGCAACGGGATGTGGCGGCTGGGCTGGACGACATGGTCCGCGCCGAGCGCTCGAAGCAGCACGACGACAGCCGAGCGCACCACACGGAGAAGTCCACCGGCAGCTAGCCCGACGCCTATGGTGCGGTTGTGGTGCGCAGCCCACCCACTGGTCTAGACAACAAAGAACCCCCGGGCCTCTGGCCTGGGGGTTTCGCGTGGAGCGGGTGACGAGAATCGAACTCGCGCTCTCAGCTTGGGAAGCTGATGTTCTACCATTAAACTACACCCGCGCCGGGCGCCGATGATCGGTGCCCGAGTGCTCGCTCACTCTACCGCATGTCGGTGGGGGCGCGGAGTCACTCCCCCGTGTCACCTCGGCGGTCGGCTCGGCGGCCGAAGACCCCGCGGCCGGCGGCTCTTGCGACCAGGACGACGCCGGTGACGGACGTGCCGGCGTACAGGACGGCCAGGGTGGAGAGCAGGGCCGTCTTCCAGGTGTCGAGCTCGCCGAGCTTGTCGGCGAGGGAGCCGAGCATGACCAGGACCACGCCCAGCAGTGTGGTCGTGATCAGGAAGACGCCGAAGACGACGATCATGTTGCTGGTGTCGGTGACGCGGTTCACGTCCCTTTGCGTCTCGGTCACCTGGCGGGTCGTCTCGGCCTGGTTGTCCGCGAGGGCGCGGGTGAGTTCGGACAGGCGTGCCTCGGTGCGGGCCCGCTCTGCCTCCAGCTCGGCGCGGAGGTCCTTGACGTCGCGGAAGTAGGAGAGGCCGCCGTCCTCCCGGTGCTGCCCCGCGCCGAACAGGGTGCTCAGGTGCTCGAAGCCGACGTTGGGGACGGGGCCTTCGGGAATGCGGTCGATGTCGAAGAAGTGCAGGTGCGCCAGGGCGTCGCCCTTGCGCATCGTGATGTTCTTCGGGCCGACGTTCGCCACGATGAAGTACAGGCGTTCGTCGTCCTTGGGGTGCCAGGTGCCGTCCTCCGGGTCTTCCGCCCTGCCGTAGCCGGGGTGGACGGAGGAGCCGTGCAGGACGAGGAGTCCCTTGGCGGCGAGGCCGAAACGGTCGCCGATGGTCGCGGTGATGTCGAAGTCGAGCGAGAACCTCTCGATCGTGGAGATCAGCGCGGTGTCGCCCGGCGCCAGTGTGAACTCGGGTACGACATTCTCCCCCTTGACGGCCGTGTACCGGGAGTCCCCGGGGCTGTCCGGGATGACCAGCAGGTCGTCGCTCAGACGTACCGAGTAGCCGGCGCCCAGCAGCTGTTCGGGCTTCCAGGTACCGGCGCGGAAGATCCGTTCGGAGCGGGTCAGTTCGGCGAGCAGGTCCTGCTGGGAGAGCAGGGTCCCCGTACCCCGTTGCCGCCTGGAATTTCCTCGCACCATCGCGTGGCCCCCCTCCTCGCGCTCCGGAGTCGCCGGAGTTGATCGACACCCTAAGGTCGGGCCCGCCGAGGGGGAAGGCGTGCGGCTCGCCCCGTGACGCCGCCGTGCGCGCCGGAGTGGTGCGGCAGGGGCGGCTGCCGACTCGGGGGGCCACTGGGGTGCCCGCGCGGCTACCATCGAAGCGCTACCACACACGACGACGGGTGCAGTGATCGTTGCGGCGGGGCCGGTGGAAGGTGTTCCTCCGGTTCGTCCCGCACTGGTCCCGGTGAGGCCACGAGGAACATGACGAGCAGGTTCGAGAACGGTCGGCGGGCCCAGGGATCCGTGCGCGAGGGCGCCGAGGACGCGATGTTCGGCAACTATCTGTTCGGCGACGAGTCCAATTTCGACCTGCGTTTCGTGCCGGAGTACAAGCGGATCACCGAGATCGTCGACGCGCTGCGCGTGCTGGGGATGCGTGTGGTGCTCACCAGCGGCTCCTTCGACATCATCCACGAGGGACACTCCATGTATCTGGAGGCCGCCCGCAAATTCGGCGACTTCCTCATCGTCGGCCTCGACAGCGACGAGAAGATCCGGCGGCGCAAGGGGCCCAACCGGCCCGCCGTGCCGGAGATGGAGCGGCTGCGGATGGTGACGCACCAGCGCGGGGTGGGGCTCGTCACGCTCAAGCAGGTCGATCACCCCCGGTGGAGCCTGATCGAGGCCGTGCGGCCCGACGTGCTCGTGGCCACGGCGGACACCTACACCGCCGAGGAGATCGCCGAGCTCGAGGACGCGTACTGCGGGCGCGTCGAGGTGCTGGACCGGATGGCGACCGTCAGCACCTCCGCCCGGCTGCGCCGCATCCAGCTCGGCCTCAGCGATCGCGGCGGCGACGGTTCCGGGCGCCGGGAAGACTGAGCGCGGCGTGAAGCAGACGATCCTCTACCTGCCCGTCGTGCATGCCGGGTACGAGGAGTTCCTGACCCGGCACGCCGACTCCGACGAGATCCTCGTGCTCGGACGCGGCTTCGCCGAGGTGTTCCCCAAGCTCGGCAAGGACATCCGCGCCCTCGACCCCGAGCGGGCCGCCCGGCACGCCCGGGTGATCGTGCCGGGGACCGAGGTGCGGGTGCTGGAGCCTGCCGGTCTCGCCGCCGGTGCCGTCCGCGCCGATCTGGTGGTCCTGCCGGACGAGGAGGTCATGCATCTGCTCGCCGCGCGCGAGGACTTCCCCGACGGGGCCGAGCTCCGCTTCGAGTCGACGTTCCTGCGCTGGGACCGGGAGTGGAGCCGCGCGGGGAAGCCCGCCGGGTTCGACGAGCGGATCTCGCGGTCGGCGCTGGACCGGCGGTTCATGGCCGGGGCGCTGCGCGAGGCCGGGCGCAGCTCGGACTGGTGGCGGCAGGTGGGCGCGGTCGCCGCGCGGGACGGGGAGGTGCTCCGGGTCGCGCACAACCATCACCACCCCACCGAGTACGCGCCCTACATCGACGGCGATCCGCGCAACGAGTTCAGCCGGGGGGTGCGGACGGATCTGTCCACGGCCATCCACGCCGAGGCGTCCCTGGTGGCGGGCGCGGCGGGCGAGGGCATGAGCCTGGCGGGCGCGGACCTCTACGTCAGTACGTTCCCCTGCCCGGCCTGCGCGCGGCTCGTCGTCGAGGCCGGGTTCCGGGCCTGCTACTTCGCCGGGCCCTACGCGATGCTGGACGGGGAGGAGATCCTGCGGGCGGGGGGTGTCGAGCTGGTCTGGGTCGACATGGCGCGGGACCCGTCCGGGCCCCCTACGAGCGGTGCGGCGTCGAGCTGAACTTCATGCGGACCGGGGTGAAGGCCGCCGGGGCGGCGCCCTCGTCGGCTTCGGCCTCCTCCCTGGTGTCCTCGTCGCCCGTTCCCACCAGCACGTGCACATGCAGGTGCCTGATGGTGCCGCCGGTGTAGCGGGAGTCGCCGTTGCGGGAGCCGAGGCCGTAGTTGCTCAGGCCGTACCTCTCGCGCACCGCGCCCAGGACCTCCCAGAAGTCCGCCCGGGCGGCGGGGGAGAGGTCGAGCAGGTCGGTCACGTGCTCCTTGGGGATGAGGAGGAGATGCAGCCGGGTCCCGGCGTACGGGAACTCGTTGGGGGTGACCATCCAGTGCGCGGTCTCCCACAGCACCTGCTGCTTCTCATGGGCGCGCAGGACCTCGGGGCAGAACAGGCAGATGCCGGCGGCGTCGAGCCGCTCCATCTCCGCCCGCTGCTCCTCCGTCCGGCAGTTGCCGAAGTAGTAGAGGCTCACCGCGGCGGCCTTTCGAGGCACAGGAAGGAGTGGGCCGGGACCGGGCCCTCGGCCGGCACGTCGAGGCGCGAGACCTCCTCTAAGCCCTCCAGCCATCCCTCGGGCATCCGGGTGTCGCCCTCGACCCGCAGGTGGACGCGGGTGAGGTGGACGCGGTCGACGAACGGCAGCGCCTGCCGGTAGACGGAGGCGCCGCCGATCACGCAGACCTCGTCGGTGCCGGCGGCCCGCTCCAGGGCCTCGGCGGTGGCCAGTGCCGAGGCCACCGAACGCTCCCAGCGCACGCCCCCGGCGTGCGCCGCGCTCCCGGCCGCCGTCTCAGGCGTACCCGTCGCACCGGCGGTCCCAGCCGTCGTACCCGCGCCCCCGGCCGTCTCCGCGTTCTCCGGGTGCGGGGACCGGCTCACCACCACGTTCGTGCGGCGCGGGAGGGGCCGGCCGAGGCGGGCCAGGATGGACTCGTGGGTCAGCCGGCCCAGCACCACCGCGTGGCCCTGCGTGAGCCGCTTGAAGTGCCGCAGGTCCCCGGGGATGTGCCAGGGCAGGTCCCCGTCGACGCCGATGACGTCGTTCTCCGCGGCGGCGACGATCAGCGAGGTGATCATGTCGCCACCGGGATGGAGCCGATGGCGGGGTGCGGGTCGTAGTCCGCGAGGTCGAAGTGCTCGGGGCGGAAGTCGTGGATGTCCTTCACCCGGCGTCCGCTCTCGTTGAGCGTGACCGTCGGCAGCCTGCGCGGCTCCCGGTCGAGCATGCCCCGGACGCGGTCCACCTGGTCCGCGTAGACGTGGGCGTCCGAGATCGTGTGGTAATAGCGGGCGGCCGGGATGCCCGTGAGGTGTTCGAGCATCAGCAGCAGGGCCGCGTACTGGATCATGTTGGACGGCACGCCGACGGGTACGTCGCCGGAGCGCTGGAACATGTGAAGGTGCAGCTTCCCGCCGAGGACGCGGACGTGGACCCAGCCGTGGCAGGGGGAGATCGTCGTCTTCGGGGTCTTGCCCTCGCCGCGGACCTGGTACTGCGGGATCCACGGGCTGACGAAGTGCGTGCGGTCGCCGGGGAGTTCGCGGAGCTGCTCGACGAGGTGCCGGAACTGGTCGAAGCCGGGGCCCTCCGCCGTGGGGAAGTCGTGGAACGCCCCGCCGTAGGAGCCGGGGCCCAGGTCGCCGGGGGGAAGGCCGCGGCGGGAGGTCTTGCCCTCGCTCGCCCAGGGGCCCCACCAGTCGCAGCCGAACTCGGCGAGCGCGTCGAGGGTCCGGGCGCCGTTGATGAACGCGCAGAGTTCGCCGATGGGCTTGCGCCAGAAGCGGGCGAGGCTGCGCTCGGTGATGACGGGGAAGCCGTTCGCCAGGTCGAAGCTCATCGTCTGCTGCATCAGGGTCAGCGCCTCGGGGCCCTGCCGGGTCGGCACGGGGATGCCGCTCTCCAGGATGGCGCCCAGGATCCTGCGGTACTGCTCGTCGGGCGCACGGTCCTCGTAGGCGCCGTATTCCACGGGGGTTCCCTTCCTTCGACGTCTCTCGACGTCCGTCGACGTCCCCGGGCGTCCCTCGACGCCCGTCGGCTTTCCTCGGCCGGCCTTCGGTGTCCTGCGGCCTCCCGCGAGGCGCGGGCGGCGGTGGTCAGAGGAGGTCCCGCACGCTCACTCCCAGGGCGAAGGCGATCTCCTCGAGGAGGGCCAGGCTGAGATTGTTCAGGCGGTCGCTGTGCTGCTCCCACTCCCTGAGCTGCTCCGCGCCGAAGGCGCCCGGGATCCTCGTGGCCTCCGCGACCTGGCGGCGGGTCATCCCCCGCTGCTCCCGCAGCGCCCGCATCCGGGCGCCGACGCGGTTCTCGTCGAGCCTCTCGACGGCCTCCCGGCGGCGCAGCAACTGCGGGCGCAGTTCGCCGATCTCCTGGTCCAGCCGCTTCCCGAGCTCGGCCACGGAACCGTACCGGACCAGGGTGAGCGGACCAGGGATGCCGGTGACCATGCGGCTGATCCGGGTGTCCATGTGCGCGATCACCAGGATCGGGACGACGGCCTCCTGGGCGAAGACCAGTTCCTGCCCGGCTCCGGTGCTCGGGTGGTGGGCGAGGTAGACCAGGAAGTCGGAGCGGATGACCCGGTGGCGGTCCGTGCGGAAGACCTCGACGTCCGGGACGGAGGTGTGGTGGACCGGGTCCGTGACCTTCCGGGGTTCGTAGAGCCGCACGTCGTGCCGCAGACAGACCTCGGCCACGGTGTCCGAGATGTCGAACAGGTGGGTGCGCTGCTCGGAGTCGAGTCCGGTCAGCGCGGAGGCGAGGTAGGCGTCGAGGAGGCGGCGGGTGACGGCGGGGTTCTCCGCGCCCGGCTCCCGGACGGCCGGGGACAGGTGGTGTGGCAAGCTCATCGCGCGGCGCCCGTCCTGTCGTCGTCCCTGCGTGTGCGGTACTGCGTTCCCTGGTCCTGCGTTCCCGGTGCCCCTCGCGCCCCGGACTGGCCCCAGACTACTCTGCGCGTCCCGGCGCTCCGAGTCCCGCACCCCGTCCGCGGTCCTGCCGCGGGAACCCCGGCGGATGTCCGTGTGTCCGGCCCGTGACCTGCCGTGATGCGGGTCCGGGCGTCGTCCGCTGCGCGGTGTGCGAGCCGGTCCGGGCGGGTGCCGGCGAGCCACGCCGTGCCACCTGGACGGGGCTGTGCGGACGGGAGTCGGGGCGTACGGTGGGGGCCGTTCGGACGTCGCGCGCGGGGCCGGAATGCCGCCCGCGAGAGGCGTTCCTTTGATGCCGTAACGTGGCTTTCGTCGGCGCACGAGAAGTATGTGTCCTCGGGCGGGAAGCCGAGAAGCAGGGTGTCAGGCAAGGCAGGAAACAGCCCTCGGGCGGGAGAGCGCCCGATGCGGCCTTTGGGGAAGGGATCGCAGGACTTGATGGAGCGCACCGTCGTCCGCTGTGCCGAAGGGCACGTGTTCACCACCGTTTCGTTCCCGATGCAGCAGGCGGAACGGCTCGGGCCCGGCCGGCTCGTCCGGTGCCCACGGTGTGCCCGGCTCCGCAGCGCGGTACCGGTCACGGCGGACAAGAGGTGACGAGGCCGACGAGGCCGAGAGGCCGCTGAGGCGGTCGAGGCCCACGAGGCCGACGTGAGAAGGGCCCCCGGGATGTCCCGGGGGCCCTTCTCCGTGCCGGGGGCCCGTGGACCCCGGGGGTTCAGAACGTGCCGAGCTTGACGATCGACAGGATCGCGATGAGCTGGATCGCGGAGGCGCCCAGCGCCTTCGGCCAGGGCAGGTCGTGCGAGCGGGAGACCATCAGGGTCAGCAGCGCCCCGGCCGCGACCCAGGTGACCCAGCCGAGGATCTGGACGAACGAGGCGTCGCCGCCCGCGAACATCGCGACCACCAGGCGGGGCAGGTCCGTGAGGGACATGATCAGCATGGAGAGCCCGACCGTCGGCTGCCAGGCCCCGTTGCCGCCGAGCTGACGGGCCAGGGTGTGGGTGACCACGCCGAGGACGAAGGAGCTGATCACCATCGCCACACCCGTCGTCAGGACGAGCGGCACGGCGCTGGACAGCGTGGCGTCGAGCACGTCCTCGCGCGCCTTGTCGAAGCCGAAGACGGCGAGCAGGCCGTAGAGGAAGGTGACGACGAGGGCCGGGCCCCACATCGTGTAGTCGCGCATCCGCAGGAAGGTCTGGCCCGGCGAGAGCACGATGCCGCGCAGCAGGTCCTTCCAGTGCAGCCGGGGGCCGATCGGGGCGGCCGGCGCCTGGCCGGCGTGGTAGGTCTCGCCCTGGGTGAAGTGGTCCTCGTCCAGGGAGAAGGCCTGGGTGTGCCCGGGGTTGTTCGCCGCGTACGGGTCCGCGCCGGGGCCCTGGGCGTAGCCGCCGTGCGGGTCGTCGCCGAAGTACTCCGGCTCGCCGTGGTCGGGGCCGCCGCCCGCGCCGTAACCCTGCGGGGCGCCGTAGGGCGGCCGCGGGCCGCCCGCGTACGGGCGCTGCCCGGGGCCGGGGCCGTACTGCGGCGCCCCCGCCTGCGGGTAGCCGTAGCCCGGGCCACCGCTCGGTCCGCGCGGCGCCTGCTGTCCGTACGGGGCCTGCTGCCCGCGCGCCTGAGGTCCTCGGCCGTTGTTCTGGCCGCCGCGTCCGCTCCTGAATCCAGCCACGCCTTCGAACGTACCTGGTCCGCCGGTGCCGCGGGCCCGGGCCCCGTCCCCCGCGGCGGCTTTGCGTCCGAGCTGTGACATCCCCTAGGGGTGACACCGGGGACGGGATCGGGGGTGTCAACGGGTGTGCGGGGGACGGGAACTGAGGTTGGTCGCGGGTTGCCCCTCCGCTACTGCAGGAGGCCCTCCACCAGATCGGAGCCCACCTCGGCGATGCCCGTCGTGGTGAGGCCGGACGTCGCGCCGGGCAGGCGCAGCCCGCCGTACATCCCGTGGACCCACAGGTCGGCGTGGCCGTCCCGGTCGGTGTCGCGCAGGCGGACGGTGGCGCCGAAGGAGTCGTCGCCCTCGACGGCGCCGGGCACGCCCGCGGTGTTGCGGGCGAACCACTGGGACTTCTTGCCGGTGACGCCGGAGGAGCCGCCGCGCAGCAGGTGCACGCCGCCCGCGTACTCGACGTCGCCGATGGCCTCGCCGTACACGCCGACGGCCAGGTCCTGGTAGCCGTCGCCGTCCACGTCGCCGGCCGACACGCTCGCGCCGAACGAGTCGTCCGGCTCGGGGGTGCCCGCGACGTCGCTCGTGGACTGGGTGATGCGGGCGCTGGTGGAGGGGCCCGAGGAGGAGCCGTACCAGAGGGTGACGCGGCCCTTGTACCCGGACCAGCCGGGGGTGCCGACGGCGATGTCGCCGTAGCCGTCCTTGTCGAAGTCGGCGATGACGCCGTCGCCGCCGCCCTCGGTGCCGGAGTTGACCTGGAGCGAGGGGCCCGGGGTGAGGGTCTTGCCGCCCTTGACGAACCAGGCGTCGGCGGTCTCCCTGGTCCCGGAGAAGGCGGCGCCGACGATGACGAGGTCGGTCTTGGCGTCCCGGTCGACCTTGCCCGCGATCAGGTGGCTGGAGTCGAAGCCCGTCTTGTCCAGCGTGGTGACGGAACCGGTGGTGCCGGAGCGGGTGATGGGGCCGCGGTAGACGTAGGTCTTCCCGGCGTTGACGAGGGCCAGGTCCTGCTTGCCGTCGCCGTCGAAGTCGCCGGTGGCGAGGTCGTCGCCCATGTAGCCGTAGGACTGCTTGGGCGCCTTGCCGGGGATCGTGGTGCCGCCCTCGAGGCCCTTGGCGCCGCCCCACAGGACGGTCACGGCGCCCTGGTCCTCGCGGCCGCTGACGTCCTCGCCGCGGGCGGCGACCACGAGGTCGCCGTAGCCGTCGCCGTCGAGGTCGGCGGCGGCGCGGACCTCGCCGAACATGTCGTCGGCCTCGTCGGCGCCGGGCACGCCGCTGCTCGACTGGTCGATGTACTGGGTCCGGGTGCCGGGGCCGGTGGCCGTGCCGAAGGTGACGCGGACGCCGCCGCCCAGGCTGTCGTAGGACGGGGTGGCGTAGTCCCGGTAGCCGTCGCCGTCGAAGTCGTCGCCGTGCGCGGCGGGTGCGGCGGAGGCCGGGGCGGTCAGGGTGAGCGGGCTGAGCAGGCCGGCGACCAGGGGGGCGGCCAGCAGGAGGGCGCGGGTGTGGCGCACGGGGGCTCCCGGTGAGAGGGGTGGGTGGTGTGCCGGTTCCGCGCGCGCGGCGCGCACCCGGTACGGGGGCGGGGCGGGCCTCGCGGTGGAGGCCCGCCCCGTGCCGGCCGGCCGGTCAGTCGGTCGGCTCGGTGTGAGGACCGGCCGTGAGAGGTCCGTCAGTCGGCGAAGTTGGCGCCGAAGTTGGGCGTGCCCGTGGTGGCCACGCCGGCCGCGCTCGGGGAGATCGTGCGGCTGCCGGTGGTGACGATCCTGGTCCCGTCGGAGGGGAGCAGCAGGACCGAGCCGTTGCCGGCGTTCTCCCAGGAGCCGGCGATCAGGTCCGCGCGGCCGTCACCGTTGACGTCGTCGAGCTTGACGTCGGTGCCGAGGGAGTCGTACTCCTCGTCGCCGCCCGGGACGCCCGCCGTGGACTGGGCGAAGAACTGGGCGCCCGAGGTGGTGTCGATGCCGCTCGCCGAGCCGTAGAGCACGGTGAGGGCGCCGGTGTCCTCGACGCCGCCCAGGTCCTCGCCGGGGGCGCCGACGACCAGGTCCTGGTAGCCGTCGCCGTTGATGTCGCCGAGGTCGAGCTCGGCGGCGAAGAAGTCGCCCTTCTCGGACCCGCCGGGGACGTTGCCGGTGTCCTGTGTGAGGGTCGCCGTGCCGGCGGGGCCCGTGGCGGAGCCGTAGGTGAGGTGGGCGCGGCCGCCGTCCGTGGAGTTGGGGATCGTGGTGCCGTCCGCGGTCCTGTGGTCCCAGTAGGCGCCGCTGACGATGTCGCCGTACCCGTCGCCGTTGACGTCGCCGATCGCGGTGATGACGCCGGGGCGCAGCTTCTCGGCGGCGGCGGTGCTGGGGCCGTTCGCGGTGCCGGGCAGGAAGTAGTTGGCGTTCCAGCCGTACTCGCTGTCCGTCTCGAAGCCGTCGACGACGAGGTCGGTCCGCCCGTCGCCGTTGACGTCGCCCGCGGTCAGGTTGAGCGGGCCGGTGTCGCCGCCGGACTGGACGGGCGGCTTGACGGTGGAGCGGGCGGTGCCGGCCGCGCCGGAGGCGGTGATGCCGCCCTTGTAGACGTAGACGGTGCTGGAGGAGTTGGCGACGGCGAGGTCGTCGCGGCCGTCGCCGTCGAAGTCGCCCGCGGCGAGGTACTTGCCCCACAGGTCGTGCGAGGAGGCGGCCGGGTCGGGGACGGTGACGCCCTTGCCGGTGAGGCCGTTCGCCGAGCCCCACAGCACGGCGACGGTGCCGCCGTCGGTGTCGCCGGAGACCTTCTCGTGCGGGGTGCCGACGGCGAGGTCGTCGTAGCCGTCGTGGTTGAAGTCGCCGTAGGCGGTCTCCGAGCCGAAGGCGTCGCCCTTCTCGGAGCCGCCGGGGACGCCGGCGCTGTCCTGGCTGAGCACGGACCGCTTCGCGGCGCCGACGCCGGTGGGGGTGCCGTAGAGGACGACGACCTGTCCGGCGTTCTTGAGGCCGGAGACGTAGGCGCCGGCGGCGGAGAAGGCGACGTCGCCGATGCCGTCGCCGTTGAAGTCGGCCTGCGCGACCGTGGTGGAGTCGGCCGCCGTCGCGGTGGTGGCCGTGAAGGTGAGCAGACCGCCCGTCAGGACGGCCGCGGTGGCCGTGGCGAGGGCGAGTCTCGAACGCTGCTGCATGCGGGTTTCTCCTGGGCCTGCGGGGGCGCCCCGCGCGGGGCGCCCCCGTGGAGGGACGGTGGGACGTGCGGGGCCGGTGTCAGTCCGCGAAGTTGTTGCCCAGGAGCGGCGTTCCGGAGCCGGAGACGCCGACCGTGGAGACGTAGATGCCCGCGGTGCCCTTCAGGGAGCCGTCGCTGCCCGAAAGCAGCGGGTAGACCGCGCCGTTGTCGCTGTTCTCGCCGCTCGCGCCCACGACGACGTCGCCCAGTCCGTCGCTGTCCAGGTCGTCGACGTGGACGTCGGAGCCGAAGAAGTCGCCCGTCTCGTCGGAGTTGGGGACGCCGGGGCTGTCCTGGGAGAGCATCTTCGCGCCGGTGCCGGTGATGCCGGAGCCGTCGGCCGCGCCGTACAGGATGGTGACCGCGCCGGCGTCCTTGACGCCGTCCAGGTCCTCGCCGGGGGTGCCGACGACCAGGTCGAGGTGCCCGTCGCCGTTGATGTCGCCGAGGTCGAGCTCGGCGCCGAAGGAGTCGCCCTTCTCGCCGCCGCCGGGCACGCCCGAGGTGTCCTGGCTGAAGGACTGCTGGTCGCCGTAGGCGGGGCCGTCGGCCGAGCCGTGGCCGATCAGGACGGCGCCGCCCTTGCGCGCGCCCGCGATGCCGTCGTCCCAGCCGATGCCGTAGATGATGTCGCCGTAGCCGTCGCCGTCGGTGTCGCCGACGTCGGTGACGAAGCCGGCGGGCAGCTTCTGGGAGGTGCCCGCGCGGACGCCCGAGGAGGAGCCCGGGAACCAGAAGTTGGCGTCGTAGGCGTCGTAGGTGTCGTTCTCGTAGCCGTTGACGATCAGGTCCTCGATGCCGTCGCCGTTGGCGTCGCCGGAGTGCAGGTTCCGCAGGCCGTCGCCGTTGCCGCTGAGGATGGGCGGGAGGAGTGTGTACTGGCCGCCGGTGGAGCCGCCGCGGGTGAAGCCGCCGCGGTAGATGTCGACGGTGGCGGAGGTGGTCGTCCCGAGCGCGAGGTCGACGCGGCCGTCGCCGTTGAGGTCGGCGGCCTCCAGGATGCCGCCGAAGCGGTCGTGCTTGGTGGGGCGGGGGTCCTTGACGGTGGTGCCGCCGTGCAGGCCGGAGGCGGAGCCCCACAGGATGACGGCCGTGCCGCCGTCGACGTCGTCGCCCACGTCCTCGCCGCCCGCGCCGGTGGCGAGGTCGTCGTAGCCGTCGCCGTCGAAGTCGCCGTAGGCGAGGTCGGACCCGAAGTAGTCCTCCGTCTCGGCGGCACCGGGGACGCCCGCGCTGTTCTGGCTGATGGTGGTGTGCCCGCCGCCTCCGTAGAGGACGGTGATCTGGCCGGCGGCCTTCTTGCCGTCCACGTAGGCGCGGGTGGCGGAGGTGGCGACGTCGCCGAGGCCGTCGCCGTTGAAGTCGGCGTCCGCGGTGGTGGCCCCGGGAGTGGGGGCGGCGCTCGCGGTGGCGGCGGAGAGGGTGAGCAGACCACCCGTCAGCGTGGCCGCGGCGGCCGTCGCGAGGGTGAGCCTGAGTCTCTTGTGCATGCGGGATTCTCCTGGGCATGCGGAACGCCCGCGCGGGCGTCCACGTGAATGTGGTGCCGGATCGCCCGGGTTCGCCTGAGGTTGTCCTCGGCGTCACCCAGGGTTCGGCGATCAAGAGACCGGCGAGGTGGTGTGGGGGTTGTACGTGTGTTCGGCAAAGTTCTGGTGTGGTCGGCGTGGTCCGTGAGGCCGGTGCGAGAAGCCGGGAACGACGCGGCCCCGCGCCCCCTGGGCGGGGCGCGGGGCCGGGCGGACGTGAGGGCGCCGGGGCGCCTGCCTCACGTCATCGTCGTCGGGTCACCGTCGGCGGGTCACCGTCGTCACTTCACCGGCTCGGGTTCCGGCGCCTTCGCGCCGTCCGCCGTGCCCGCCGGCGGCTCGTCCACCGGGGTCTTGACCGAGGTGAGCAGGAGCTGGGCGACGTCGACGACCTGGACCGACTCCTTCGCCTGCCCCTCGTTCTTCTTGCCGTTGACCGAGTCGGTCAGCATCACCAGGCAGAACGGGCAGGCCGTGGAGACGATGTCGGGATCGAGGGACAGCGCCTCGTCCACGCGCTCGTTGTTGATGCGCTTGCCGATCCGCTCCTCCATCCACATCCGCGCGCCACCGGCGCCGCAGCAGAAGCCCCGCTCCTTGTGGCGGTGCATCTCCTCGTTGCGCAGTCCGGGCACGCCCGCGATGATCTCGCGCGGCGGCGTGTAGATCTTGTTGTGGCGGCCCAGGTAGCACGGGTCGTGGTAGGTGATGAGGCCCTCGACCGGCGTCACCGGGACCAGCTTGCCCTCGTCGACGAGGTGCTGGAGCAGCTGCGTGTGGTGGATGACCTCGTAGTCGCCGCCGAGCTGCGGGTACTCGTTGCCGATCGTGTTGAGGCAGTGCGGGCAGGTGGCGACGATCTTCTTCGCCGACTTCGGCCTGCGGGACTCGGGGGTCACCTTGCCGTCGTCGTCCATCTCCTCGCCGAACGCCGCGTTCAGCGTCATGACGTTCTCCATGCCGAGCTCCTGGAACAGGGGCTCGTTGCCCAGGCGGCGGGCGGAGTCGCCGGTGCACTTCTCGTCGCCGCCCATGATCGCGAACTTGACGCCCGCGATGTGCAGCAGCTCGGCGAAGGCCTTGGTGGTCTTCTTCGCGCGGTCCTCCAGGGCGCCCGCGCAGCCGACCCAGTACAGGTACTCGACCTCGGTGAGGTCCTCGACGTCACGGCCGACGACGGGGATCTCGAAGTCGACCTCCTTGGTCCACTCCAGCCGCTGCTTCTTGGCCAGGCCCCAGGGGTTGCCCTTCTTCTCCAGGTTCTTGAGCATCGTGCCCGCCTCGGACGGGAACGCGGACTCGATCATCACCTGGTAGCGGCGCATGTCGACGATGTGGTCGACGTGCTCGATGTCGACCGGGCACTGCTCGACGCAGGCACCGCAGGTGGTGCAGGACCACAGGACGTCGGGGTCGATGACCCCGTTCTCCTCCAGCGTGCCGATCAGCGGGCGTTCGGCCTCCGCGAGGGCGGCGGCGGGAACGTCCTCGAGCTGCTCCTCGGAGGCCTTCTCCTCGCCCTCCATGGACTTGCCGCCCCCGGCCAGCAGGTAGGGCGCCTTGGCGTGCGCGTGGTCGCGCAGCGACATGATCAGCAGCTTCGGGGAGAGCGGCTTGCCGGTGTTCCACGCGGGGCACTGCGACTGGCAGCGGCCGCACTCGGTGCAGGTGGAGAAGTCCAGCAGGCCCTTCCAGGAGAAGTGCTCGACCTGGGAGACGCCGAAGACGTCGTCGTCGCCCGGGTCGGTGAAGTCGATCTCCTTGCCGCCCGAGGTCATGGGCTGCAGCGCGCCGAGCGCCGTGCCGCCCTCGGCCTCCCGCTTGAACCAGATGTTCGGGAAGGCCAGGAAGCGGTGCCAGGCGACGCCCATGTCGGTCTTGAGGCCGACCACGATCATCCAGATGAAGGAGGTGGCGATCTTCAGCCCGGCGAAGAAGTAGGTGAGGTTCTGGAGCGTGTCCAGGTCCGTGCCCCGCAGCCAGGACACCACCGGGTAGGAAATGAAGAACGAGGCCTCGTAGGCGTCCACGTGGTGCTGGGCGCCCTCCAGCGCGTGCAGCATGAAGATGCAGACGCCGACGATGAGGATGACGGTCTCGACGAAGTACGCCTGGCCGAAGTTGGAGCCCGCGAACCGGGACTTGCGGCCCGGCCTGCGCGGGTGGGAGAGCTGGCGCACCACGATCAGGACGAGGATGCCCAGGACCGTCATCGTGCCGATGAACTCGACGAAGACGTTGTACGGGGCCCAGTCGCCGAGGACCGGCAGCAGCCAGTCGGCCTGGAAGAGCTGCCCGATCGCGTTGACGATGGTCAGCAGCAGGGTGAGGAAGCCGACCGCCACGAACCAGTGTGCGACGCCGACGACGCCCCAGCGGTTCATCCGGGTGTGGCCGAGGAACTCCTTGGCCACGGTGACCGTGCGCTGGACGGGTTCGTCGGTGCGGGTCCCGGCGGGCACGGACTGGCCGAGCCGATGGAAGGCGTAGAGCTGGAGGAGGGCGCGGCCGAACAGCGCCACGCCGACCACGATCAGGACCAGCGACACGATGATCGCGGCGAGTTGCATTGGGGCTCCTGGGGCGGCCTCGACGTCACTGAGCTCGAGATTACTAAGCGGTAACTTATCCAGTCCGTCTGAGACTACCCGCATCCCGCTTCGCAATGTAACCGGACGCGAGGTGATCTGAGTCGCTGAGGCGCGCCTGGCCGCGGAGGTGCCTGCGGCCGCGCCCGCGGCCGCGCTCCGCGGCGTGACCGCGGGCCTCACGGCGGACGGACCACACGAACGGATCGTGTTATTCGTACGGTATTGCGGCATATGCGCCTACGGTGTACTCCGTGCTCTACGGGATCGTGGCCGCCACCACCGCCGTTCTCCTCGCCGCCGCGCTGTGCGCGCTGCTGCGGGGCCCCGGCCTGCGGGCGGGCGTCGTGGTGGTGGGGCGGCGCGGACGGCGGGTGCCCGTGGTGGGCGGACTCGCGGTCGTGGGAACGGTCGGCGCGGTGATCGGGGCCGGTGAGTGGAGCGGGGCGGCGCGCCTCGGCGGCGAGGTCACCCGCGTGCTGCTCGCGGCGGCGGCCGTCGCCGCGACCGGCTTCGCCGAGGACCTGTGGCCCGCCCGGCCCCGCCCCGGGGGCCGGTGGCCGCGCGTGGCGCGCCGGACGCTGCGGTTCGGGGTGCCGGCGGCCGCTGCGGCCCTGGTGGTGCCCTACGACGTCCTCGGTGTCCCCGCCGGTCTGCTCGCCGCCGGCTGGATCGTGCTCGTCGCCCATGGATTCGTGGCCCTCGACCACGCCGACGGGGTGATGGGCACCGCCGGCGTCGTCATGGCCTTCGCCCTCGGGGTGTGCGCGGTCGCCGACGTGCGCGACGGGCTGGCCGCGCTGCTGTGCGTGCTGGCGGCCGCGCTCACCGGGTTCCTGATGCACAACGCGGCCCCCGCGCGGGTGACCGCCGGGCGCGGGGGAGCCCTGTTCACGGGGTTTGTGCCGGCGGCCGTCGCGGTACTCGTGCTCGCCGGGCGGGGTCCGGGAGTGGGCGGGAGCGTGCTGGCGGCCCTGGGCGCGGTGCCGCTGGTGAGCGTGCGGCTGCGCTGGGCGCGGGGGCTGCGGGGAACGGGAGTCACCCCCCGGGGCGTTGCCGTGGTGGTGGCCGTGCTGTCCGCCGGGGCGGCCGTCCCCGCCGTGCTGGTGTTCCTGGAGTGGGCTCCGCCGCTCGCGGCGTGGGGCGCGGCGGCGGCCGTCGCCGGTGCGGTCGTGGCCTGTGGCCTGGTGCGCCGGAGGGTGCGCCGCCCGGCCGTCGGGGCGGGCCCCGGAACGCGGGGCGGCCCGGCGGGCGCGGAGGAGTGCGCCACGTTCACGCGGGTTCCCGCGCCGCAGCGGGGGCGGACGGGCGGCCCGGACCGCGGGGCCGGAGCGGTGGGCGGAGGCCCGGGGGCCCTCGGGAGCCGTCCCGTCGCGCGCACCCCCGAGGGGTGACCGTCCCCTGCGGCCCACGCCCGCTTGAAAGTTGAGCCGAGCCCACTCACCTCTCTTGACTCTGTGGCGGGCTCCTGGCATGGTTGAGTCCGTTGCACTCAAGTCAGCTGGAGGAACTCACCATGGCACGTGCGGTCGGCATCGACCTGGGCACGACTAACTCCGTCGTCAGCGTTCTGGAGGGCGGCGAGCCCACCGTCATCACCAACGCAGAGGGCGCCAGGACCACGCCGTCCGTCGTCGCCTTCGCGAAGAACGGCGAGGTGCTGGTCGGCGAGGTCGCCAAGCGTCAGGCGGTCACGAACGTCGACAGGACCATCCGGTCGGTCAAGCGCCACATGGGCACCGACTGGAAGATCAACCTGGACGGCAAGGACTTCAACCCGCAGCAGATCAGCGCCTTCGTGCTGCAGAAGCTGAAGCGGGACGCCGAGGCCTACCTGGGCGAGAAGGTGGCCGACGCGGTCATCACCGTCCCCGCGTACTTCAACGACGCGGAGCGCCAGGCCACCAAGGAGGCCGGCGAGATCGCGGGCCTGAACGTCCTGCGCATCGTCAACGAGCCGACGGCCGCCGCCCTGGCGTACGGCCTCGACAAGGACGACCAGACCATCCTGGTCTTCGACCTCGGTGGCGGCACCTTCGACGTCTCGCTGCTGGAGATCGGCGACGGCGTCGTCGAGGTGAAGGCCACCAACGGCGACAACCACCTCGGTGGTGACGACTGGGACCAGCGCGTCGTCGACTACCTGGTCAAGCAGTTCCAGTCCGGGCACGGCGTGGACCTGTCCAAGGACAAGATGGCGCTGCAGCGTCTGCGCGAGGCCGCCGAGAAGGCGAAGATCGAGCTGTCCTCGTCCACCGAGACCTCGATCAACCTGCCCTACATCACCGCCTCCGCCGAGGGTCCCCTGCACCTCGACGAGAAGCTCACCCGCGCCCAGTTCCAGCAGCTGACCGCGGACCTGCTGGAGCGCTGCAAGACGCCGTTCCACAACGTCATCAAGGACGCCGGCATCCAGCTCAGCGAGATCGACCACGTCGTTCTCGTCGGCGGCTCGACCCGTATGCCCGCCGTCGCCGAGCTCGTCAAGGAGCTGACCGGCGGCAAGGACGCCAACAAGGGCGTGAACCCGGACGAGGTCGTCGCCATCGGCGCCTCGCTGCAGGCCGGTGTCCTCAAGGGTGAGGTCAAGGACGTCCTGCTCCTCGACGTGACCCCGCTGTCCCTCGGTATCGAGACCAAGGGCGGCATCATGACCAAGCTCATCGAGCGGAACACGACGATCCCGACCAAGCGGTCCGAGATCTTCACCACCGCCGAGGACAACCAGCCCTCCGTGCAGATCCAGGTCTACCAGGGCGAGCGCGAGATCGCGGCGTACAACAAGAAGCTCGGGATGTTCGAGCTGACCGGTCTGCCGCCGGCCCCGCGCGGCGTGCCGCAGATCGAGGTCTCCTTCGACATCGACGCCAACGGCATCATGCACGTCACGGCGAAGGACCTGGGCACCGGCAAGGAGCAGAAGATGACCGTCACCGGCGGCTCCTCGCTGCCGAAGGACGAGGTCGACCGGATGCGCCAGGAGGCCGAGCAGTACGCGGACGAGGACCACCGCCGCCGCGAGGCCGCCGAGACCCGCAACCAGGGCGAGCAGCTCGTCTACCAGACGGAGAAGTTCCTCAAGGACAACGAGGACAAGGTCCCCGGTGACGTGAAGACGGAGGTGGAGACCGCGCTCGGCGAGCTGAAGGAGACGCTGAAGGGCGAGGACACCACCGAGATCCGTACCGCCACGGAGAAGGTCGCCGCCGTCTCGCAGAAGCTCGGCCAGGCCCTCTACGCCGACGCCCAGGCCCAGCAGGCCGCCGGTGGCGCCGAGGCGGGTGCGGGTGCGGGCGCCGGCCAGGCCAAGGCCGAGGACGACGTGGTCGACGCCGAGATCGTCGACGACGAGCGCAAGGACGGTGCCGCGTGACGGAGGAGACCCCGGGCTTCGAAGAGCAGCAGCCCGACGTCCCCTCCGGCGCGACCTCCGACGACGCCGAGCCGAAGGCCGCCGCCCCCGGTACTCCCGGGACCCCTGAGAAGGGGGCGGCGGCCCCGGCCGGGGACAGTGACCGCACGGCGGGTCTGACGGCGCAGCTGGACCAGGTGCGCACCGCGCTCGGCGAGCGCACCGCGGACCTCCAGCGGCTGCAGGCCGAGTACCAGAACTACCGGCGCCGGGTCGACCGCGACCGGGTCGCGGTCAAGGAGATCGCCACGGCGAACCTCCTGTCCGAACTCCTGCCCGTGCTCGACGACATCGGGCGGGCGCGGGAGCACGAGGAACTGGTCGGCGGCTTCAAGTCGGTGGCCGAGTCGCTGGAGACGGTGGCGGCCAAGCTGGGTCTGCAGCAGTTCGGCAAGGAGGGCGAGCCCTTCGACCCGACGATCCACGAGGCGCTGATGCACAGTTACGCGCCGGACGTCACCGAGACGACGTGCGTGGCGATTCTGCAGCCGGGGTATCGCCTCGGTGAGCGCACCATCCGCCCCGCGCGGGTGGCGGTCGCCGAGCCGCAGCCCGGCGCGCAGACGGTCAAGGCGGACTCCGCCGAGGGCGCCGAGGCGGGCGACGAGGCCGCCGACGCTGCCGACACCGCCGTCGACAACAAGGAGAACGGTGGCCCGGACGAGGGCTGAGTTCGTACGCGGAAGGAAGGAGGGACGTCGAGGATGAGCACCAAGGACTTCATCGAGAAGGACTACTACAAGGTCCTCGGCGTCCCCAAGGACGCCACCGAGGCCGAGATCAAGAAGGCGTACCGGAAGCTCGCCCGCGAGTTCCACCCGGACGCCAACAAGGGCAACGCCAAGGCGGAGGAGCGTTTCAAGGAGATCTCCGAGGCGAACGACGTCCTCGGCGACCCCAAGAAGCGCAAGGAGTACGACGAGGCCCGGGCCCTGTTCGGCAACGGCGGTTTCCGCCCGGGCCCCGGAGCCGGCGGCGGAACGTTCAACTTCGACCTGAGCGACCTTTTCGGAGGCGGCGCCCAGGGCGGGGGCGGCGGTGCGCAGGGCGGCTTCGGCGGCGGACTCGGTGACGTCTTCGGGGGCCTGTTCAACCGCGGCGGCGCGGGCGCCGGCGCCGGCACCGGCACGCGCACCCAGCCGCGGCGGGGCCAGGACGTGGAGTCCGAGGTCACGCTGAGCTTCACGGAGGCGGTCGACGGCGCCACGGTGCCCTTGCGGATGTCCAGCCAGCAGCCCTGCAAGGCCTGTTCGGGCACCGGCGACAAGAACGGCACACCCCGCGTGTGCCCGACCTGCGTCGGCACCGGCCAGGTGGCGCGGGGCTCCGGCGGCGGCTTCTCGCTGACCGACCCGTGCCCGGACTGCAAGGGCCGCGGCCTGATCGCCGAGGACCCCTGCGAGGTGTGCAAGGGCTCGGGCCGCGCGAAGTCCTCGCGGACCATGCAGGTGCGTATCCCGGCGGGTGTCAGCGACGGGCAGCGGATCAGGCTGCGCGGCAAGGGCGCCCCCGGCGAGCGCGGCGGCCCGGCGGGTGACCTCTATGTGGTCGTCCACGTCGGGACGCACCCGGTGTTCGGGCGCAAGGGCGACAACCTCACCGTCACGGTCCCCGTCACCTTCGCGGAGGCGGCCCTCGGCGGCGAGGTGCGGGTGCCCACCCTGGGCGGGCCGCCGGTCACCCTGAAGCTGCCTCCGGGCACGCCCAACGGGCGTACGATGCGCGCCCGGGGCAAGGGCGCGCTCCGCAAGGACGGCACGCGCGGGGACCTGCTGGTCACCGTGGAGGTGAGTGTGCCCAAGGACGTGTCGGGGAAGGCTCGTGACGCGCTGGAGGCGTATCGCGAGGCGACCGCGGGGGAGGACCCGCGGGCGGAGCTGTTCGAGTCCGCGAAGGGAGCATGAGGACGCCATGGACACATCCGGCCGTCGTCGCAATCCGTACGAGCTGACGGAAGAAACCCCGGTGTACGTCATCTCGGTGGCCGCACAGCTCTCGGGGCTGCATCCGCAGACCTTGCGCCAGTACGACCGGCTGGGTCTGGTCTCGCCCGACCGCACCGCCGGGCGCGGTCGCCGCTACTCGGCCCGCGACATCGAACTGCTCCGCCAGGTGCAGCAGTTGTCGCAGGACGAGGGCATCAACCTGGCAGGCATCAAGCGGATCATCGAACTGGAGAACCAGGTCGCCGCGCTCCAGCAGCGCGTGGCCGAACTCCAGTCGGCGGTCGAGGGCGCGGCGGCCACGATGCGGCAGCGCGAGGCCGCGGTGCACGCCTCGTACCGGCGGGACCTGGTGCCGTACCAGGAGGTGCAGCAGACCAGCGCGCTGGTGGTGTGGCGTCCCAAGGGCCGGCCTTCGCAGCCCACGGACTGACGGACAGGCCCCTTCGGGGGCGATCCGGTGAAAGAGCCGGGAGACCGCAGGGTCTCCCGGCTCTTCGCGTTCCCGGGGCGCTTCCTCCGGAGGCTTGCCCCGATTCCCCGTCGTTTCTGTGTTGTTGTGAACCTGCTTGCGACTCGGGCTCATTGGTGTGATTGCATGAACAAGGCGCATGACAAAAGCACGGTTACTCCTTGATCATTCACGGATCTCTCACAGGGGAGCTGTTGCCATGTCGTTAACCGGTACTCCTTGACGGTGAGTGCCGCGTCCGCGTTGGCTTTCAGCCACATGGCTCACGAACGCCCCCCCCTGTCCGGAAGGCACCTGATGTGAACACTCGTAACACCGGCAAGACCGCCGCGCGTCGCACGTTCCTGGCGCTCTCCGCCGCGACCGCCGCCCTGTCCCTGAGCGCCTGCGGCGTGATCGACGGCGTGGGCAGCGACGACGCCTCCGCGACGCCGAAGAAGGGCAACGACATCACGGTGGGCCTGCTTCTCCCGGAGAAGGAGAACCAGCGTTACGAGAAGTTCGACTACCCGATCATCAAGGACCAGGTCGGCGTCCTGACCAAGCACCAGGGCAAGGTCGTCTACGCCAACGCCCTGCAGGACGCCGAGCGGCAGAGCGCGCAGATGGAGGGGATGATCCACGACAAGGTGGACGTCATCCTGCTCGACGCCGTGGACGCCAAGAGCATCGAGCCCGCCGTGCGCAAGGCCAAGGACGCGGGTATCCCCGTCATCGCCTACGACCGGCTGGCGCGGGGCCCGATCGACGCGTACATCTCCTTCGACAACGAGCTCGTCGGCCAGGTGCAGGGACGGGCGGTCGTCGAGGCGCTCGGCACCAAGGCCGGTACGAGCAAGATCGTCATGATGAACGGCTCGAAGACCGACCCGAACGCGGGCCAGTTCAAGGAGGGCGCGCTCAGCGAACTCGAGAACAAGGTCAACATCGTCAAGTCCTTCGACACCGTCGACTGGAAGCCGGAGAACGCCAAGCGGAACATGTCGCAGGCGATATCCGAGGTCGGCCTGGACAACATCGCCGCGGTGTACTCCGCCAACGACGGCATGGCGGGCGCGGTCATCGACGCGCTGAAGGAGGCCGGCGCCGGCAAGATCCCGCCGGTCACCGGACAGGACGCCGACCTGTCGGCCGTGCAGCGGATCATCGCGGGCCAGCAGTACATGAGCGTCTACAAGCCGTACCCGGAGGAGGCCACCAACGCCGCCGAGATGGCGGTGGCCAGGGTGCAGGGGCGCTCCATCGAGTTCGACGCGCTGACCCGCGACTCGGTCGACAGTCCGACGCACCAGAAGATCCCGGCGATGCTGGTCCAGGTGGTCGCGCTGACCAAGGACAACATCCAGGAGACGGTGCTGAAGGACAGCATCTACACCGTCAAGGAGCTGTGCACGGCCAAGTACAAGGCGAGCTGCGACCACCTCGGTCTCGAGTAGCGCGCGGCGTGCGCGCCGTCCCCGCGACGGCCCGTCAGGGAGCCCGGTGGTCACCGACCGCCGGGCTTCCGCGCTGTCCGGACCCTTCCCCCGCCGGGTCGCGGAGGGGAAGGGGAAAACCGGCCTGATCGGCGGGGATCGCGGGCAGGTTGGGGAAGGGACCGTGTTGCGGAGGCGGGCGGGTCCGCGCATAGTTGCGCTGCGCGGCAACCCGCGGGCGGTACGGAAGCCCGGGAACGGCGCGGAGAGTCGAGGGCGGGAGCCAGGGGTGGGAGATGGCCGTGCACGGGACGGACACGCATCCGCACGGTGCTGACGACCTGTGCGAGGCCGGCCACCACGTGTACTCCCGGGCCGTACGGCGGGGCCGTGTCCCGCGCACGGACGCCGACCCGGTGCCCTGCCTGGTCGAACTGGCGCTGCTGCACCCCGATCCGGACGACATGGACTGGCTCGTCCCGACCCCGCCGCAGGAGGTCATGACCCGGCTGCTGCGCGGACTGCACGCCGAGGTGAGCGCCAGCCGCACCCGGGTGGGCGCGGCGGTGGCCGCCGTGGAGTGGTACGCCGGGCTCGGCGGCCGTGAGCAGCCCCCGGCCGAACGCTCCGCGATCCGGGTGCTGGACGGACTCCCGCGCATCCGGGCGGCGGTGGACGAGGCGACCGCCGCCTGCGTCTCCGAGGTGCTCACCGTGCAGCCGGGCGGCATCCGGCGCGAGGACGAACTCGCCGAGGGGTTGCACCGGGGGCTGGAGATGCGCCGGCGCGGGGTGCGGATGCGGGACCTGTACACCCATGTCGCCCGGCACGGGCAGGGGCTGCACACCTACCTGGAGCTGGTGGGCGAGGCGGCCGAGGCGCGCACGCTGGACGAGGTCACCGAGCGGCTGATCCTGTTCGACCGCACGGTCGCCTTCATCCCGGCCAACGCCGACCGCACGGTGGCCCTGGAACTGCGGCACCCCGCGCTCGTCGAGTACCTGGTCACCGTCTTCGAGCGGCTGTGGCGCCTCGCGATCCCGCTCACCTCGCCGCTGCCCAAGACCGGCATCGACGGCATCACCCACCGCGAGCGGTCCATCGCCGCGCTGCTCGCCGAGGGGCACCAGGACGCGGCGGTCGCGGAGCGGCTCGGGATCAGCGTGCGTACCTGCCGCGCGCACATCGCGCGGCTGTCGGAGACGCTGGGGGCGGCGAGCCGGACCCAGTTGGGCGTGCGGATCGCCCAGGCGGGCCTGGACGGCCCTCGGAGCGCCCCCGGGCTCCTCCCGGTCCCCGCCCCGGCCGGAGACGCGCGTACGGCGCGCTGAGGGGCGTACGGGGGCCGCGGCGCGCGGAGGGCGCGGGCCGGCGTGCCGGGGAGGTGCGGGCCGGCCTGTGGGCGAAGGCGCAACGGTGCCGGCGCGGTTCCCGGGCGGGCCTCAGTGGTCCCGCTCCAGGATTCCCGACTGGGCGATCAGATAGCCCAGTTGGGCCCGGCTGCCGCTGCCCAGTGCGGCCGCGAGCTTGGCGATGTGCGCGCGGCAGGTGCGCACGTTCATGCCGAGGCGGCGCGCGATCGCCTCGTCGACGTGCCCCTCGATCAGGAGTTTCGCGATGGACCGCTGCACCCCCGTGATGCCCTCGGGCGTCGACTCGTAGGGCACCTCGTCCATCAGCGGCGTCGCCCGCTGCCACAGGTGCTCGAAGACCTTGATGAGGTACTGCACGAGCCCGGGGTGGCGCAGTTCGAGGGCGACCTGGTTGTCGTCCTGGGCGGGGATGAAGGCGACGGTGTCGTCGCAGATGATCAGCCGTTCGATGAGCTGTTCCAGCGTGCGTATCTCGATCTTCGCGCCCGCCATCTGGTCCACGTACGCGAAGGTGCTCTGGCTGTGCCGCACGGTGTGCTGGTAGAGGGTGCGCATCGACAGGCCGCGTTCTATCAGCGGCTTGCTGCGTTCCAGCGCCTGGCTCAGGATGTGTTCCGGACGGCTGCCGCCCGGCTGCACGGTGAGCACCTCGGTGCGCGCCTCGGCCACGGCCACGTCCAGCGCGGTGTGGATGCGGGCGTTGCCCTCCAGCACGGTGATGGCGTGGGTGGTGGCGGGTTTCTGCGCGCTGAGCGCGAGAAAGGGCTGGAAGGCGTCCGCGAGGTCGAGGGTGAGCCGCCGGCGGTCCTGGATCTCGCGTTCCAGCGGCTGGATCTGCTGGGCGAGCGCGATCGAGGGGGGAACCGGGCGCAGCCAGTCGGCGTCGTCCGGATCCGGGTGCAGGAGCGCGAATTCGAGCAGGCAGGGAGCGGGCTCCACCTCCGCCCGGGAGATGCGCCCGGAGCTCAGCGCGGTGGCGTAGAGACGGGAACCCTCGGGGCAGAGTTCTGTCACGCCGTGAGGATGTGTCGGTTTTGTGCGCTTTGTCGGCAAATCTCCACCCCCCAGGGTCCTGAACGTGCAGGAACATGATGCATCGCGTCTGTGGCATTGACGTGCCTGAATGAGCCATCGTCTTCCTCAGACGGGGGGAGAGGAAGCCATCAAGTGAGGACGAAGCCGACCATGAAGAAGAAAATGCTTCGCTCGGTGCTTGCCACTGCCGTCGTCGCGCTCGCGCTGGCCGGTGGTGCGGCTGCCGGTCCTCTCGACGTCGGCTGGGGCACCTCGGCCCGTACGGCGTCGACCACGACGGTGCAGTCCGCCGGCCTGGGCGACGTGGGCTGGGGAGCGGTGACCTCCGCCGATGACGGCGACGTGGGCTGGGGCGTCTCGCCCGCCGACGACTCGGGCGACGTGGGCTGGGGCGTGGCTCCGGCCGCCGGCTCCGGCGATGTCGGCTGGGGATTCAAGGCCGTCTCCGGTGACGTCGGCTGGGGAGCACCGGTCGCCTCCCCGGGTGATGTCGGCTGGTCGGCACCGACGGAAGCGGAAGCATGACGACTCCGCCCGACGACCGGTCCTTCCGGCGCGAGATGGCCACCGCCTACCGCTCCGGCTGGCACTTCATCGACCTCGTCACCGCGATCCCCCACCCCGGTGACTCGTTGATGGTGACCGTGTTCGGAGAGCCCGTCGTCGTCACCCGCGACGAGGACGAGGACGTACGGGCGTACCGCTGTCTGCGACGGCCTCGGGGGGCGCCGCAGCCGGTCAGGTGCGCCATCCGCTACGGAATGATCTTCGTCAATCTCGACCGGCGCGACCACCGGCTGGACGGGACCGACACCCCCGACTCCCCCCACGAGGTACCCGACCTGAGGACCATCTCGGCCACCCCCCGCAGTGCCTGACGCGATTCCCCCGTCGTAAAAAGATCGCTCAGGCGCTTCCCCCCGCAGCGGCGTCACCGTGACCTGAACACGGTGACGCCGCTGCATTTTGTGGGGAACCCTCCTGGTATGGGTCTGCCCCGGATCGCCCACGGATGGCCGAAATCTTGCCCGCTTCGCCGGTACCCCCGCCTCTGCCGGGGTACCGGCGAGGCGCGTGCCCTCCCGGCTCCCGCCCTGAGCGGAGTAGACTCAACTTTGTCGACGTTGCTCACGTCATACCGAGTTCGAGGAGGGACACGCGACCGTGGACGCCGAGCTGACCAACAGGAGCCGGGACGCGATCCACGCGGCCGGCAACCGGGCCGTGTCGGAGGGGCACCCGGACCTCACGCCGGCCCATCTGCTCCTCGCGCTGCTGGAGGGGCAGGACAACGAGAACGTCATCGACCTGCTGGCCGCGACGGGCGCCGACCAGGCCGCCGTGCGCACGGGCGCCGAGCGCGCGCTGGCCGCCCTGCCCAGCGTCACCGGCTCCACCGTCGCGCCGCCGCAGCCCGACCGCGAGCTGCTCGCCGTCATCGCCGACGCGCAGTCCCGCGCCAAGGACCTCGGTGACGAGTACCTGTCCACCGAGCACCTGCTCATCGGCATCGCCGCCAAGGGCGGCCGGGCCGCCGAGGTGCTGTCCGGGCAGGGAGCCACCGCCAAGAAGCTGCTGGAGGCCTTCCAGCAGTCCAGAGGAGGACGCCGGGTGACCACGCCCGACCCGGAGGGCCAGTACAAGGCCCTGGAGAAGTTCGGCACGGACCTGACCGCCGCCGCCCGCGAGGGCCGCCTGGACCCGGTGATCGGCCGGGACCAGGAGATCCGCCGCGTGGTGCAGGTGCTCTCCCGCCGCACCAAGAACAACCCCGTGCTGATCGGCGAGCCCGGCGTCGGCAAGACCGCCGTCGTCGAGGGCCTCGCCCAGCGCATCGTCAAGGGCGACGTGCCCGAGTCGCTGAAGGACAAGCGGCTGGTCTCCCTCGACCTCGGCGCGATGGTCGCGGGCGCCAAGTACCGCGGCGAGTTCGAGGAACGCCTCAAGACGGTCCTCGCCGAGATCAAGGACTCCGACGGGCAGGTCGTCACCTTCATCGACGAACTGCACACCGTCGTCGGCGCGGGCGCCGGCGGCGACTCCGCCATGGACGCCGGCAACATGCTCAAGCCGATGCTGGCCCGCGGCGAACTGCGCATGGTCGGCGCCACCACCCTGGACGAGTACCGCGAGCGGATCGAGAAGGACCCCGCCCTGGAGCGCCGCTTCCAGCAGGTGCTGGTCGCCGAGCCCTCCGTCGAGGACTCCATCGCGATCCTGCGCGGGCTCAAGGGCCGCTACGAGGCCCACCACAAGGTGCAGATCGCCGACGCCGCCCTGGTGGCCGCCGCGACCCTCTCCGACCGGTACATCACCTCCCGGTTCCTGCCCGACAAGGCCATCGACCTCGTCGACGAGGCCGCCTCCCGGCTGCGCATGGAGATCGACTCCTCGCCCGTCGAGATCGACGAGCTCCAGCGCGCCGTCGACCGCCTCCGCATGGAGGAACTGGCGCTCGACAAGGAGACCGACGCCGCCTCCCGCGACCGTCTGGAGCGGCTGCGCCGCGACCTCGCCGACAAGGAGGAGGAACTGCGCGGGCTGACCGCCCGCTGGGAGAAGGAGAAGCAGTCCCTCAACCGCGTCGGCGAGCTGAAGGAGAAGCTCGACGACCTGCGCGGCCAGGCCGAGCGCGCCCAGCGCGACGGCGACTTCGACACCGCCTCCAAGCTGCTCTACGGCGAGATCCCCGACCTGGAGCGCGACCTGGAGGCCGCCTCCGAGGCCGAGGAGGAGGTGTCCCGGGACACCATGGTCAAGGAGGAGGTCGGCTCCGACGACATCGCCGACGTCGTCGCCTCCTGGACCGGCATCCCCGCCGGCCGCCTGTTGGAGGGCGAGACGCAGAAGCTGCTCCGCATGGAGGAGGAGCTCGGCAGGCGGCTCATCGGGCAGGGCGAGGCTGTGCGGGCCGTCTCCGACGCCGTGCGCCGCAGCCGGGCCGGCATCGCCGACCCCGACCGCCCGACCGGCTCCTTCCTCTTCCTCGGCCCCACCGGCGTCGGCAAGACCGAGCTCGCCAAGGCGCTCGCCGACTTCCTCTTCGACGACGAGCGGGCCATGGTCCGCATCGACATGTCGGAGTACGGCGAGAAGCACAGCGTGGCCCGGCTGGTCGGCGCGCCCCCCGGGTACGTCGGCTACGAGGAGGGCGGCCAGCTCACCGAGGCGGTGCGCCGCCGCCCGTACAGCGTGGTGCTGCTCGACGAGGTGGAGAAGGCCCACCCCGAGGTCTTCGACGTCCTGCTCCAGGTGCTCGACGACGGCCGCCTCACCGACGGCCAGGGCCGCACGGTCGACTTCCGCAACACCATCCTGGTGCTCACCTCCAACCTGGGCAGCCAGTTCCTGGTGGACCCGCTGACCAGCGAGGCCGAGAAGAAGGAGCAGGTCCTGGAGGTGGTCCGGGCCTCCTTCAAGCCCGAGTTCCTCAACCGGCTCGACGACCTGGTGGTCTTCTCCGCGCTGTCCCGCGACGAGCTGAGCCGCATCGCCCGGCTCCAGATCGACCGCCTGGCCGCCCGGCTCGCCGAGCGCCGGCTCACCCTGGAGGTCACCGACGAGGCGCTGGCCTGGCTCGCGGTCGAGGGCATGGACCCGGCCTACGGGGCCCGGCCGCTGCGCCGGCTGGTCCAGACGTCCATCGGCGACCGGTTGGCCCGGGAGATCCTGGCCGGAGAGATCAAGGACGGCGACACCGTCCGCGTCGACCGCGCCGGCGAGGGACTCGTCGTCGGCCCCGCCTCCGGGAAGACGCTGTAAGGGGGCGGGCCGCCACGCCCGTCCCACCCGCCCCCGGAAGGATCCTGTCCGCCGGGGGCGGACATGCGCCGCCCGGGGTTGCCACCCCCCTCCCCGCATGGGGGAGGATGGCGGCATCCGTACGAAGGGAAAAACACGGTGACCATCGACCCGTCCTCGATTCCGAACTTCGGGGGCCAGGAGCCCGAGCCCGGGCCGCCGCCCGGCCCCGTCGTCCCGGATCAGGACCTCGTGAAGCAGCTCCTGGACCAGATGGAGCTCAAGCACCTCGTCGACGAAGAGGGAGACCTCGTCGCGCCGTGGGAGCAGTTCCGTACGTACTTCATGTTCCGCGGCGAGGACGACCAGGCGGTCTACTCGGTCCGTACGTTCTACGACCGGCCGCACAAGATCGACGACAAGCCTGCCCTGCTGGAGGCCATCGACGACTGGAACCGCCGCACCCTGTGGCCCAAGGTCTACAGCCACACCCACGACGACGGCACCGTCCGCCTCATCGGTGAGGCGCAGATGCTGATCGGCCAGGGCATCAACCTGGAGTTCTTCGTCTCCTCGACGGTGAGCTGGGTGCGCGCCGCCATCGAGTTCGACCGGTGGCTCGCCGAGCAGCTCGGCCTCGAGCAGGAGGTCGACGGCGTCGAGAAGGCGAACGACGACGGCGACGACGAGGCCGACACCGACGAGTGATCCGGCGGCCGTGAGCCGGGCCGCGGCCCCGGGGACCGCCCCGGGCGCGGCTCACAGCGCGGCACGGGCGAACACCACCAGGTACGCCCCGTAGGCGAACGAGAGCCCGGTCAGGGCGCCGACCACCAGGACGGCGTGCCACGGCCGGGCTCTTGCCGTGCGCACCAGCGCCCGCGCGGGCGGGATCAGCAGCGGGAAGGCGGGCAGCAGGAAGCGCGGCTTGGAGGCGAAGTAGCCGGAGCCGCCGAGGACCACCAGCAGCAGCACCCCGCAGTAGACGAGCAGCGGCAGCGGCGCCCGGTCGGCCAGCAGCAGCGCGAACAGCAGCAGCGCGAGGACCACGATCACCACGGTCAGCGGGTGCACGGACCGGGTCGCGTGCACCATGAAGTGCCGGACGAACTCCACCGAGCCGCGCCCCAGGTCGAAGCGCGAGCCCCACTGGTCCTGCACCCGGAAGTAGCCGCCGAGCGGATCGCCCTGGCGGACCCCCACCCACAGCACGTACCCGCACCAGCCGAGCGGGGCGAGCGCCGCGCCCGTCCACAGCCTGTGGACGGAGCCGTCGGAGTCCGCCGCGGGGCGGGGGCCGCCGGGGCCGGGGGCGCGCGAGGCGGCGGGCCCGTCCGGGGTACCGGGGCTGTGCGCGGTGCCGGTGCCGTGTGCGGTGCGAGGTGCCCGTGCCCGCGCCCGTCGCCGGAGTTCCCACCCCGCCGCCGCGAGCACCGCCGCCGCCACCGCGAAGCCGTTCGGCCGCGCGAGCCCCGCGCCGGCCGCGAGCACCCCCGCCCACACCCAGCGCCCGCTCAGCACCGCGTACAGCGCCCACGCGGCGAAGGCCGTGAGCAGCGGCTCGGTGTACGCCATCGACAGCACCACCGAGTGCGGCAGCACCGCCCACAGCAGCACCAGCACGGTCGCGACGGCGCCCCCGTACAGCCGCCGCCCCACGAGATGGATGCCGTACGCCGCCAGCACCGCCGAGGCCCACGAGACCAGCAGCCCCGCCGCGCCCCAGCCGACCGGGAGCACGGCGGTCACGGCCCGTACCAGCCCCGGGTAGAGCGGGAAGAAGGCCAGGTCGCTGCGGACGAAGAGCTCGCCGTGGTGGTGATCGGCGCGGATCTCTCCGTAGCCGTGGGCGGCGATGCCGAAGTACCAGAGCGAGTCCCAGGAGCGGCCCAGCAGGGCCAGCGGATGCGCGTGCCCGGCGCTCCGCGCGCTCGCCAGGACCAGCAGCGCCCCGGTCAGCCGTACGGCGAGGAACAGGGTGAGCGCGGCGGGCGCCCCGGTGAGGCTCTCCGCCCGCGGTCGCCGGAACCCCCCGTCGGGCCGCCCGCGGCCGCCGGGCCGGGGCAGCCGGGGCGCCCCGACCGCATCGGGGACATCGGGACGCGCGAGAGTGTGGAACTCGGTCACACGGGAACCATGCGCTGTTTTAGTCGGATTTCCGCGCTTTGTCCCTCACGCGGCCCAAGGCGGACGGGCCGTCAGACGTCCGTCCGGGAGAGCCCCTTCAGCCTCCGCACGGCCTCCTCCAGGACCTCGACCCGCTTGCAGAACGCGAACCGGACGAACGGGGCCCCCATCTCCCGGTGGTCGTAGAACACCGCGTTGGGGATCGCGACGACGCCCGCCCGCTCCGGCAGCGCCCGGCAGAAGGCGAAGCCGTCGCTCTCCCCCAGCGGCCGGACGTCGGCCGTCACGAAGTACGTCCCGGCCGGGCGGAACACGGAGAAGCCCGCGTCCCGCAGCCCGTCCGCGAGCAGGTCCCGCTTCCTCGTGAAGTCCTTCCGCAAGCCCTCGAAGAAGGACTCCGGCAGCGCCAGCCCCTCCGCGACGGCGTACTGGAACGGTCCCGAGGCCACGTAGGTCAGGAACTGCTTCGCCGAACGCACCGCCGTGACCAGCGCGGCCGTGCCCGTCACCCAGCCGACCTTCCAGCCGGTGTACGAGAAACTCTTGCCTGCGCTGCCGATGCCGATCGTCCGCTCCCGCATCCCGGGAAAGCTCGCGAGCGGCACGTGCTCGGCGCCGTCGAACACGAGGTGCTCGTACACCTCGTCCGTCACCACCAGCAGATCCCGCTCGACCGCCAGCTCGGCGATGGCGGCGAGTTCCGTCCGGTTCAGCACCGTCCCGGTCGGGTTGTGCGGGGTGTTGATCAGCAGCAACCGGGTGCGCCCGGTCACCGCGTCGCGCAGCTCGTCGAGGTCGAGGCGGAAGACGGGCCCGTCCGGGCCCTCGTGGGGCCGCAGCGTCACGGGCACCCGCCTGCCGCCCGCCATGGCGACGCAGGCCGCGTAGGAGTCGTAGTACGGCTCCAGGGCGATCACCTCGTCCCCCGGCTCGACCAGGGCCAGCAGCGCGGCCGCGATCGCCTCGGTGGCCCCGGCGGTGACCAGCACCTCCGTGTCCGGGTCGTACGCCAGTCCGTACCGCCGCTGCTGATGGGCGGTGATCGCCGCGCGCAGCTCGGGGACGCCGGGACCGGGCGGGTACTGGTTCCCGCGCCCCTCGCGCAGCGCCCGCACGGCCGCCTCGCGCAGCTCCTCGGGCCCGTCGGTGTCGGGGAAGCCCTGGCCGAGGTTGAGGGAGCCGGTGCTCAGCGCCAGCGCCGACATCTCGGCGAAGATGGTTGTGCCGAACTCGGTGAGCCGCCGGTTGAGGAGGGGGCGGCGCGCGGAGGAGGTCATGGGCGCCATCCTGCGCCCGCGTTCCGTGGTTCCTCAACTCCGCCGCCGCCCGCGCGAGGGCGGCGGATCTCGGACGCGCGTGCCGGTCCCGGTTGTCGGACCCGTCTGGGATGCTCCCGCGATGGAGACGACAGCACGGGAGACGCCGAAGACACCGGAGGGGCCGGAGATGCTCGAGACGCCGGGGATGACGCCGGAGATGACGGTGCAGTTGACGATCGACTGCTCCGATCCGCAGCGGATGGTGGCCTTCTGGGCCGAGGCCCTGGGATACGTGCCGGAACCCCCGCCGGCCGGGCACGCCACGTGGCGTGCCCACTGGGTGGCGGCGGGGGTCCCGGAGGAGGAGCTGCCGCCCGGTGCCGGGGACGTCCCGGAGTCGATCGTCGATCCCTCGGGGCGCGGACCGCGGGTGTGGTTCCAGCAGGTGCCGGAGCCGAAGGTCGCCAAGAACCGGTGGCATTTCGACCTCAAGGTGGGCGGGGGCCGCGAGGTCCCCCTGGAGGTCCGCGCGCGGCGGGTCGGGGAGACGGTGGAACGGCTCGTCGGGGCGGGAGCCACCGTGCTGCGGATCGAGCAGGATCCGGACACGGGGTTCTGCGCCGCCGCCCTGCGGGACCCCGAGGGCAACGAGTTCGACGTCGTCTGAGGGCCGCCGGGACGGGGCGCGGACACCCGGAAGATGTGGATCAGTGCAGGTGGGAGGTGCTTTCCGGATGCTCACCCTCAGAAGTTGCTCAACTTCGCTTTGGGGTGCGCGGCGTGAGGGCATCTCCCGTGCACACAAGAGCCGGGACGCCGACGAGGCCGGCCCGGCATCGAACGGCCTCCAGGGGGATCTGCCGGGGGCCGATGGGGGATTCGAAAGGAGGGTGACGCCATGGTGTTGGGCATCATCCTTGTGGTCATGGCACTGCTGCTCGTCTGGGCCTTCACCGCGAACCGGAAGCCGGCGAACCGGAAGGCCGCGAACAGGAAGAACGCGAGCCGGAAGGGGAAGCGGTCCCGTCGCGCCGCCGGGTACGCGGCGGGTGGCGGAGGCAGCTGGTGGGCCGGCGACTCGGGCAGCGGCTCGGGCGGTGACTCGTCCTCGGGCGGTCATCACGGCGGCGGCGGTCACTCGTGCGGGGGAGGAAGCTGCGGTGGCGGCTCCTCGTGCGGCGGTGGTTGCGGGGGAGGCGGCGGCTGCGGAGGGGGCTGAGGCCGAGGGGCCCCGCGGAGGGGCCCGAGGCCGTTCGGCCGGCCGGGGAGGGGCGCGCGGGGGCGCGCGTCACACGTGAACAGTTGAGCTGTGCAGCCCTCGGGGGGATGGAAACCCCACGAAGTTGGGTAAAAACGCTGTGGCGGCCCCAGAGTTCATGATTCCCTCTAGATCACGAAACAGCCTCAGGACGTCCCGCGGGGCATCCCGCGGACGGACCTCTTCGGGACCGGGCTGTTCCGGACGTCCTGTCCGGCCGGCCGAGCCGGCCGGTCTCCTCCGGCGCCACCGAGGTGTGTGCCGGCCCCCTCCCCTTTTTGCGTGCTAGCGGAGCCGATCCATGCTCACGACCCTGAAAACCTCCTACACCGACACGCGCGCGGCCGACCTCGCCTGGACCCTGGACAGCGGACCGCTGCCCGCACTCGCCACCCTCGACCTCGAACTGGAGGACACGAAGCTGCAGTTGCGTCTTCTCGGCGCCTCCCACCAGGTACTCCTGGAGGCGCCGGAGGGGCCCTGCTCGGAGACGGTCGCCTGCATCCGGGGCAGCAGCACGCCGCTGCCGCTCGGTGTGGCGAAACGGATCGACGACTGGGAGTACGAGTTCGCGGCCCGTGTGGAGGTGCTCTCCCCGCGCTCGTTCGCGGGGCGCGCCCAGGAGCTGCTGGCCCTGGTCGCCGACCATCCGCACGGCCTGGCCGGCGTCTTCCCCGGCAGTCCGCACGCGTTCACGGCGATGCTGGCCCAGCGGCACGAGGGCCAGATCCACTGGCGCACCTGGCACGCGTACCCGCAGGACGGCCAGCTCGTCGCCACCCGCACGCGGGTGGGCACGGTCACCCGCGCCAACCGCGCCAACCGCGCCTCCGCGGAGGAGTGGCGGCTCGGCCTCCCGGTGGACCATCGTGCGCCCCGGCTCCAGGCCACGGGCGTCTGAGCCGGAACGCGCCGGTCGGCGCGGTTTCATGCCCGCCCCGAGGGCCCCGTCACGTGAGCGTCGCCGCCGGCCGTACGGCGCCCGGACGCGCACCAGGGGTGGAGCTCGCGAAGGGCGCTCCCCGTGCACCACTTCACCACCGCTTCACTCTCGTGAGTGACCGGGCCGGGCCGCGGCGCCCGGGTAGCGTTCCGTCAGTGATCGACCCGCACGCCCCCGCACCTCCCGGCGCCCCGCCCCGCCGGGGCGAGCCGGGCCGGGCGCCGCTGCCCGTACGCCCCGGCACGGGACGCTTTCTCGTCCTGGCCGGCGTGTTCGTCTGCGCGGCCTGCGGACTGGTGTACGAGCTCGAACTCGTCGCCCTCGCCTCGTACCTGATCGGCGATTCCGTCACCCAGGCCTCCGTCGTCCTCTCGGTCATGGTCTTCGCGATGGGCATCGGCTCGCTCGCCGCGAAACGGCTGCGCTGCCGCGCGGCGGTCGGCTTCGGCGCCGTGGAGGCAGCCCTCGCCCTCGTCGGCGGCCTCAGCGCCATGGCGCTCTACGCCGTCTTCGCCTGGTCCGGCGGCGACTGGGCCGGTGTCCCGGCCGCCGGCCCGCGCTGTCTCCTCGTCGCGTTCTCCCTGGCCATCGGCCTGCTCATCGGCGCCGAGGTCCCCCTCCTCATGGAGCTGATCCAGCGCATCCGCCGCCAGGAGGCGGGCGGCGCGGTCGCCGACCTCTTCGCCGCCGACTACGTGGGCGCCCTCGTCGGCGGCCTCGCCTTCCCCTTCCTCCTCCTGCCGCTGCTCGGCCAGTTGGAGGGCGCCCTGCTCACCGGCGCGGTCAACGCGGTCGCCGGTGCCGCCCTCGTCCTCGGCCTGTTCCGCCGCGACCTCCCGACGCGCACCCGTCACGTCCTGCTCGCCGTCAACGTCACCGTGCTCGGCGTGCTCGCGCTGGCCGCACTACTCGCCGGGGACTTCGAACGGGCCGCCCGGCACGCCGTGTACGGCGCCGACGTACGGGTGGCGCTGCACACGGGTGTCCAGGAGGTCGTCCTCACCGGCGGCGAGCACGGCCGCCCCCTCGGCCTGTTCCTCGACGGACGGCTGCGGGTCAGCGGCAGCGACGAGTACCGGTACCACGAGGCCTTGGTGCACCCCGCCATGAGCGGCCCGCACGCCCGCGTGCTCGTCCTGGGCGACGGTGACGGCCTGGTCGCCCGCGAGGTGCTGCGCCACCCGGGCGTACGGCGGCTCGACGTCGTCGCGCCCGACCCGGAGGTGGTGCGTCTGGCCCGCCGGGACCCCGCCCTGTCCCGCCTCAACGCGCACGCCTACGAGGACCCGCGCGTCCGCGTCCTCACGGACGACGCGTTCCGCCGGCTGCGGGAGGTTCCCGCACGGTCGTACGACGTGGTGATCGCCGACCTCCCCGCCCCCGGCATCGGCGACAGCACCAAGCTGTACTCGCAGGAGTTCTACGGCCTGGCCCGCCGCGCCCTCGCCGAGGGCGGCCGGCTCGCCGTGCACGCGGGACAGGTCACCCGCCGCCGGGTGTTCTGGACCGTGGAGGCGACGATCCGCTCGGCCGGACTGCGCACCGTGCCGTACCGGGTCGACGGGCGCGGCGCCTGCTCCGCGGGCGGCCCCGAGCGCACGGTGCGCGGCATCCATCCGGAGGTCACCGACTGGGGCTTCGTCCTGGCCGGCCGCACCCGCCCGGCGCTGCGGCTCGATCCGGCGGCACCGCCGCCGCGCTCGCTCACCCGGGAGAGCCTGGCCGCGGACCGGCGGGCGGCGGCCCGCACCCGGCTGCCCGGACTGCCCCCGTCGACGCTGGTGCACCCGCGCTACGCGGGCTGACCCGCCCCGGCGAATCCCCGCGTGCACGGGTTCGGTTCCGGCCACGGTGGGTAGGCTCGGCCGGCATGGAGCATGAGGTGTTCGTTCCGGTACCGGCCGAGCGACTCGGCGAGGTGCTCGCCGACCCCGAACGGGCGGCCGGGGCCGTGCCGGGCTTCCAGCAGGACGCGGGCGCCGAGCCCGGCGCAGGGCGTCTGAAGGTGCGCGTCGGGGGACACAGCATCACCTACCGCGGTGCCTTCACGCTGCGGCGGCGGGACGACGGCTCGTACGCCCTGCAGGGCGAGGCGACGGAGGCCCGCGGCAGCGGCACGGTACGGCTCGCCCTGACGGTACGGCTGCGGCCGGCCGAGGACGGCACGACCCTGACCTTCGGCGGCACGGCCACGGGCGACGGCCGCATCGCCGAGCTGCCCGAGGAGACCGTCGCCTCGGCGGGCGCCCGCCTGCTGACCCGCTTCGCGGAGAGCGCGGCCCGCGCGGCGGCGGCCGGGCGGAGCGAAGATCCGGCGCCGGCCGGGGCGGAAGGGCCGGCATCCGGCACGAAACCACCGGCGTCCGGGGCCGAACCCCCGGCACCCGGAACCGAACCTCCGGCCGCAGACAGCGAACCTCCGGCCGCAGGCAGCGAACCTCCGGCCGCGGGCAATGAACCGCCGCCCGCCGACAGCGAACCTTCGGCCGCGGGCAATGAACCGCCGCCCGCCGGCAGCGAACCGGCGGCCCCCGACACCGAGTCCTCGTCCCCGCCCCCCTCGTCCCCGTCCCCCTCGTTCCCTTCCGCCTCCGACGCGGAGGTCCCGGACCTCCCCGAGATCCCCGACTCCCTGGAGATCCCGGCGGACGCGCAGGGCGGGCCCGGCGACGCGGAGGCCGGGCCCCCGGCCGAGGCGGCGCACGCACGGCGGACGATGATCGGGCGCAGCGCGGAGGAGGTCGACCACGCCCCGCCGCGCGGACGCTACGCCCCGGTCCCGGCGCCGGAGGCGACGGCGTCCGCCGGGGTGCTGCGCTGGGCGGCCCCCGCCGCGGTGGTCGTCCTGGCCTCGGCGATCGTCGTGAACAGGGTGCTGCGCAAACGCCGCTGAGGGCGCCGGGCCCTCCCGCCCGGCCCACCGGTGGCCGCGGGGAGGCTCTAGGGTCGCCCTCGTGAGCAATGAACAGATCACGCTGACCGCGGGCACCGCGGAGGCCACCCTCCATCCCGCGAACGGCGGACGCCTCACCGGCCTCCGCATCGCCGGCACGGAACTCCTCCGGCAGGGCGAGCGCTACGGCTGCTTCCCGATGGTCCCCTGGTGCGGCCGCACCAGGGACGGCCGTTTCCGTGACGGCGCCACCGTGCACCAGCTCCCCCTGAACTCGCCCCCGCACGCCATCCACGGCACCGCCCGCAACGCCCCGTGGGCCACCGCCCGGGTCACCCCCACCGAGGCCGTGCTGACCTACGACCTGAGCGAGCCGTGGCCGTACCCCGGCCGGGTCACCCAGGTCGTCACCCTCGCCGAGGACTCGCTGACCCTCGCCATGGCCGTGGAGACGTACGGCTCGTCCTTTCCGGCGCAGATCGGCTGGCACCCCTGGTTCCACCGCAGCCTCGACGGCAGCGAGGTCAGTCTCGACTTCGCGCCCGCCTGGCAGGAGGAGCGCGGCGAGGACCACCTGCCCACCGGCAACCGCGTCGAGCCCCGCCCGGGCCCCTGGGACGACTGCTTCGGCATGCCCGAGGGCGTCGACGTCACCCTGACCTGGCCCGGCAGGCTCGCGCTGACGGTGGCCTCGCGCGAGCGGTGGGTCGTCGTCTACGACGAGCAGGAGGAGGCGGTGTGTGTGGAGCCGCAGACCGGCCCGCCCAACGGCCTCAACACGCTCCCGCGCCTGGTCACCCCCCTCGAGCCGCTGGAAGCCACCACCACCTGGACCTGGCGCCCCGCATAAGCTGAGCGCCATGACGAAGGACGACGACAAGGCCACCGGCTCGGCCGGCACCGACGTGCGCGGCGCGCTGCTGCGGCAGATCAAGGACAAGGCCGTCGTGCACGGCAGAGTGACCCTCTCCTCGGGCCTGGAGGCGGACTACTACGTGGACCTGCGCCGCGTCACCCTCGACGGCGAGGCCGCGCCGCTGGTCGGGCAGGTGCTGCTCGATCTGACGGCGGAACTGGAGTTCGACGCGGTCGGCGGCCTCACGATGGGCGCCGACCCGGTCGCCGGCGCGATGCTGCACGCCGCCGCCGCGCGCGGCCGGCGTCTGGACGCCTTCGTGGTCCGCAAGGCGGCCAAGGCGCACGGCATGCAGCGCCGGGTCGAGGGGCCGGACATCGCGGGCCGCCGGGTCCTCGTCGTCGAGGACACCTCCACCACGGGCGGTTCGCCGCTCACCGCCGTGGAGGCGGTGCGGGAGGCGGGCGCCGAGGTCGTCGGCGTCGCGACCATCGTCGACCGTGCGACGGGCGCCGCGGAGAAGATCCGCGAGGGTGCCGGGGTGCCGTACCTGTACGCCTTCGGCAAGGACGAACTCGGCCTGGACTGAGCCCGGTCGGGCCCCCGGGCCGGCCCCCGCGCGGCCCCGTTCCGACTCGGCCCATCCACAGGCTGGACAGGGTGTCCGACGCAGGGGGCCGAGTCTGGAAGGATGGGGCCGACGATGACGTCACCCCCTAGGTCAGGGACCTGAGTACGCAGAACGCACCCGTACATCACAAGGAGCGGACAGATGCCCATCGCAACCCCCGAGGTCTACAACGAGATGCTCGACCGGGCGAAGGCAGGCAAGTTCGCCTACCCGGCCATCAACGTGACCTCGTCCCAGACCCTGCACGCGGCGCTGCGCGGCTTCGCGGAGGCGGAGAGCGACGGCATCGTCCAGATCTCCACGGGTGGCGCGGAGTTCCTCGGCGGCCAGCACAACAAGGACATGGTGACCGGCGCGGTAGCCCTGGCCGAGTTCGCGCACATCGTCGCCGAGAAGTACGACGTGAACATCGCGCTGCACACCGACCACTGCCCGAAGGACAAGCTCGACGGGTACGTGCGGCCGCTGCTCGCGGTCTCGGAGGAGCGGGTCAAGGCCGGCCGCAACCCGCTGTTCCAGTCCCACATGTGGGACGGCTCGGCGGAGACGCTGGCCGACAACCTCGCCATCGCCCAGGAGCTGCTGGGCCGCGCCGCCGCCGCGAAGATCATCCTCGAGGTCGAGATCACCCCGACCGGCGGCGAGGAGGACGGCGTCTCCCACGAGATCAACGACTCCCTCTACACGACGGTCGACGACGTGACCCGCACCGCCGAGGCCCTCGGCCTGGGCGAGAAGGGCCGCTACCTGCTGGCCGCCTCCTTCGGCAACGTGCACGGCGTGTACAAGCCGGGCAACGTCGTCCTGCGCCCGGAGCTGCTGAAGGACCTGAACGAGGGCGTGGCCGCGAAGTACGGCCGCCCGGCCGGCAGCCAGCCCTTCGACTTCGTCTTCCACGGCGGCTCCGGCTCCACGGAGGAGGAGATCCGCACGGCGCTGGAGAACGGCGTGGTCAAGATGAACATCGACACGGACACGCAGTACGCCTTCACCCGTCCCGTCGTCGACCACGTCTTCCGCAACTACGACGGCGTCCTCAAGGTCGACGGCGAGGTCGGCGCCAAGAAGACCTACGACCCGCGCACCTGGGGCAAGCTCGCCGAGGCCGGCATGGCCGAGCGTGTCCTGGCGGCCTGCGGTCACCTCCGCTCCACCGGCACGAAGATCAAGTAACCCCTTCGTCCCCCACCGCCCCGCGCCCCGCACTGGGACGCGGGGCGATGTCGTTCCACCGGGGCCGGGGCCGGGGCCGGGGCCGGGGGCGGGGGCGGCTGCGGGCCGGCGGCCGAACCGGTGACGAATGCCCGGAGGACGCGTGAAGAAACCAGGTAATTTCGCTGTGTGTTCGGCCTGTTGGCGGGCACGAGGAGCGGCGGAGGTCGATAACTATGGTTCCCCTGCTTCTGGTTCTTCTGCTGGCTCTGATCCTCTTCGGCGCGGGCTTCGCGCTGAAGGCCCTGTGGTGGATCGCCATCATCGTGCTGGTGGTCTGGCTGCTGGGCTTCGTCGTCCGCAGCGCGGACAGTGGCGGCCGCAAGGGCCGCTGGTATCGCTGGTAGCCGTACACCCGCCGGTCACCGCGCACCGGCACGAGCCACAAAGGCCCCGGACAACCGTCCGGGGCTTCCGGCATGTCCCGGCTCCCGGTGCACCTCCCGCGGAACGGCCGCGACGGTCACGACGGCCCGGCACCGCACCCAAAGGGTGTGAATACCGGCCTCACGGGCACTTGGTGTGCAGCCGGGGCCCGGTACGCCATGGGATCCACCTCCGATCACCGGGCCCCGGCGACTCCCCCTCGCCGGAGCAGTCTGGTGGAGCCCCCGCCCCTGCGGGATGATCCCCCCATGGCCGCACCCCCCGGCACACACCTCCCCACCCCCGCCGCGCGCTGGATCCTCCTCACCACGGTGCTCGGCTCCAGCATGGCGCTGCTGGACAGCACCGTCGTCAACGTCGCCCTGCCCCGCATCGGCGAGGACCTCGACGCCCCCCTCACGGCCCTGCAGTGGACCGTCAACGCCTACCTCCTCACCCTCGCCTCCCTCATCCTCCTCGGCGGCTCCCTGGGCGACCGCTTCGGCCGCCGCCGGGTCTTCGTCCTCGGCGTGACCTGGTTCGCCCTCGCCTCCCTGGCCTGCGGCCTCGCCCCCACCTCCGGCGTCCTCATCGCGGCCCGCGCCCTGCAGGGCGTCGGGGGCGCGCTCCTCACGCCCGGCTCCCTCGCCCTCATCCAGGCCTCGTTCCACCCCGACGACCGGGCGCGGGCGGTCGGCATCTGGTCCGGCTTCGGCGGCATCGGGGCCGCCGTGGGCCCCTTCCTCGGCGGCTGGCTGGTCGAGGGCCCCGGCTGGCGCTGGGTGTTCCTGCTCAACGTCCCCCTGGCCCTGATCTGCGTCCCCGTCGCCCTCCGCCACGTCCCGGAGTCCTCCGACGAGCGCGCCCACGGCCGCTTCGACCTGTCCGGCGCCGCGCTCGGCGCGCTCGCGCTCGCCCTGGTGACGTACGCCCTCGTCGAGGCCCGGCAGGGTTCGCTCGCCGTCGCGCTCACCGCGCTGGCGGGCGTGGCGGCGGGCGTCGCCTTCGTGTACGTCGAACACCGCGCGGCGGACCCGATGCTGCCGCCCTCGATCTTCGGCTCGCGCCAGTTCACCGCGGTCAACCTGGTGACGCTGTGCGTGTACGCGGCGTTCGGCGGCTTCTTCTTCCTCACCGCGCTCCAGCTCCAGGTGGTCGCGGGCTATTCACCGCTCGCGGCCGGTACGGCCATGCTGCCGACGACCGCCCTCATGCTGCTGTTCTCGGCGCGTTCCGGCGCGCTGGCCGAGCGGATCGGGCCGCGGATCCCGCTCACCCTCGGCCCGCTGCTGTGCGCGGCCGCGATGCTGCTGATGCTGCGGGTGGGCGAGGACGCGGCGTACCCGACCGATGTGCTGCCCGCCCTGCTGGTCATGGGCGCGGGCATGGTCACCCTGGTGGCGCCGCTGACCGCGACCGTCCTGGCCTCGGTGGACAGCGGCCGGGCCGGCCTGGCCAGCGGCATCAACAACGCGGCCGCCCGGGCCGCCGGCCTTGTCGCGGTGGCCGCGCTGCCACTGCTGACCGGCATGGACGACGAGGCCTACCGCTCGGCCGGCGCCTTCGACGCGGCGTTTCGCCGCGCCATGCCGATCTGCGCCGCCGTCCTGGTGGCGGGCGCGGTCCTGGCCTGGTCGACGGTCCGCCGCCCGGTCCCCGACTGCGCCCACCCGGAATGCCTGCGCCACGGCAACGTCACCGCACCCCCGCTGGAGCCGCCCCGCACGGGGCACGGGGCGCCGTAAGGCGAGGCGTGCCCCCTGCGGGGCGGCCGCACCCCTCCCCGCTCACCGCCACCGGGTCCCGTCCCGCAGACTGTGAGACATGTCCATTCACGAGAACCTCCTCGGCGGTCCGCCCCCGACCCACCTTCCCGACGACCCGGAGCCCCGGGAGCTGCTCGCCGGCGGCACCTCCCCCGCCGAGGTCGCCGCCAAGTACCCCACGTCCTCCCTCGCCTGGGCCCGTCTCGCCGACGAGGCCTTCGAGCGCGGCAGCGTCGTCGAGTCCTACGCCTACGCCCGTACGGGCTACCACCGCGGTCTCGACGCCCTGCGCCGCAGCGGCTGGAAGGGGCACGGTCCGGTGCCCTGGGAGCACGAGCCGAACCGCGGCTTCCTGCGCGCCCTGCACGCCCTCGCCCGCGCCGCCGAGTCGATCGGTGAGCGGGAGGAGTACGAGCGGTGCAGCCAGTTCCTGAAGGACTCCTCGGAGACGGCGGCGCAGACGCTGGGCTGACCGGCTCCGGCCGATCCGGTGCGGCCCGTCCCCCGCCCCGCCTGTGGCGGGGGTTCCCCGCCCCCGCCTGTGGCGGGGGCTCCCCGCCCCCGCCTGTGCGGGGGTGGGGCTGCCGGGCCTTGCGAGCCTCCGGTTGATTGCGGAGGATGCCAGGTGGGGACCGGGGCCCCCGTGCCGGCATCGGCAGGGGCGGACCGCTACCCGGAGTACTGCAGGAGACAGCGATGTCCCAAACGGCTCACGAGCCCCACGAGCCCGAGACCCCGCATCTCGACTTCGAAGGCACGACCCCCTACGAGGACTACGTACGGGCCGACGTGCTCACCCACCTCCAGCACCCCCTCTCCGACGATCCCGGAGAGATGGTCTTCCTGGTCACCACCCAGGTCATGGAGCTGTGGTTCACCGTGATCGTCCACGAGTGGGAGACCGCCGCGCACGCCCTGCGCACCGCGGACGACATCCCCACCGCGATCGCCGCGCTCAAGCGTTCGATACGGGAGCTGGAGGCGCTCAACGCCTCCTGGACCCCGCTCGCGCACCTCACCCCGGCGCAGTTCAACTCCTACCGCTCCGCCCTCGGCGAGGGCTCGGGCTTCCAGTCGGCGATGTACCGGCGCATGGAGTTCCTGCTCGGCGACAAGTCCGCGTCCATGCTCGTCCCGCACCGCGGCGCCCCCCGCGTCCACGCCGAGCTGGAGAAGGCGCTGCAGGAGCCGAGCCTCTACGACGAGGTGCTGCGGCTGCTGGCCCGCCGGGGCCACACGATCCCTCAGTCCGTGCTGCGCCGTGACGTGGCGCTGCGCTACGAGCCGTCCCCGGAGGTCGAGCGGGCCTGGACGGCCGTCTACGCCGGTGACCCCGAGGACGAGCTCGCCCGGCTCGGCGAGGTGCTGACCGACGTCGCCGAGCTGGTGTGGCGCTGGCGCAACGACCACCTCGTCGCCACCCGGCGCGCGATGGGCGCCAAGGCCGGCACGGGAGGCTCGGCGGGCGTCGCCTGGCTGGAGAAGCGCGCGCAGAAGAACGTGTTCCCCGAACTGTGGACGGCGAGGTCCCATGTCTGAGCCGACCGCGGCTGCCCTGTCCGACGGCAGGTCCGGTGCCGCCCCGTCCGACGGCATGTCCGACGCCGCCGTGTCCGACGGTGTGTCCGGTGCCGTTCCGTCCGACGTCGTCGTGTCCTCCGTCGCGTCCGTGTCCGCGTCCGAGTCCGAGTCCGCGGCCGTGTCCGAGCTGGGCTCACGGGCGCGGAAGCTGGACGCCGAGGACGAGCTGGCCGCCACGCGTGCCCGGTTCGTCCTCGACGAGCCGGGTCCGGTGGGACACCCCGAAAGCCGCCCGGGAGCGGCGGACGCCGAGCGGGGCGCCGCCGTCTACCTCGACGGGAACTCGCTGGGCGCGCTCCCCGTCGGTGTCGCCGAACGCGTCGAGGACGTCGTGCGCCGGGAGTGGGGCGCCCTGCGCATCCGCTCCTGGGAGGAGAGCGGCTGGTGGACGGCGCCGGAGCGGATCGGCGACCGGATCGCCCCGCTGGTCGGCGCGGCGCCCGGCCAGGTCGTGGTGGGCGACTCGACCAGCGTCAACGTGTTCAAGGCCCTGGTGGGCGCGGTGCGGCTGGCGCGGGGCGAGGACGGCGACGGGGACGAGGACGGGGGCGGGGGTGCGCCTGGTGCGCGCCGGGACGAGATCCTGGTGGACGCCACCACCTTCCCCACCGACGGCTACATCGCCGCCTCCGCCGCCCGTCTGACCGGTTGCACGCTGCGCCCGGTCGCCCCCGCCGACGTCCCCGCCGTCCTGCGCGAGCGCGGCGACCGTACGGCCGCGGTGCTGCTCAACCACGTCGACTACCGCACCGGCCGGCTGCACGACCTGCCGGCGCTGACCGCCGCCGTGCACGGGGCGGGCGCGCTCGTCGTCTGGGACCTGTGCCACAGTGCGGGCGCGCTGCCGGTCGGGCTCGACGCGCACGGCGTGGACCTTGCGGTGGGCTGCACGTACAAGTTCCTCAACGGGGGGCCGGGCGCACCGGCGTTCCTGTACGTGCGCCGGGACCTCCAGGAGCGTTTCGACTCGCCCCTGCCCGGCTGGAACTCGCACGCCCGGCCGTTCGGGATGCGTCAGGAGTACGAACCGGCGCCCGGTGCCCTGCGCGGCCGGGTCGGCACTCCCGACATCCTGTCCATGCTCGCGCTCGAGGCGGCGCTGGACGTGTGGGACGGCGTGCGGATCGAGGCGGTGCGGGCCAAGTCGCTCGCGCTGACGGACTTCTTCCTGGAGTGCGTCGAGGCGTATCTGCCGCCGGGCCGCGTGGAACCGGTGACCCCGGCCGCGCACGCGGAGCGCGGCAGCCAGGTGGCGCTGCGCTGCCCGGACGCGGAGGAGGTCATGCGGCGGCTGATCGCCCGGGGCGTGGTCGGTGACTTCCGTGCGCCGGACGTCCTGCGCTTCGGGTTCACCCCGCTGTACCTGGGCTTCGCCGAGGTGGAGCGGGCGGCGCGGGTGCTGGCGGAGGTGGCGGCGGATGTGGAGTCGGAAGCGGCGGCGGACGCCGCGGCGGGGCGGCCGTCCGGCTCTCACCCAGCGTGACATCCGGGTGCGGGCGCACGTCACGGGGCTGATACCGTCCCGGCCAGCGACCGGAATCCCACCGGCCGCCGTGCGCCCAATTCCACACTGCCGCTGAGAGGTTGGACCATGCCGGACCAGGCTGCCGCTGCCCGCGACGCCGCCGAGGAGGCGTCCGCCCTCTCACATCCGCCCGTCGCCCCGGACGCCACGGCCGCGTACGGCGCTCACCCCGACCAGGTGATCGACTTCTACGCCCCGCGCGGCGGGGCCGGGCACGTGCCGTCGGGGGCGGAGGCGGCGGGGACGGCCCCGCTCGTGGTGGTGCTGCACGGCGGGGCCTGGCGGTCCCGGTACGACCGCCGGCACGTCACCCCGTTCGCGGACTTCCTGGCCCGCCGCGGTTTCGCGGTGGCGAACGTCGAGTACCGGCGGGGGGAGACGGACGCGACCGCGACCGGTTCGGCGACTGGCTCGACGCAGGCGGTCGCGGCCGGTTCCGGTTCCGGTTCCGGTTCCGCGGAGGCTTCCGCGGCCGGTGCGGTGGGTGCGACCGGTTCGACGGACGCCTCGGGTGGTGCGACGCCGGTCGCCGGGCGGTGGCCGGAGACGTTCGACGACGTGGCGGCGGCCCTGGACGCGCTGCCCGCGCTCGCCCGGGAGGCCCTTCCCCGGGCGGACGTGAACCGCACGGTCCTGACCGGTCACTCGGCGGGCGGCCACCTCGCCCTGTGGGCCGCCGCCCGGCATCTGCTGCCCGCCGACGCGGCCTGGCGCACCGACCGGCCGGCCCCGTTGCGCGGGGTGGTCGCCCTCGCCCCGCTGGCGGACTTCGAGGTCGCCGAGAAGCTGGCGGTGTGCGAGGGGGCGGCACGCCAACTGCTGGGCGGAGACGAGCACTTCGCGCTGCGCAGGCCGTACGCGGACCCCTCGCTCCTGCTGCCGACCGGCATCGCGACCACGCTGGTGCAGGGCCGTACGGACGTGGTGGTGCCGCAGGCGGTGGCCGAGTCGTACGCCGACGCGGCGGCCAAGGCGGGCGAGGTGGTGGGCCTGACGCTGCTGGAGGACGTCGGCCACTTCCCCCTGATCGACCCGGTGGCGGACGCCTGCGCGGTGGTCGCCGAGGAGATCGCCCAACTGGCCTGGTGAGGACGGTATGAGGGGGGCGCGACCGCACCCCCCTCATACCCGTAATACCTGAGAGCTACGACCGAACTGAGCTCCCCAGCGGGACGCCGACGACGTGTCACGCTCCGTAGCGTCCCTCCCATGACCGCTCGTCACGAAAAGGCGAGGGGGTGCAGAGGGAGGGGAACGGCGTGCGTGGCATGAGCGGCATGAGCGGCATGAGCGGCGTGCGTGGCATGAGCGGCGTGAGCGGCGTGAGTGGCACGAGCGGCATCAGTACGGACCTTCGGGTGGATGCCATCGGCCGGGAGACGGGCAGTCTCCGTTCCGAGCCGGCCGCGCGTCACCGCACCGCCCCTTCCGACCCGATACCGGGTCCCCGCACCCCTTCCCCCCACCGCGGCCCGCGCCGTCCACGGCGGCGGCTGTCGCGCGCGGCCCTCACCGCGCTGCTCACCGGTGCCCTCGTGGTGCCCCTCTCCGCCGCGGCCCGCCCGGGCATCCCCGCGCCGCCGCCCGCCGCGCTCCCCCCGCTCACGGCGGGGACCACGGCCGTCGTCTACGCGGCCAACCGGGCCAACGCCGCCACCGCGGCCCGCATGGCCGAGGCGCACGGCGACCACCGGCGCGCCGCGTACGACCGTGCGATGGCGTCCCCGTCCCGGCACCTGCTCGCCTTCGACGGCCGGGGCTCCGGCCGTGCCGTGGAGGTGTTCGGCGACCTGGCGCGGGCCGAGCGCGTCGCGGTCCTGGTCCCCGGCTCCGACACCACGCTGGACACCTACGACCGCTTCCGGGCGACCGCGCTCGCCCTGCGCGACCGCCTTCCCCGGTCCCGTACGGCGGTGGTCGCCTGGCTCGGCTACGCCGCCCCGAGAACGCTCAGCACCGCCGTCCTCACCCCCACCCGCGCCGGCGAAGGCGCCACGGAGCTGGAGCGGTTCGTACGCGGGCTGCACACCCTGCCGATCGGCCGCGACCCCGAGGTGTCGCTCCTCTGCCACTCCTACGGCACGGTCGTGTGCGCCCGCGCCGCCGGACGGGTGGACGCCGAGAACCTCGTGCTGGTCGGCAGCCCCGGCACCGGCGCGGACTCCGTCACCGACCTGGGCACCCGGGCCCGGGTGTGGGCGGCCCGCGGGGCCGAGGACTGGATCGCTCACGTCCCCCACACGCGGGTCTCCCTCTTCGGCGCGACCGTCGGCCTCGGCGCGGACCCGGTCTCCCCGGGTTTCGGTGCCCGGGTCTTCGCGGCGGGGGACGGCGGTCACAGCGACTATTTCCGCCCCGGGTCCACGTCTCTGGCCAACCTCGCGCACATCGTCCTCGGCGAGACCGCGGAGGTGAGCCGTGGCTGACGTCCCCTTCCCTCCGCCGTTCACCCGGCTCACCCGGCTCACGCTGCTCACGACCGTCGCGTGCCGTCTCCGCGCCACCGCCGCACGGGTCGAGACGGCCACACCGCCCGAGCGGGACCGGGCGGTGGACGCCCTGCGGGCCTTCGCGATACTCGGCGTGGTGCTGGGGCACTGGCTGGTGACGGCGCTCGTCGCCGAGGGCGGCACACTGCACACGGCGAGCCCGCTGGGCCCCATGCCCTGGCTGGCGCCGGTCTCCTGGGCGTTCCAGACGCTCGCGGTGTTCTTCCTGGTCGGCGGGCACGTGGCGACGCGCAGCCATGCCTCGGCCGCCGCCGGGGGCATACCGTACGGGCGCTGGCTGGGCGCCCGGCTGGGGCGGCTGTTCCGCCCGGTGGCGACGCTGCTCGCGCTGTGGACGGCCGTCACGGTCGCGCTGCTCCTGACCGGTGCCGACCTCGACACGGTGCGCACGCTGGTGAAGCTGGCGCTGTCCCCGCTGTGGTTCCTGCTGGTGTTCGCCGCGCTGACCGCAGCGACCCCGCTGCTGGCCCGGCTGAACCCGCTGTGGCCGCTCGCCGTAGTCCTCCATGTGGACCTGTTGCGCTTCGGCCTGGACGGGCCCTCCTGGCTCGGCTGGCTGAACCTGCCGGCGGGCTGGCTGGTGCCCTACACGCTCGGCGCGGCCTGGACCCGGGGTGAACTGGCGGGCCGGCGCACAGCCGTGGTCCTGCTGACGGGGGGTACGGTGGCGACGGCGGCGCTGGTGCTGTGGGCCGGGTACCCGGCGTCGATGGTCGGGGTGCCGGGCGCGGCGGTGTCCAATCTCGATCCGCCCACGCTGGCGGCGGTCACCTTCGGCCTGGCGCAGTGCGGTCTGGCCCTGCTCCTGCGGGACCGGCTGCGTGTGCTGATGCGGCGGCCCCTGGCCTGGGCGGGGGTGGCGCTGGTGAACCTGTCGGCGATGACGATATTCCTCTGGCACCAGACGTCGTTGATGGCGACCACCGCCCTCGGCCTGCTCGCGGGCCGGCTCCCGGGACTGCACACGCGACCCGAGGGACTCGACTGGGTGGCCTTCCGGCTGGCCTGGCTGCCGGTCTTCGGCTGCGTACTGGCGGTCTGCTGGACGGCGTTCCGGCACCGGGAGCAGGAGCCGCACCGTTCACACCCACGAGGCCGGTACCGCGGCCGGTTTCGCGGCCGGGGCTCGCGCGTGGTGCTCGTGCACCGCGGCGGGCACGCGACCACGGGAGCATCCGATCATGCCTAGAGTGAGCCGGATGGGCGAGAGGCAGCAGGCCGACGGAACGGGCGTTGCGGACGGGCCGGACGGGCCGGCGGGGACGGGCGGCCGCACGACCGTCGAGTGGGCCCTGGGGACGGCCCGCCGGTGGGGGCGCATGCTGCGCGCGGATCTCGGCACGTTCGCCTCCGACCCGCTGCCGCCGATGTCCCGCCTGCGCTTCCTGCGCCGGCTCCCGCACGGCGTGGTGATCGTGCTGGGCACCTATCTGACCTTCGGCTCCGTGTTCCTGCTGACCATCGACTACCGGCTCACCCTGGGGCTCGGCACCTCGCTCGGCATCCTGCAGAGCCTCGCGCTGGTGATGGCACTGTGGCGGCCCCTGCCCGCCTGGTGGTTGTCGCTCGCGGTCGGGTTCGTCACCGCGGAGGCCGTCCGCTCGGCGCCGGACTCGATTCTGCTGCCCGGCTCGCAGCACCAGATGCCGTGGCCGTGGACCCAGGCCTCGCTGGCCGCGCACGCGCTCGTCCTGCTGCTGCTCGCGCTGCGGGTACCCGGCCGGATCTCCGCCGAGGCGCTGGTGCTGACCGCGCTGGTGACCTACGCCGTCGAGGGGCTGCAGGGTGCGTCGGTCTACTCGCCGACGGGTCTGCTGGCAGTGGTGGTGTTCGCCACGGTCACCCTCCTCGGCACCGCGCTGCGGGGCCGCCGGGTCGCCCGGACACAACTCGTCGAGCAGGCCACGCTCACCGCCGAGGAGCGGGCGCGGCGCACGGTGCTGGAGGAGCGCAGCCGCATAGCCCGGGAACTGCACGACGTGGTCGCCCACCACATGTCGGTGATCTCCATACAGGCGCAGGTCGTCCCGCACCTGGTGGAGAACCCTTCCGCCGAGCTCAGGGAGAACGTGGAGGGCATCCGCGGCAACGCCCTGGAGGCCCTGACCGAACTGCGCCGCGTCCTCGGGGTGCTGCGCTCGGAGCAGCCGGGCACCGCCTACGGTCTCGGCAGCGCCGACGGGACGGCGCCCGACGCCCCGCAGCCCACCCTCGACGACGTGGACGCGCTGGTGGACAACGTCCGGGCGGCGGGCCTGGAGGTGAGCACGGGGGTGACCGGGCGGCGCAGGCCGCTGCCACCGGGTGTGGAGCTGTCGGCGTACCGGATCGTCCAGGAAGGGCTCAGCAACGCGCTGCGGCACGCGCCGGGTTCCCGGGTCACCGTCGAACTCGAGCACAGTCCCGAGGGCGTGCGGGTCCGCGTCGTCAACTCGCGTCCCACTCGCACCGCTCCTCCCTCGCCGGGTGCCGGGCACGGACTGCTGGGAATGCGGGAGCGGACCACGATGCTGGGTGGCACCCTGATCGCGACCGTGACACCGCCGGGTGGTTTCCTCGTGGAGGCATTCCTGCCCGGCCCGGCCGACGGAGCGGAGCGGGACGGCAGGCCGGGGGCGGCGGAGGAGAGCACGGACGGCGCCGGGGGGAAGACCACGGGCAGGGGGGCCGGCAGGGCCACCGGGAGAGGGAGCAGATGACGAGCAGCACGATCCGGGTCATGATCGCCGACGATCAGGTCATGGTGCGCCAGGGCTTCACGGTGCTGCTCAACGCCCAGCCCGACATCGAGGTCGTCGGCCAGGCGGTGGACGGTCTGGACGCGGTGGAGAAGGCCGCCGAACTCGCCCCGGACGTCGTCCTGATGGACATCCGCATGCCCCGGCTCGGCGGCATCGACGCCACCGAGCGCGTCATCCGCTCCGCGCCCGACACCAAGGTGCTGGTGCTCACCACCTTCGACCTCGACGAGTACGTGTACGACGCGCTGCGCGCCGGCGCCTCCGGGTTCCTCCTCAAGGACGCCTCCGCCGAGCAACTGGCGGAGGCGGTAAGGGTGGTGGCGGCGGGCGACGGACTGCTGGCGCCGGGCGTCACGCGGCGGCTCATCACCGAGTTCACCCGCATGCGGTCGGGGCCCCGCAGTCCGCTGAAGGAGCGCGTGGGCACGCTGACCGAGCGGGAGACGGAGGTCCTCGCGCTGATCGCGCAGGGGCTGTCCAACGCGGAGATCGCCGAGCGGCTCTGCGTGGCCGAGCAGACGGTGAAGACCCACGTGGGCCGCATCCTGGTGAAGCTCGGCCTGCGCGACCGCACGCAGGCGGCGGTCTACGCCTTCGAGTCGGGGGTCGTCCGCCCCTCCGGCTACTGAAGCCCCCTCCGCCGGCGTTCCCCGCCTCCACCAACTCTGTTCCCTCTGACCGCTCCACCCCGTAGTACTTGAGGGGGAGGCCGGGGAACCCCTCCCGGTGGTGACGACGGTGACCCCGCCCTCCGCCTACCGTCTCTTACGTGACCGAGACGACCCAGACGCAAGTGATCCCACCAGTGCGCGGGACCGCACTGCGGACCCCGGAACTCCGCATGGCCGCGGACGCGCTGCACGGACTGGCGGACGTGCTGCACGGACTGTGGGAGGACCTCTTCTGCAATGCTTTCGCCTACCGCCCGCTGCCGCGGCTGCGTGCCGACGGCCCGCTGATCGGCCGGCTGACCGGCAGAGCCCGGCAGTACGCGACCTGGATCCCGCACGCCCTGGTGCTGGCGGCCAGCGTGCTGGCGGTACTCGCCACCGGGAAGACCCAGGACGAGGACTCGTCCTTCCTGCTGTCCGCCGCCCTGGTGGCGGTACCGGTGCTGCTGCTCCTGGTGCGGCCCGTGGGCGCCTTCTGGGCCTCCATGCTGGCGACGCCGCTCACCGCGACGATGACCGACATCTGGAACGACTGGCCCTGGGCCACCGGCTCCTTCATCTGCCATCTGACGGTGCTCACGGTCGTGGCGATACGCACCGATCCCCGCACGGTGCGGTGGATGTGGCTGCTGACCGCGGTCTACGGCCTGACGACCGAGCTGTTCTTCGGCGCGGACCACTACGCCGACAACGCCGCCCCGATGCTGGCCACCTCGGCGGTCCTCCTCCTCGTGGTCACCGTCTGGCACATACGCCGGAACGCGGAGTGGCGGGTCACCGCCGAGCAGACGCAGACCGCGCAGGAACGCTCCCGGCGCACCCTCCTGGAGGAGCGCACCACCATCGCCCGCGAGCTGCACGACGTGGTCGCCCACCACATGTCGGTGGTCGCCATCCAGGCGGAGGCCGCGCCGTACCGGGTCGAGAACCCGCCGCCCGAGCTGGAGAAGGCCTTCCTCACCATCCGGGAGAACGCGGTCGCGGCGCTGACCGAGCTACGGCGCGTCCTCGGCGTCGTCCGCGCGGAGGACTACGAGGTCCCGGACGCCCCGCAGCCCACCCTGGCCGACCTGGACGCCCTGCTCGCCAATGTGCGGGGGGCGGGGCTGCCGGTGGAGACGGTGGTCACGGGCGCGGTGCGGGAGCTGCCGCAGGGGGTGGAGCTGTCGGCGTACCGGATCGTGCAGGAGGCGCTGAGCAACAGCCTGCGGCACGCGCCGGGAGCGGCCGCCCGCGTCGAGATCGGTTACGTCCTCGGAGGGCTCGGGCTGCGCGTGGTCAACGATCCGCCGCCGCAGCTCTCCCTGGTCAAGCCCTCACCCGGCGCGGGGCACGGCATCACGGGGATGCGGGAGCGGGTCGGCATGCTCGGCGGTGAGATGACGGCCGGTCCCTCCGAGGACGGAGGGTACGAGGTGGTGGTGTTCCTGCCGGTCGCCCTGTACTCCGAGGACGAGGCGTGACGGAGGGGGCGGCGGGCGGCCGGCCCGCGATCCGGATCGTCGTCGCGGACGACCAGATGATGGTGCGCGAGGGGTTCTCGGTCCTGCTGAACGCGATGCCGGACATGGAGGTCGTCGGCGAGGCGGTCAACGGGAGGGAGGCGGTGGCACGGGTCCGGGAGCTGAAACCGGACGTGGTCCTGATGGACATCCGCATGCCGGAGCTGAACGGCATCGAGGCGACCAGGGAGATCGTCGCGGCCGACGGGCGGACGAAGGTGCTGGTGCTGACCACCTTCGACCTGGACGAGTACGTGTACCAGGCGCTGCGGGCGGGAGCGTCGGGCTTCCTGCTCAAGGACGCCTCGGCGCGGCAGCTCGCCGAGGGGGTGCGGGTGGTGGCCTCGGGGGAGGCGCTGCTCGCACCCTCGGTGACCCGGCGGCTGATCACCGAGTTCTCACGGCTGGCCGAGGCCCCGAGACTGCCGGCGGCGGCCCCGGGCGCGTACGGGGAGCTGACCGAACGGGAGACGGAGGTGCTGATCCTGATCGCGCAGGGGCTGTCCAACGCGGAGATCGCCGGGCGGCTGGTGGTCGCGGAGTCGACGATCAAGACGCATGTGAGCCGCGTCCTGGTGAAGCTGGGGCTGCGCGACCGCACGCAGGCGGCGGTCTTCGCCTACGAGGCCCGTCTCGTCACCCCGGGCTGAGGAGGGGACGCCCGCCCGGGGCGCGGAGGAGGGGGCCGGGTCCCGGCCCGCTTCGGCCCCTGGTCGGCAGGGGGTGCGCTCGGTTAGCGTCCCCGCATGGCTGCCGTTGTGTCCGACCTGGCGTTCGACCCCTGGGACCCGGGGTTCGTGTCCGACCCCTACCCCGCCTTCGCCGAGCTGCGCGCCCGGGGCCGGGTGCTGTACTACGAGCCGAGCGACCAGTGGCTGGTGCCGCACCACGCGGACGTCTCGGCGCTGCTGCGGGACCGCCGCCTCGGCCGGAGCTACCGGCACCGCTTCTCGCACGAGGAGTTCGGCCGCACCCCGCCCCCGCCGGAGCACGAGCCGTTCCACACGCTCAACGACCACGGCATGCTCGACCTGGAGCCGCCGGACCACACCCGGATCCGGCGCCTGGTGTCGAAGGCGTTCACCCCGCGCACGGTGGAGCGGCTGCGACCGTACGTGCACGGGCTGGCGGACGAGCTGGTGTCGCGACTGGTGGCGGAGGGCGGCGGCGATCTGCTGACGGACCTGGCCGAACCGCTGCCGGTCGCCGTGATCGCCGAGATGCTCGGCATCCCGGAGTCCGACCGTGCCCCGCTGCGGCCCTGGTCGGCCGACATCTGCGGCATGTACGAGCTGAACCCGTCCGAGGAGACGGCTCGGCGGGCGGTGCGGGCCTCGGTGGAGTTCTCCGACTACCTGCGCGAGCTGATCGCGGCCCGCCGCGCGCACCCCGGCGAGGACCTGATCTCCGGCCTGATCGCGGCCCACGACGAGGGCGACCGCCTCACCGAGCAGGAGATGATCTCCACCGCCGTCCTGCTGCTCAACGCCGGCCACGAGGCGACGGTCAACGCCACCACCAACGGCTGGTGGGCCCTGTTCCGCCATCCCGACCGGCTCGCGGCCCTGCGCGCGGACCACTCCCTGGTCCCCTCCGCCGTGGAGGAGCTGCTGCGCTACGACACCCCGCTCCAGCTCTTCGAACGCTGGGTGCTCGACGACATCGAGATCGACGGCACGGTGATCCCCAGGGGTGCGGAACTCGCCCTGCTGTTCGGCTCGGCGAACCACGATCCCGAGGTGTTCGAGGCGCCGGAGACCCTGGACCTCACCCGCGGCGACAACCCGCACATCTCCTTCAGCGCCGGCATCCACTACTGCATCGGCGCCCCGCTGGCCCGCATGGAACTGGCGGCCTCCATGACCGCCCTCCTCGACCGCGCCCCCACCCTGCGCCTCGCCGCGGAACCCGAGCGCCGGCCGAACTTCGTGATGCGGGGGCTGGAGGGCCTGAGCGTGGAGGTCGGCTGACGCTCCCTCCCGCCCTGACGCGCGGGCCGGCCCCGCCGCCGTACCCGGTTCCCGCCCGTCAGCGCGGGAGCGTCAGCCCCCACGCCCCCTCCCGCGCCTCCCAGGTCCGGGTGCGTACCGGGCCGGTCGGCACCGTGTCCGCCCGGTAGTGGAAGTCGGGGCCGGACACCGTGACCCGGCGGCCCGTGGCACGCAGGGGTTCCACCGCCGCGCCGAGTGGCACCGGCCGCAGCTCCACGGTGACGAGGCCCCCCGCCGCGCCGGGGGTCACCGACACCGACTCCAGCGGCTGGTCCAGGTCCACCACCGTCTCGCCGTCGACCTCCACCCGCAGCCGCTGCGGCCCCTCGCCGCCGGACCGGGGCGGCCTGGTCGCGAACGCGCGCACCAGGGAGCGGCAGGTCCGCAACCAGGGCCGGGGGCGTCCGCCCGCCCTCTCCTCCCCAGGTCCCCGACCGTCCCCCGGGCCGCCGTCGTCCGCCCAGAAGCCCCCGGCTCCGTCCCCGGCTCCCGCCCCGGCCCCGGAGGGCGGACGCACGCCGCCCAGGACCACACCGCCCAGGACCACACCGTCGCTGTCGTCCACCAGCAGGTCGAGCCGCCGTTCGCGTCCGTCGAGCACCGCCCGCGCCGCCGCCACCGCGCCCCCGGGCACCCCCAGGGACCGGGCCAGTGCGACCGGACCGCCCACCGGCACCACCGACAGCGTGCATCCGGCCAGCTCACGGCGCCGGTGCAGCAGGGCCACCGTCCGCAGCAGCGCCCGGTCGTCACCCACCACCACCGGCCGGCGCGGGCCGCGCCGCAGCAGCGCCCGCGCGAACTCCTCCGGCCCCTCCGGCAGGCACACCTTGGTGGCCGCACCCGCGCTGAGCACGTCCTTCGCGATCCGTACGGACTCCCCGTCGGTGCGCCGGGCGGCCGCGTCCACGACCACCAGGAGCTGTTCGGACGTCGCGGAAGGGGACGCGGAAGTCATCGCGGTAGTCGCCACCTCGGCCATGCCTCGCTTCCTCGGGTAGCATCTTTGTGCAAGAGCCCCTTGCGCTATTGCGCCAGGGGCTTCGTCTATACCGGGGCATCCGGGTCCGACGGTGCGCGGCCGACGAAGGTCGCCAGGGTGCGTGGCACAGGGTGGTGCCCGTACGCCCCCGACCTTGGACATGCCCCGCCCGGAAGGGGTGTACGCGCGTGCCCGCACTTGTGCTGCTCGGTGCTCAGTGGGGTGACGAGGGCAAGGGAAAGGCGACCGACCTGCTCGGTGGCTCCGTGGACTACGTAGTGCGTTACCAGGGCGGCAACAACGCCGGCCACACGGTCGTCGTGGGCGACCAGAAGTACGCACTCCACCTCCTCCCCTCCGGAATCCTCACCCCGGAGTGCACTCCGGTCATCGGCAACGGTGTCGTCGTCGACCCGTCGGTCCTGTTCTCCGAGCTGAACGGGCTGAACGAGCGAGGCGTCGACACGTCCAAGCTCCTGATCAGCGGAAACGCTCACATCATCACGCCGTACAACGTGACCGTCGACAAGGTCACCGAGCGGTTCCTCGGCAAGCGCAAGATCGGCACCACCGGGCGCGGCATCGGCCCGACCTACGCCGACAAGATCAACCGCGTGGGCATCCGGGTGCAGGACCTGTACGACGAGTCGATCCTCACCCAGAAGGTCGAGGCGGCGCTCGACGCCAAGAACCAGATGCTCACCAAGCTCTACAACCGCCGCGCGATCGCCGTGGACCAGGTCGTCACCGAGCTGCTGACCCACGCGGACCGCCTCAAGCCGTACGTCGCCGACACCACCCTGGTGCTGAACGACGCGCTCGACGAGGGCAAGGTCGTCCTGTTCGAGGGTGGCCAGGGCACGCTGCTGGACATCGACCACGGCACCTACCCCTTCGTGACCTCGTCCAACCCGACGGCCGGTGGCGCCTGCACCGGTGCCGGTGTCGGCCCGACGAAGATCAGCCGGGTCATCGGCATCCTCAAGGCGTACACCACCCGTGTCGGCGCCGGGCCCTTCCCGACCGAGCTGTTCGACGAGGACGGCGAGGCGCTGCGCCGCATCGGCGGCGAGCGGGGCGTCACCACCGGCCGCGACCGCCGCTGCGGCTGGTTCGACGCGGTCATCGCCCGCTACGCGACCCGCGTCAACGGCCTGACCGACTTCTTCCTCACCAAGCTCGACGTCCTCACCGGCTGGGAGCGGATCCCGGTCTGCGTGGCCTACGAGATCGACGGCAGGCGTGTCGAGGAGCTGCCCTACTCGCAGTCCGACTTCCACCACGCGAAGCCCGTCTACGAGACGCTCCCCGGCTGGTCCGAGGACATCACCAAGGCCAAGTCCTTCTCCGACCTGCCGAAGAACGCGCAGGCGTACGTGAAGGCGCTGGAGGAGATGTCCGGCGCCCCGATCTCCGCGATCGGCGTCGGCCCGGGCCGCGACGAGACGATCCAGGTCAACTCGTTCCTCGACTGATCCGGCCGCGGCGAGGACAGCCATGACGGCGACGGCCGGTGCGGGATGTCCGCACCGGCCGTCGCCGTTGTCGTCTTCGTCGTCTTCGTCGTCTTCGTCGTCCTCGTCGTTCTGACGTTCCGTCCTCAGCTGAAGACGATCATCGACCCCTGTGCGAGGCTCCGCGTCGCCGCCGCGTGCAGGCCGAGCCAGACGTGGCGTTCGCGGGCGAAGGGGCTCGGGTCGTAGGGGGGCGCGGGGGCCGGTTCCTCGAGGTCGGTGGGGCCCGCCGGGGGCGTGGGGGCGGCCGGGGGGTTCGCGGGATCGAGGCCGATCGCCGGTGCCACCGCCTCCAGTTCGCGCAGCAGGGTGTGCGAGGAGCCCAGCGGCCCGCCCCCGGCGAGGAGTTCCTCGTTGGACAGCGGGACGGGGAAGTCCACGGGGACGTACGCGCCCGCGTGGTCGTAGTGCCAGACGAGGTGCGAGCGCTGGGCGTTCGTCTCGAACATCTCCAGCAACTGCTCGTAGTCGCCGCCCAGTTCGTCCACCGGGGTCACCGCGAGTCCGCACACCTGCAGCAGGTAGGCCCGGCGCAGGAAGTGCAGGGCGTCGTAGTCGAAGCCCGCGACCGGGGCGACGTCCCCGGACAGTCCCGGCATGTACTGGTACACCGGCACCGGGCCCATTCCGGCCTCGGCGAGCGCCTTGTCGTAGAGCGCGAGTTCCTCGGCGAAGGGGTTGTCCGGCGTGTGGCACAGCACGTCGACGAGCGGGACCAGCCAGAGGTCACAGGCCAACAGGGAGCTCCTCGTGATCGCAGGGGACAAGATGATCGCAGGGACGGAGTGATCGCGGGGGACAGGGTGAGCGCGGGTGACAGGGGACGGAACGATCGCTCGGGGACGGTGTGTTCGAAGGCGGGACGGGCCTTCGGGAAGCCTAACGAAGGGCGTGCGGTCAGGGCCGGGAGTCTCCGCCCGGCCGGGTCGTTATGGTGCCCTTCCCGTCCAGGTCCCACACCCACACGCCGCCCACCCACGTCCCGGGGCTGCCGGTCAGGTCCTCCACGGTCCTGCGCAGTGCCTCGTCGTTGGCCTGGGGGGCCAGCACGAGCGCGCCCGCCTTCCAGTACGCGAAGTCCGCCCGTGCCTGCCGCCGCCAGCTCTCGATCTCCAGGTTCGGGGCGGTGCCGCTGTTGCGGACGTCGTTGAAGAGGTTGGACGTGGCGCGCGGGACGGCGCCGTAGATGCCGATGCGGTCCGGTCCCCAGGGGCCGTTGAAGTAGCCGCCGGGCAGTGAGAAGCCGAGGTCGGCGGCGGTCTGCCAGTGCAGTGCCCCGGCGTAGCCGGGATCGGGCAGAGGCACCGGCACCAGGCTCTGGCCGGGGGCGACGTACTTCTTGTAGGTGCCGTCCGCGACGAAGGCCGGCACCTTCTCCCGGGGTTCCGTCCTCAGCGGCGCCGGGACGATCGGCAGCAGGGCGAGGACGACGGCCGTGAGGCCGGCGAGCCGGGCGCCGGTGAGGACGCGGGCGGGGGTCCCGGGCACCTGTTCCGGTGCCAGGCGCTCCAGCGCCAGCGCGAGGAGCATGCCGAGCGCGGGCGCGCACACCATCGCCACGCGCCCCTCGATCACCGACTCGAACAGCGGCCGGTGCGCGAGCAGCTTCCACGGTCCGGGCAGGACGGTGTCGGTGAGCGGGACGCGGACCTTGGGCCCGAGGGACAGCAGCGCCGCCCCGGCCGCCGTGATCGCGAGCGCCTTGACCAGCGTCCTGTCCCACAGCCGTACGACGATGCCGAGCGCGAGCAGTGCCAGCGGCCAGCCGTAGAAGGCGTTCTGCTCGGTCGGGTTCAGCGACAGCGCGTTCGCCCGGTCCGCCCCGCCCGCGAGGGACCGCTCGGAGAAGCCGATGAGGGCGAGCGGGCTGTTGCCCGCGTTGTCGCCGTGCAGCACGCTCTTGTAGCTCTGCGGGCCGAAGAACTGCCAGTACAGCGCGAAGGACACCAGCGGCAGGCAGACCGCCACCGCGATGCCCAGCCCCTTGGCGAGCGGCCGCCAGGCCGCCCGTGCCACGTCCCGGCGCAGGAGGGCGTAGGAGCCGGCGAACAGCACCAGCCCCAGCGCGGTGAGCAGCAGTGGTTCCTCGCCGAGGTAGATCTGGTAGGCCGTCATGAGGCCGAGCACGATCCCGTCGTGCCCGACCCGGGTGCCCGCGCACAGCCGCAGCGCCCGGTCGATCATGAGCGGGATCATGAACAGCACGACGAAGTTGGGGTGCGCGTTGGCGTGGCTGATCATCGGCGGCGCGAACGTGGCGAGCGCGGCCCCGGCGAAGGCCGCCCCCCGGTGCCGTACGACCCGCCGGACGAGGAGCCAGTACCAGGCGGTGGCGGTCGCGGCGAGGCCCAGTGTCATCACCAGCGCCAGCGAGACCGCCGGCCCGAGCCACAGTGTGATCGGGGCGAAGGGCACGCTCAGTCCCAGCATGACCGTGTTGGCCATGAGGTTCACGCCGTCCGGGAAGCCCTGGAGGGTGGTGAAGAGCGGATTGCGGAAGTGGCTGATGTTGTCGGCGGTGACGGCGAAGAACCACTCCCACTGGTTCTGGTCCTGGAGGGAGTCGGGCAGGTAGCGGTGGTTCGGGTCGGCCCAGCGGCCGGAGTACAGCGCGAGGGACAGCAGCAGGAACAGGACGGGTACCAGCAGGTCGGCCGGGCGCAGCGCGCGCACCTTGAGGACCGCGAGTTCGGCGAGCATGCGGCCGTAGTCCAGCGGCCGCACCTTGGAGCCGGGCTGGTGGGCCCAGCGCACCGGCACCTCGGCGACCGGCCAGCCGGCCCGGCGGAAGTACTGGAGTATCTCCACGTCGATGCCCCAGCCGTCCAGCCGTGAGGCGGCGAAGGCCTCGCGGGCCCGGTCGCCCTCGAACAGCTTGAAGCCGCACTGGGTGTCGCGGATGCCGGGGACGGCGACCTGGCGTATCAGCACGTTGCCGGCCCGGCCGAGGAGTTCCCTGATCCGGTGCTGGTGCCGTTCGATGGTGGCGCCGTCGGTGGCGCGGGAGCCGATCGCGGCCGCACCGCCCTCGGCGAGGGCGGCCTCCAGCCGGTCCAGCTCCTCGATGGGCGCGGCCAGGTCGGCGTCGGTGACCAGCACCCGGCGTCCGCGCGAGGCGAGCACCCCGAGCCGCAGGGCGTTGCCCTTGCCGCGGTTGGCGGGGCTGCTCACCAGCCGTATGCGCGGGTCGCGGGCGGCGGCCTCGGCCACCACCTCGCCGGTGGCGTCGGTGGAGCCGTCGTCCACGACGAGGACTTCCCAGGCGTGGGTGCCGGTGTCGTCCCCGACGGTCTTGTTCAGGTGGGCGACGATCGCGTCCAGCGTGGGCGCGAGACGCCGTTCCTCGTTGTACGCGGGGACGACGACCGTCAGGTCGAGGGAGGTGGCCGACATGTCCTCTATGACGTCCTGGGCGGCGATCCGGCTCATCCGACGGCCGCCAGCCGTTCCAGCAGGGCCAGGGAGTGCGCGTCGTACGCGGTGACGACGGCGTGCGCGCCGGCCGGGTCGCGGTGGGCGAGCGCGTCGACGAGCTCGGTGTAGCCGGTCCAGAACAGCCCCTGCGGCAGGGGCGCCCCCGGGGGCCGGCCGGGTTCCGGCGGCCCGGTGGGGGCGGCCGCGCGGCGCAGGAGCTGCACCGCGCACGCCCAGGTCTGCACGCGCAGCCGGTGCAGGAAGTCGGTGAGGTGGACGTTGCCGTACAGCTCGCCGAGTTCGCGCCAGAAGCGGACGTCGTAGCCGACGAGCACGCCGAGGTCGCCCGCGGCGGCCGCCCGCCGGGCCTCCTCGCCGCGCCGCCGCACCCCGGCGAGCGTGGCGGCGGTGGCGGGGTCGGCGTCGGGGTCGAAGCCGGTGGCGATGAGCCTGCGGAAGATGCCGTCGGTGACCAGGGAGCGGGCCTGGAGCATGGCGCGGTGGTCCGCCGGGGAGTAGGCGCGCACCGCGAAGCCGCGGTGCTGCACGGCGTCCAGCAGCCCCTGTGCGGACAAGTCGACGAGCGCCTCGCGGACGGGGGTGGCCGAGACGCCGTACTGCTCGGCGATCTCCTTGACCGTGAACTCCTGCCCCGGCTGGAGCCGGCCGGCCAGCACCTCGTCGCGGAGGGCGTCCGCGAGCTGCTGTCTGAGGGTGCTGCGGGTTACGGCGCCGCTGCCGCCGATGCCGGGCATTGCTGGCCTCGCTCCCATCCGCGTGAGGGGGACGCGCGCGGGTGCGCGCGGGGGACGTGCGTCCGCGAAACGTACGTACGCGCGAGGCACGCACCTTTCTCCGAGCACGTCACCTTACGCCGGACGGGTCACGGGCAGGGGCCGGCCGCGGCACGGGCCGGCGGGGGCCGGGGCGCGGGGGCGTGACAGTGTGCCGGACGCGTCACGAACCGGGTGCGGCAGGCAACCGTGCCGGGCCCGGAGCCGTCGGGGACCGCCCCCGGCACTATTCTCGGGCCGGGGGACGGGGCAGGGCAGGGGCGCGCGGCTGCGCCGAGGGGAGGACGGTGCGGCGGTGGAACAGCTCGGGGCGGACGATCCGCAGGTCATCGGGGGCTATCGGCTTTTGGGGCGGCTCGGGGTCGGCGGCATGGGGCAGGTGTATCTGGCCCGGTCGGGCCGGGGCCGCACGGTGGCCGTGAAGCTGGTGCGGCGGGACCTGGCCGAGCGGGAGGAGTTCCGCGCGCGGTTCCGCCAGGAGGTGGGGGCGGCCCGCCGGGTCGGCGGGGACTGGACCGCGCCGGTCCTGGACGCCGACACCGAGGCAGAGATCCCCTGGGTGGCCACCGGGTACGTCGCCGGGCCCTCCCTGGAGAGCGTGGTGGGCCGCGAGCACGGGCCGCTGCCGGAGAGCACGGTGCGTTCCCTCGCGGCCGGGCTCGCGGGCGCCCTGCGGGACATCCACGCGGCGGGGCTGATCCACCGCGACCTGAAGCCGTCCAACGTCCTCGTCACGATCGACGGGCCGCGCGTCATCGACTTCGGCATCGCCCGGGCGCTGGAGTCCGCGGGCGAGGAGGGCATCACCCGCACCGGCGCGCTGGTCGGCTCGCCCGGGTTCATGGCCCCCGAACAGGTGCGCGGGGATCCGATCACCCCGGCCTGCGACGTCTTCTGCCTCGGCTCGCTGCTCGCCTACGCGGCCACCGGGACGCTCCCCTTCGGCGCGGCGGACAGCGGGGCGCACGCCGTGATGTTCCGCATCGCGCAGGAGGAACCGGACCTGTCCGAGGTGCCGGAGGGCCTCGTCGACCTGGTCCGGGACTGTCTGCACAAGGACCCCGCGCGGCGGCCCACCCCGGCACAGGTGCTGGACCGCACGGGGGCGCAGGACACGCTGCTCGGCGGCCGGATGCGGGAGCCCTGGCTGCCGGCCGCCCTGGTCGCGCAGCTCGGGCGGCACGCGGTGCGGCTGCTGGAGGTGGAGGACCCGGGGGAGGAGCCGCCCGGCGCCCGGGCGGCGGGCCGCACGCCCACGCGGGTGTCCACGCGGGCCGCGGACGGCGGAGCCGGTGCGACGCCCGTGACGGCCTCCCCGGGCTTCGGGCCGCCGCTCGGGCCCGCGCCCGTGCCGGTTCCGCCGCCCTCGCCCCACGGCGGCCCGGTGACCGGCCCCGTTCCTCCCGCACGGCCCCGGAGCCGGAGGGCGGCGACGGTCGCGCTGGTCGCCGTGGCGCTGGTCGTCGCGCTGGGCGCGGGCGGGGCGGTGCTGGCCGTGATGCGGGGCACGGACGACGGCGGCGGCACCGGCCGGAAGGGCACGCACGGCGGCGGAGGATCGGCGTCCCCCGCGAACGGGTCGCCCACCCCGGACGCGGGCGAGCCCTTCGGCGGCGGCGCCGTCCCGCGCGGCTACGTCGGCACGTGGACGGCGAGCATCGACAACGACGGGGGGCACAGCACCCGGCGGCTGGTCGTGCACCAGGGCAAGGTCGGCGAGCGGGTGCTCTCGCTGATCGCCGAGGGACCGGCGGGCGGCGGGACCTACCACTGCGAGTTCCAGGCCGCACTCGCGGCGGAGCCCACGGACGGCGGACCGGTGTCGATCGGGCCGTCCACGGTGACGGTGGGACGCCCGGCGACCTCCTGCACACCGGGCGCCGCGACGGAGCTGGCCCTCCTCCCGGACGGCCGCCTGCGCCGCACCACGACGGACGGCTCGTCCCTGACGTACGACAAGGAGAGCTGAGCGGCGGCACCCCCGGGCGCCGGGTGTCCGGCGCGGGCCGGGGTCTAACCGCGCGGCTCCGGGGGGCGCTGGCGCGGCATGTGGGGGCGGGACGGGGAGAGGTGCGTCCGGAGGGCCGCCCCCGAGGGTGTGTCCGCCCGGGGCAGGCCCGCGCCCGCCTCCGGGCGCACCGGGACGCCCACCCCCCGGAACTCCGTCATCCAGCCCGCCGTCTCGCCCCGCACCAGTTCGCCGACGTCCTCCGCGAACCCGCGCAGCACCCCCAGGCAGCGTTCCGCCGCCTCCGCCGCCGTCCCCTCCGCCGGACCCAGCACCTCGCGCACGCTCTCCGCGGCCCAGTCGAACTGGAGTGTCCGCAGCCTCCGCTGCACCGCCTGCGCCGTCGCCACGTCCCGCATCCACCCGGAGGTCACCCCGAAGAAGCGGTCCCCGGCCACGCACGCCGCGCCCAGCAGCAGTGCGAGATACGCCCACGGCACCGCCCCGTCGACGACCCCGGCGAGGTCGAGCAGCGGCAGCATCGCCCCGCACACGCCGCCCGCCGCCGCCCCGGCCCGCAGCAGCCGCGCCCCGCGCCGCTTGCCGACCCGGTCCGCGAGGTACCAGGCGACGGTGTCCAGGGCCCCGCGCTCCACCCACAGATACAGCTCGTGCAGCCGTTCGGCCGGCTCGCCCCAGTCCCCCTGCGGAAACGGCCGCCCGGCGAGGTCGGCAGGCCAGGGCCGTACGGCCCCCTCGCCCCGGCCGCTGCTGTGCGGACCCTCCGGCTGCGTTCCCGGCTGACTCACCCGGCACTCCCTCCTGAACCGACCGGCGGACGGCCCGCGCGGGGCCCGTGCACGGTCCACGCACGACCGAAGCACCGTGCGCCCCGGGCGCACCGCCCCTTCCTACCCCCAATGGGTGGCCGGTGAGAGTGTTTCGCCGCTTATCCGCCAGGAAGGGGGGCTTGGCCAGGTATAAGGCGCCGGAGGTTTTCACTCGAAAGAGTGGCAGGGCGCCGGGGCCGGGGAGCACGTAGGCTCGTGCCGAGCGGAAGAACGGGCCGCGCCCCTGCGGCCACGAGCCGCGTGCAAGCGCATACGTGCCGTACCCGACAGGAGCTGATCGTGATCCCCGGTGGTGGCCAGCCGAACATGCAGCAGCTGCTGCAGCAGGCCCAGAAGATGCAGCAGGACCTCGCCCGGGCCCAGGAGGAACTGGCGCGCACGGAGGTCGACGGGCAGTCGGGCGGCGGTCTGGTGAAGGCGACCGTGACCGGCGCCGGCGAGCTCAGGGCACTGAAGATCGATCCGAAGGCGGTGGACCCGGAGGACACCGAGACCCTGGCCGACCTGGTCGTCGCCGCGGTCCAGGCGGCCAACGAGAACGCGCAGAACCTCCAGCAGCAGAAGCTCGGCCCGCTGGCCCAGGGTCTGGGCGGCGGCGGCATCCCGGGACTGCCGTTCTGATCCGGGGCTGACCCGGTCCCCGAGCCGGGGCAGACCGGGGCGAACGGCATGGGCGTACGGCGGGAACCGCGGGAGTCACCGCGAGTCCCCGCCCGGCCGTCCCTTCTAAGTGGCACGGCGGCCAACTACCGTACGTTCCAGGAAACCGAGCCCGGCACCGTCCGGACCGGGCTCATGTGGAAAGGCACATCCGTTGTACGAAGGCGTGGTCCAGGACCTCATCGACGAGCTGGGGCGGCTGCCCGGCGTCGGTCCCAAGAGCGCGCAACGGATCGCCTTCCACATCCTCCAGGCGGAGCCGACCGACGTCCGCCGGCTCGCGCACGCGCTGCTGGAGGTCAAGGCGAAGGTCCGCTTCTGCTCGGTGTGCGGCAACGTCGCCCAGGAGGAGCAGTGCGCCATCTGCCGTGACGCCCGCCGCGACCTGGCCGTCATCTGCGTGGTGGAGGAACCCAAGGACGTGGTCGCCATCGAGCGCACCCGCGAGTTCCGGGGCCGCTACCACGTGCTGGGCGGCGCCATCAGCCCCATCGAGGGCGTCGGGCCCGACGACCTGCGCATCCGGGAGCTGCTCGCCCGCCTCGCGGACGGCGCGGTCACCGAGCTGATCCTGGCCACGGACCCCAACCTGGAGGGCGAGGCCACCGCCACGTATCTCGCCCGCATGATCAAACCCATGGGCCTCAAGGTCACCCGCCTGGCCAGCGGCCTCCCGGTGGGCGGCGACCTGGAATACGCGGACGAGGTCACCCTCGGCCGCGCCTTCGAGGGGAGACGACTCCTAGATGTCTGACGCCACGCTGCACTCCAAGACCCAGAGTCCGGACGACTTCGCGGTCCAGGTCGCCGACCAGATCGAGAGCTTCCTGGTCGCCGTCACCGAGGTCGCCCGGGGCGACGAGCCGGACTCGGCCGTCCCCTTCCTCCTCCTGGAGGTCTCCCAGCTCCTGCTGGCCGGCGGCCGCCTCGGCGCGCACGAGGACTTCGTCCCCGAGGAGCGCTACGAGCCCGACCCGGGACCCGAGCCGGACGTCGACGACCTGCGCGAGCGGCTGGCCAGGATGCTCGACCCGGTGGACGTCTACTCGGAGGTCTTCGACCCCTACGAGCCCCGCAAGGCCCCGGTCCCGGCCCGCATCTCCGACGACCTCGCCGACGTCATCGCCGACCTGCGCCACGGCATGGCCCACTACCGCGCGGGCCGCAGCGTGGAGGCGCTGTGGTGGTGGCAGTTCTCCTACTTCTCCAACTGGGGCTCCACGGCCTCGGCGACCCTGCGCGCCCTGCAGTCCCTGGTCGCCCACGTCCGCCTCAACCAGCCCCTCGACGAACTCGACGGCCTGGACACCGACCAGGACCTCGGCGAGGACGCCCTCGCGGAGGAGGCGGGCCGCGTCATGGTCCGGGAGATCGGTCTGCCGCTGGGAGTGCGCCCCGTCAGGTGAGCGGTCCGCCGGTGCGCGGCCGGGCCACCGTCCCGTGCAGTGCGCCGGCGTCGACGTGGGGCGCGGTGGAGGTCGGTGCGCTGTACCAGCGCAGCGGCCAGGTGTTGCCCTCCAGGGCGGGAACGCCCACGTAGGCGACCGTGCGGCCGCCCTGGCCGGGCAGCCGCTGCACCCCCGGCGGCCAGTCGTGGTGCCGCGCGGTCCCGGGCGGGAGCAGGAAGTACACCCAGTGGCCCCGTCCCGCCTCGCACACGATGGGCCCCGCGTCCTCGTCCGTCGCCTCGATCAGATGGTCGGCGACCAGCTCCCCGTGCAGCCCCCCGATCCGCACGGCGTCGAAGTGCACGCCGGTCAGGCACAGCCGGTGCCCGGCGGCGGGGACCCACTCGGGACGGTGAATTGCGCTCGTCATGGTCACACCGTGCCGCCCGCCTCTCTACGTTCGGTAGCGACCCGGGGGCGACGCGCCCCGGTGTACCCCTCGGAGGTGGTTGCCGTGCCCGGCCCGAACAACTCCCAGCCGCCCGTCGCCTGGCGCTACAGCGGCAACCAGATGAAACGCTGGCGCACGAAGGCGAACATCAGCCGCGAGCAGCTCGCGGAGGCCGCGAACTACTCCCCGGACACCATCAAGTCGATGGAACAGGGGGTCCGCATGCCGACCCCGCGCGTCCTCGACGTCGCGGACGAACTGTGCCGGGCGGAGGGCTTGTTGAGCGCGGCGAAGGACTACCTGCTGCGGGAACGGTTCCCGGCACGGGCCCAGGACTTCATGGAGCGGGAGAAGGAGGCGATCAGTCGTTGGTCCTACGAGGTCACGTACGTTCCCGGGCTGTTGCAGACGGAGAGTTATGCGCGAGCCCTGATCGAGAACCATGTCCCGCCCCTGGACGACGCAATGGCTGAGGAACGCGTCGTCGCGCGCATGGCGCGGCAGGCCATCCTCACCGAGCGGAAGCCACCGGTGGGCCTCAGCTTCGTCGTCTACGAGGCGGCACTGCGCAATCCACAGGTGGACGCGGACCAGTTGCGTCACTTGCTCGACAGGTCCCGGCTCCGGAACGTCGCCCTTCAGGTACTTCCGTTCGAGCGAGCCATCCCCGTCGCGCTGATGGGGCCGATGGTTCTCCTGGAAACCCGTGACCACGAACGGTTCGCGTTCGCCGAAGGCCCGTTGATGAGCGAGCTCTCGGCCGATCCGAGGGTTGTCAGCCTTGCGACCGAGCGGCTTAGCATGATCCGGGCGCAGGCCCTCAGCCCCGCTGAGTCGGCCCGCTTCATCGAGGGGATGGTGGATCGGCAATGAGCGACCGGTTGAAGTGGTTCAAGTCGAGCTACAGCGACAGCGAGGGAGGCGACTGCGTCGAGGTCGCCCTCGCGTGGTTCAAGTCCAGTTACAGCGACAGCGAAGGCGGCAACTGCCTGGAAGTCGCCCACTGCGACCTCGTCCACGTCCGTGACTCCAAGGCGGCCCCCACGGGCCCCGAAATCCGCGTCGCCGCGCCCGCGTGGTCGGCGTTCGTCGCCGCAGTTCGGCCCGGAGCTTGAGCCCCGAGTTCCGGGCTCCGAGCTTCGAGCTCCTTCCTTGGGTTTTCTGGGTTTTCTGGTCTGGTTGAAATACCCAACCAACCAGGTCTGAACGCAAGTTGAGGCGTCATACCTCGTAAGGGTGACGTTTCGTGATCGGCTTGCTTCGGTGCGTGAGGCAGCTCTAGGTTCGCGACAAACGACCGAAATGAGTCGGCCCCGGCGGTGCGCCAAACACCAATCCGGGGCCTGACCTACGCATCGAATCGAGACTTCGACCGTGGCCTACGCCAACCTTAGTGTCGCCCTCCCCTCCGCGTCCCACCCGATGGCCAATTCGGGCTACGGAAAACGCCCAGCGGGTGAGGAAGACCCGCACGCGGACACCGAGTTCGCACATCTGCTCCCGCGTGACGCCGAGATCGCCGTCTACCTCGACCACTTGGACACGGGGCACGCGATGGGGCACAAGGTGCTGGCGGCGGAGCACCCCCGGTACGGCCAGGGGGCGATGCGGACCTCGCTGTCCCGGATCACCGAGGCCGGCCACCTGCGCTGGATCAAGGAGCACGTCACCGTCGAGGGCGGCGCGATGCGGTGGGTCACGCGGACGTACTGGTCGCGTACTCGCAGGTCGGCGGAGTGGTGGGTGCGGTTCGCGCGGGAGCGGCACGGCAAGGACGTGACCCGGGAGCATCAGCCGGGCTTCGCCCGCGTCGAGGAGCAGCCGGTCGCCGAGGAACCGGCCGCCGAAGACCCGGTGACCACCGGAAATCACGCCGTCGCGGAAGCGCCCGCCGCCGCACCGGAAGCACCCGAGCCCGAAGTCGAAGCCGAACCGGCGCCCGAACCCGCGCCCGAGAGCGCCGCCTACCGCGCGCTCACCCACGTACGTGCCGCCGATGCCCGTATGGCGCTCACCGAGGGCGACTGCCGCTCCCTCGCACCCCTTGCCGAGGAGTGGCTGTCCCGCGGGGCGAGCCCGAAGGACGTCACGCGGGCCCTGACCGAGGGGCTCCCACCCACTGTCAGCAACCCGGGCGGACTCGCCCGACGACGACTGGAGACGAAGATGCCGCCGCAGAAGAGGGCGCCGCGTGCCACGGTGACCCGGGTGATCATGGCCTGCGCCACGTGCGACCAGGACGAACGGACGGTGCGGATCGACCGGGGCATCTGCGAGGACTGCCGCGCGGAGGAGGCGGCCCGTCCGATGTCCGACGAGGACGTCGTCAAGGGCTTCGAGGAACTCGCCCACCTGGGCATCACGGCGGCGCACTTCCTGAAGAAGAAGCTGGAGCGGAGGACGGGCGGGCCCGTGCCCGACACGTTCCGTCCCGTACCCATCGAGGACCGCGTCTTCTACCACTACCGCGACAACCGCGACCGCATCGCGAACGGCCTCCGCCCCAGGCGCTGGAACCCGTGAGGGCCCGGGGCGACAAGGTGGGTGCCACGCGCGTGCGGGCGGTGCCGGTCGGGGCACCATGGTGTCGAGGAGGCGAGGCCATGACCCCCACGACCGAACACCGGCCGCAGATGTCCGTCGAGGAGTTCGAGGAACTGGAACGCCGGGCCCCGGAGACCGTACGGCTGGAGTTCATCAAGGGGAGGGTCCAGGTCAAGCCGGTGACCGATGGGAACCACGATCAGATCGTGGCCTGGCTGCAGAGGCTGTGCATGCAGCACCGTCCCGAGCTGTGGCTCTACGGCGAGCGCGGGATGAAGGTGGAGAGCTACCGCAAGGGGCGGGCGCGTCCGGACGGTGTCCTCGCGCCGTTCGGGTTCCCGGCGGGGCACGGGGACTGGTCCGAGTCCGAGGGCGTGCTGATGGTCGTGGAGGTCACCTCGCACGATTCCGACACTCACCGGCGCGACCGCGTCGAGAAGCCCGAGGGCTACGCCGCCGCCGGTGTCCCCGTCTACCTGCTCATCGACCGGGAAGAATGTGCGGTCGTGGTGTTCAACCAGCCGGAGAGTGGACGGTACCGGCATCAGGAGACGCTGCCCTTCGGCGCGACCGTCACGCTGCCCGACCCTGTCGGGATCACCCTCGACACCCGGCCCCTGCAGGATCTCGTCGACTGAGCCCGGATCGATGGCCCGGACACCGACCGGACCTCCGCCCTCGGCCCGGTGATCGCACCGTTGCGCTTTGCTGATCTTCACGTAATCTCTGTGGCCGGGTCGACCGCCCTCCTCGACCCGTCGCGACGTGTGCCCGCCGGGCCGCGTCGTGCCCGGCGCCGTTGCGTCCCCGCTCCGTCCCGCGACGGAGCCTGCGCGGCACCGGTCCGCCCGTGCGCTCGGTGACGACCGCACTGATGCTGGAGGGAAACCCCCATGCCCGCGAAAGTTCTCCTGACCGGCGCCGGAGGCCTGCTGGGCGGCGCCGTCCTGCCCGCGTTACGGGCCCGGCACGAGGTCGTGGGATGGTCGCGCAGCCGCCCGGCGCCGGATCTGTACAGCGTGGACGCGACACGGTCCACCGAGGTCGACCGCTTCTTCGACGCCCACCGCCCGGACGTCTGCGTGCACTGCGTGGCCGCCCCCGACGTGGCGGCCTGCGAGCGCGACCCCGACATGGCCCACGCGCTGAACGTCCGGACGACCGAGAACGTGGCGCGGGCCTGCGCCCGGCAGGCGGTCCGGCTCGTGTACCTGTCGACCGAGTTCGTGTTCGACGGGAAGTCGGAGACCGGCTATGCGGAGGACGATGTTCCCAATCCGCTCCAAATGTATGGTCGGACCAAGCTCCTCGGTGAGGAGCGTGCCTCCGAGGTGCCCGAGCACCTGATCGTCCGCCTCCCCGTGCTCTACGGCGCGCCGGTCCCCGGGCGGGGCCGAGGCTGGATCGAGCGCATGCTCCTCGCGCTCTCCGAGGGCCGCACCGTCGAACTGGACGACCGCGTCGAGCGGCAGCCGACCTGGACCGAGGACGTGGCGGCGGTACTGGAGGAGGCCGTCGCCCGCCGGGAGACGGGAGTGCTCCACGCGGCGAGCCGGGAACGTCTGACGAAACTCGCGTGGGGACGGAAGCTCGCCGAGGCGGCGGGGCTGCCCGGCACACTGCTGCGGCCCGCCCGCGCGGTGCCCGAGGGGCAGGAGGTGCCCCGGCCGGCCCGTCCGTGGCTGCTGACCGACCGGCTGGAGCAGCGGGGCATGCGCGTGCCCGCGGGCGTCTCCCACCACGCCGAGTCCTACGTCCGCTCGCTGCCCGGCCCCCGCGGCTGACAGCGGTCCCCCCACCGCACTCGCGGCCCCGCCCGGCCACGCGGCACGTTCGCCGTGCCCACCGGTGGGCGGTGCCGTCCGTGCCCCGGCAGACGGAAGCAGGCACATGCAGATCATCGTTCTCGACACCCTGTGCGCCCGGCACCCGGACTCCCCCTACGCGGTCACGCCCACGGTGGGGGAGGCCGTCCACGAAGGCACCGTCAGCGGCGTCACCGTCCTCGGGGGTGAGGACGCCCCCGGGCAGGACGGGCCCGGCGACTGGCCCGGCCTGGTGCGCCGCGTTCCCGTGCGGGGCACGCGGCAGCGGCTGCGGGCGCTCGCCGCCGCGTTACGGGAGGAGGCGGGAAGGGTGCTGGTCGTCGACTGCTCCTGCGCGATACGGCCCGAGACCCTCGCCGCCTTCGCCAACCTGGCGACGTCCACGGCGCTGGTGACCGACCGCCGGGACCTCCCGGTGCGGGCCGGCGCGGTGGTCCGGCACGAGGTCCGGGCGCCGTTGGTGCTCGACCGCCTGGCCGCCCCGGACGACCGGTGCGAGGACGGCGAGACCTTCGGCTACCTGGGCTCGGCCGTGCTGCTGAACGCCGACCGGACGGCCCTCGCGGACATCCTCGACGCACGCCCCGGCCCGCCCTCCTGGCGGGTGGCGCTCGGTCGCCTCGCCCGCCGTGTCCGCGTCCAGTGCGCCGTGCTGGCGCAGGACATCCACGGCCACGACATCGTCGTCGAGAACCGGCTGGCCGGCGGGTCCTACGCCCGCACCTACGTGCACCTGCACCGGCAGGGACGCCGCATCGTGCGCAAGGAGGCCTTCGGGGAGGGACAGGACAAACTGTCCGAGGAGATCGGCTGGCTGCGCGGGCTCGACGACTCCGCGCGCCGCCACTTCCCCGACGTCGTGGAGCACCGCATCGAGACGCGGGGTGCCTCCATGGACCTCCACTACCATCCCCTGCCCACCCTGCGCGGGCTGATCCTGTCCGGGGCGATCGACGAGGAGGAGGCCGCCCTGTGGGCGCGCCGCATCCTCGCCGTCGTCAAGCGGGATCTGTACCCGGCCGGTGAGCGGGACGTGCCGGAGGACTACATCCGGCGCACGCACCTGGACCGCGTGGCGAGGAGGCTGGCGGAGACGGCCGCCGCGCTCCCGCACCGGCACCGTCTGTGGGAGGCGGAGCGCGTCCGGGTGAACGGGGTCTGGCTGCGCAACGTCCGCCACGTCGTCGCCGACCTGGGGCGCGACGAGCGGATGCTCGGCCTGCTGACCCCGCGGCGGCTCCTGCGCACCCACGGCGACCTGCACTTCGACAACGTGCTGATCGACCGGAGCAACCACCGGTTCCTGCTGATCGACCCGCGCGGGAATCCCGGCTACGACGTGGCCTACGACCTGGGGAAGGTCTGGCACTCGGTCAACTCGCTCTACGACCTCATCCACGGCGGCCACGTGGAGGTGACCGTCGGGGAGACGGAGATCGACTACACCCTCACGGCCCCCGAACTGGTCGCGTTCTACCGCGCGGTGCGCCGGCGCCTGTACCACTGGCTCACGGCGACGCGCTGGCACCGGGGCGAGCCCCACTGGCTGCTGAAGGTGCGCCTCGCGGAGGCGGCCCACATGTGCAGCGTGATGCCCTTCCACATCGCCCACGACGAGCGGGAGACCGTCGCGCTCGCCTGCTACGCCCGGGGCGTGGAGCTGATCAACGAGCTGTACGGCGACCTCGCCGAGGAGGCCGGCCGCAGGACCGGGACCCGCCTCGCGCCGGTCTCCTGACGCACGACGGCGCACACCGCCGCCCACCACCGACGCGACGACACCACCGACGTGACGACACCACCGACGTGACGACACCCACCACTGACGACCCACCACTGAAAGGACGCTGTGACATGCGCGTAGTGCGCCATGCGGACCAGGAGGCCGCCGCCCGCCCGGACGGCCGGACCGTGCTGTCCCTCCTGGACCTCCCGGTGGAGGTGCCCGTGGACCGGGTCGGGATCCTGTTCGTCGAACATCCCGCCGAGTTCACCGAGTCGAGGCACTACCACCGGCACCTGCACGAGGTCTTCTACTTCCTCGACGAGGCCGACTACTGGGTCGACGGCGCCGAGGTCCGGCTCCGGGCGGGCGACCTCCTCCTGCTGGAACCGGGGGACGCGCACGGTGCCCTGCCGGTGCCGCACCCCGTACGGCTGATCGTCTTCCACGTGCCCAAGCGGGCCGGTGACAAGGTGGACGTGCCGTGACCTCCGTAGTCCGTGAACCGCCAGGGCCTCTCGTTCGGATCGTTCCGGCGTCGCGGGGTCCGGCACGCGCCTCTGCGGCGTTGTCGTCGGTTGCCAGGGCTCCGCCCTGGCGCCCTCCTCCGCCTTGCAGCCGCACGCACCGGACCCCGCTCGGGTCGGCCGAAGACGTACCGCGCCTGCCGGCCGGCCCGATCCGAACGAAAGACCCTAGGAGCCGCCTTGACCGTCAAGGGGTACATGTTCGACTTCTCCGGCACGCTGATGCGCGTCGAGCCCACGGCGGACTGGCTGGACGCCGTCCTCGACGACCTGGGCATCGAGGCCCCGCCCCGGGAGCGGGCCGGGTGCGCCGCGCGCCTGGAGCGGCTCGGCGCCCTGCCGGGCGGTGTCTCCCCCTCGGTCCTGCCGGACCGTCTCCGGCCCGCCTGGGAGCGCCGGGACCTCGACCCCGTCAGTCACCGGGCCGCCTACGTCGGGCTGATGCGCGAGGCGGAGCTGCCGTGGGGGGAGGAGGTCCTCGACGCGCTGTACGCCCGCCACATGACACCGGCGGCCTGGCGCCCCTACCCGGACACCGCGGAGGTCCTCGGCGAGTTGCACAGGCGCGGTGCGCCGGTGGCGGTGGTGAGCAACATCGGCTGGGACCTGCGGCCCGTCCTGCGGGAACACCGGCTGTACGACCTCGTGGACGTCTTCGTCCTCAGCTACGAGACCGGGGTGCAGAAGCCCGACCCGAAGATCTTCCGGTCGGCGTGCGAGGCCCTGGGCCTGCCTGCCGCGCAGGTGCTGATGGTCGGCGACGACCGGGTCGCGGACGCCGGGGCGGAGCGCCTGGGCTGCCGGGTCCGTTTCGTGGACCACCTGCCCGCGCACGCGCGGCCGGACGCGCTGAGGGCGATACTCGACTCGGCGGACTGAGCACGGTCGTCCCGCGACGAGGGTGGTCGTCGCGCCCGCTGCCCGGCCGCGATAGCACGGTTCCCGGCCGGGCGGTCCCCCTCGTCGGAAAGTGTGAGGACGGGCACTTTCCGCGTGGTCGCCGCGTTCCTCGGGCAGGAGCCGTCCGGGCACGGCGTCCGAAGGAGTGCGGCGTGCCGGAGCGGCCGGTGGTTCTCGCGGGTCACCGGGCGACCGGGAGACCTCGCAACCGGGGTGATCACGTCCTGAGCGGGACATCTCACCATGTGGTATCCCGGAAGGGGAATTCGGCCGCTCGATAGACTGAGCCGACCGCACCGTACACACGTATGTGTGCGGACAGCGGACAGAGACGGACTGAGCGAGGAGCGCACGTGGGCCTTGTCGTGCAGAAGTACGGAGGCTCCTCCGTAGCCGATGCCGAGGGCATCAAGCGCGTCGCCAAGCGGATCGTGGAAGCCAAGAAGAACGGCAACCAGGTGGTTGTCGTGGTCTCCGCGATGGGCGACACGACGGATGAGCTGATCGATCTCGCGGAGCAGGTGTCGCCGATCCCTGCCGGGCGCGAGCTCGACATGCTGCTGACCGCGGGGGAGCGGATCTCCATGGCACTGCTGGCCATGGCGATCAAAAACCTGGGCCACGAGGCGCAGAGCTTCACCGGCAGCCAGGCCGGTGTCATCACCGACTCCGTCCACAACAAGGCGCGGATCATCGACGTCACGCCCGGCCGCATCCGGACCGCGCTCGACGAGGGCAACATCTGCATCGTCGCCGGTTTCCAGGGTGTCAGCCAGGTGGGCAAGGACATCACCACGCTGGGCCGCGGCGGTTCCGACACCACGGCCGTCGCCCTGGCGGCGGCGCTGGACGCGGAGGTGTGCGAGATCTACACCGACGTGGACGGTGTGTTCACCGCCGACCCGCGGGTGGTGAAGAAGGCCCGGAAGATCGACTGGATCTCCTTCGAGGACATGCTGGAACTGGCAGCCTCCGGGTCCAAGGTGCTCCTCCACCGCTGTGTGGAGTACGCCCGCCGCTACAACATCCCGATCCACGTCCGCTCGTCCTTCAGCGGACTCCAGGGCACCTGGGTGAGTAGCGAGCCGATCAAGCCGGCGCAGTCGGCACAGCACGTAGCGCAAGGGGAACCAAAGGTGGAGCAGGCCATCATCTCCGGGGTCGCGCACGACACCTCGGAGGCCAAGATCACCGTCGTCGGCGTGCCCGACAAGCCGGGCGAGGCCGCGTCGATCTTCCGTGCCATCGCGGACGCGGAGATCAACATCGACATGGTGGTGCAGAACGTCTCCGCCGCCTCCACGGGGCTGACGGACATCTCCTTCACCCTACCGAAGGCCGAGGGCCGCAAGGCCATCGACGCGCTGGAGAAGGCGCGGCAGGTCATCGGCTTCGACTCGCTGCGCTACGACGACCAGATCGGCAAGATCTCCCTGGTCGGCGCGGGCATGAAGACGAACCCCGGGGTCACCGCCGGGTTCTTCGAGGCGCTGAGCGACGCGGGCGTCAACATCGAGCTGATCTCGACCTCCGAGATCCGCATCTCGGTCGTGACCCGCAAGGACGACGTCCCGGAGGCCGTCCGCGCCGTGCACAGCGCGTTCGGCCTGGACTCCGACAGCGACGAGGCGGTCGTCTACGGAGGCACGGGTCGATGACCCCGGAGCCCCCGCGCGCCCCGGCCGTCCCCGCGAGGCACGGCACCGGGGCCGTGGGGGCGTCCGCGCCCCGGCCGGCTCCGCGCCCGGCGCCCTCGGCCCGGCAGGCGGACAAGCCCGTCCTCGCGGTCGTCGGCGCCACCGGCACCCTCGGCACCGTGATGCTGCGCATCCTGTCCCAGCGTGCCGACATCTGGGGTGAGATCCGGCTGCTCGCCTCCCCCCGCTCGGCCGGCCGCAAGCTGACCGTGCGCGGCGAGGAGACCGAGGTGGCGGAGATCGACGAGGCCGCCCTCACCGGCGTCGACGTCGCCCTGTTCTGCGTGCCCGACGAGGTGGCCCGCGAATGGGCGCCCGTCGCCGCCGCCCGGGGCGCCGTGGCCGTGGACAACTCCGCCGCCTTCCGGACGGACCCCGAGGTGCCGCTCGTCGTCCCCGAGGTCAACGCGCACACCGCCCGTGTGCGCCCGCGCGGCATCCTCGCCAGCCCCGGCTGCGCCACCCTCACGATGATCGTGGCGATGGGCGCGCTGCACGCCGAGTTCGGCCTGCGGGAACTGGTCCTCTCCTCGTATCACGCGGTGAGCGGCGCCGGCCGCGGCGGCGTCGAGACGCTGCGCGAGCAACTCGCCCTCGTCGCCGGTACGGAGCTGGGCACGAACCCCGGCGATGTGCGCCGTGTGGTGGGGGAGGGCACCGGCCCGTTCCCGGAGCCGGTCGCGCTCAACGTCGTGCCGTGGGCGGGCACGTTCCTGGAGGACGGCTGGTCCTCGGAGGAGGCCGGGCTGCGGGAGGAGACCCGCAAGGTCCTCGGCCTGCCGCAGCTCCCGATCGCGGTCACCTGCGTCCGCGTCCCCGTGGTCACCGCCCACTCCCTCACGGTCCACGCCGGCTTCGAGAACGAGGTCACGGTCGACAGGGCCCGGGAGATCCTGGCCACCGCCCCCGGCGTCGTGCTGTGCGACGAACCGGCCGCCGGGGAGTTCCCGACCCCGGCCGACGTGGTGGGCACGGACCCCTCCTGGGTGGGCCGGGTGCGCCGGGCGCTGGACGACCCCACGGCGCTCGACTTCTTCGTGTGCGCCGACAACCTCCGCAAGGGCGGCGCCCTCAACGCGGTGCAGATCGCCGAACTCGTCGTGACCGACGGGGTCCGGACCGCACCGGGCCCCGGACACCACGCCGGGTGATCCCGGCGGCAGGGGGAGGCGGCGAGGGCATCCGACCTGCCCGTTCGGTCCGAGGACGCTCCTTATACGCTGGCCAATCCGACAAGTATTTGTAGGATCTGTGTCAGTCCCGTGGCCGGGTCGGACCCACCTGGTCCGGACCACTTGAACCGGACCTGTCCGGAAGACGAGGATTTCCCTTCCCGCTCCTTGCAACCGCACGGACGGCGGGGAGCGTCATTGCGTTCGCCCTTCGGGGGGCGGCCGGCAGCGCAGCAGGCAAGCACAGGGGAAGAGCTGGTAGGCATGAGGGCACGGGACGTACTGTCCGCCGCGCCGGGGGAAGCAGGTCGGACGGACGGGGCGCCCGTACGCGCACCGCTCACGGGCGGGCGACGCGGTACACACGAACCCGCGTACAACCCTGACGGCCCCAGGCGTGTCCAACAGGCGTGGCAGCAGAGGTACTCGAATTCACCGCGGCGGTTCAGACGAGGGGAACGACCCTGCGTCCGCCCCGCCGGTCCCGCGCGACCGGCGCGCCCGGCGGCATGCCGGTGATCGCGCCGATGCCCGCGACGCGGCCCGCCCGCATACCGAGCCAGCGTGAGGGCGCAGAGGAGGCCGTGGCGTCCGGTACCACGGTCGACCACCTCACGGAGACCTACCGGGCCCACTACCGGTCCCTGCTGGGACTCGCGGCCCTCCTCCTCGACGACACCGCCTCCTGCGAGGACGTCGTCCAGGAGGCCTTCATCCGCGTCCACTCCGCCCGCAAGCGGGTCCGCGACCCGGAGAAGACACTCGCGTACCTGCGGCAGACGGTGGTGAACCTCTCCCGCTCCGCGCTGCGCCGCCGCATCCTCGGACTGAAGCTGCTGTCGAAGCCGATGCCCGACATGGCGAGCGCCGAGGAGGGGGCGTACGACCAGCTCGAACGGGACTCGCTGATCAAGGCCATGAAGGGTCTGCAGCGCCGCCAGCGCGAGGTGCTGGTGCTGCGCTACTTCGCGGACATGACGGAGGCGCAGGTCGCGGCGACGCTGGGACTGTCGCTCGGCTCGGTCAAGGCGTACGGCTCGCGCGGCATCGCGGCGCTGCGCATCGCCATGGGAGCGTCGGCATGACCGAGCACCGCAGCAAGCCCGACGACGGACAGCAGGCTGGGAACGAGAACGTGAACGACCGCCGACCCGAGGACCACGGCCGGACGGCCGCCCCCGGCGACACCACGGCCGACCGGTCCGCCACCGCCGAACCGGAGCCCGAGGCCGACCCCGAACGGACCGGCATGGCCGCCGGGCGGGACCGCCTGCTGGCGGCCCTCGGCGACACCTCCGCCTCCGCGGGGAACGGTGACGGCACGGTGCACGGAAACGGCGACGGCTCGAACCGCTCGGACGACGAGCTGGGGCTCGCCCCCGACGAGACGGCGCTGCGCGACGTCCTGCACTCCGCCGTCGGGGACCTGGAACCCCGCGAGGGCACCCTGGAGCACCTGCGGCGGGCGGTGCCCGCACGCCGGGCCCGCAAGCGGCAGGCACTGGTCGGCATGGCGGCCGCCGCGCTCTTCGCCGGCACCGCCGTCCCCGCCCTGGTGCACGTCTCCAACGCCACCGGCTCCCACGCCGACCCGTCGATCGCCGGCCAGGCCTCCCAGGCCCACGGCGGCACGGGCAAGGACAAGGACGGCGAGGGCGACTCCGGCGACTCCTCCGGTCCCTCCCACTCGGTGCGGGACAAGGACAAGGCGGGCAGCGGGGGCGCGCACGACAAGGGCGGCGGCAAGGGCCGCTCGGCCGGCGGCGGCTCCACCGCCTCCGGCTCCGGCCTCGCGGACTGCACGGCGGTCCAGCTCGGCGGGGCCACCTCGAGCGTCGCCGCCGCCGACTCCGTCGGCGTGGTCTACGGCACGTTCCGCGTCGCCAACATCTCCGGGAGGGCCTGTACGTTCTCCGGCTCCGGCACGGTCGGCACGGCCGCCCAGGGCGCGGCGGACGCCTCGCAGCTCACCGTCGTCAGCCATGTCGCGGGCGACGCCGCCACCGGGCTGCCCGACCCCTCGCAGGAACTGGCCTCGCTGATCCTGAAGCCCGGCATGGCCTACGAGGTGAAGTTCGCCTGGGTGCCCTCGGCGACGTGCCCCACCGCGGGCGGCGCGGGCGGCGGCTCCGGCGGGCCCACACCCGACCCGACCACCTCCGACGGCAGTACCGGCACGTCCGCGGGCTCCTCGGCCACGAACGGCAACGGCGCCTCCTCGCAGCTCCTGCGGACGGACGGCGTGGCCGACGGCAGCGTGGTGGTCTCCCACACGGCGGCGACGGGTTCGCCGACGGTGACCGCGACGATCCCGAACGCCTGCGCGGGGACGGTCTACCGGACGGGAGTGCTGGCGGGGTCCTGATCCCTGGGCCCGGCCTCGCCGGCGCCCTCGGGCTCACCCCCGCCGCCGGGGCCCTCCGGGTCGCCGTCCGGCAGGATGCCCAGCTCCGCGTCGCGCTGGAACTCCACCTCGCGGCGCAGCAGCCGGAACCACATGAAGACGACGAAGCCGGCGAAGACGAACCACTCGCCGGTGTACCCGAGGTTCTGGAAGGCCCGCAGATCGAGACCGGAGTCGTCGGGCCGGCTCGCCGGCACCGCCGTCATCCCCGAGTCGGCGGTGCCCAGGGTGACCCAGGCGTCGTACACGTCGTACGGCACCAGGTTCACCAGGGAGGCCGCGCTGATCGCGCCGACCTGCCCGGCGGGCAGGCCGCCCGCCCCGCTCGCGCCGTTCTGCCCCGGTGTCTCGGAGGCCTGCAGCGCGCCGGTGACGGTGACCTCGCCCTTCGGCGCGGCCGGCGCCTTCGCCGCGGACGGGCTGCCGGGCAGCCAGCCCCGTACGACCGGCAGCGCCTTGCCGCCGTCGGTGCGGAGCATGGTCAGCACGTAGAAGCCGGTGCGGTCCTCGAGCTCGCGGTCCGGGACCAGGAGCTGCCTGCCGTAGTGACCCTTCGCGGTGGCGCGCTTGCCGGAGGTGGCCTTGTCCACGGGGAGCAGCGAGGCGAGCGGCCGCGCGGCCTCCTTCTTCGCCTCGGTGGCCTGCTCCGTGGCGGTGCGGTGGTCCTGCACCCGGTCCTCGAAGCGGCTGAGCTGCCAGGAGCCCATGAAGACGCAGACGGGGACGGCGAGGAGGGCGAGTACGTTGATCGCCCACCAGCGGGGGGTCAGGAGGAACCGGTACACAACGCCAACGGTACGGCGCCGAGGGGGGCGGGAGGCACGCGGGGTGCCCCCCGCCCCCGGGGGGACGGGGGGTCCGCTCAGACGGTGGCGCCGAGGTGCCGCTCCGCGAACTCCAGCTCCAGCCGCACCTGCTTGATCCGCTCGTCGACGACGAGGGACCCGTGCCCGGCGTCGTACCGGTACACCTCGTGGACGGCGCCGCGGGCGGCGAGCCGGTCCACGTAGTTCTCGATCTGCCGGATGGGGCAGCGCGGGTCGTTGACGCCCGCCGAGATGTACACCGGCGCCTTCACCGCGTCCACGTACGTCAGCGGCGAGGACGCCTCGAAACGCTCCGGGACCTCCTCCGGGGTGCCGCCGAGGAGCGTGCGGTCCATCGCCTTCAGCGCCTCCATCTCGTCGTGGTACGCCGTGACGTAGTCCGCGACCGGCACCGCCGCGATGCCCACCGTCCACAGCTCCGGCTGGACGCCGAGGCCGAGGAGGGTGAGGTAGCCGCCCCAGGAGCCGCCGGTGAGCACCATCCGCGAGGGGTCGGCGAGGCCGGAGGAGACGGCCCATTCGCGGACCGCCGCGATGTCCTCCAGCTCGATCAGGCCGACGCGGTGCCTGAGCGCGTCGGTCCACTCGCGGCCGTAGCCGGTGGAGCCCCGGTAGTTGACCCGGACGACCGCGTACCCGTGGTCGACCCAGGCGGCGGGCGCGGCCGCGAAGGCGTCGCTGTCGTGCCAGGTGGGGCCGCCGTGGATGTCGAAGACGGTGGGCAGCGGACCGCTCGCCCCGGCCGGCTTCTGCACCAGGGCGTGGATCCGGCCGCCGGGACCCTCCACCCACACGTCCTCCACCGGCACCGAGGCCGGCGCCTTCATCCCGGGCGGGTCGAGCACGACACGGCCCGTCGTGGACCGCACGGCCGGCGGCTCGGCGGCCGAGGACCACAGGTACTCGACGCTGCCGTCGGGCCGGGCGGTCGCGCCGGAGACGGTGCCCGGCGGGGTCGACAGCTCGGTCAGGGTGCGGTCGGCGAAGGTGTAGCGGAACAGCTCGCTGCGGGCCTCGAAGCTGTGCGAGACGAGCAGTGCGGAGCCGTCCGGGTACCACTCGGCGGCCACGTCGCCGGGCAGCTCCAGCGCGAGGTCGGTCTCCTCACCGGTGGCGACGTCCCACACCAGCGGCTCCCAGCGGCCCCGGCGCTGGTGCCCGATGAGCAGCCGGGTGTCGCCCTCGACGGGGGCGAAGCCGAGGACCTCCAGGCCCAGTTCGACGGTGCCGCCCTCGGTGTCGTCGAGTTCGGCGACCGTGCCGCCGTCCAGGCGCAGCACGCGCAGCGCCGAGTGCATGGCGTCCCCGTGCTCGGTGTGCTCGATCGCGAGCAGGGTGCCGTCGTGCGAGAGGTCGCCGACGCCGGCGGACTCGCGGTGCCGGTAGATCTCGACGGGCTCCTCACCGGTCCGGGCGAGGTGCAGGGTGGTGCCGTCCTCGTCGGTGGACCGCCCTACGACGGCGGTCCGCCCGTCCCGCCCGAGCGCGAGCCCGGCCGGATAGGAGGCCGCGAGCCCGGGCGCGGCCTCCTCGTCGGCGCCCTCGGACGCCTTCCCCGCGAAGGGCTGCCGCCGCCAGACGCCGAACTCGTCGCCGTCCGTGTCGTCGAACCACCAGATCCACTCGCCGTCGGGCGACAGCACCCCGTCCGTGGTGCCGTTCGGCCGGTCGGTCACCTGCCGCTGCTCACCCGTGGACCGGTCCCACGCGTACAGCTCGTACGTACCCGTCGCGTTCGACACGAACAGCGCCCGGTTCGGCGCGTCCTCCGCCCAGTCCGGCAACGAAACCCGCGCCGCCCGAAACCGCATCTCCCACGCGACCATCCCGCCACTCTCACTCATGGGTACATCTTGCCGCGCCGAGCAGGCCACGAGGCCCGGCAAGGGCGCGCGAAGGCGACCGAAGCCGCCCGAGGGACGCGGGGCTGTGTCCGTCCTGCGGCTCCGCCGCGCGGGCGCGAGGGCGACCGAAGCCGTCCGAGGAGTGCGGGGCTGTGTCCGTCCTGCGGCTGCGCCGCGCGGGCGCGAGGGTGACCGAAGCCGCCCCGAGGGGCGCGGGGAACTGCGCGATCAGCCACACCCCACCCGCACCCGCCCACGAACCCGCCCCCCACCCCGTGAGGTGCCCGGGGTCCAAGGGGCAGCGCCCCTTGAAGGGACGGGAAGGGTAGGGGCGGCGGGGGCGAAAAAATCCCCACCCCGCACCCGCACCCGCACCCCACTCACCCCCCCCCCCGCGTATCCGACGCACCCCGGGGTCAAGGGGACGAAGTCCCCGCAGGCCCCCTCCCCAGCAGCTCCGCCAACCCCCGCCGCGTCGCCGCCAGCACCACCCGATCCCCCGCCCCCAGCACGTAGGACGACGGCAACCCCCACACCGCCCCACCCCCCGAGGACTCCGCCGCCCGCCCCAGCACCCGCCACTTCCCCGCCGCGAACGCCTCCCCGACCGTCCGCCCCTCCAGCCGCGGATGCCCCGCCACCTCGACCGCCGCGAACAGCAGCACCCGCCGCTCCACCGGCAGCGCCCCGAGGATCTGCCGCCCCCACATCGCCGCCGCGAACGCCGGCGCCGCGAGGTGCGACACGCTGCGGCTGCGCGTGAGCGCCCGCGGGTACGCCGCCCGCAGCGTCCGGTACACCGCCGTGGCGAAGTCGTCGTCGTACAGCCGCAGCACGACCCGCAGGTCGGGCCGCACGGCACGCGCGTACAGCGCGGCCTCCAGGTTGGTGGTGTCGATGCTGGTCAGCGCGAGCAGGGTGCGCGCCCGGTGGATCTTGGCCGATTCCAGGACCCCCTCGTGCGTGACGTCCCCGAGCACCACCGGCACCCGCAGCCGCCGCGCGACCGCGAGGCCGCGCGCGTCGGGGTCCTCCTCGACGCACACGACCGGGATGCGCAGCTCCCGCAGCCGCACCAGCACCCGTGTGCCGATCTTGCCGAGGCCGAGCAGCACGATGTGCCCGGACAGGCCGCGCGGCGGCCTGCGCAGCGCGGAGTTGGTGCGGAAGGTGCCGAGCGCCTCCAGGACCGCCGCGAGCAGCACGGGCAGGAGCAGCAGTCCGACGAACCCGGAGAGCAGTTGCAGGATCTGCCGCCCGGCGGGCTCGCCCACCGCCGGGTCGTCGATGGCGAACAGGTCGAGGAGCGTGAGGTAGGTGGCCCGCAGCGGATCGGTGTCGGTCACGCAGAGCTGCGCCACCGCGAGCGCGACGACGCAGGCCACCAGGCCGACGAAGGACCACCGCAGCCGCCGCGACAGCAGCAGCGCGAACGGCACCATGCTGCGCCCGGCCTGCCGCCGGGGCCCGGTGTACGACACGGTCTCCAGGACGACGGTGCCGCGTCCTGTGGCCGCCGCGACGGCCTCCTCGTCGGGCAGGAGCCGGGGTCCGCGTTCCCCGCTCTCCTCGGAGCCGTCGCTGCCCGCCGGGTCGCTGCTGGTGGCGGAGAGGAGCGCGAGGGTGAACAGCCCGGGGTCGGCGACCTGTCCGGGGCCGGGCGGGTCCCGCTCGACGGCGCGCAGCATCAGCCCCTCCGCCTGGATGACCTTGGTGGTGCCGACGGCGGCGGTGGCGGCCAGCGCGGGCGCGGCGGTGTCGGCGTCCGAGAGCACGGTCGTCGAGGCGTCGACGGCGGCGAGGGCGGCGGGATCGTCGCCCTCGGCGCCGTCCGCGCCGAGGAGGGCGAGGGCCGCCGCCTGGTCGAGCAGTTCCTCGATGTGCTGCCCGAGCCGGCGGTTGTACAGGCGGAGTACGAGCCGCAGGCGGGGGTTGAGGCGCCGGGCGGTGAGCGCGGCGCGGATGTTGGTCTCGTCGTCGTCGTAGACGAGGGCGAGTGCGGCGGCCCGTTCGACGCCCGCCTCGGCGAGCACGGTCTCCGAGGCCTCGGTGGCCTCCAGCACCCGTACCGAGCCGGCGTCGTGCGCGAAGGGCGCGCGGGGCCCCTGCCCGCCCCGGCCGCCCTCGCCACCGGGGCTCGCGCCGGAACCGCCGCCGCTGTTCGCCGCCCGGGTCACGGCCGCGGAGACCCGGTCGAGGAGCGCCGCTCCGCGCGGCCGTCCCACGACCGGCTGGCGGGCCAGTCGCCGGGCGGTCGGGACGACGAGGGTGACCTGTTCCTGGTAGACGTCCCGCAGTTCGGCGGCGAGCCGGTGCGCCAGCCCGTCGTCCCCGCACACCACCATGTGCGCGCCACCCACACCCGATCCCGTCCCGTAGGCCCCGCCGCCGCTCGCCACGAGGGAGAAGACTGCCGCAGCTCGGCGCCCGGTTCCAGTGGGCCCCGCCCCGGCCGGGCCGCCCTTGCCGTCGGCCGCCGCGTCGGCGAGACTCGACGGGACCGGCCGGAGGCGGCCGGCGGACGGCGCAACGGAACGGGAGCCGCGATGTTCGGCCTGAGCGAGCTGGTCGTGATCCTCCTGGTGGTGATCGCCGTCCTCGCCGTCAGGAAACTCCCGGGCCTGACGCGTTCGGCCGGGCAGGCGAAGAGGATCTTCACCCGCGAGTCCACGGCCCTCCGCGACGAGGACCCGAAGGACGGCACCCCCAGAACCATCCCCGGCACGGTCGTCGACCGCGAGGAGCCCAAGGCCTGACCTCCGCTCCCGCTGCGCCGAGCGGGCCGGTCGGGGCCACGTGCGCTCGACGCGGCCGTGCCGCACCGCGTACGCCGCCGGGCCTCCCCGCTCGACGGTCCGGTGGATCGCGTCACCTCAGCAGGCCGCGCTCAGCAGGGTCCGCTCGCAGCGGGGGCAGTGGCCGGGTTGCGGGGCGCGGTAGGCGCGGTCGCAGTGGTCGCAGTTCCGGAGGGGCCAGACGGTGGGCGGCGGCACGTCGACGGCACGCGGGTCGGCCTCGGCGAGCGGGGGGACGGCGGGCGACGGGAGCCGCGACGGAGGCTGCGCCGGGGGGAGTCGAGGCGCGGGCGTGGACGCCTCCGGTGCGCCGGGTGCCGTCCCGCGCCGCGCCCGGCCCCGGGGCGGCTTCGAAGGGCCCTCCGGATCGGGCGATCCGGCGCCCCCGGGAACGTCGTGCAAGTACGTCCGCGTACGGATCCGGCCCCCGGTCAGCCGCCGGCCCCACCTGTGAACGCACGCCGGGCGCCCGCCCCGATGACGAGCACGGGCCCACCGGAACCTCGCTGAGACGAGATCGTATGGGCAGAACTCCCGGCGGCCCCGTGGCAGAGGGGCCGAGCGGTCCGGACGGGCCGGGTGGGTCGGGCGGACCGGGTGGTCCGGGTGGACCGGGCGGACCGTCCGGACCGGGTGGGCCGGGTGGTCCGGACCGTTATCGCTTCCGGGCCACCCGGCCCTCGTCCCACACAGGCTCCGCCGTCTCGCGGACGCGACCGTCCGCACCGAACAGCAGGTAGCGGTCGAAGCCCTTCGCGAACCAGCGGTCGTGCGTGACCGCGAGCACCGTGCCCTCGTAGGCGCTCAGGCCCGCCTGGAGGGCCTCCGCGCTCTCCAGGTCGAGGTTGTCCGTGGGCTCGTCGAGGAACAGCGCGGTGGTGCCGCGCAGTTCGAGGAGCAGGATCTGGAACCGGGCCTGCTGGCCCCCGGACAGCCGGTCGAAGGGCTGCTCGCCCTGCGTGCTCAGCTCGTAGCGCCGCAGCGCGGACATCGCCCCGCCGCGGTCGAGCGCGTGCTCCTTCCACAGGATGTCGAGCAGCGTGCGGCCGTTCAGTTCCGGGTGGGCGTGGGTCTGCGCGAAGTGCCCGGGAACGACGCGCGCCCCCAGCGTCCACTCCCCGGAGTGCTCGACGGGCTCGCCCGCCAGCAACCGCAGGAAGTGCGACTTTCCGGAGCCGTTGGAGCCGAGCACGGCCACCCGCTCGCCGTAGAAGACCTCCAGGTCGAACGGTTTCATCAGGCCGGTCAGGAGGAGTTGCCGGCAGGTGAGCGCGCGCACCCCGGTGCGGCCGCCGCCGAGCCGCATGGTGATCTTCTGCGGCCGTGGCGGCTGCGGCGGGGGCCCGGCCTCCTCGAACTTCCGCAGCCGGGTCTGCGCCGCCTGGTAGCGGGAGGCCATCCCGTCGCTGCGCATGGCGTACTGCCGCAGGTCCAGGACGAGTTGCCTGAGCTGGGCGTGCTTCTCGTCCCAGCGCCTGCGCAGCTCGTCGAACCGCTCGAACCGGTGCTCGCGGGCCTCGTGGTACGTCGCGAAGCCCCCGCCGTGCACCCAGACGTCGCTGCCGCCGGGCGCCGGCTCCACGCTGACGATCTTCTGTGCGCAGCGGGCGAGCAGTTCGCGGTCGTGGCTGACGAAGAGCACGGTCTTGGTGGTCTCCAGCAGCCGCTCCTCCAGCCGGCGCTTGGCGGGGACGTCGAGGTAGTTGTCCGGCTCGTCGAGGAGCAGCACCTGGTCGGGGCCGCGTAGCAGGACCTCCAGGCAGAGCTGCTTCTGCTCGCCGCCCGACAGGGTGTTCACCTGGCGCCACTGCGCCCGTTCGTAGGGGACGCCGAGCGCGGCGGTGGTGCACCTGTCCCACAGGTTCTCCGCCTCGTAGCCGCCCGCCTCGCCCCAGTCGCTCAGCGCCTGCGCGTAGGCGAGCTGCGCGGCCTCGTCGTCCTGCTCCATGAGCCGGAGTTCCGCGGCGTCGACGGCGGCCGCGGCCTTGCGCACGCGTTCCTGGGAGACGGCGAGCAGCAGGTCCCGCACCGACATGTCGTCCGTGACGGACCCGATGAACTGCGGCATCACGCCGAGTCCGCCGCCGACGGTGACGGTGCCGCCGTGCGGCTTGAGGTCGCCGGCGATCAGTCGCTGCAGCGTCGTCTTTCCCGCGCCGTTCGCCCCGACGAGGGCGACGACGGAACCCTCGGCGACCTTGAAGGAGACGTCACCGAACAGGATGCGCCCGTCGGGGAGGTAGTACTCCAGGTGCGCTGCTTCCACGTGGCCCATGAGCCGTGGAGCCTACGCGTCGGCCTCGTCGGGGCGCATCGAGATTTATTACTTGGCTAGCCACATATCTGGTGCTACTTTTAGGTGGTCGGCCACATAAACGGGTCGGCCGGACCGGCTCCGCGGGAGCGATCCGTTGTCCGCGACGAGCGACCGCACGTCGTACGCACGCCGTACGCACGTCGCAGGAACGTCGCAGGAACGAGGAGAACAGACATGAAGGCCATCGTCTTCGACCGGTTCGGCGGCACCGAGGTCCTCCACGAGGCGGAGGTCCCCACCCCCGAGCCGGGTCCGGGCCAGGTGCGCGTCCGCGTCCACGCCCTCGGCGTCAACCCGGTGGACGGCAAGATCCGCTCCGGGGCCATGGAGGCCGTCTTCCCGACGACGCTCCCGGCGATCCCCGGCGGCGAGATCGCCGGCGTGGTCGACGCGCTCGGCGAGGGCGTCGAGGACCTGCGGGTCGGCGACGAGGTGCTCGGCTGGTCCGACACCGGCTCCTACGCCGAGTACGCCCTGGCCACCCCCGACCACCTCGCCCCCAAACCCGCCGGACTCGACTGGGAGCACGCGGTCACCCTGCCGGTCGCGAGTGACGGCGCCGAGCGCGTCCTCGACGTCCTCGGCGTCGAGAAGGGCGAGACCGTGCTGATGCACGGCGCGGCCGGCGCCATGGGCACCCTCGCCGTGCAGCTCGCCACCGCCCGCGGGGCCCGCGTCATCGGCACCGCCGGACCGGCCAACCAGGAGTACCTGACCGGCCTCGGCGCCATCGCGACGACGTACGGCGAAGGGCTCGTCGAACGGGTGCGCGCGCTCGCCCCCGAGGGCGTGGACGCCGTCTTCGACCTCGCGGGCAAGGGCGCCCTGGAGGACTCCCTCACCCTGCGCGGCGGCCCCGACCGCGTCGTCACCACCGCCGACTTCCGCGCCGAGCAGTTCGGCGTCCACTTCGAGTCGGGCCCGCAGCGCAGGTCGGGCACCCGGCTGGCCGAACTGGCCCGGCAGGCCGCCGCCGGCACGCTCGTCACGACGGTCGGCACCAGCCTCCCGCTGTCCCGCGCTGCCGAGGCCCACCGGATCAGCGACGCGGGCCACGGCCGCGGAAAGCTCGTCCTCACGGTCGCCTGAACCCCCTCTCACCACTCACCACAGGCTCCACCACTCTTCGAGGAGAACCCCCATGCCCGAGAACACCCCGGCGACCGACGCCCTGCCCGCCCTGTGGTCCCCGGTGACCGTCGGCGCGCTCACCCTGCCGCACCGGCTGGCGATGGCCCCGATGACCCGGGACCGCTCCACCCCCGAGGGCGTCCCGACCGAACTGAACGCCGAGTACTACGTCCAGCGGGCCTCGCACGCGCTCGTCATCACGGAGGGCACCCAGCCCTCCGCCGACGGACAGGGCTACCTGCTCACCCCCGGCCTCCACAGCGAGGAGCAGGTGGCCGGCTGGCGCAAGGTGGCCGACGCGGTGCACGCGGAAGGCGGCCGGCTCGTCGTCCAGCTCATGCACACCGGCCGCATCGCGCACCCCGACAACACCCCGCACGGCCGCCGGCCCGTGGCACCCTCCGCGGTCCGCCCCGCCGGCACCATGTTCACCCTCACGGGCCCGCAGGAGATGCCCGAGCCGAGGGCGCTGACCACCGACGAAGTGGCCGCCACCGTCGAGGACTTCCGGCGGGCCGCCGCCAACGCCAGGGCCGCCGGCGCCGACGCCGTGGAGATCCACGGCGCCAACGGCTACCTCGTCCACCAGTTCCTCGCGGACAACAGCAACCGGCGCGAGGACCGCTACGGCGGCTCCCTCGAGAACCGCGTCCGCTTCGCCGTCGAGGTCGCCACGGCGGTGGCCGAGGAGATCGGCGCCGACCGCACCGGCATCCGCATCTCGCCCGGCAACCCGTACAACGACATCGCCGAGTCCGACACGGCCGCGCTCTACCCCGCCCTGGTCCGCGCCCTGGCCCCGCTGAACCTGGCCTACCTGCACCTCCTCCACGGCGGGAACGAGGAACTGCTCGACACCCTGCGCGGACTGTGGCCGACCGCCCTGCTCCTCAACCGGGCCGGCGCCGACCTCGCGGACCGCGCCGCCGACATCGCCTCCGGCCGCGCCGACGTGATCACCGTGGGCGCCCTGGCCCTCGCCAACCCCGACCTGCCCGAGCGGGTACGCTCCGGAGCGCCGCTGAACACCCCCGACCCGGCGACGTTCTACGGCGGTGACGCGAAGGGGTACACCGACTACCCCGCCCTTTCCACCCCGTCGGTCTGAGGAGGAGCGATGACGGACCCTGCCCCGGCCGACCGGGAATGCCCCGGCGCCGCCCGCGAAGGCCGGCTGAGCTTCACGATCTTCGAGCTCGCCCGCGCCCATCGGGGCAGGGCGGCCGCCATGCTCCGCGAGATGCGTCTGCACCCCGGTCAGGAACTGCTGCTCATGCAGCTCTTCGACCGGGACGGGCAGACCCAGACCGAACTCCTCGAGTGCGTCGGCCTGGACCACTCCACCGTCTCCAAGTCCGTCAGCCGCATGCAGGAGGCCGGCCTCGTCATCCGGCGGCCGTCCCCGCACGACCGCCGCGCCATGACCGTCCACCTCACCGAGGAGGGCCGGGCCCTGGAGGCGCCCATCACCGCGATGTGGCGCACGCTGGAGGAGTCCTCGGTGAAGCTGCTGACCGCCGAGGAGATCGAGACGTTCATCACCCTCGCCCGGAAGATCGAGGCGTCGGTGGAGGGGTCGGCCGCTGCGTCCCCGGCGACGTCGGCGGCGAGGTCGGCCGCGTCTCCGGCGGCGTCCGCGGCGAGGTCGGCTGCGTCTTCCGGCTCCTGACGGGCCGGCCGGTACCCGGGGCCCCGGTCCCGGCGGTGTCGGCACGCCGCTCGGTGAGCCGTCCCCGGCGCAGGGTGAGGACCCGGTCCGAGCGGGCGGCCAGGTGCGCGGAGTGGGTGACGACGACCACGCACTTGCCCTGCTCGTGCGCCAGCTCGCGGAAGATCTCGACGATGCCCCCGGCAGTGTCCTCGTCCAGGTTTCCGGTGGGCTCGTCGGCGAAGAGCAGATCGACCTCGCAGGCGAGGGCCCGGGCGATGGCGACCCGCTGCTGCTGCCCGCCGGACAGCCGCCGCACATTGCGGGTGGCCTCCGCCCGGTCCAGACCGAGCGAGTCGAGCAGCCGCAGCGCGTGCGCCCGGCGGCCGCCCGACGGGGGAGTGGCGCCGGTGATCTCCATGGCGGTCGTCACGTTCTGCAGGGCCGTCATGTAGGTGAGCAGGTTGTACTGCTGGAAGATCGTCGCCGCGTGCCTGTTGCGGTAGCGGCCGAGGCCCAGCTCGGTGAGATCCCGCCCCTCGAAGCTGACGGTCCCCCTGGTGGGGTTCTCCAGGCCGCTGGCCAGAGCGAGCAGCGTCGTCTTCCCGCTGCCCGAGGGGCCCAGCACCGTGTAGAAGGTGCCGCGCTCGAAGTCCTGGTCGATGCCCTTGAGGACCGTGGTCCTGCGGCGGCCGTCGGAGTACGTGTGGCTGACGTCCGCGAGACGCAGCACGGGCGGAGCGGGGGCGGGCGCGGGCGTGCTCGGGGGCGTCGGGGAGGGTGGGGGAGTGGCGCTGGTCATGGCGGGTCACTGGCCCTTCGTGAGAATGGAACGGGGGCTGAGGCGCAGCACGGCGGAGGCCGGCAGGGCGGTGGCGAGCAGACCGATGCCGAGGCCGAGGACGCCCACGGTGGTGAGTTCGGCGGCGTCGAGCCGCACGGTGATCCGGTCGATGGGGTCCGCGTTCTCGACCGGCTCGTCCTCCCGGTCGACTCCCTCGCCGAGCCCGGTGCTGCCGGGGGGCGGGGCCTGCCAGGAGTCGAGCCTGTGTTTGGCCGCCGCGGCCTCCCTGCCGAGCAGCGACTGACCGGCGCTCTGGGTCAGCGCCGGGGCGCACAGCGCACTCACCCCGAGCGCGAGGGCCGCGAGCACGAGGATCTCCAGGGCCTGCTGGGCGATCAGCCTCCCCTTGCGCTCGCCCATCGCCAGCAGCACCCCGTACTCCGGGCGACGCTGCTTGACGGCCAGGTTGACCAGGAGGGCGAGCACGGCCGCGCCCGCCAGGCCCATCAGCCACATGGCGACGGTGGCCGTGGAACGGATGCTCCGCAGGGGCCCCGTCATCTGCCGGACCGCCTTGTCGTTGGTGTCCAGGCCGAACCCGTCGAGCTGCGCCCCCGCGAGCTTCCTGGCCCCGCTCTCGAACGCGGCCTCGTCGTCGGCGTCCCGCAGGAGGAAGGACGCGCCGCCCACACGCAGGGGCGCCTTCCCGTGGCCGTTCTGCGGGTCGAGGGCCGAGAGGCCGCCCACCGTGCCGTACAGCATGTCGGCAGGGCTGACGCCGTACTCGGGCTCGGGCTCGGAGCGGGGGCGGGGGTCGCGGTAGACGCCGGCCACGGTGAACTCGGCCGTGGTCTTCTCGTCGTTGCCGGTCAAGGGCAGACGGTCGCCCACCCGGAGACGGTTCTTCCGGGCCAGCCGCTCCTCGATCAGCACACGTTTCCTGTTCTTGTCGGCGGCCGTGAGGTGCGCGCCCGACAGCAGGGTGAACCTGCCGCTGCGGAAGTCGGGCAGCAGGGAGGAATCCAGCACGCCGACGCTCGCGGTGCCGCCGGGACCCATGCCGTTCGCGTCGTTCCCGGAGCCCGAGGCGCCGGTCCCGACCAGCTTGTACCGGCCCTTGAGGAGGGCGCGGTCCCACATCGAGTACGTGTACCTCCGCACCTGGGGCAGTGCGCCGAGGGCGTCGACGGTCGCGGCGTCGATGCGCGGCGCCTGCAACCCGCCCGCCGTGTTCGTCGTCGCGCCGAGATCGACGTCGAGCCGTACCTCGGCGCCCACGGAACGTCTGGCGGACCGCTCGGCCCGGGCCGTGGCGTCGTTGATCAGGATGCCGGCCAGCACCATCACGGAGATGACGAGGAAGGCCGCGAGAGTGAGCAGGGTACGGCCCCTGCGGGCCCACAGGCTGAGCCCTGCGCGCTTGACGAAGTTCATGGTCGCTGTCGGCTCTCCGCGTGTGTGTCGGTGTGTGTCGGTGTGTGTCGGTGGATGAGGGGGTGGCTGTGCCGGGGCCGGTGTGCTGCCCTACGCCGCCGGATCCGGGGCGGGGGCGGGGTCTAGGCGGCGTCGAGGAGGAGGGATCGGGGGTGCAGGCGGAGGACGCCGATGCCCGGGACGACGGTCGCGACCAGGGAGATCCCCAGCGCGATGCCGGCCACCCTGCCGAGGTCGGCCGGTCCGACCCGCACGGTCGGCGCAGCGAGGGGGGCGTCCGGCGCCCCGGCGGCGACGGTCCCGCTGCCGCTGCCGCTGCCGCTGCCGCTGCTACTGCTACTGCGGCTGTCGGTATCGCCGTCGCCGTGGTGGTCGAGGAAGGCATCGCCCACGCGCTGTCCGCCCAGCGCGCCGGCCAGCGCCGCGAGCGCCAGGGCGGGCAGCGCCACCGCTGCGACCTCGACGACGTGCTGACCGAGGAGCTTCCACTTCTTCTCCCCCAGGGCCAGCAGCACCCCGAGCTCGCCGCGCCGCTCCCGGACCTGCAGCGTGACGAGCAGGCTCAGGATCAACGCCCCCGCCAGCGCGATGACGTGGACGACCAGATCCGCGAAGGCGCCGACCCGCTGGATCGGGCGGACCTGGTCCCGGTACGCCTTGTCGTTGACCGTGAACCTCAGGCCGCCCCCGCCGAGCACGCGCGCGGCCTCGGTGTGCAGCCGCTCGGCCCGGTCCGGCGAGCCGATCCGGTACACGGCCCGGTCGACCCTCGCCGGGCCGGTGCCGAGCCGCCGTGCCGTCGCCATCGGCACGTACAGCAGATTGCCCGGCAGCATGTGCGACGGCATCGGGCGCGCCGGATCCCGCGTCGGGTCCCGGAAGACGCCGACGATCCTCGACACCGCCGAGCGCCGGCCGTCCGCCGAACGCAACCGGAGGGTGTCGCCCACCGCGAGACCGTTCCGCTCGGCCAGCCGCCGCTCGATCACGGCGACGTGCGCGCCCGCGTCCCCGGGCCCGATGCCGCGCCCGGACGTGATCCTCGTCGAGCCGTACGAGAACGGCAGCAGCAGACCGAGGTCACGAACCCCGTGCACCTCCAGCGCACCGCGCTCCCGCCGCCCGCCGCCGCCCGCTCCGGGTCCCCCCGAGGTCAGCGGTGTGAAGCCGCGCGGCACGGCGCGCACGGGAAGCTCCGCCGTGTAGCGGTGGACCAGGCCGGGGACGTCGAGCCGGTCCGCGAGGTCCGCGGTCAGGCCCTTGCGACCGACGGTGACGTCGACGCCCACGGCCCGCTGGGCATCGGCCTCCTGCCGGGCGGCGGCACCCCGCAGGAGGAAGCCGCCGAGCAACAGGGCGCAGATCACGACGAAGACCCCGAGCAGGGCGGCCGTCCGGGACCTTCTGCCACTGAGACTCAGCCCGGCGCGTTTGACGAAGTTCATGCCGACGACCGAAGCAGCCCGCTGTTTGCACGCCGATAAGCGTGTTGCACCCGCGTAAGAACCGGCCGAGGGGCGACCCGTCGAGGACCGGCCGAAGAGCCGGCCGAAGAATCGGCCGGGCGGGCGGCCGAGGAATCGGCCGTAGGAACGGCCGGCGGACGGCTGAACGTCCCGAAGTCCTTATCCCGTTGCGAACACCCGCCTGCTCTGATGACGGCATGAGAGTGCTGGTAGCCGAGGACCACCGCGTGCTCGCCCGGACCATCGCCACCGGCCTGCGCCGCCGGGCGATGGCCGTCGACATCGCCCGGACGGGCGAGGAGGCCGAGCGGATGTGCCTGCACACCGCCTACGACGTGCTCGTCCTCGACCGCGACCTCCCGGTGCTGAGCGGCGACGAGGTGTGCAGACGGCTGCGGCGACGCGAGGATCCGCCGCGCATCCTGATGGTGACCGCGGCCGGCGGCCTCACCGACAAGGTCTACGGCCTCGAGGCCCTCGGCGCGGACGACTACCTGACCAAACCCTTCGATTTCACCGAACTCGTCGCCCGGGTGCGTACGTTGAGCCGCCGCGCCCCCAAACCGCCCGTCGTCCTGCTGCGCCGCGGACCCCTCACCCTGGACGCCGCCCGCCGCGAGGCGTCCCTGGACGGCAGGCCGCTCGAACTCACCCCGAAGGAGTTCGCGGTCCTGCACCTGCTGCTCGCCGCCGACGGCGCGCCCGTGCACCACGACGCACTGGTCCGCACCGTCTGGGACGAGAACCTCGACCCCCGCACCAGCGCGGTCCGCGCGACCGTCAGCCGCCTGCGCGGCAAGCTCGGCGATCCCGGCCTGATCGTCGCCGACAAGGGCGAGGGATACCGACTGTGCGACTGAACCCGCGCGCCGCGCTGCGCCGACTGCCCTTCCGCACCCGCCTGGCCGCGGCCATCTCCACCCTCTTCCTGGCCGCCGGCATCGCCCTGCTCGCCTTCGTGGTGCTGCTCGCCCGCCACGGAACCGACGAGCGGGTGCAGGGGATGGCGCTCGCCCGCACGGAGCAGCACCCCACCACCGACACCGACACCGGCCGCCATACCGATGCCGACCGCTCCACCGACCTCGCACCCGTGAACCCCGGCACCGCCCGCCCGGACGGGACCACGTCCCGCCCGGACCTCGCCGCTTCCGGAACCGCTTCCGGAACCACTTCGGGAAGCGGTCCCCGCCCGGGCCCCGCCGTTTCCGAGCCGACCGGAGCCGCCGAGATCTGGCGGATCGACCGGACCGTGCGGGCCGTCCAGGACACCGCGCTGCGCCAGATGGTGCTCTGGTCCGTCGTGGGCCTCCTCGTGATGGCCGTACTCGCCGGGCTCCTCGGCTGGTGGCTCGCCGGACGGGCCCTGCGCCCCGTCGTCTCCATGACCGAGGCCGCCCGCCGGATCAGCGAGGAGAACCTGCACCAACGCCTCGCACTCGACGGTCCCCCCGACGAACTGCACCGGCTCGCCGACACGTTCGACACCATGCTCGACCGCCTGGAGAAGTCCTTCGAAAGCCGGCGCCGCTTCGTCGCCAACGCCTCCCACGAGCTCAAGACCCCCCTGGCGGTGCAGCGCACCAGTCTCCAGGTCGGCCTCGCCGACCCGCTCCCGGCCGGCCTCGCCGAGGTCCGCGACGACCTCCTCGACGTCAACCGGGAGGCCGAACAGCTCATCGACGCGCTCCTCCTCCTGGCCCGAGCCGACCGCGGCGTCACCCGCACCGAACACGTGGACCTCGCCGCCACCGCCCGCGAGGCCACCACCGCCCTCGCCCCCCAGGCCGCCCGGCGCGGCATCCGCCTCGACCTCGCCGCCGACACACCCCTGCCCGTCCCCGGCGACCCCGTCCTGCTCAGCCACCTCCTGAGGAACCTGCTGCACAACGCCGTCCAGTACAACCACCCCGACGGGCACGTCCACGTCCACGTGGACACCCGCACCGTGACCGTCACCAACACGGGCCCCGACATACCCCCCGACCGGATCCCCGACCTCTTCGAACCCTTCCAACGCCTCGGCCCGTCCCGCACCGCCACCACCGGCCACGGCCTGGGCCTCTCCATAGCCCACTCCATAGCCGAGGCCCACCACGCCACCCTCACCGCCCACCCCGGCCGAGAAGGCGGCCTCATGGTGACGCTGCGCTTCCCCTGAGGGCGGGCCCGCGCGTGCAATCACGCGAGTTCCTTCACCCGAGCCGGGGGATCCGCTCCGGTCAGGTGCCCGTCCGGAGCCGGTCCAGCTCGCTGCCGATCGCTGCCCGCAGCACGTCGTGCCGCGGGCCGAGCGCGAACCGTTCGTCGGTCCACCGCGTTCGCGGGTGGAGCCACACCGGCTTCTCCCGCACCTCGGCCGGTTCCCAGGCGTACCGGGGCCAGACGTGGGCGTGCAGGAACGGGTCGGTATTGCCGAGGATCTCCAGGTCGACCCGCCGGAAGGCAGGGTCGAGGCGTTGGCAGACGTGCTCCACGGCTTCGCCGAGCCGGTCCATGTCGGACAGGAACGACAGCCGTTTCCCCCTCGGCAGGTCCGACAACCGCCGCACGTGGGGCTCGTCCACGAGCAGGACCGAGTAACCCGGCAGGAACTGCACGTCCCCGATGACCGCGAAGCCCGCCGTCAGCTGGCGCAGCACCGTCGGGTTCTCGCCCCGCAGTGCCGCCCCGATCCGGTCCGTGCGCCAGTCGGTGGGCATGGGGGGAACCTACCGTGCGGGGCGGCCCCTCTTCGGGTGCGCTTCCCCGTCGTCTGGCCCCGTCACACGGTGGCCAGGGCCTCGGTGGGAGGGAGGCGGGCGGCGCGCAGGGCCGGGTAGACGCCCGCGAGCACGCCGACCAGCACGGCTCCCACGAGGCTGCCGCCGGCCGCGGGCAGCGGGAGGGTCAGGGGCCAGCCCCGACAGGCGGCGTACAGCGCGTTGGCCGCGCTCCCCAGCAGCACGCCGGCCAGTCCGCCGAGGCTGGACAGGGCGACGGACTCGGCGAGGAACTGGCTGCGGATGTGACCCCGGGCGGCCCCCAGGGCCCGGCGCAGGCCGATCTCACGGCGGCGTTCGAGCACGGAGATCACCATGGTGTTGGCCACGCCGATGCCGCCGACGAGCAGGGCGACACCGGCCAGCCCGATGAACAGGCCGGAGAACGCGGTCTCGGTGGAGCGTTTCGCCGCGAGGGCGTCCGAGGGCCGGGTCACCCTGACGGTGTCGGGGCTCGCCGGCGCGATGGTCGCGGGCAGGACGGAGTACACGTCCTCGATCTCCGACTCCTCCGCCTGGATGTAAAGCTGGGTCGGGCGGCCGTCGAAGCCGAGGGTCTTCCGCGCGCTGTCCCAGCCGATCAGCACCGAGGAGTCGATGGACGGGGCCAGCGGGGCGCCGTGCAGGATGCCGACGACGCTGAACCACCGGTTGTCGACGAGGATCTGCGGGGGCGGCGCGCCCGGCGTGAGGTCCTGGAACCCGAGGTCCGCCGCGGCGGCCGCGCCGAGGACGGCGGTGGGGAACCGGCCCGTCGCCGCCGTCAGGTAGTGCCCGGAGCGCACCCGGGTGTTGACGACCTGGAGGAGGTTGGGCTGGGCGGCCTGGACGGAGAGCGCGACCGAACTCCCGGAGTGATCGCGGTCGGACCGACGGACCTTGACGTGCACGTTGCCCACCATGGTGACGGCCTTCACCGGGGCGATGCGGTCGACCATCGCGGCCGCCTCCTTCGGGAAGGAGGCCGTCTCCCCCTTCTGGGCGAACCTGTTGTCGGCGACGGCCTGCAACCGGTCGGTGCCCAGCGCGGTCAGTTCCCTGTCGAGGGCGCGCTGACTGGACGCGGGGATACCGGTGACCAGGATCATGGTGGCGATGCCGAGGGAGATGCCGAGCGCCGACAGCACGGCGCGCATGCGGCGGCTGCGGATCCCGACCAGGCCGAGCAGCAGCAGGTCGGTGAGGGACAGCCGCACCGGCCGCTGCCAGGACGAGGACGGGGACGGGGACGGGACCCGGGAGGGCGACGGGGACGGGACCCGGGAGGGCGACGGGGGCGAGGCCGTGGCGGGCGGCGGGGGCGGGGAGTCGCTCATGGGGCCGTCGTCCTCCACGGAGCGGGGCGTGGGTGCGGGCGTCGCAGCTGGAGCGTGGGTTCGAGGACGTCGGCCGACCCGGTGACGGAGTCACCGACGATCCGGCCGTCCAGGATCTCCACCCGGCGCGGCAGCCGCTCCGCGATCCCGTGGTCGTGCGTGATGAGCGCGATGGTCGTGCCCTCCTGGTTGAGCTGGGTCAACAGGTCCAGTACGAGCCGCCCGTTTGCCGTGTCGAGGGCTCCCGTGGGCTCGTCGGCGAGGACGAGCAGCGGCCGGTGGACCAGCGCGCGGGCCAGGGCGACGCGTTGGCGTTCGCCACCGGAGAGCTGAGCCGGCCGGTGTTCCGCCCGATGGGCGAGCCCGACCCGTTCCAGCGCCCGCAGGGCCATCGGACGGCGGTCGCGCCGCGGAACGCCCGCGTACAGCAGGCCGGTGGCGACGTTGTCGGTGGCGGTGAGCCCGTCGGACAGGTGGAAGTGCTGGAAGACGAAGCCGAGTTGCCGTCCCCGCAGGGACGACAGCCGCCGGTCGGACAGCCCGGCGACGTCGTGCCCGGCGATCTCCACGACACCGGCGGTCGGCCGGGCCAGCGTGCCCATGATGTGCAGCAGGGTGGACTTGCCCGAGCCCGACGGCCCGACGATGGCGAGGAGTTCGCCCTCGTGGATGGTGAGCGAGACGCCGTCGAGGCCCTTCACCCCGCCGGGATACTCCACGCGGACGTCCTTGACCGACAGCACCGGCGGCGTCATGACGCGACCACCACCCGGGCGCCCTCGGCGAGTCCCGCCCCGCTGACCTCGACCTGCCCCTTGGCGAACAGCCCGGTGGTCACCGCGATGAGCCTGCCCCTGGACAGCTGCACGCCGTAGCCGCCCTCGCGCAGGGCCAGCAGCGCCGTGACCGGGACCGCGAGCACGTGCCGACGGGTCTCACCGACGAACTCCACCTGCACCGGCCCCGCGTCGAACCTCTTCACCTTCGACGCGTCCTCGAACGTCACCAGGACGTCGACCTTGGGGGCGGAGTCGTCACCCTCCGCCTCCGCGGCGGTGGAGACGGAGGCGACCCGGCCCGCGGCGGTGGAGTCGTCCGGGAGGTGGACGGTGACGTGCTGGTCGCGCGCGATGCCGCCGGCGTCACCCGCCTCCACCGGCACGGTCACGGCCTTGCCCGTCGCGGTCGCCTTGAGCAGCTCCCCGTCCGCCGGATCCCCGACCTGCGCCTGCAGGCTCTCCACCCGCATCGGCCCGGTGAGAACGACCACGTCGTGCGGGTCGACGACGCCGGTGGCCGGGGCCCCGATGGCGGTCTGCCACCGCTTGACCGCGTTGATCAGGTCCGTGGTGAGCACCGCGTCGCCCTGCTCGACCCTGACGGGGGCGGACACCGGCGCCGCGGGAGCGGACTGCCCGGCGGACGCGTTCTTCCCGGCGGACGCGGTCCCCTCCGCGGACGCGGTCCCCCCTGCGGATCCGTTCTTCCCTTCGGGCGAGGGCTTCCCGTCCGGCGCGTCGTTCCGCCCGGCGGTGTTCTTCTCCGGCCGACCCGCCGGATGGTCCTCCGACCCCGCCCCCGACCCCGATCGCGGCCCCGGCCCCGGCCCCGCCGGCATCGGGACGACCGTCCGCCCCGGTGCCGGCTGGGGGCCGATGGCGTACCCGAGGGCCAGGAGGTTGTCGGCGAGGACACGGACGTCCCGGCCGACCGTGTTGACGGCACGGAGCGTGCGGTACAGCGGGAGATCGCCGTACAGCACGGGCACGGGACGGTCGTCGACCCGGTAGAGCGTCTTCCCCCGGGTGACCGTCGTGCCACTGGACGGCAGCCAGGTGATCCGGCCCTCGCCGCCGCCCCGTACGGTCGTCGCCGCACCGTGCCCGAGGGTCCCCTCCAGCGTGCGGCTGTTGCTGAGGTCGGTGCGGATCACGCGCGCGGTGCGCGCGGACGGATCCGACGCCGCGGTCCTCGTGCCGCTCCCGTCGCCGAAGCCGCCACCGCTCAGCGCCACCGCGGCCGAGCCGGCCACGAGCAGCGCCGCGACGGCCGCCCCGGTCGCCACCCGGATCCGCCGGCGCCGTCCGGGAGGGCCGTCCACCCGGTCGGGCCGGTCCCCTCCCCGGTGCCCCACCCTCACCACTTGTAGGACTCCACATAGCACTTGTCGCGGACCTTGTGCCTGGCCTCGTCGTCGTGCGCGAGCTTTGGGGCGACCTTCCCCCACGTCCAGAACTCGTCGTCCCAGTCACCGCTGACCTCGATGCCGTGACTGTTCAGGCAGGCCATCAACGCCTTGGTCTGCTCGGCGTAGTGCGGGTTGGTGTCCTTGTCCAGGAGCGGGTCCGGGTAGGGCTCCTTGTCCGCACAGGCGCGATAGGCCGCGGCCGGCTCCCGCGACTCGTCGTTCTTGATGAGTTTCTGGCCGGTCCTGGGCTTCTTCACCATCTGCACGCCGTGCGACTCGAGGCAGTCCATCCAGGCGCCGTCGATGGCCGCCATCTCGTCGTTCGACGCCGTCATGGGGATCATGACGCCCTTCTTCCCGCCCTTTCCGTTCTCCGTGCCCCCGGCCCGGGACCCACCCGATCCGCCCGAGGTCTTCCCCGCCCCGCCCTCGCCCTTCGGCGTCTTCACGGAGGCGACACCCTGGTCCCTTCCGTCCTTTCCGCCGTAGCCGGACTCCTGCGAGGAACAGGCCGCGAGCAGCGCGCAGCACGCGGCGGCCACCACGAGACGGGGCAGGCGGGACGTACGAGAGGGGCCGGGCGCCGTACGGCGCGTCATCCATGGGTTCATGCCGGGCAGTCTGGTGAGCCCGCATCAGACCGCGGTCAGCCTCATGTATCGAAGTTGTCAGCTTTCCCGGAGCCCCGCCGGACCGCTCATATAGTCCGGAACATGAACGCCAGGGTGCTGATAGCGGAGGACGATCCGCGGCAGGCGGAGGTGCTCCGCCTGTATCTCGATGCCGAGGGGTACGAGACGGTGGTCGCCCACGACGGCCGTGCCGCCGTCGACGCCGCCCGGCGGCTCCGGCCGGATCTGCTCGTGCTCGACGTGATGATGCCGGGCGTCGACGGCCTCGACGTCTGCCGGATCCTGCGGCAGGAGACGGCGATGCCCATCCTCATGCTGACCGCACGGTCGAACGAGGACGATCTGCTGCTCGGCCTCGACCTCGGCGCCGACGACTACATCGGCAAGCCGTACAGCCCGCGCGAACTGATGGCCCGGGTGCGCACCCTGCTGCGGCGGGTCGAACGGGCGGTCCCGCGGCGCGACGGCGTCCTGCGGGTCGACGGCCTCACCGTGGACCCGCTGCGCCACGAGGTGTGGGTGGACGACCGCCTCGTCGACTGCACGGCCGGCGAGTTCACGGTGCTGGCGACCCTCGCGGCCGAACCGGGGCGCGTGTTCACCCGGCAGCAACTGCTGGAACGCACGCGCGGCTGGGACACCGCGCCCACCCAGCGCACGATCGACATGCACATCATGCACCTGCGCAAGAAGGTGGAACGCGACCCGCGCCGCCCCGCCCGGCTGCTGACCGTCCACGGCATCGGCTACAAGCTCGGTGTCCCCGCCGCACCGCGGAGCGGCGGGGACACCGATGGCCCGGCGTAAGGTCCCGGCACACCGCAGTCTGCTGGTCCGGATGCTGCTGGCGTCCGTCGTGATCGCCCTGTGCGCGGTCGCCGTCACGGCCTGGCTCACGGTCACCGCCACCACACACACCCTGCGCACGGAACGCGACCGGTCCATCTCGGGCGACACCCGGATCTACGACACCCTCGTCGGGTACGCGGCCACGCACCGCGACTGGGACGGCGTGCAAGGCCTGGTGAACCGGCTCGCGAAGCAGACGAACCGCACGATCACGCTGACCACGCCCTCCCGCGGGCGGCTCGCCGGCTCGCCCGGCTCACCCGGCACACCGCACGGGCTGCCGGACCGCCCGGCCGCCGCCGTGGACCCCCTGCAGGTCGACCCGGCCCTCGCGCACCGGGGCGAGGGGCCCATCGACCCGCGCGCCGTCGGCCCCTACCGCCTCACGGCGAAGGAGCGCGCCCGGCAGCGGAAACAGATCGCCAAGGCCGCCTCCTGCGTGCGCCGCCGTGGCCTCGACCCGCAGGTCGTCGAACTGCCCGGCGGCCGGCTGGACCTGCGCTTCCCCAACCCGGTCCTGGAGTACAAGTACGCGGAGACCTGCGAACTCCCCGACAGCTCGGACGCCTTCCCCACCCGGCGGGCGGCCATGAGGGAACTGACCACACGCACCGCCGCCTGCCTCGGAGCCGAACCCCACTCGGTCGAGGTGACGCCCGACTTCGCGGTGTGGCTCCTCGGCCCGCGACCGAGGACCAGCGCCGACCCGACGGCCCGCGTGTGCCTGGAGGACGCACGCCGGCAACAACTGCGCCCCTACGTGGCGCCCCCGGCGTCCCTGTTCCTCGGCACGGACGCGCACGCGGGCGGTTCCTCCCGGCTCACCCTGACCGGCGACGGCGTGCGGCGCGTCGCCGGCGCCGCCGCGCTCGTCCTGGCCGTCACCGTGGGCATCACCGTCGTCGTCGGGCTGCGCCTCATCCGCCCCCTGCGCTCGCTCATCGACGCGACCCGGCAGCCCGCCGACCGCAACATCCGCATCCCGGTGCGCGGCAACGACGAGATCGGCCACCTCACCGCCGCGTTCAACGACCTGGCCGAACGGCGGGAGTTGCTGGAGGCGCAGCGCACGTCGATGGTCAACGACGTCGCCCACGAACTGCGCAGTCCCCTGACCAACATCCGCAGCTGGCTGGAGGCGGCCCAGGACGGCATCGCGCCGACCGACCGGCAACTCCTCGACCTCCTCTTCGACGAGGCCGGAGCGCTGCAGCACATCATCGACGACCTGCGGGACCTGGCCGCCGCGGACACCGGCGAACTCGCCCTCCACTACGAGATGGTGCGCGTGGCGGACATCCTCGACCAGGTCGTCGCGGGACAGCGCAGCCGGGCGGAGCACGCGGGCGTCGCACTGGAGATCCACGTCGACGAGGACAAGCACGAGGTGTGCGCCGACCCGCTCCGGCTGCGGCAGGTCATCGGCAACCTGGTGGGCAACGCCGTACGCCACACGCCGAGCGGCGGCCGCATCAGCCTCACCTGCCGGCACCTCGGGGACGAGGTGCGGATAGAGGTCCGGGACACCGGCAGCGGCATCGCCCCCGAGGACCTCCCGCACATATTCGACCGGTTCTGGCGGGCCGAGAAGTCCCGCAACCGCCGCACCGGCGGCAGCGGCCTCGGACTCTCCATCGCCCGTAAGCTGACCGAGGCCCATGGCGGAACGATCACCGTCCGCAGCACCCTCGCCGAGGGCACCACCTTCACGGTGGTCGTCCCGCGCTACTGAGCGCCGCACCGATTCCGCGGCCCCCGGTGGGCCCGTGCCCGTCCGCCTTGCGGCCTCAGGCGGGCAGCCGCATGTCGACGACGAAGGCGATCTCCATCACCTGCCCGGGCACGGCCGGCTCGGTGACCCCCAGAACCGTGGCGGCCGGCCGGTGGTCACCGAAGTACTTCAGATCGCCCTCCGACGCCGCCGCGGCGTTCCGCCGCACCCCCACCATGTACACGGTCCGCGAGACGATCTGATCGCGGGTGGCGCCGCCGTAGTGGTCGAGGACCCGGTCCATGTCGGCGCAGGTTTCCGCTCGAGCTGGGCGGCGAAGTCGCCGGGGTGCGGGAACTCGCCCGCCTCGTCGAACGCCACCTGCCCGAAGACATGGATCAGCTCACCGGACCTGATCACCCGTGCGTAGCCGAAGTCGCTCGGCCGGGATGCCGTAGCTGAGGACATCGTTGCCGGCCATGGTGCTCGCCCTCCATCGGAATGCCTGAGCCGCCCTCGCCACTGGACGTAGGCGCTCTCTTGCGGTTACTGGGGAACTGTAGGAGAGTTGCCGCTGACCTGGAAGAACGTACTTTTTGGCGACTGGGGAACCCGATGGTGACCAAGCAACAGCTCAAGGGCCTGCCCGAGGACGCCGACCTGCGGCGCGCCGACTCCCTGGCCAGGGAGATCTTCTCGGACGTCGCCAACAAGTGGGCACTCCTGATCATCGGAGCCCTCCACGAGCACACCCTGCGCTTCAACGAACTGCGCAACGAGGTCGAGGGCATCAGCCACAAGATGCTCACCCAGAACCTGCGCATGCTGGAACGCAACGGCTTGGTCGACCGCGAGGTGTACCCCACCGTGCCCCCGCGCGTGGAGTACACCCTCACCGAGCCGGGCCGGGGCCTGTACATCGCGGTCGACTCCCTCTGCGGCTGGACCCAGCAGCACCTCACCCACATCGAACGCGCCCGCGACAGCTTCGACGCCTGAGACCCGGCGCGGACCCCGACGAAGCGGACCCGAGGCGCACTTGACGACGCACCTACAGTGAACACAGACGCATCCACGTCCGAACCGGACCGCGCGGGGGCCGCGAACCGGACGGGCCGAGCGGGGGAAGAAAGGTGCGTGCCCGATGACGGTCGGGCTGCTCTCCACCATCACCGCCGTGTTCTACGGCAGCACGGTCTCCGTCCTCGCGCTGACCGCGACCTTCTCCGGACGGGACACCCTGCGACGGGAAGCCCGCCGCACCCTCGCCGTCCTGGTACCGGGCCGGGCGGTGGAACCGCGGCAACCGGACCGCGAGGCGTAGTGGGCAGCGGGACGGCGTGGGTGACGCGCTCCGGGCCCCACCGTCACCGAAGATGCATCGGTCACTCACGCGCGACCGGAGGAAACGATGCAGCCGGACGAACGGATCATGCGGGGCCCCGGGGAACGACGGGTCGCCGAGGCCGCGGAACGCATCATCGCCGAGGGACGGCCCCGGCTGCACCGCACCTGGGCGTCACTGGTGGCCACCTCGCTGCTCGGCGGCATCGACGTCGGCGTCGGCATCATGGCGCTGCTGTTCGTACGGCACGAGACCGGCAGCGAACTGCTGTCCGGACTGGCCTTCTCCATCGGCCTCATCGCCCTGCTGCTCGGCCACAGCGAACTCTTCACCGAGGGCTTCCTGGTCCCCGTCACGACGGTGATCGCCGGCGCGGCCACCTGGCTCGACCTGGCACGCCTGTGGGCGACGGTCCTGGTGATGAACCTGGTCGGCGGCTGGATCTTCACCTGGATCGTCATCCAGGCATTCCCCGAGCTGCACCACACCGCGGCCACGACCGGGGCCCACTTCGTGAACGGGGGCTACTCGCTGAGCACGTTCTGCCTGAGCGTGCTCGGCGGCGGCGTCATCACCCTGATGACCCGCATGCACCACGGCACCGACTCCATGACCGGCAAGATCACCGCCTCGATCATCGCCGCCTTCGTCCTGGCCGGCTTCGGCCTGTGGCACTCGGTCCTCGACTCCCTCCTCGCCTTCGCCGGCCTCCACACCGGCCACACCCCCTACGGCTACGCCGACTGGCTCCCCTGGCTCGCCTGGTCCGTCCTCGGCAACATCACCGGCGGCCTCCTCCTCACCACAGCCCTCCGCCTCATCCGCAGCGCCCCGGTCCTGAACGAGGAGGAGCCCTCGGCGGAGGACGACTCCTGAGACCACGAGGCGCGGCCGCGCCCGAGCACCACGCAACAGCACACACCTGGAAACACCTGAGGGCCCTACTGCGAACGGTAGGGCCCTCACCTGCTGTTTTGGCTGTCGGGATGGCGGGATTTGAACCCACGACCTCTTCGTCCCGGAGCAAGTTGGGTGGGGGTGCTGCCTTGGGCTGGTGCGGCTCTCGCCTGCGCTGATGGTCCACTGGCGTTCGTGCTTGTTCGCCGGTGTTCGTGGGCGTTGTCACGCAGTTAGACACTCACTGCGGCCCCCTGCAACTAGCTTACGTGCTGTCGTTCCGACGGGTCTGTACGGCGTGCCTCAGCCGACCTTCCCAGCCTCGCCGATGGGTGATCCGTTCGAAGCCGCGACCGCTCCCAGCCAAAAGATCTAGGCGCGATCTCTTGCTGAGTTTCTCCCAGTCCTCAAACATCACGTAGATCGCGTTCCCGTATCGGGCGTTCTCGAAGACGACCAGGCCAGGCGCGAACTGCGCGCCTATGTAGCGCTGGAAGCCGCTGGTGCCGTAGAGCACCCGCTCGGGACTGAGCGCAAGCAACGCTGCCAACCGGGCCTCTACGCCTTCTCGTCGAGGGTCCTCTCTGTTCAGGCGCAGGCGCTGAGTCAGGTCACTGATGACAGCATCCGCTTCACGGGTACCGACGGGGAGAAACTCCCAGTTAAGCGCCATCGCCCGCGCCCACTCATCCGTGGACGTGGTACGAGCCACCACGTCTACGGCTCCCACGTTCTCTTGAAGCAGGCAGAGCGCGAAGAGTAGATCCGCGTCATGGCCGGCAGCCGTGCGGTCGAGGATGCTGTCGACCCGGAAAGCTATGGTCACCTGATCGTCGTTGCTGGATACCTCTTCCATAGCGATGACGATCTGCTGTCCGTACAGGTGCTCTACCTGATAGACCTGCCGAGTGAACGTGATGGTGTGACTGCCCTTAGACCAGTCACCGAAGTTGGGAGTCTCAAAGCCCCAGGACCGAGATACCTTCGGCAGGTCAGTTCGGCGCACGATCCTGCCCACAAGGTTCCACTTCGAGAATCGCCCTCGCTCGGCGGGTGGAAGACTCGTCGGCGGGACAACTATGCTCCCAGCCTGGACGGAAACCTCCAGGTGTGCCAGCAGGTCGGACTCAAGATCCGAGACGCGATACGACCGCAGAACACCAACCTGGTACTCGTTGCTCGGCAGGTTGGCCACCTTGGACCGGACTGAGTCTGGGATCTTTCTGAAGCTCTTCTGAGCCATTCACGCCACCTCTCAGGCGTGGGCCGAGCTCCGGCCAGACGTCGCTCTTGGAAGCTGACGCTTGCCGCTGTAGGGTCCGAGGGCGCCACCAACGCACTAGGCCCCATGTGGAGCTCGACACCGAAATCGAGGCCCCTGCGTGGGGCCTTGTTGGTTCTTTCCAACATCAGTAGAGCACTCTCGACGCTCCGTCAGCAAGCAACATCCCATAATTTGTGGGTGTCAGGCAGTGCTGCCACTAGATGTAGTGTCGATGGGTGTGAAGGCGTGAACTCTCCAGGCTATCGGCAGGCACTGACAACGAGGATCCGGTGAGTGCTCGGCCTCCATGGTCAACAGGTTGTGAATGTGCCCCGAGGAAACCAGAGCCGGGGCTGGTCGAACATGCTCTCCAACTGTGTAGGTGAGGTCGTGGGGTGTGTACGGGGGCGTTCATGGGCGGTCGGCTGCCGACGCGGGGACATCTGAGGGTCTCGCCTGAACGGCTGTGAACGGGGCTGAATGAGACGGAATCTGAGACGGTCGCCTGTGGTCCCTAGAGCTGACCCCGCCACCAGGGCACATCCAGGCTGTCAGCCGGGATAACCTTGGCCCTTGCCAGAATCCGCCCGTCGAGAGCCCACACGAGGGCACGCAACTCACGCGCGCTCTTCCTGGGCAGTGCGTGAAGCACGGCTTCGAGGTGCTCGCGGAAGCCAGCGCCATAACACCCGCATTCAGGAATGCCGCAATCGGGACCTGTACGTGGATCTACAAGTTGTCTGAGGGGGCCATGGGCATAGGCCTGCCAGTGCCAGAACGCTTCTTCTGTGGCTTCGGGCCAGAAGCGGGTCCGCTCTAACCGACGCAGGTCAGCCGTGCAAGATCCTGAAAGGCGGTCAATAAGCGGGTACCGCCGCCTCCAGAGGCGGATTGGGAGGTCGCCCCGCAGGGCTGACGGGCGCCTACGCGGCATTGCCCCAGCGGTTGTCGGTCATGGGGGGAAAGCTACAGAACCACGCGTCAGGTGGCCACTGCGTATCCGGTGGCCGAAGCCCTGAGCTTGGGAAGCTGCGAGCACTCGGGGGGCACTGAACCGCCGATACCAATCAGAAGGCTTCCATCGCCGCGCGTGCAGCGTCGACGAACCTTCCCAGGCACCGTAGGTATGTCGCCTGCACCTCGTCGAAACGGGCACGTGCGTCCGCGTCATTACAGGTGATACGCCACAAGCACCGGCTGGTCTCCCGTGCTGCGTTCAGGACGGCTTGGGCTGCTTCGGCGGTGGAGGACGGCCCCTCCAGGACGACGACACGGACGCTGTGCATGAGAGGGTCGTAAGCCTCGCGCAGCTCCGAACGTAATTCCTCGAAGCGCGTCAGTTGTTGGTCCGGGTCGGTGATTTGGTGGAACGCGTCCAGCACCCTCCGGTACAACTCACCGACGATGTGAGCGTGTCCCATCAGCTCCAGGTATGCGGCCCGCCGCAGTTCGCGTACCTGTCCCCGGTGCTGGGCCTGTGCCGAGGCCTCGGCCTGGACCCGGGCGGCCCGTACGTTCCCTAAGTTGGTTACCCAGCTTGCAAATACGGCCGTACCTCCAGTAAAGGCCGCGACCCACACCGTGCTATCCCCCATGCCGATCAGTGTCGACGAGGTCCCTGAAGCTTCCCCTCGATGCTGGACACCTGGAAACTGGGACGTGAGGTTCCAGAGGAAGTAGTGCCAGGTGGGAAGCAAGAGCAACCGCAGCAGGCGGTACACGGAGGAGTTCAAGCGGGACG
>BNBP01000012.1 GCA_014656015.1 Streptomyces griseoaurantiacus | reverse complement strand
GGTGCCCGCGCAGGGCGCCGCACCGGACGCCTCCGCCGAGGACGGGTCCGGCGGCACCGGGCGCCGGCGCGGGCGGCCCGGTTCCGCGGTGGACGTGCCGGGCGAGGGGGCGGCAGGAGGCCCCGGCGTCTCCGAGGGGGCCGTCGTCACCGCGGCCGAGCACGCGGCGGGCACCGCGGCCACCGGCCTCGGCGCGACCGTGCCGCCGCAGGGCGTGCCCGCCCCCACGGGCCGACGGGCCCGCCGGGACTCCGAGCCGCAGGCGCTCGCCCCCGCCCTCCCCCCGGCGCCCGCGGGAGCCACGGAGTCCACGGACGACTCCGGTCGCCCGACCGGTCGTCGCCGGCGCGCCCTCGCGAGTGCGGCCGAGCGGGCCGCCGCCCCCGCGGAGCAGGGCCCCCGGCCCGTCTTCGCGCTGCCGCCCGCCGAGGCCGACCGCGGCCCGGAGTACGCCGCGGCGGCCCCTCCGACGCCCCTGGGCGCGGACGACGGCCGCCATGACGCCGTCACCCACGATCAGGACGGGGACCACACCCCGCCGCAGCCGCATCCGGTGCAGGCGCCCACGGGGCGCCGGCGGGCGGCGGGCGCACCCGGGGCCCCGGCCGGACAGGTGCCGGGACAGGCCCGCCCGACGAGTTCGGCGAGTGCGCCGGGGGTGACGGGCGCACAGGGGCTGGGGCCCACGGTTCCCGGCGCTCCGGGGCAGGCAGTGCCGGTACCCGGCGCGCCCGGACCCGCCGCTGCCCACGCACCGGCCGCGGCCCCGGCCGTCGGCGTGCAAGGTGTGCAGGGTGTGCAGCAGCCCCCCGGCGTGCCGGGGCAGGGCGCTCCCGGGCAGCCGCTCGCCGTCCCGGGTGGTCAGGTGCAGGGTGCTCAGGCACCCGGTGTCCAGGGAACTCCCGGGACGCCCGGGGTTCACGGCGTCACGCCGGGGCAGGCCGCCGCACAGGCGGCGTCGGGGCAGGCCGTCGCGGGGCACGTCCCACCGGCTCAGGCCACCCCCGGCCAGGCCGGCCACCCCGTACCCGGTGGCCCGCTCGTACCCGGTCAGTCCGTACCTGGTCAGGTGAACGCCGCCGGTCATGCGTTCCCCGGGCAACCGTCCGTCCCCGGTGCGTCCGGTGTGCCCGGTGCGCCGAGTACTCCTGGTACACCCGGTGTGCCTGGTGCACCCGCCGCCGTGCCCGCGCAGGGCGTGCCGGCTCCGTTGCCGGGCCAGTTCCAGCCCGTGCCCGTCCCGGTCATGAGCCAGGGTGGTCCGACGCCGGGGGCTCCCGCAGCGGCTCCGCTTCCCGGCCAGGTGCCCCCCGTCGGCGGCGCCCAGCCCGTTCCGGCGGCGCCCATCGGTGCCGCCGCGCAGCAGCCGGTCCCGGCACCGGGAACACCCGGTCATCAGGCCGCGCAGCCGGCTCAGCCCGGGCAGCCCGCTCCGGTGACCCCCGGCGCCGTTCCGCAAGGTTCCGCGCCCGCGCCGGGCGCCCTCCCCGCCGCCGCTCCCGGCACTCCCGTCCCCCCGCAGGCCGTCCCCGCCCCGGCGCAGTCGCCGGCCGCGGCCCCCGGCATGCCGTCCGCCGCGCAGGCCACGCCCACTCCGCCCCCCGGCACCCCGCTTCCTCCGGAGCGGCCCGTCGCGCCGAGGCTCGCGCAGCCACTGCCCGCCGAGACCGCCGCGCCCACCGCGCCCGTCGACCCGAACTCGACGCAGGGCCGGGCGATCAGTGTGCGGACGCTGGGCCAGGGCGTGCCGTTCGCGCGCCAGGCCACCGGCGCCGTACCTCCGGGGGCCGCCCCCTCACCGGCCGCTCCGCAGTCGCCACAAGCGGTCCAAGCAGCACAGGCGGCCCAGGCGGCCCAGCCTGTGCAGCCGGCACCGCCTGCGGCAGCCCAAGCCGTCCCGCAAGCCGTTCCGCAGGCGCACACGCCTCCGCCTCACCAGCCTGGCGGTGCGGGCCGTCGCCGCAAGCTCGGTACGCCGCCCGAGCCCGCCGCCGAGCGGCCGGAGACCGGCGGGCGGCCGCATCCGTCGACCGGTGGGCCGCAGCCCCGCCCGGCCGGGGCCACCGAGGGTGCCGGACGCTCGTACGCCATAGGAGCCCCGGACAAGAACGCCGACGAGGGCCCCGAGCCGCTCGACGGTCCGGGCGGCGCCGTGGAGGTCGCCGACCCGCCGCATCCGCAGCCGCTCGACGACGAGTTGCCTCCCGAGCCGCTGGACAACCCGCGCCGGCTGCTCGTCTGGCCCGCGCCCGATGTCCTCACCCAGCAGGCGCTCAGCGACCGCGGCTACCGGCCCGTCATCGTCAACTCCCGTGAGGAGGTCGACGCGCAGATCGCCGCCTTCCCCGCGGCCCTCTTCGTCGATCCGCTCACCGGCCCGATCACCCGCACGGCCTTGCAGGCGCTGCGCCAGGCCGCCGTCGCCGCCGAGGTGCCCGTGATGGTGACGGCGGGACTCGGGCAGGCCTCGCGCGAGGCGGCGTACGGCGCCGATCCGGCCGTCCTGCTGAAGGCGCTGGCGCCCCGGGACTCCGAGCAGCATCCGCCGCGCGTCCTGCTGGTCGAGGAGCACGCGGAGATCGCGCTCGCCCTCACGGCGACACTGGAGCGGCGCGGGATGCAGGTCGCACGGGCCGCCTCCGACGCGGACGCCGTGGCATTGGCCTCGCAGATGCGGCCGAACCTGGTGGTGATGGACCTGATGCAGGTGCGTCGCCGTCAGGCGGGCGTCGTCGACTGGCTGCGCGCCAACAACCTGCTCAACCGCACGCCCCTGGTCATCTACACCGCCGCCGTCGACCAGGCCGAGCTGCCCCGGCTGGTGTCGGGGGAGACGGTGCTGTTCCTCGCGGAGCGGTCGACCAGTCCCGAGGTGCAGGACCGGATCGTGGACCTGCTGGCGCGCATCGGCACGAACTGACACGAGGGCACAGGGGCGTTCACGAGAGTGGTCGGTCTGGTCGGTCGGGTGTTGTTTCACGTGAAACACCGCCCGACCGACACCCTCACGCGCCGCACCGCTCAGACGGTCAGAGCTGCTGCACGTCCAGCTTCCCCTCCGCGTACTGCCGTCGCAGTACCTTCTTGTCGAACTTGCCGACGCTGGTCTTCGGGACCGACTCGATGATCGTCCAGCGTTCCGGGAGCTGCCACTTGGCGATCCCCTCCCCCGCGAGGAACGAGCGCAGGGTCTTGAAGTCGGCGGTGGCGCCCTCCTTGAGGACCACCGTGGCGAGTGGGCGTTCGCCCCACTTGTCGTCCGGGACCGCGACCACGGCGGCTTCGGCGACGTCCGGGTGGGACATCAGCGCGTTCTCCAGATCGACGGAGGAGATCCACTCGCCGCCGGACTTGATGACGTCCTTGGCGCGGTCGGTGAGGGTGAGGAAGCCGTCGGGGCTGATCGTGCCGACGTCACCGGTCTTCAGCCAGCCGTCCTCGCTGAACTTGTCGGCGGGGCGCAGCGGCTCGGCGTCCACGCCGTTGTAGTACGCGCCCGCGATCCACGCGCCCCGCACCTCCAGCTCGCCGGCGGACTGACCGTCCCAGGGCAGCCGCTCGCCGCCGGGGCCGGTCAGCCGGGCCTCGACGCCGGTGGGGAAGCGGCCCTGGGTGAGCCGGTAGGCGAACTCCTCCTCGGTGCCGACGGCGTGGGCGGGCGGTCGGGCCACCGTGCCGAGCGGGGACGTCTCGGTCATGCCCCAGGCGTGGCAGACCCGCATGCCGAGGGCGTCGAAGGCCTCCATGAGGGAGGGCGGACAGGCCGCGCCGCCGATGGTCACCTGGTGGAGCGAGGAGACGTCCCGGGGGCGCGCGGTCAGCTCGGCGAGCAGGCCCTGCCAGATGGTGGGGACGGCGGCCGCATGGGTCGGGCGCTCGACCTCGATCATCTCGGCCAGGGGGGCGGGCTGCAGGAACCGGTCCGGCATCAGCATGTTGACGCCGGTCATGAACGTGGCGTGCGGCAGCCCCCACGCGTTCACGTGGAACTGGGGGACGACGACGAGGGAGGTGTCCTGGTCGGTGAGTCCCATCGATTCCGTCATGTTCACCTGCATGGAGTGCAGATAGACCGAGCGGTGCGAGTAGACGACGCCCTTGGGGTCGCCGGTGGTGCCGGAGGTGTAGCACATGGCGGCCGCCCGGCGTTCGTCCAGCTCGGGCCAGTCGTACGCGGTCGGCTTCCCGGCGATCAGCTCCTCGTACTCGTGCACGCGGGGCCGCACGCCTTCCAGTGGCGTCCGGTCGCCGGGGCCGGTGACGACGACGTGCTCGACGGTCGGGAGGTGCGGGAGGAGGGGGGCGAGCAGCGGGATCAGGGAGCCGTTGGCGATGACGACGCGGTCGGCGGCGTGGTTGACGATCCAGGCGAGTTGCTCGGCGGGCAGCCGCAGGTTGAGCGTGTGCAGCACGGCGCCCATGGACGGAACGGCGAAGTAGGCCTCGACGTGCTCCGCGTTGTTCCAGGCGAGCGTGGCGACGCGGTCGTCCTCGCGGACGCCGAGGTCCTCGGTGAGCGCGTGGGCGAGCTGGGCGGAGCGGGTGCCGATCTCGGCGAACGACCGCCGGTGCGGTTCCGCCTCGCCCGTCCAGGTGATCACCTGGGAGGAGCCGTGGATCGTCGACCCGTGTGTCAGGATCCTCGAGATCAGCAGCGGTACGTCCTGCATCGTGCTCAGCACGGCGTCCTCCCGGGGCGGCGACATTGCCTACGCGGATGGCCGCGCGAGGAGTGCGCGGCGGTAGGGGTTGGCCTGATTCTGCTCACATACCGCTTGGTATGTCACTAGCGGCAGTAATGATCGATCAGAGCAGCTCAGAAGTCGCGCCAGAAGTTGCGGACGACCGGAAGCCGATGTGGGAGCCGACACCGGGGAGCGGACACCGGGGAGGAGAGGCAGGGGAGGAGAGGCCGGGGAGCAGGTCCCGGGCAGGAGAGGCCGGGGAGCGCGTGCGGGCGTGGTCCCGGAGGACGGGCCCCGCCGGGCCGTGGCGGACGCTAGCGGACCGGGCTCAGCTCCGGGTCCTCGCGGAGCTTGCCGAGGGCACGTGAGACCGCCGACTTCACCGTGCCGATGGAGACGCCGAGCACCTCCGCCGTCTGGGCCTCGCTCAGGTCCTCGTAATACCTGAGGACGACCATCGCCCGCTGCCGCGCCGGGAGCTTCAGGATCGCCCGCCACATCGCGTCGTGCAGCGCCTGCTGCTCGGCCGGGTCCGTGGCCGGCGTCATCTCGGGCTCCGGCAGCTCCTCGCAGGCGAACTCGTCGACCTTCCGCTTGCGCCATTGGGAGGTGCGCGTGTTGACCAGCGCCCGGCGGACGTACCCGTCCAGCGCCCGGTGGTCTTGGATGCGCTCCCACGCGACGTACGTCTTGGCCAGTGCCGTCTGCAGCAGGTCCTCCGCGTCGCTCGGGTTCGCGGTGAGCGACCGGGCGGTGCGCAGCAGCAGCGGCTGGCGGGCCGCCACGTACGCCGAGAACGACGGGTACGACGGCTGCGGCAAGGTCTGCCGGGCCGGCGTCGCGGCGGCCGAGGCGCTGGTGCAGACGAGTGTGGTCATGGCTCAACGCTAGGAGCGGGGCCCACTCCGGCGGATCGGCCGCAGGTCCCGAAGCCGTGTCCCCCTCAGGTTGTAGGAGGGGGGAGGGCCCCACCTCCTGAAGGTGGAGGAGGGCTACTGCGGGTACTGAGGGTAGACCCCTGAGAAACGACCACGGGGCGGTGGGAACGGACTACGGGCTCCTGAGAAGGGGCCAGGGGCGGTCGGGTCAGCCGATCCGGGCCACCGGGGCGTCGACGAGGTTGCGGTCGATGAGCAGGCTCCGGCCGCCGTGCCGCTCGCGGACGTTCCCCGCGTACTGGTGGATGCGCCGCCCCTGCCACGCGCTCCGCCGCAGTGCCGGTTCCCCGTACAGCCGGGGAGTGCCGCGCCAGCGGGCGAACCACATCACGGCGGGCAGGTTGTCGACCCCCGCGCGGCGGGCGCCCTCGATGTGCCGTACGCCCGTGTCGGCGCTGCTGTAGAAACCCGGCAGATACCCACTGGTGCCCACCTCACGGTCCCAGGCGCGGACGAAGGAGAGCACCCGCCGGGCGCAGGACGTGTTGCGGCGGTCGTACGACTCGACGTCCAGGTAGAGCGCGCTGCCGGTGAGCAGGCCGAGAGCGTGCGCCCGGCGCACGGCGTCACGGCCCTCACGCGCGCCCTGCCGCGCGGGATGCTTCCCGATCGACACACGCGGTTTGACGCCGCCGCCCACGCAGGGTGCCTGCGAGCCGGCGTACACCGGCAGCAGGCGCCAGCCCATGCGGTCCACGGCGCGCACCCAGCCGGGGGTGAGCCGGGGCTGGGGGCAGGCGCGGGCCCGGCCGCCGAAGTAGATGCCGAGGGCGCGGTAGCGGGAGGTGCGCCACCGGGTGAGTGTGCCGGTGGAGGGCGCGCCGCAGGTGTCCATGGCCCAGCCCCGGAAGGTGACGGTGGGGTCGGGGGCGGTGCGGGCGGGGGCGCTGCGGGCGGAGTCGGGGGCGGTCCGGGCGAGGGCGCTGCGGGCGGAATCGGAGGTGCTCCGGGCGGGGACGGTGCGGTCGGGGGCGGCCGGCACCCCGGCCCCGCACAGCAGTGTCCAGACGACGCAGATCCCGACGAGCGCCGTCCACCCGCTCCGCCGTCCCGCCCGCGCCCGCACCCGCGTCCCGCGCGCCACGGCCCCTCGGGGCACCCACCCCCGCCTCGGGCCCCGACCGCGTCCCCAGCCACCACACCCTCGTTCACGCATGGCCCGAGTGAACGTTCCTGCCCGCCCCCGGCACGGTCCGCCACACCCGGGGTTCAGCCGTCCGCCGTCAAATCGCCCCCGATGTGGGGACCCGGCCCGCGCGTCGGCCGGATGCCCGCCGGAAGGGCGGACACGCCTGCGCGGCGGTACCGGAGGCACCGCCGCGCGGACGTGTCACAACCCATGAAGCGCACCCCGTACAGGCGCTCGGGGCCGGCCGGCGACCGTCGACCCCGCAGCGCTCACCACAGACGGGTGAAGTGGACGGTCACGTTCTCGTTGCCCTGGTTGACGGTCGTGAACGCGGACCCGTTCACCTGGGCGGTATTGCTCTGATTGCTGGCACCGGCGCCGAGCGCCTGCTGCTGTGTCGTCGCCGAGTTGCCGTGGTTGTCGAGGCCGGTCCCGCTGCCGCTGACGGTCGCCACGGCCGCGTTCGCCCCGTCGTCCGCGGCGGCGCCGTTGTCCGCGGTGGCGACGCCCGTGAAGAGGGCGGCGGCCAGCGGCAGGGCCGCGACGGCGGCGAGGACGCGGGCGGTACGGATGCTTGCCATGTTCTTCCTCCAGAAGCGGGAGTACGCACCGGCGAAGGCCGGACGCACGTGAAGTACGGCTGTTCTCAGGGCAGTTGGCCGACCGCCCTGGAGTGCTGCACGACGTCGCGCCTCCAAGCTGCCCGACCGGACCCGAGCCAACCACCCCGGAAGGGGCGATTCCCCCTGAAGCGTGAGGACAAGTCGATAAACCCCCTTCGCGACCTTTTCGCCGACCCTCTCCGCGTGACGCACCCGCGAGGGAGAGGCCCCGCTCCCCCCTCCCGGCCAGACCCGGCAAGCGGCGAAAGGTTCCGCCCGCGAGGCCGGCGGAGTACACCCCCGGACGTCGGCGCATGACGCCACATCCCTCGAATGGCCGCACGGACCGCCCGCCCGCCCGAAAACCCCCTTCCCTTTCTCGAACGCATGTACGAAAATCGACGCATGGCCACCATCGACCGGCAGGCCACCACCCTGGCCCTGGCCCACGCCCTGTCCGCCGCCGAGCGCGGCCTCGCGGTGATCCCGCTGTCGCGCACGAAGCTGCCGGCCCTGCGCTCCCCGCACCGCGACCGCCCCGACCTCGCCACCCACCGCGACCGTCCCGATCGGGCCGACCGCCCCGACCGCGCCGCTCCCGGAGGGCCGGTCGGCCCGCCCTGCCACGGCGAGTGCGGCCGCTTCGGCCACGGCGTCCACGACGCCTCCACCGACCCCCGGCGCATCCGAGAACTGTTCGCCGCCGCCCCCTGGGCCACCGGCTACGGCATCGCCTGCGGGCTGCCCCCGCACCATCTGATCGGCGTCGACCTGGACACCAAGTCCGGCACCGACTCCACCACCGCCCTGCGCGAACTGGCACTGCGCCACCTGTTCACCATCCCGCCGACGGTCGTGGTCGTCACCCCGAGCGGCGGCCGCCACCTGTGGCTCACCGGACCGCCGGACGTCGTGGTGCCCAACTCCGCGAGCCGGCTGGCCCCCGGCATCGACATCCGGGGGGCCGGCGGCTACCTCGTCGGCCCCGGCTCCCGCACCGACCACGGCGTCTACGAGACGGCACCGGGCGCGGCCCACCTGTCGCCCGCCCCCTGCCCGACCCCTCTGCTGCGCCTGCTGCTGCCACCGCCGCGCCACGCCCGCGTGGGCCTCCGGGGCACGGCGGCCGGCACCGGACGGGAGCCCGGACACGGCGCCGGAAGCCGCACCGGCTCACATCCGGACGACGCCCTCGCCCGCGCCCACCAGGGCGACGGCCTGATCCAGTTCGTCCTCAGCGCTCACACCGGCCAGCGCAACACGCGCCTCTTCTGGGCCGCCTGCCGCGCCTACGAGAACGGCCTGGGCCCCACCCTGACCGCCGCCCTGATCGACGCCGCCGTCCACACCGGCCTCCCGCTCCGTGAGGCCCGTTCCACCGTCGCCTCGGCGGCCCGGATGACACCGCGCCACCCCACCTAGGGCCTCCCGCTCACCGTCCGCCCGTACCGTCCCGCTCGTCACTCCGGGGCCCGGAGCCCGCGGCCCGTCGTCCCGCCGGGGCCCGGGCCGCTCCCGGCCGCGGTCGGTGACGGGGGCAGGGGCAGGCGTCCGGGCGGCAGCAGTTCGGCCGTGATGAAGGCGACGACCGCGGCGAGGATCACCACCGGGATCATCTCGGCGCCGCCGAGCACCAGCACGACCAGCACCACACAGCTGACCGGCAGTCGCAGCGCGGCCGTCGACGCGGCCGCCATGCCCACGGCCAGCCCGGGCACGACACCGAGGCCGGGCAGCGGGGCGAGCAGTACACCCACGGCGGCGCCGAGGAAGAGGGCGGGGAAGACGGGGCCGCCCCGCAGACCGCCCAGGCACAGCGCGTAGGCCACGCCCTTGCACAGCAGCACGCCGACCAGGGCACCCACACCCCAGGCGTGCGGGTGCGCGGCCAGGTGGGCGAGGGTGCTCTGCCCCGAGGAGGCCACGTCGGCCGGCGACCGGTCCGTGGCCAGTGCGTACACGGCGGCACACACTCCGGCGGCGAGGGCACACAGCCCCGTGCGGAGGACCGGCCGGCCCATGATCGACGCCGCTGTGCGGCGGCCGCCGGACAGCGCAAGGTGGACGGCGGCGGCGATCACGACGCCCAGCACCACCGCCCAGATCACGTCCCCGATGTCGAGGTGCGGGGTGGGGGCGCCGAGCCGCACCGAGAGGCTTCCGGTGTCGATACCGGTCCAGCGGCCGCACCCCGTGAACACCAGGGCTCCGATGCCGCTGGCCAGCAGCGCGGGCAGCATGACCGCGAACAGCTGGGGCCCGCCCACCCCGGCCGTCTCGATCAGCAGGATGCCGCCCACCAGCGGGTTCCCGAAGATCGCGGACAGCGCGGCGGCGGCCCCTGCCGCGCCGAGCAGCGCCGTGCTCTGCGGGGTGTCCGGTGCCCGGGCGAGGTTCCTGAACCACAGCGCGAGGCCGCCGCCGAGCGCGATCAGCGGGGCCTCGGGTCCGAGGGTGGCACCGAGCGGAAGACTGGCGAGGGCGGCGAGGATCACCCCGGGCAGGGCGGCCGGCGCCATCCCCCCGGCGTGCAGGCCCCCGGCGGGGACATGCCCGCCGCCACCCGGCAGACGCGTGACGACCAGGCCCACGGCGAGACCGGCGAGCGTCAGCAGCGGCAGCGGCCACCACCAGGGAGCGGTGCTCAGACCCAGCCCGGACGGCAGCGAGACCCAGAGCAGGTGCTCCAGCTCGTGGAGCGCGGCGAGGAAGAGGAAGGCGACCAGCGAGACCGGGATGCCGAGGAGCGCCGAGAACACCAGCGCCTTCCGGTAAGGGCGGGAATTCAGCAGCGTGCGCAGCCGGTCGGCCTCCTCCGGCTCGGTGGGGGCGGCGGAGGCCCCTGGCTGGTCCGGCGGCGTCACGACACGTTTCCTCCGTCTCGGCCGGGAAAGTGCCGTGCTCAGGGGCCCGTACCCGCCTGCGCCACCTCCCACCCGCCATTGCAGCACCCGCCCGGGAACCCCGCATGCGAGCGGCTGCCGAGCGAGGGGGAGCGGCCGCGGGGAGCCTCGGGGCTCACCGCCCGTCGCGCAGCAGGTCCTCGACGGTCTCCCGCGACCAGTGGCCGGCCGCGCCCGGGCAGCCGGCCACGTACGAGGCGACCGTCCGCACGTCCCACGCACCCGCCGACAGCAGCCCCGCCGCCACATGGCGCACGTACGCGGCCGAGGGCGGATTCCAGGGGACGTCCCCCATCCCCCAGGGCGCGGTGAAGGTCAGCACCGGCACCCCGTCCACCTGACCGGCGCAGACCAGCGTCTCGTAGCGTCCGTCCCCCAGGGTCGCCGTACCCCGCGTCAGCACGGTGGTGAGATCCAGCTCCGCGCCCGGCTCCCGGTACATCTCCTGAGCCGCGATGTCCGCGAACTGCCCCGCGGTGACCAGATGCGCCCGCGCCGGCACGCGCCCTTCGGCCCGGGGGTCGTAGAACGCCCGCCCACCGCCCCACACGGGCGACTCGGTCGCGAAGTACACGGCGCCGGCCAACTCGACCGGGATCGAACGGACCGGCATCCGCGTGTCCCGGCACCCCGGGTAGACCCTCGCTCCTCCGTCCGGACGACCGCCGCGGATGTAGCACCCGAGACGGCCCAGGTGCGTGTTGGAGCCGTACGACGTGTACCAGACGAGCCCGGGACGAAGATCGTCCGGCAGCCCCGGGGCGATCTCCGGCACGGCTTTCACGCTGGACGCTCCGGACCGATGACCGCGCGCACGGGGCGGCTCAGCCGTGCTCGGGCCAGACCGGCCCCTCGTCGGTCCAGACGACGCCCTTGTTGTGGCACAGGCAGAAGGGGTGGCCGGCCGGGTCGGTGTAGATCCTCCAGCCGTAGCCCTCGGGCCCGATGAAGTCCTGCCTCAGCGTCGCGCCGAGGTCGAGGACGCGGCGCTGCTCGGACTCGATGTCGTCCACTTCGAAGTCCAGATGGAACTGCTTGGGGTGCTCGCTGTCGGGCCACTGCGGAGCACGGTGGTCCTCCACCCGGATGAAGGCCAGCTCGATCTCGCCGAACCGGATGCCGGCCCAGTCCTCGGAGCTGCCTTCCTTGACCGGACGGCCCGTCACCTCCGCATAGAAGGCCGCCAGTTTCATCGTGTCCGGGCAGTCGATGATGAAATCGGTGAGTCGCAGCCTCCCGCGATCCTGGCACACGGGGCCGGGGGGAGCCACGAATCAGCAGCGTCCGCGCTCCGCCCGGCACGACGGCCCCTGACCGGTCTTTCGGTCAGGGGCCGTTGTCACTGCTTCTCGCGCGGAGGCGGTGGGATTTGAACCCACGGTCGTGTTGCCACGACGACGGTTTTCAAGACCGGCCAGCGCTCAGCTACGGCAGGACGTTGACCTGGTCATTCCCTTCAACACGAGGCCGACGAGCGTCGGTTTGGCCAAAGGATGGCCACAAGTCTCCCAGCGGCAGGCTGTGGCCGCTGTAGTGCAACCGATACCTGCTGTCAGTGGCGCGACCTAGGCTTGGGTCGTGATTGAGAGGGATTGATCATGACTCCGTGCTCACGCGTGGACAGGTGTGACCGAGTGGGCCGCGAGGGCAGCACTACTGCTACTGCCCGGAGCGCTGCTCTGCGCCCCGTCACCGCTCAGCAGGGACCTGGGCCCACTCACTGTTCATCGACCTCTGCGGCCGTAGGTTCCGGCTACCCCCAGGCAAGTGATCGCACATGGTGACTAATAACACACTTTCAGTAGTAGGGTGGTCGCCAGCCATCGTGATCAGTTGGCCGAAGGAGTCACAGCAGTGCAGAACCCTGTACCGAATAGACCAATTTACCACATCACTCATATTCGGAACTTGCGTGGCATTTTAGATCAAGGCGGCCTGTTCAGCGATAACACTGCTGCGCTGAACACTCTGACCGATACGGAAATCGGCATGCCGAGCATCAAACAGCGGCGCCGGGCCACACTTATCGATTGTGGCCCCGGCGGCACACCCGCAGACTACGTGCCCTTTTATTTCGGTTACCGCTCACCCATGCTCTACTCAATTCACAAGGGAAATGTCCCCACCTACCGAGAGGGGCAGGGGCCGGTTATCTATTTGACGTCAAGCTTGACGGCAGTACGAAACGCTGGACTCCCAGCCGTATTCAGCGAAGGCAACGCGGGAGCGACCTTCGTAGATTTCCACACAGACAGTCCCGAACTATGTGAGAAGTTGATTGACTGGCCCTTGATGAAGGCGGAGTGGTGGCACGACGCACCGGACGACCCAAACCGGGCAAGTCGGCGCCAAGCAGAATATCTGGTACACCGATTTTTCCCAGTAAATCTCATAGCTTCGATTGTCACAAAGAGCGAACGGTGCGCCACCGAGGTACGCAACATTCTCGCCGAATACAGTGCTTCTATACCAACGATGGTGTATCCTCAGTGGTACTACTAGAGAACGGAGGGGTGAAGACGGTGATCCAAGAATCGAAAGGAAATTTGCTTGAGGCAGACGTGGAGGCCATCGTCAACACCGTTAACACTGTTGGCGTGATGGGGAAAGGGATCGCCCTGCAAATTAAGCAGGCTTTCCCTGAAAATTTTAAGCAGTACAAGGCGGCCTGCGATCGAGGCGAAGTAACCATCGGCGATATCCTAGTTTACGATGCCCATCATCTCGGCCCCCGACGATATATTCTGAATTTCCCCACTAAACGCCACTGGCGAGGGAAATCACGCATCGAAGATATTCAAGCAGGGCTTAGCGCTTTGGTTGAGGCAGTGCGCAAGCACAGCATTGAATCCCTCGCAGTACCCGCACTAGGTTGCGGAAATGGAGGTCTGGATTGGGGTGACGTACGCCCGATGATTTATGCGGCTTTCGAGTCTCTACCTACAGTCAAGGTATTGCTCTTCCCCCCTACGGGCGCGCCAGCACCCAACACCATGCCTGTGCGCACCAGTGCACCAAACATGACGCGAGGCCGAGCGGCCGTTGTCTGCTTGCTGAGTGGATATGTGGAGCAAGCGCGATCCGAGCGAATTGAAGCGTCCGATGGAGCTTCGCTACTCGAACTACAGAAGCTGATGTACCTACTCCAAGCCGTAGGTGCACCAATGCGCCTCAACTACCAGAAGGCGCGATATGGCCCCTACGCTGAAAACTTGAATCACCAGTTGCAGCGTATGGAGGGCCATTTGGTTCGAGGCTACGGAGATCGCACCCAACGCGTCCTCGACTTTCACCCGATCAAACTCACTGCCGGGGCGGAATCTCTTGCAGAGTCTTGGATCGAAGAGCATCGCGACGCAGAGCTCAAAGAATCCCTGCATAAGGTTCTTGAGCTAATCGATGGGTTTGCCTCTCCATATGGCCTTGAGTTGCTCTGTACAACGCATTGGGTCATGCATGAACTCGGCTCAACTGCATCTCAGGGCGACGTTATCGAAGCGTTGCAAAAGTGGAGTCGCCGCAAGGCAGAGATCTTCACCGACCGGCATATTTCGGTCGCCTGGCAACGCCTGCAGTCAAAACACTTGGATGCTCTGACTATCTGATCACCCAGCCGAGTCCGTATTGGGCAATGTGATCACGCCGCGCAGCGAGCGACGTGTGTTGCCCGGCATGTTCTTCTCGCAGGGCACGCAGAACCTATCTCAAGCTGCCGACGACAGCCGCTTCGGTGCTGGCGCACAATCCACGAGTCCGTGATCTGCTGGTTGCGCCGCCCGTTGCGCAAGCCATCCGGAGACTCGTGGGCCGCCGTTCACTGCGTTTCCCTCGCGGACCGTACGGACGTGCGTGAAGCCGTGCGCCAGGTAGTAGCGCTGTAGCCCCTCGTTCGTCGTCCATGCGTCCAACCGGACCCACCGGGCCCCCGCCCGGTGGGCGCGGTCGCCGGCCCAATCGAGCAACCGGCCGCCAAGGTCCTGTCCGGCGTACTCACGGGCAATGGTCAGCTTGTTGACGAACATCGAAGGTTCGGCCAACTCGTCATCGGTCCACAGCCCTTCCTCCGCATCCGGGGTGAGCGTGATGGTGCCCGCGGTTGTGTGGCCGTCGCTGAGCATGAAGACCGTGCCCGCCTCGATCGTGGCCAGCAGCTTGTCAGCCGGATACGGGCGGCTCCACTGGTCGGAGCCGAGACCGCGCAGCCAAGCTGCCGCTTCCTCGCGGAAGGACAGCAGCTTGGCCACGTCGTGCGGTTCTGCGGGAGTGATGATCACGTGTTCTCGTTTCGGCCGGCAAGTTCGCCGATCTCATAGTTCATCCGGTTCAGGTCACCCCGGAAGGTCGTGATGGTGCACCGGATCGGACGGTCTCCCGAGTAGCCCGTACGCGTCCAGAGCAGCACGGGCACGCCTGCGCCCACCTCCAAGAGGCGAGCCTCTTCCGGCGTCGGCATGCGCGTCGCGATTTCGTCGAAGTACCCGATCTGCTCGATCCCGCGCGCGGCCAGATACCTCGTGGTCCCCTCTTCGATGTCCCCGGGTTCGGCAAGGCGGGGGGACTCTTCGATCAGCCACGCCGGGTAGTACGTCGCCTGTGTCGACCACGGCATGTCATCCACGTACCGGTGGCAGAACCGAAGAACCGCCTTGCTGCCCTTCTCAATCTTCAGTCGATCCGCGACCTCTTCGGGTGCGGGCAGCATCTCTACGCGGAACGTTTGGTGAGGACGGCGGCCGGCGTTCGTCACGTCCGTGTTGTAGGCGTCCCCGTTCTGCGGGAACTCCAGGTTCTCGAACCGTGAGGCGTTCAGCTCGAACACCTCCTGCGAACGAACCTCGTACCCCAGCCCTTGGCTGGACGTGATCAGCCCCTCGCTGACCAGTAGGGCGAGCCCCGACCGGACCGTATTGCGGGAGGCGTCGAACCGGGCCGACAGCTCGCTCTCAGAGGGCAACCGACGGTCGCGATCGAAAGCGCCGTTCACGATCTCTCGACGTAGGGCGTCGGCCACCTGCCGGTACTTCGGCTGCTTGCTCATGCGCCCATCATGACGCACTCGCTCAACTTGTTGGTACATGTGGGCCCCAATCCCTTGACGATTCACTGCCTGTCAGTGCAGCATCACCGCAACAGCTTGTACCAACAAGTTGAGCAAGCGGAGCAATTCCCTTGAGTTGCTGCCGCATGCGCAGACGCATGGGGCGGGGACGCTGCAATCCCGCTAAAGGCCAGGTGGAACAGGGTTTCGGCCCGTACTGGCGAGGTGGCCCGGTGACCGCGAGCAACGGCCGGAGAGTGGGGACCTGGTCCCTCTTGCAGTGCTTGTCCGTGCCTCTTCGACCGATGGGAGTTCCGATGCGCCAACGACAGCTCTGGGCGTCGCCGTGATGGACCGGCCGACGGCGCCTGTGCGGTAGTTCGGTCCGCCCCTCGTTCCGCAGCCTGACGCTGCGGCCGGCTGCCTCTCCCGCCCGTCCGTTCCGCGCACCGCGTGAGGACGTACAGACGGGAGTGCGGGGAGCCGGAACCGACTCCAACGGCAAGCGGCTCCCGGGGTGCCACCCGGGAGCCGCGTTCGGGCCGTTCCTCGCTGGAAGGAACCACGACCCATGAACCACGTTGTCACACTGCAGGACGCCATTACGGCGTTCGCCGACTTCATCGAGCCGACCGCTGCCGAGCTGGACGCGGTCGAGCGGGAGATGCCCGTCATCCTCGCGGACGTCGACTTGCTGGACGCGCACATCGTCACCCTGGACCGCACGCCGACCGAGGTCGACGAGCGGCGTATCCGCCGGGCCCGGCGCCGGGCGCTGGCCGCACGGGTCACGCTGGTCAACCGGGCGGCGGGGGCGAGCATGCCGGGGGGTGCGGCATGACGCTGGACGACCTCACCGTCTCGTTGCGGGCGCTGCGGATGCTGGCCGTTGATTTCCCCAGCCTGCCCGCTCCCGACGTGACCGTCTCGCCCGTCTTCCCGGAGTGGCTGCGGCTGTCCTTCCACGACTCCTCGGGCGAGAGCCTGGCCGCGTTCGAGCAGTGGCGCACCGCCCTGGGGATCGCCCCGGACGCGGTCGACTACGGCACCCAGAGCGGCGGACTGACCCACGTACTCAAGGCAGAGGGCCGGTTCGCCGGCGCGGTCATCATCCTGACCGGCTTCGCCGACGTCCCGGTCACCGACACCACCCCGGCGGGGCAGTCGGGAGGTGCCCGGTGAAGGCGAAGACGGTTCTTCCGGCGGTCGCGATGACGGCCGTCTCGATGGTGCTCACCCTCGCGGTGGTCATGATGTGGCTGGGCACAGCGGTGCCGTGGCCGGTCGCCCTGGTCGTCGGTGTCGGTATTGACGGGGGATGGCTGGCCACCCTCGCCTACGAACGCCGTCTGGCCGCGCAGGGCGACCACAACCGCGCCGTCACCGCCGTCGGCTGGTCCTTCGGCGTCCTCGCGGCCGGCGTCCTGGTCGCCCACGCGCTCACCGCCGAGCATTCCGCCGGGGCGTGGCTGGCTGTGGCGTGGCTGCCGATCGCTGCCAAGGCCCTGTGGTTGGTCCACAGCCTGTGGGAGCGCACCGCGCTCACCCCGCTCGCCCTGGACGCGATCCGGGGCATTCAGCAGGAAGCGCGGGACGAGGCGGCCGTGGCGCGTGCCCGGCTGCGGGCGGAAGCGGCCACGGAGGAGACCCGGCTGACGGCCGTGACGGAAGCCGGGGCCCGCGTCGCACGCGTCCAGGCCGAGACCGCGCAGACCCTGGCGGGGGCGTGGTCGACGCTGGAGAGCGCCCGCAAGGGCGAGGAGACCGGACGGGCGCTGACCAGCGTGACGAGCACCGTCACACCCGGCGTCACGCCCCGATGGGAGCTCCCGGTGTGGGGTCCGAGCGAGCAGGTTCCGGCGCTGGAGTCGGCGGCCCCGGCGCTGTCGGATGACGAGCTGGACACCCTCGTTCACGACATCCGGTACAGCCAGACGCCGCCGCTGTCGTACCGGGAGATGGCCGCCCGCTTCCGCGCGGCCGGCCACTCCGCCTCCGAGGTCCGTCTTCGGGCGGCGTGGAAGCGCGTGGCCTGATGGCCGCGCTGCCGGTGTTCCGGTGGCACCTGGCCCCGGACGGCTACGCCACCCGCCGCCAACTCCGTGCCGCCGGGCTCCGGCCCGGCGGCCAAGAGGTGGCCGCGCAACTTGAGCGGCCCCGGCGGCGCCGGGGCCCGCTGGTCGCCCACCTGTACCGCGTCGACCTCGCCGTGCCGGTGCGTCCGATGACGCCGGCCCGGTGGGCGGCGCTGGCCAAGGCCAACGCCGCCCGCCGCCTGTGCCCGCAGTGCCGCCGGGACGCGGGATACGTCATCCCCGCCTCGCTCGGCATGTGCGTTCCCTGCGCCTACCCCGACCCTGCCGACTCTTCGAGGAGTGCCTGACCATGCGTAATGCCGATATCCGTCGTCTGGACCGTGAGATCCAGGCGACGGCGAAGAAGCTGGAAGCAGTCCGCCGGGGCGAGTGGTGGCCGCTGAACGGAAGCGAGCGCCGGGCCATGGCCCGCGCCGTGGCGGGCGGCGCGTACAAGGTGGCCCGGGGCCGCAGCGCGGGCCGCGCCGAGCAGCGCATGGACGCCACCACCAGCAGTGCGGAGATGCGGCTGAACGCGGAGCTGACCGCCCTGCACGGCGAGCGTCAGCGTCTGCTCACGGAGGCCGCCCGCAACAAGGCGAAGAAGAAGTCTTCCGGCTGGTTCTGACCAGCCCCATCCCCGCATGCCGCCGGGGTGGCCGCTCTTTCCACGGACCCGGCCACCCCGGCTCACTCCACCTCCCGCCCCCAGTGGGGGCAGTCAGGAGCAGTTCCAGCATGTCTGAGAACGTCGTTCACCTCCACAAGCCCACCGACCCCCCGCCCCCCGACACCGCCCCCACCGTGCTCACGGTCGTCCCCGACGCGCCGCCGGCGGGGCCGGTGCCGTTGTGGGTGCGCTCCGGGCGCGCGGTGAAGACCGTCGCCACCCACGACACGACCCGGGCCACGGTGCGGGCGGCGGCGCGGCACAGCCTCTACACCCTCAACGGCGGCCGCATCGTCGCGAAGCGGACGTGGGACGGCCGTACCGGAGCCCGGTACGAGCGGATGATCCGGGCGGCGGAAGCCGCGGGGAACCTGGAAGCGGCCGAGGAGTGGGAGGAGCGGTTGCAGCGCTTCCGCGCCGCCCGCCACCACCGCCGCATGGACCTCCTCCACTCGCCCGTGGAAGCCGCCCGGGGCGTAGCCGTAGGCGCAGGGATGAGCGTCGGCGTCCTGGTCGCCCTCGGCGTCGCGATGGCGGTCAACACCGGCCGCCCCGGAGACGTCATCACCCCTCTCACGGCCACCGTCGACTTCATCGCCCTGCTCATCCGCATCGTGCAAGTCGTCTGGGGTCCGGCGCTCACGATCGGCCCGTTCCTCGCCCTGCTCGCCCTGTGGTCGGTGGGCCGCAAGCAACAGGCCGCACCCGCATGGGCCCTGCCCGCCAACGTCCGGTCGGGCGAGGGCGAGCCGATCACGCCGTCGATCGTGGTCAAGGCCCTGCGCGACCTCGGGGTGCCCGCGCTGCGCAACGCCATCAAGGAGATGGGCGACGCCGGCGCGAGCATGCTCGGACCGATCACGATCGCCGGATGCGGGGTGGAGGTCGACGTGACGCTTCCCTCTGGGGTGTCGACTGTGGAGGTGCAGCAGCGGCGGCGCAAGCTGGCGGAGAACCTGACCCGGCACGAACACGAGGTGTTCATCACGATCCCGCAGGCTGCGCGGACGGTGCGGCTGTGGATCGCGGACTCGGGTGCGCTGGATGAGCCGATCGGTCCGTCTCCGCTGGTCACGGACGAGACGATGACCGCCAACTACAAGACCGGCCGTGCCCCGTGGGGGCAGGACCTGCGCGGGGACGCCGCCGCCCTGAGCGTCTACCAGCGCCACCTGCTCATCACCGGGCTGTCCAACCAGGGCAAGACCGCCGCGCTGCGGGCGCTCGCCCTGTGGCTCGCCCTTGACCGCTCGGTTGAGTTCTGGGTGGGCGACCTCAAGGGCGTGGGCGACTGGGCCATGTTCGACGCACTCGCCACCCGGCTGATCCAGGGACCGACCGATGACCACGTCATCCAGGTCACCGAGATGGTCGAGGACGCGGTGCAGGAGATGAACCGCCGTATCCAGGCGCCGCCCGGCACGGTGTTCCCCGCGCTCATCGTCGTGGTGGACGAAGCGCAGGTGGCATTCATGTGCCCGGCCAAGGACGAGGACAAGCGCCCCTACGGCGGCTCCAAGGCCAACTCCCGCTACTTCATGGCCGCCCGGAAGATCCACAACCAGGGACGGGCCGTCAACGTGCTGCTGTGGCAGGGCACCCAGGACCCCACCGACCAGAACCTTCCCAAGCTGGTCCGCGAGGGCGCCCACACCCGCGCCTCCCTCGCCCTCGGCACCGAATCCCAAGCCCGCATGGCGCTGGGAGACAAGGCCGTCGACGGCGGCGCCGCCCCCAACCTCCTGCGCCCCGGACTCGACCAGGGAACCCTGGTCGTCGCCTCCGACGGCATCGAGATCCCCAAGGGCCAGTCGTCCATCACGGTCCGCACGCACTACATCAGCACCGACGACGCCAAACAGATCGCCGCCCGCGCCAGGGCCCTGCGCGACGGCGTCACCACCCTGCACACCATCGAGCGCGGCGAGCAGCGCGACCCGCTCGCCGACATCTCCGCCGTCATCGGCGACGCACCCCGTGTCCGCACCAAGGACGTCCTCGCCCGGCTCGCCACACAGAACCCGGACGCCTACGGCGGCTGGTCGTTCATCGACCTCAAACGCGTCCTCGACGACGCCGGCGCCGAGCCGTACAAGTCCGACGGCGTCATGGTCGTCTCCCGCGACCGCGTCACCCGCGCCCTCGCGGGCCGCGACACCGACGGTTCCGCTTCCACCGACTGAGAGCAGGGAGCGCACCCAGTGCGGGTCAGGGAGACAGGGAGAACTCCCTGAACCCCTCCCTGACCCGCCTCCCTCCCCCTGACCTGCACGAATGATCGTTCAGGGAGTCAGGGAGGCCCGCAGGTCACACCCCCCGAACACCCCTTCACAGCGCCCCCAAAGGGGGGTGCCTCCGCCTCCCTGGCCACGTGCCGGAAGGGATTCCGCATGTACCCCGAACACGCCCCGCAGACGCCCGCACAGCGGGCCGTCGAAGTCCACCAGCCCACCCCCTACCCGCCCGGCGTCACCGTCCCGACGCCCCTCGTACCGGTGCAGCCGGACAGTGCTCCGGCGGTCGCGAGCATCGTCCTGCCCGACGGCCGTATCGTTACCGGATACGCCGTGGCCCCGGCTCAGCCGGAACCGCTCGCCGCGAAGCCGGTCGTCTCGCGGGCGGCGGTGAACGTCGCCCTCGGGGGCGTCGGGTTCCTCGCGGTGTGCGGCGGGCTGCTCCTGCTCACGTCGTTCATCGCCGCACTCACCGCGTTCATCACCCAGCTCATCATCCTCGCCGCCGTGATCTTCGGCGGCTGGATCGCCGTGCAGGTGCTCGGCACCGGCGGCCATCGCGGCGGCACGACCGTGAACATCCGCAAGGCCGTGTTCCGGCGCAACCACTTCCACGGCTGACTACGCCAAGAGCGGCCCCCTCGTCTCGCCAAAGCCGCGGGGCCGCTCTTGTCCACCTGCCAACCACTTGACCTGTGGAGGTCTCCCAGCATGACGCAACCGACCCTCATCCGGCGAGTGCCCGAAACGCTGCGAACCGCACTCGAGCTGGCCGTCACCGGGGTGCCCGTGCTGCCGCTGCGCGCCGGGAAGGTGCCGTTCGGCAACTGCCACGGGTGCGCGGGCAACGCGTGCGGCGGCCGGCCGAACATGAAGACCCCCGGCCTGTGCCGGTGCCCCGGCGTCTGCCACGCGTGGGCCGCCGCCACCACCGACCCGAACGTCATCGCCTCGCCCAAGTGGGCGACAGCATGGCGGCGCGCGGTGTGCGTCGGCTACCACCCCGGCGGCGCAGGGCTGACCGTCGTCGACCTGGACGACGCGGCGGCCGTCGGCTGGGCCCGCGAGGCTCTGCCCGCCACGCGGACGGTGGAGACGACGCGGGGTGAGCACTGGATCTACCGAGGTGCCATGACCTCCCGCAACGCCGTGCGCCCCGGCGTCGACCTCAAGTCGACCATGTCCTACGCCCGCTACCTCGGCCCCGGCACCGGCCCCCTGACCGCCCTGCCGGACACCGTGCGCGCGCTGGCGGTGAAGGAATCGCCCACGGCCCGCCCGGCGCCGGCCGTCGCCCTGCCCGCGCGGGTCGGCGGGGAGTGCCCGCACCGCACGCCCGCCTACCTAGAACGCGGCATCACGATGGCCGAGCAGCGCATCACGGAGGCGTCCAGCGGCGTGCACGCGACGGTGTACCGGACGTTCCTGGCGGTGCTGTCCCGGCACGGCCGGTGCGGCTGCCTCACCGACACCCACGTCAACCGGTTGTTCACCGCCGCGCAGGCCAAGGGCGAGAGGGCCCGGCACTGCACGGAGGCGTGGACGAACGCCCGCACCACGTTGGGACTGTGACCATGTCCGAGGACGACAAGACCCCGGCCCGCGAGATCATCACCGATTACGCCCAATCCCACTTCCGCTACTTCCGCACCGCTGACGGCACCGTCTACGCGCAGCGCAACGGCCACCCCGTGGCCCGCCCGATCCGCTCCCAGGGCACCACCGGAAGCCACCGCCAGGAACTTATGGTCGGGCTGTTCCGCGACGGCGTCGGCGTCTTCAACGGCACCGCCATGAAGGAAGCACTCGACCTGATCGAAGCCTTGGCGCTGACCGAGGACGTCCAGCCCGTGCACATCCGCGTCGCCCCCGGATTCGACGGCGCCACCTGGCTCGACCTCGGACGCGCCGACGGACAGTCCGTGCGCATCCACCCCACCGGCTGGGACATCGCCGTCCCCGACCCGCGGGAAGTGTGCTGGCGGCGCACCCAGCTCACCGGGGAACTGCCCCTGCCGGTCAAAGACACCGACGGCAAGGGCATCGATCTTTTGATGCGGCTGTGCAACTTCGCCACCGCCGAAACCGAGTGCCTGGCCATCGCTTGGCTCATCGGCTGCCTCGCCCCGAACGTGCCCGTTCCCGCCCCGTTCCTCACCGGCCCGCAGGGCGCGGGGAAGTCGACGGGCGGGCGGATGCTGGTGCGGATCATCGAGGGCATGACCGGCGACCTGCGCCGCGCCCCGAAGGACGAGGAGAACCTGATCACGGCCGTGGCCGCCGGATGGGTCACCGCGCTCGACAACCTCTCCCACATGACCCCGGAACTGTCCGACGCCATGTGCTGCATCGTGACGGGAGCGGAGAACGTCAAGCGGGCGCTGTTCACCGACGGGGACGTCTTCCGCATCGGCTACCGCCGCCCCCTGCTCCTGACCGGTATCGACGTCGGCGTCATCCGCCCCGACCTCGCCGAACGACTCCTGCCCCTACGGCTGGAGCGGCCCCGGGTGCGGCGCACGGAGGCGGAGCTATGGTCCGACTTCGACCAGGTGCTGCCCGTCATCCTCGGCTCGCTCCTGGACCTCACCGTTCAGGTGCGGGCAGCACAGGCGGACATCCCGACGGATCTGCGGATGGCGGACTTCGCGCACCTGTGCGCGCAGCTCGACGCCGCCACCGGGCTGGGGGCGCTGGCCGCCTACCGGGCGAGCCTGGACGACCTCAACGACGACGTCATCGAGGGCGACCTGTTGGCACAGACCGTCCTCAAGCACGCCGCCGGCGCCATCGAACCGGGCACGGAGCAGCGGATGACGTCGGCTGAATGGCTGCACGCCCTCACGGGCCTCTACAGCGGCGAGGAATGCCGCCCCCTGCCAAAGGGTGGCCGACGACCGGGAAGGTGCTCTCGGACCGTCTCAAGCGGCTGCAGCCCACCCTCGCAGCGCGGGGCGTCCTCATCGACTGGGGACGCACGAAAACGTCCCGCTACATCGAGATCACCCGCCCCGCCGCCCCGCCGCCGTCAGAGCAGGAAGCGGCCTTCTGACCGCCCGGCGCTCCGGACCGCCAGGGACGAGCAAGAGGAGCACCCGCCGGCGCGTGCTCCTCTTGCTGTTCGGCGGCACCGCCGCCCTGCAACAGACGCGCCGCGAAGCGGCTCGCTCTTCACGCTCCAAGCCGCGCACCACAACAGACACCACCCCCCCTCGTCCTAAGTAGGAAGACGCTGCGTCACCTGCGTCACCCACACCCCGAAAACCGGCGCTGACCTGCCGGAAGACGGGTGACGCAGACCCCCGAAACCTGTGTCACCCCGCGTCACCCGCGTCACCCAATGACGGACACCCGCGTCACCGATGACACACCCCCACCCCGCTGCGTCACCACAAAACCGCAGGTCAACGCAGCGAATGACGCAGATGACGCGGGTGACGCAGAAATCCGCACCTCGGACACACGCGGGCGCCCCGCACCCCGGAAGTCCGCCCCCTCCTCGCCGAACCCTGATTAGGAGTCCTTGCCTTGGCCACCTCCAAGATGCTCAAGCTCCCCGAAGTCCTCGAAGAGATCGAGATGAGCCGCGCCGCCTTCTACCGCATGCGCGCCCGCGGCAAGGCACCCAAGCTCATCAAGCTCCCTAACGGGCAGATCCGTTGCCGCCGCAGCGACCTTGACGCGTGGTGGTCCAAGCACGAGATGCCCGCCGTCTGAGTCGTCACCGCCCCGAAGGGACCCCCGCCGAACGGCGGGGGTCCCTTCTTATGAAGGAGTGCAATGCACAGCTATGACGTGCGCCTTTGGAGCGTACGGAAGCGTTCGAGCAAGAGCGCGCCGTACCAACTGCGCTGGCTGGTCGACGGCGCGGAGTTTCAGGAGAAGTTCGCCACCAAGACGCTCGCGGACGCGCGCCGCGCGGAGCTGCTGACCGCGACGCGCAAGGGCGAGCCGTTCGACACGGAGACGGGACTCCCCGTCTCCGAGGTGCGCGAGCGGAACCGTACGAGTTGGTACAGCCATGCCCGCGCGCACGCCGCCCGGAAGTGGCCCACGGCGGCAGCGAAGCACCGCGCGAGCATCGCGGAGAGCCTGGCCATCGCCACGATGGCTCTCTGCCCGACCGGCAAGGGCCGCCCGGCCGATGATCTCTTGCGCCGCGCTCTCTACCAGTGGGCGTTCAATGCGGGGCGGCACGGCCAGGAACCGCCGGAAGCGGAGGCCAATGCCCTGGCGTGGGTCGAACGCCACGCGCCGGCCGTCGTCGACCTGGACAGCGCCAAGCGCATGCGCACGGTGCTGGAACACCTGGCCAAGCGGCAGGACGGCAAACCGGCCGCCGCCAACACCTTCCGGCGCCGTCGCGCGGTGCTGAGCAACTGCCTGCGCCTGGCCGTCGAACACGAGCTGCTGCCCGCCAACCCCCTGCACCGCGTGCACTGGGAGACGCCCAAAGCAGTGGAGGAACTGGACGCGCGCAGTGTGGCCACACCCGCACAGGCGCGGGCCCTGCTGGACGCTGTCCGGGCCCAGGGCCCCCGTGGCGCCCACCTGGTCGCGTTCTTCGCGTGCATCTACTACGCGGCCATGCGGCCCGAAGAGGTCTCGATGCTCAGCGCCGAACAGTGCGACCTCCCGGCCGAAGGCTGGGGGCGGCTCATGCTCGCCGGCGCACGGCCGCAGGTGGGATCTGCATGGACCGACGACGGCAAGCCGTACGAGGAGCGGCAGTTGAAGCACCGGGCCCGCCGCGCGGTCCGTCCGGTGCCGATCCCGCCCGTTCTGGTCACGATCCTGCGGGACCACCTTGAAGCGTTCGGGACGACGTCCGAGGGACGGTTCTTCACCGCCGTACGAGGTGGCCCGGTCCGCTCGCAGGAGTACGGCGCCGTGTGGAAGGAAGCGCGCAGGAGAGCGCTCACGCCCGCGCAGGTGGCCTCTCCGTTGGCCGCCATCCCGTACGACCTGCGGCACGCGTGCGTGTCGTTCTGGCTTCGCTCCGGGGTGAGCCTTGCCGAGACGGCCCGCCGGGCGGGGCAGAGCGTGGCCGTACTCCAGCGGTACTACGCCAAGGTTCTGGACGGCGAAGAGGACAGGATGAACGCCCTGATCGAGCAGGGGTTGGCCGAGCAGGAGGACGGCGCGAAGGGGCCGTGATTCCTGGCCGCAGGTTGGCCGCACGCACTGGTCAGAGCTGGGATACCGGCGAATCAGGGTGAGACAGTCTGCACGCCGAAGGGGTGCCCCGATACTCGGGACACCCCTTCTGACCTGCAACGTCTACGACCTGCGCGGAGGCGGTGGGATTTGAACCCACGGTCGTGTTGCCACGACGACGGTTTTCAAGACCGTTCCCTTCGGCCGCTCGGGCACGCCTCCTCCGCGCTGCCGCGAGGGCGACAGCGCGGGTACAGGTTACCGGCCCGCCCTCGGGCGCGTCCGGGTGCCGTGGGCGGGGGCGGGGTCAGCTGTCGCCGACCCGCTTGCCCAGGGTGAGGTCGACCGTGTGGGTCTTGCCGTCGCGCTTGTAGGTCAGGTCGACCTTGTCGCCGGGGCGGTGGGTCCAGATCTCGCCGATCAGGGTGGGGCCGCTGTCGATCACCCGGTCGTCGAGCTTGGTGATGACGTCGCCGGACTTGAGGCCCGCCTTGTCCGCCGGGCCTCCCGAGGTGACCGCGTCCGAGCCGTTGACGCCCTGGGCGGTGATCTTCGCGCCGCCCGTGCCGTCCTCCAGGGAGACCGAGGCGCCGATCACCGGGTAGACCGGCTTGCCGGTCCTGATCAGCTCCTGGGCGACGTACTTCGCCTGGTTGATGGGGATGGCGAAGCCGAGGCCGATCGAGCCGGCCTGGCCCGAGCCGCCGCCCAGACCGCCGTTGCTCGAGGACTGGATCGCGGAGTTGATGCCGATGACCGCGCCCTGCGCGTCCAGCAGCGGGCCGCCGGAGTTGCCCGGGTTGATCGACGCGTCCGTCTGCAGCGCGCTCATGTACGAGGTGCTGCTGCCCGACTGGCCGTCGCTCGAGGCCACCGGGCGGTTCTTGGCGCTGATGATGCCCGTCGTCACCGTGTTCGACAGGCCGAAGGGCGCGCCGATGGCGATGGTCGAGTCGCCGATCGCGACCTTGTCGGAGTCGCCCAGCGCGAGCGGCCTGAGGTTGGACGGGGCGTTCTTGAGCTTGATGACGGCGACGTCGTAACCCTGCGCGTGGCCGACGACCTCGGCCTCGTACTTCTTGCCGTCGGGGAAGGTCGCCGACAGCTTGCCGCCCTCGACCGCCTCCGCCACCACGTGGTTGTTGGTGACGATGTGGCCTTCCTTGTCGAAGACGAAGCCCGTACCGGTGCCGCCCTCGCCGTTGCTGCCCTCGGCCTCGATGGTGACCGTGCTGGGCAGCGCGCGGGCGGCCACCCCGGCCACCGAGCCGGCGGCGCGCTTGACGTCGCCGCCGCTCTGCGAGGCCGAGACGGTGGTGGAGCCGGAGGAGTCGTTGTCCTTGGCGAGCGTGTAGCCGAGGCCGCCGCCGAGCCCGCCCGCGACCAGCGCGGCGACGAGAACCGCGGCGACCAGGCCACCGCGGCCGGACTTCGGCTTCGGCGCCGACTGGTAGCCGGAGCCCCAGCCGCCGCCCTGGCCTCCGTCGCCGCCGTGTCCCGGCGTGCCGGGGGGCGGGGGCGGCCAGCCGGCGTCGACCGGGGACGTGGTGGTGGGCTGGTCGGGGTTCCCGTAGGCCGGTCCCTGGGGCCGCGGCTGCTCACCGAAGTACTGCGGCCCGGGAGTCGCGGGTGCCTGCCCGTAGGGGTCGGCGGGGCGGTCGGGCGCGGCGGCCGGCTGTCCGGGAGCCTGCGAGGGTTCCCCGGGGCCCGGAGCGGAAGGCGTCGGCCCGGGCGGGGTGCCCGGACCGGAGGCTGCGGGAGCGTCCACCGGCACGGGAGGTGCTGACGGGGCCGGGGGTACCGTGGTGCCCTCGTTCTCGGTGCTCACAGCTTCTCTCCTCGATCCACGGCTGTTGTTCTCGGTCGCACTTCGGCCACGCGTCCCGCGCTCGCCGAACGGTCCGGCGCGATGCAGCTGTGCATGTGCTCGTGTATGCCGTCAGCTTTTCCCATGGACCGTCAGGGCACCATAAGCGGTCCCTGTGGGTCTCGCCCACGACCAAACCTTATATAAGACCAGTGTGACCAAACGGACTCCCGGCCCCGTGACGTCCGCGCGTTCCGCCACGCACTCCGCCGCGCGCACTTCCGCGCTCCGGTCACGCACCGTCCGCGTGGGCCGCACGGTCCCCCGCCTACCCCGCACCGGTGGCACCATGACGCGGTGACCCACGCACGCCAGCATCCGATCCAGGTCGTCGCCCACCGCGGAGCCTCCGAGGAGGCACCGGAACACACTCTCGCGGCCTACCGCAAAGCGATCGAGGACGGAGCCGACGCCCTCGAGTGCGACGTACGGCTGACCGCCGACGGCCATCTCGTCTGCGTCCACGACCGCCGCGTCAACCGTACGTCCAACGGGCGCGGTGCCGTCTCCGCCCTGGAGCTCGCCGAGCTGGCCGCCCTGGACTTCGGCTCCTGGCACCACCACGACGAGGCGCCCGACGAGGCGCCCGACTGGGAGCACCGGCCCGAGGACCGGGGGGACACCTCCGTCCTCACCCTGGAGCGGCTCCTCGAACTGGTCGCGGACGCCGGCCGCCGGGTGGAGCTCGCCGTGGAGACCAAGCACCCGACCCGCTGGGCCGGGCAGGTCGAGGAGCGGCTGCTGCTCCTGCTGAAGCGGTTCGGTCTGGACGCGCCCGTCTCGCCCGAGGAGTCCGCGGTACGCGTCATGAGCTTCTCGGCGCGGTCCCTGCACCGGGTGCGGGCCGCCTCCCCGACGCTTCCGACGGTCTTCCTCACCCAGTTCGTGACGCCCCGGATGCGGGACGGGCGGCTGCCCGAGGGGGTCCGGATCGCGGGCCCCTCGATCAGGATCGTGCGCAATCACCCGGCGGCCGTCCGGCGCCTCAAGGAGGCCGGGCACCAGGTGCACGTGTGGACCGTGAACACCGCCGAGGACGTCCACCGCTGTGTCGACCTGGGCGTCGACGCCATCATCACCAACCGGCCGCGGGCCGTGCGGGAGCTGCTGGGCCGCTGATCCCGGCCCCGACGGACCCCGGTGACCTGGGCGGGAGCCGGAAGGCCCGGGCGGGGACGGCTTCCGGCCGCGTCCGGTACCCCTGGCCCCGCGCGGCGAGCGCCCCCTCTCTCACGGGGAGTGCTCCGGCGCGTTCGGTCCGTGTGCGGCCACGAAGAGTGACCCGTCGCACGTCGGCCGGTCGGTTTCCGGCCCATTGCGGTGGGGCATCCACTCCGTGGCGTGGGGTGAAGGAGGTCTCGGGGGTGGCGTTGGTGGTGGCACAGGAGGTGCCCGCGTCGTCGAGCATGGCCGTACCCCATGGCCCTGCGGGCGTGGGGCAGGCACGGCATCGGATGCGGGCGCAGTTGCGCCGCGGCGGCGTATCGGAAGCGGTCATCGACGATGCCGTACTGATCCTTTCCGAACTTCTCAGCAATGCCTGTCGGCACGGCAGACCCCTCGGCGACGCCCTCGCCGGGGACGGTGACGTGCGGGCCGCGTGGCGCGTCGAACCCTCGGGTCGACTGACGGTCGAGGTGACGGACGGCGGTGGTCCGACCCGGCCGGTTCCCGCCACACCGTCGGTCACCGCGCGTGGCGGACGCGGGCTGAACATCATCACGGCGCTCGCCCAGGACTGGGGCGTACGGGACGACGCGCACGGCGAGGTCACCGTCTGGGTCGTCCTGCGGGACGACGCCGAGTCCGCCCGCCGCCGCGAGGACTTCGCCGCGCGGGTCCCGATGCCCTCGGTGCCGCGGGCGTCGTAGCCGTAGTTGTAGCGGTACGCCGTGGTCGTAGTCGTAGCGGTACGCCGTGGTCGGCCGGTGCCGAATCCCCGACGGCCCCGGAAGCCGGCCACCCCCTTCCCGGCCGCCCGGCGGCCCCCCGCCCCCGGCCGCCCCCTTCCCGGCTGCCCGACAGCCTCCGAGGCCGGTCGCCCGGCAGCCCGAACCCGGTCGCCCTCCCCGGCCCCGGGTCCGCATCGTCCGGGTTGTCCACAGGTTCCCGTCGGCGCCCGGACGAACGACTAGGCTCGCGCCCGTACCCAGACGAGCCGTGACCGGGAGACACCGACGATGGCCAAGAAGCGACCCCAGACGAAGGCCGACAGGCACCGGACCGGCGGCGGGGTGAGCACCGGGGCGGACATTCCGGTCGTCGGCGCCCGGGAACCCTGCCCCTGCGGCAGCGGCCGCCGCTACAAGGCCTGCCACGGCCGGGCCGCCGCGCACGCGGCGACCGAACTGGTGCGGCGCCCGTTCGAAGGGCTGGCGGGCGAGGGCGACTGGGTCGCGCTGCGCGAACTGGTCCCCGCCGCCACGGCCGAGCTGACCCTGAAGGACGGGCTGCCCGAGGGCGTCCCCTCGGTCACCCTCGCCACCGTGCTGCCGATGGCCTGGCCCGCGCTGCGCCGCGAGGACGGTTCGGTGCTGCTGGGCCTGCAGAACGACACGGCCTCCGGCGACATCAGCCGCGACCTCGCCGACACCCTGCTCCGCGCGCTGGAGGCGCGGCCCGGCACCTCGGTGCAGAGCCGGCGGGCCCCGGCCGAGGGCCCCCGGCTGCAGGACGTGCTGGACCCCGAAGCCACGTTCGCCCCCCAGGTGCACACCGGGTTCGAGTTCTGGGTGCCGGACGCGGAGAACGCCTCGCCCGAGGTGGCCGCCTCCCTGGAGCGGGCCAACGCCGCGGCCATCCCGACGGTGCGCCTGGAGGGCGTCGACGCCGCCTACTGGTGCCGCACGCCGGAGAAGAACCACCTGCGCTGGGTCATGCCGCACCCGGAGGAGCAGCTTCTGGACGCGCTCGCGCGGCTGCACGCGGCCGGGCGCTCCGGGCTGGGCGAGGACACCCGGCTGGTGGGCTCCTTCCGGGCGCACGGTCTGGTGGTGCCGGTGTGGGACCTGCCGACGGCGATGACGGCGCAGGACGTGGAGAAGCCGGCCGCCGGGTTCGCCGAGCACCTCGCCGAGGCACTGGCCTCCACGGCTCCGCTCACGCCGGAGGAGCGCCGGGCGCGCGGCGGACTCACCAACCGCCAGGTCACACTGAGCTGATCCGCCACGACGGAACGTCCTCGAGGGTGCCCCCCGGCCGCCGCGGGCGGCACCCGGGCGGACGCTGCCGGACGGTGGGCGGTGCGCGGCCGGGAAATCTCCGCCGAGGGCGGGCACCCGCCTTCCGGGCCGTCAACTCAGCCGCCCCATGAGGTGACTCGCGTCACAACTGCCGCTTCCGACAAGCACATCCGTGTCCGAATAGGCGAGATCGAATTTGCGAACCGGCGATCTCTTGTTACGGTTCCAATAGCCCGGTTGCTGGTGCATCCCCCGTCGCCAGCAACCGGGTCTTTTCATGCCTCCGGTGAACCGCCCCGGAATCGCGCCCTCCGCCAACTCCCCTGCCCCGTCCCGCCGTTGCCCGACGGCACGGTTCCGGGGTGCGCGGCCCGCCGCGCGCGCCGCGCCCCGTCCGGCCCGGCCGGGAACCGCGCCCGACGGCGCCTGCGACGGCCGGGGGACACCTCAGGAACGCGCCGAACCGCTCCCCACGCGCAGCAGCAGCGGCCCCTCGTCGGCCCCCGCCCCGTCCTTGGCGTCCGCCGCCGCGCCCGCGGCCCCCGCCGCGTCCCGTGCGAACTCCGCGACCGCCTCGTACCCGCCGGGCTCGCCGTCCGTGCGCTGCCGGGGTGTCTCGCAGGTGCCCGGCTCGTCCTCGGCGCCGATCGCGCAGTCGATGCGTACCGCTCCGCCGCCCGGCTTCAGCAGGCTCAGCGCGGTGCTCAGCGCCCGCCCGGTGGTGTTGCGGTAGTAGGCGCGGGCCCAGGTCTCGGCGCCCTGGGTGAAGACGCAGCTCTGTGCCTCGACGCCCTCGGGCGAGGTGAGCGTGGGGCCGCAGCGGGCGGCGGTGGCGAGTCCGAGGCCCAGCAGGTGCGGCGAGCGGGAGGAGGGGGCGGCGGGTTCCTTGGCGTCCCGGTGCGGGGCGGCGGCCCCGCCGTCCCGTTCACGGTCGCCGTCGTCGACGCGGTCGCCGCCGACGGGTCCCGCGGCGGCCACGGCCAGCGGGAGCAGGACCGCCGCCGCCAGCGCCACCACCAGTGCGGCCAGCCGGACCCGGGGATCGAGCCCCGGCGGGCGCTCGGCGCCGTGCCGGCCACGGAGGCCGCCGGCGGCCGGTGGTCCCGCCGGTGCCTGTTCCCGTTCGTGTCCCCCGGACCGACGCGTTCCGTGTCCCCCGGAAGTGCGCTTCATGAGGGCGAACATAAGGGGCGCGCGCGGCCGTTCGGGCCGCCGCGCGCACGACACCCCTAGAACTCGGGCGCGCTCACACCCGTACGAGTGAGGGCCTCGACGGTGGCGTCCGCCACGGCCTCCACGTCGGGCACCCAGGGCGCCGCCGAGCCGGGCAGCGGTGCCCGTTCCCAGCGCACCTGCCCGTGCCCGGTCGTGGAGGGCGGCAGGGCGAGGTAGCCGCCCTCGCCGTGGAAGCGGAGCGAGCCGGGGACGAAGTCCTGGGCGTGGAGCAGTTCGCCGAGCTGCTCCAGGGAGTAGGGGGCCACGAGGATCGCCCAGCGGTGCGGGGCGGCGACGACCGGGCCGAGCCTGATGCCCTTGCGGTCAAGGGTGGCCAGGGCGCGGGCCGCCGCGGGGGCGGGCAGACTCACCGCGCAGGGGGCGCGGCCACCGGTGGCGAGCACGATGGGCGCGCTCGGCCGGTTGGTCCACCACCAGCGCACCATGCGCGCGTCGGTGGTGGCCGCGAGCAGCCCCGGGTCGAAGGGATGAGCGCCCGGCACCGTGCAGTCCGGGTCGGGGCAGCCGCAGCGGGCGCGCCCCTGGGGGTCGGGGGCCACACCCGGGAGAACGGGCCACTGCCACTGGGTGGCGAAGGTCAGGGCCGCACCGAACACCTCAGGCTCCCCGTCGTTCGACCTGGACAGGAACCTGCGTAGCCTTCCGGGAATCCCGCGCATGAGCGCTCGTTCCTTTCCGTTGCACGCCGGCAACACCGAGGGCTGCATTCACCACATGGTCGTTCACCACATGTGTCGATCACTGCGCTGTGCGTACCTGCTGGAGCATCACGCCCCCGTCGTGGGCGGGGACGAACCGTCGGGGCCGAGCCGGGCCGGGTCCGCGGACCCTGGGCACGGATCGATCCGCGAGGCCCCGCGAAATCCGCCGGGTCCGCGAGATCCGAGGGATCCGTGGGATCCCTGAGGTCCGCGGTCGTCCATACTGCGTCTGTCGAAAGCACGGGCATGGCGCGGGGGTGGCGACGCCTGGCTAATTGCCGTCACGCTGTTGCTCGCCGCCTCCGCCACGGGAGGATGGGGCTCGGTCGTCGGTGAATAGGACGCCCGGGTCGGCCACCAGGTTCCGGGCGGCTCTTCGCCGCTCCCTGGGCCTCACCGGGTACGTACCCACCCCGACCGCTGTGACGCTCCGTCGAACGAGGCCAGTCGACCGCAATACGCCCTTGCCCGAGTCAGTTTCAAGCCAACTTCGTTTTCCCGCAAGCGACTCCGCGGATCGTCCGAAGGATCCCGAGGCCAGTCGCACCGCCCGTCCCACGGACACCAGGAATCCCAGCAGGACAATGCTGGACATCCCCTCACGAGTGCGTGTACATGTGGAGACACTGCCTGCGACGCAGAATGACATGGGGGTTTGCGATGCTTTCGTGCAGAACGCACCAGTCGGAAAGCCGGACGCCATGACCGTCCCTCACCTCCCGAAAGTGGCCGGAATCGATTCCACGGTTCCGGCTCCCGCTCACACTGTCGCCTCGGCCGCCCCGCCCACGGGCCCCTCGCCGAACACCACGGGTACCTCTTCGGCCACTTCCCACACCACCGGACCCGGCGCCCTCCTCCAGGACCGCCTCGCCGGCTGGGTCTCCGACCTCACCACCCTCCACGAACTCACCGAGCGCCTGATCCGCACCGACTCGCTCGCCGGCGCCCTGGAGGAACTGCTGCGCGCCGGGTCCGCCCTCGTGGGCGCCCGCCGCGGCCTCGTCGTCCTGGAGCCCCGCGACGGACTGGGCCCCGACACCACCCTCGGTCTCGGCCTCGGCCGCGCGGACCTCGGCCACATCGAGACCGTGCCGCGCGGCTCGACGGCGTACGGGAGGATCCTGGACGGGCTGCCGGGCGGCGAGGGGGAGATCGCCCAGCCCGACCTGTTCGCCGAGGACGGACTCGACCCCCGCCACCGGGAGGTGGCCGCGCGCCTCGGTTACGCCGCCAGTTACGCCCTGCCGCTGGCCGGCGAGGCGGCAGGCCGGCTCGGCGCCGCGGTCTGGCTCTACGACGAACCCGCCGAGCCGACCGCCCGGATGCGCCACCTCGCCGGGCTCTACGTCCGCTGCGCGACCGAGCACCTCGCCCGGCTCGTCGAGACCGAACGCACCCGCGGGCGCATGGCGACCCTCTCCGAGGAGCTGCTGCCCTCCCGGCTCCCCCGGATCCCGGGTGTGCAGCTCGCCGCCCGCCGCCGCAGCGGGCCGCGCGGCGGCGGCGACTGGTTCGACGCGCTGCCGCTGCCGGACGCGGCCCTCGGCCTCGCGGTCGGCTCCGTCACCGGGTCCGGTCCCTGCGCGGTCGCGGCCATGGGCCGGCTGCGCGCCAGCATGCGGGCGTACGCCGTGATGGAGGGCGAGGATCCGGTCGCCGTCCTGTCCGACCTGGAACTGCTGCTGCGGCTGACCGAACCGGCCCGCTCGGCCACCGCCCTGTTCGCCTACTGCGAGCCCGCGCTGCGCCGGATCACCCTGGCCGGAGCGGGACACAGCCCCCCGCTGGTCCTCGGCGAACGGCGCACGGAGTACGTCGAGACCTCCCTGTCGGCGCCCCTCGGGATGCTGTCCTGCTGGGAGGCGCCGAGCGTGGAGCTGACGGCCGAACCGGGAGAGACGGTTCTGCTGTACACCGACGGGCTGCTGCAGCGCACGGGCGACCCCATGGACCGCGCCTTCTCCCGGCTGCACGCGGCGGCCGCGAGCGTCCCCCGGGCGATGCGCGCCGACGCGGCGGCGGTCGCGGACCACGTGCTGCGCACCGTGCTGCCGGACGGCCTGGACGCGACGGGCGGCGCGGAGGACGTGGTGCTGCTGGCGGCACGCTTCGAGTAAGGCGCGAGGGGGCCGGCCGGCCCCCCGGGAGCGGTCGCGTGCGTGAGAGGCCGGTACGCCCCCGGTCGTAGCGGCCGTACGTCCACGCGCCCCGGAACGGCCGGGCGGTACGACCGTACGATGGATACGGCCCAGTGCCGTACCTAGGAGGAATGACCGTGGCGGACGAGCTCTCGGAGATTCCGGCGACCCCGGAGACCGTGGCGGACGAGGCTGAGGCAGCCGAGTCCGAGGAGCCCATCAAGCAGCGCAAGAACAGCCTGTACCCGGGCGTGTCCGAGGAACTCGCCGAGAACATGAAGTCCGGGTGGGCCGACACCGAACTGCGCGATCTCGCACCGGTCCCGCAGGCCGCCGAGACCGCCGCCCGCCGTGCCGCGCTCTCCGCGCGCTTCCCCGGCGAGCGCCTCGTGATCCCCGCGGGCAACCTGAAGACGCGGTCGAACGACACGGACTACCCCTTCCGCGCCTCGGTCGAGTACGCCTACCTCACCGGCAACCAGACCGAGGACGGCGTCCTCGTCATGGAGCCCACGGCCGAGGGCCACAGGGAGACGCTCTACCTGCTGCCGCGCTCCGACCGCGAGAACGGCGAGTTCTGGCTCTCCGGCCAGGGCGAGCTGTGGGTCGGCCGCCGCCACTCCCTCACCGAGTCCGAGAAGCTGTACGGCCTCCCCGTCTCCGACGTCCGCGAGCTGACCGGCGCGCTGCGCGAGGCCCGCGGCCCGGTCCGCGTCGTGCGCGGCTACGACGCCGGCATCGAGGCCGCCCTCACCGACAAGGTCACCGCCGAGCGGGACGAGGAGCTCAAGGTCTTCCTCTCCGAGGCCCGGCTGGTCAAGGACGACTTCGAGATCGCCGAGCTGCAGAAGGCCGTCGACTCCACCGTGCGCGGCTTCGAGGACGTGGTGAAGGTCCTCGACAAGGCGCAGGCCACCAGCGAGCGCTACATCGAGGGAACCTTCTTCCTGCGGGCCCGCGTGGAGGGCAACGACGTCGGCTACGGCACCATCGCCGCCTCCGGCCCGCACGCCTGCACCCTGCACTGGGTGCGCAACGACGGTCCGGTCCGCGCGGGCGACCTGCTGCTGCTCGACGCGGGTGTCGAGACGCGCACGTACTACACCGCCGACGTCACCCGCACCCTCCCGGTCGACGGCCGCTTCAGCGACATCCAGCGCAAGATCTACGACGCGGTGTACGAGGCCCAGCAGGCCGGCATCGAGGCGGTCCGGCCGGGCGCCAAGCACCGCGACTTCCACGACGCCGCCCAGCGTGTGCTCACCGAGCGGCTGGTGGAGTGGGGTCTGGTCGAAGGGCCCGTCGAGCGGGTCCTCGAACTGGGGCTGCAGCGCCGCTGGACCCTGCACGGCACCGGCCACATGCTCGGCATGGACGTCCACGACTGCGCGTCGGCGCGGGTGGAGACGTACGTGGACGGCGTGCTGGAGCCCGGGATGGTCCTCACCGTCGAGCCGGGTCTGTACTTCCAGGCCGACGACCTGACCGTGCCGGAGGAGTACCGGGGCATCGGCGTGCGGATCGAGGACGACATCCTGGTGACCGAGGACGGCAACCGGAACCTGTCGGCCGCGCTGCCGCGCCGCTCCGACGAGGTCGAGGCGTGGATGGAGTCCCTCCGCCGCGCCTGAGGCGCACCGCCGGCCGCCCGGGGGCCCGGCACGGTTCCCGGGCCGCCGCGGTCCCAGGGCGGCTCGGTCCTTCGTCGCACGGCGTTCGTCGCACGGCGTTGGGCGGCGCGGGCGTTCCTCGGCGCGGTGGTGTTCAGGCCATGGCCAGGGGCGCGTCCTCGCGCCACTTGAGGATCTTGTCGAAGCTCACGACGGCACCGCCGTGCCCCGGCTTGTTGCCGATGTGCACATGATCGGCGAGCTGCTGGATGAGACCGAGCCCCCGGCCGCTCTCCGCGTCCGCGCGGGCCACCCGCACCGGAGGGCGCGCCCGGCCCGCCGAGAACCCCGGACCCGAGTCGGCCACCTCGATGCGGCACGTCCGGCCGTCCAGGTAGGCGGTCACCCGGTACTCCCCGCAGCCCCGGCCCCGCCCCCGGTCGCCGCCGTGCTCGACCGCGTTCGCGCAGGCCTCGCTGAGTGCCACGGACAGGTCGTAGGAGACGTCGGGGTCGACCCCCGCGGTCTCCATCGCGCCGACCAGCAGCCGCCGGGCCAGCGGCACGCTCGCGGCCTCGCGCCGCAGATGCAGTGACCACCAGATGCTCATGCTCCAGCCTCCCGGCCGCGGCTCGACGTACCGTTACGTATTGCCACGAGTACCCGTGCGCAATCGCCGGATCACCCGCCCGTCGCCCGGGCGGCGGTGTTCGGCCGGGCCGGGCGCGCTCACGGACGGTACATACCTCACCTTGTGGACCTGCCGCGTGGGGCCCGTGGGCCCAGTGCGATGATGAGCCCGCCATGACTGCCCCCTCTCGGCGCACGACGCGCTCCGGAGCGGACCTCCGGATCCTGCGGGCCGCGGTGTTCACCGCGGTCTGTGTCGTGCTGGCCGCCGTGGGGCACGGGCTCGCCTCCCGCGCCCCGGTCCCGCCGTGGACGCTGGGCGCCGGATTCCTGGCCGTCTTCGCCCTCGCCCTGCCGCTGGCCGGGCGCGAGCGGTCGCTGCCCGGTATCGCCGCACTTCTCGCGGTCGGCCAGGCGGCGCTGCACACGCTGTTCGGACTCGGCGGGCACGGCACCGGTACCGCCATGGCCGGCATGCGCGGCATGGCCGGTATGAACGGCATGAACGGCATGGCGGGGATGCTGGGCGGGCACGGCCCGGCGGCCGGGGCGCCGGGCACGGTCTCCGGCACCCTGGCGCACGGCGCCTCCGCCGCCGACGCCGACCTCGTGGCACGCGCCGCCCGGCTCCTGTGCGGCGGCAGCACCGCCTCGATCACCCCGGCCGAGGCGCACCGCCTGCTCACCGCCGCGCGGATCGACACCACGACGACCGGCGCGGCGCACCATCCGGCCGACGCGCTCGCCACGGCCACCGCCGGCTGTTCCTCGCCCCTGTTCGGCATCCTGCCCTCGCTGCCCATGCTGCTCGGCCACGTCCTCGCCGCCGTCGTGGCCGGCTGGGTGCTGCGCCGGGGCGACCTCGCGCTGCTGCGGCTGATGCGGCTGTCGGCGTACGGGGTGGCCGGGGGCGCGCCGGGCCGTGCCCTGCGCACCGCCCTGGCGTACGTCCGCGCACTCCTCGCGGGACTCCCCGGGGCACCCGGGCGGGGACCGGTCGTCCCGTGCGGCGACCTGACCGTCCCCTCGGCGCCGCGCACGGCGCTGCTGCAGCACTCGGTGATCCGGCGCGGCCCGCCGGCCACGGGCGTACTCGTCCTCGCCGCCTGACGCGGGGCGCACCCACACCTTCCGTTTCCGCCCACCACCCACCGCTCCGCAAGGACCGGGGGGACGGGCCGACGGGGAGGGGAGGGGCCGCCGCCGTCGCGCGGTACGCGTGCGCGCGCTCCAGCGGCGCACGCCCCCTCTTCGATTCCCGATCCGGGTTCCGCGTCGGCGGGATCCGTCTCCAGTGGAGTGCTGCATACATGAAGGTCACCCAGGCCACCCCGGCCGCCACGGCCACCCGCACGTCCTCGAAGCTGCCCCGTGTCGCCGCCGCGGGCGCCGCCGCCGCGCTGGTCGTCCTCGCCGTGTCCACGCCCGCGTTCGCGCACGTCACCGTGCAGCCCGAGGGCGAGGCGGCCAAGGGCGGGTACGCCGTCGTCGACTTCAAGGTCCCCAACGAGCGCGACGACGCCTCGACCACCAAGCTCGAGGTCAGCCTGCCCGCCGACCACCCGCTCGCCTCGGTCATGCCGCAGCCGGTCGACGGCTGGGACGTGAAGGTCACCACGTCCAAGCTCGCCAAGCCGATCACCTCGCACGGCCAGAAGATCGACGAGGCCGTCTCCAAGGTCACCTGGACCGCCACCGGCAAGGGCATCCGGCCGGGCTACTTCCAGAAGTTCCCGCTCTCGGTCGGTCAGCTCCCGGAGGACACGGACCAGCTGGTCTTCAAGGCCCTGCAGACGTACTCCAACAAGGAGGTCGTCCGCTGGATCGAGGTCCAGAAGGAGGGCCAGGAGGAGCCGCAGAACCCGGCCCCCTCCCTCACCCTGTCCGACGCCGCCGAGGGGAGCCACGGCTCCACCGCGAAGGGCGCCTCGGCCGCCGACTCGTCCGCCGAGGACGCCAAGAGCACCGCCGCGGAGTCCACCGACAGCAGTGACACCACCGCACGCGTACTCGGCGTCGTCGGCATCGTCGTCGGCGCCGCCGGCGTCGCGTACGGCGTGCTGGCCGGGCGTCGCCGGAGCGGCGCCGGGGCCTGACCGCCACGAGCAACCCGCCATCGGCGCGGGGCCGGGGCCGCACCACCGTGCCGCCCCGGCCCCGCGCCGGAGCAACTCACCCTGGGAAACACCTGTGAAGCGCACCAAGTACACCGCCACCGCGGCGGCCCTCCTGGCCGCCGCCGCTCTCACCCTGACCGCCTGCGGCTCCGACGACGCGAGCGATCCCGTCGCCGTCGTCTCCGAGGACGCCTCCTCCAAGGGCGCCGTCACCGTCCTCGACCAGCCCTTCGAGAAGCCGGACCTCGTCCTCACCGACACGCACGGCAAGAAGTACGACCTGCGTGCCGAGACCGAGAAGCGGCCCACGCTCGTCTACTTCGGTTACACGCACTGCCCCGACGTCTGCCCCCTGACGATGAACAACATCGCGGTGGCCAAGAAGCAGCTCCCCCGCGCGGAGCAGGACAAGCTCCGCGTCGTCTTCGTGACGACCGACCCCAAGCGCGACACCCCCGCCGAACTCGGCAAGTGGCTCAAGGGCATCGACCCCGACATCGTCGGTCTGACCGGCGGCTTCGCCAAGACCCAGGCCGCCGCGCGCAGCCTCGGCATCAGCATCGAGCCGACGACGAAGGACAAGAACGGGAAGGTCGTGTCCACGCACGGCACCCAGGTCATCGCGTTCTCGCCCAGCACCGACAAGGGCTACCTGCTCTACAGCCAGGACGCCACGGTCGACGACTACACCAAGGATCTGCCCAGGATCATCGACGGGCGGAAGCCGTGACCCGCCGGTTCCGTCCCTCCCGTCCCTCCCGCCGGTCCCTCGCGGTGGTGGCCGGCGCCGCCGTGACGGCGCTGGCGCTGACCGGCTGCGGCGGGTCCGAGGACTCCGGCCCCTCGGCCTCCGCGAAACCCGAGCTGAAGGTCAGCGGCGCCTACATGCCCGCGCCCCTCAGCGGCGACATGGCGACGGGCTTCTTCACCGTCACCAATTCCGGCGGTGCCGACACGCTGACCTCCGTGTCGAGCGACGCGGCGGCGGACGTGACCATGCACGAGACCAAGGACGGCGCCATGGTCGAGGAGGACTTCTTCGCGGTGCCCGCGGACGGCCGGCTCGCCTTCGCCAGCGGCGGGAACCATCTCATGTTCGAAAAACTCGACCACAGGCCGAAGGAGGGCGACAAGGTGGCGGTGGACCTCCACTTCGCCAGGTCCGGCACGGTCGAGGTGGAGATCCCGGTGAAGTCGGCGACGTACGTCCCGAAGACCGGGCACTGAGGGGAGAGCAGCACCGTGACACAGACCACCGCCTCCGGCGCGGAACGGGCACCGGCGGTCCGCGGAACGGGACCACGGCCGGGTGCGGGGCGGAAGCCCTGGGCCGAGCCCGGGGAGCGACCCGTCCTGCGGAGGGCTGCTCGCGTGCCGGGTCTCCGGGCCGCCCGGGCGTCGGGCTCACGGACGATCACCCGCGCGCCGGTCGGCCGGACGGTGACGCGCCCGCCCGGGCCGCGGACCGCCCGGAGTGCGGTGCTGCGGGCGCTGCTCCCGCTGTGCGCGCTGCTGCTCGCCTCGGCCGGGCTGCTGCTCGGCGGCGCGGCCCCCGCCTCCGCCCACGCCGCGCTCACCGGCAGCTCCCCCGCGCAGGGGTCGGTGGTCGACAAGGCGCCGACCGAGGTCACGCTCACCTTCTCCGAAAAGGTGAGCGTCTCCTCCGGCTCCTTCCGGGTGCTGAACCCGGCCGGCAAGCGGGTCGACAGCGGCAAACCCGCCAACCTGGACGGCGGCACCTACGGCGTCCCGCTGCGCGGCGGGCTGCCGGACGGCACCTACACCGTGACCTTCCAGGTGATCTCGGCCGACAGCCACCCCGTCGCCGGCGGCTTCACCTTCTCCATCGGCGCCCCCTCCGCGACCAGCGTCTCCGTCTCCGACCGGACCGTGGGCGGCGGGGTCGTGGGCGTGCTCTACGACGTCGCCCGGTACGTGTCGTACGCGGGCTTCGTGGTGCTGGTCGGCGGCGCGGCCTTCGTGCTCGCCTGCTGGCAGCGCGGGGCCGGCGAGCGCACGATGCAGCGGTTCGTGGTCTCGGGGTGGATCGCCCTCACCGGGGCGACGCTGGCGCTGCTGCTTCTGCGCGGCTCCTACACGGGCTCGGGGAAGGTCGCCGACATCTTCGACCTGTCCCTGCTGGGGCCGGTGCTCCAGAGCAAGACGGGCGCGGCGCTCCTCTCCCGGCTGCTGCTGCTCGCGGCCGCCGCGCTGTTCGTCGCCGTGCTGTTCGGCGCGTACGCGCGCGGGGACGAAGAAGACGAGGGGCATGAGCGGGACGGCGCCTCCGAGGACGGGAGCCGGGGCGCCGGGAGCGCCCAGGATGCCGAGGACGCGGCCGACCGGGCCGCCGAGCGGCGGGACCTCACGTTCGGGCTGGCGATCGGCGGCGGCGTCATCGCGGCCGGACTCGCGGCGACCTGGGCGATGGCCGAGCACGCCTCGACGGGCATCCAGACCGGGATCGCCATGCCCGTCGACATCCTCCACCTGCTGGCCGTCGCCGTCTGGCTCGGCGGTCTCGCGGCCCTGCTGACCGCGCTGTACCGGGCTCCGTCGATCGAGGCGGCGGCCGTGCGGCGGTTCTCGGGGGTCGCCTTCGGCAGCGTGGTGGCGCTGGCCGCGACCGGGCTGTACCAGTCGTGGCGCCAGGTCGGCTCCTGGTCCGCGCTCACCGGCACCACCTACGGGCAGCTGCTGCTGGCGAAGATCGCCCTGGTGGCCGTCCTCATCGGCATCGCCCGGGTCTCCCGCCGCTGGACGGGCCATCTCGCGGACGCACCCGTCGTCAGGACGAGGACGAAGGCCAAGAAGCAGACGGTGACGGCGACCGCGTCCTCGGTCACGGCCGCGGCCTCCCCCTCGGACGGGCCCGCCTCGGACACGTCGGACGCATCGGACACCGAGGTGTCCACCGAGGCCGGCAGCGGCAAGGGTGGTGCCTCGGCCGAGGAGACCGCCGGCAGCGGCAAGGGGGCCTCGACCAAGGGAGCCGCCGGCAGCGGCAGGAACACGTCGGCCAAGGGGGCCGCCGGCTCCGGTGACCCGAAGCGGGCCGCCCAGCTCGCCCGGCAGCGCGCGGCGACGGCCGCCGCGCGGGCCAAGCGGGTACGCGAGGCGGACCCGTTCCGGTCCGGGCTGCGCCGGTCCGTGCTCGCCGAGGCGGGTGTCGCCGTGGTGCTCCTCGCCGTCACCACCGCGCTGACCTCCACCGAACCGGGGCGCACGGAGGAGGAGGCGAAGGCCGCGAAGGCGGCGTCGTCCTCGTCCTCCTCCTCGTCCACCGGGACCCGCAGTTCCGGAACCCTCTCCCTGAAGCTCCCCTTCGACACCGGCGGCGAGGACGGCAAGGGCACCGCCCGGGTGACCCTTTCGCCCGCACGGGTCGGTGGCAACACGCTGCACGTCTATGTGAGCCGCGCCAACGGCAGGGCGTTCGACGTCCCCGAGGTGAAGCTCGCCTTCACCCTCGCCGCGCAGAAGATCGGCCCGCTGCCGGTGGAGCCGGACCGCGTGGCCACCGGGCACTGGGCGGCGAGCGATGTGCAGATCCCCATGGCGGGCGACTGGACGGTCTCCGTGACCGTGCGGACCTCCGACATCGACCAGGTGACCGTCGACAAGAACACGAAGATCGGCTGACCGCCCCCATGACCGACCAGCAGACACCCCCCAGCACTGCCTCCACGCCCGCCTCCGCGTCCGGAGCCACGTCCGGAGCCGCATCCGAGCCCGCGTCCGCGCCCCCGCGCGGGCTCTCGCGGCGTCGGCTGCTCGGCACCGCCGGGGCGACCGGACTGGTGCTCGGCGGGGCGGGGGCCGCCGCCGGGTACACCGCGGCCCCCGCCGCCGCCACCCCGCTGACCTCGCTCGGAGCCGACCGCGCGATGTTTCACGTGAAACACCAGCCGGGGATCACCACCCCCCTCCAGGCCCGTGGTCATCTCCTCGCCTTCGATCTCGCGGCCGGCGCCGGGCGCAAGGAGGCCGCCGCTCTGCTGCGCCGTTGGTCCGACACGGCCCAGCGGCTCATGGCGGGCGAGCCGGCCGCGCACGGGGACACCGACATCGCACGGGACGCCGGCCCCTCCTCCCTGACCGTCACCTTCGGCTTCGGCCACAGCTTCTTCGCCCGTACGGGGCTGGAGAAGCAGCGCCCGACCGCCCTGGACCCGCTGCCCGACTTCTCCTCGGACCATCTCGACAAACGGCGCAGCGACGGCGATCTGTGGGTGCAGATCGGCGCCAATGACGCCCTCGTCGCCTTCCATGCCCTCCGTGCGCTGCAGAAGGAGGCAGGGTCCGCCGCCCGCGTGCGCTGGCAGATGAACGGCTTCAACCGCACGCCGGGCGCCACCTCCCGCCCTCGCACGGCACGCAATCTCATGGGGCAGGTCGACGGCACGCGCAATCCGAAGCCCTCGGAGGACGACTTCGACAAGCGGATCTTCGTGCCCGCCTCCGGCGAACCGGCATGGATGGCGAACGGCTCGTACGCCGTCGTACGCCGGATCCGCATGCTGCTGGACGACTGGGAGAAGCTGTCCACCCACGACCAGGAGCACGTCATCGGCCGCCGCAAAGCCGATGGGGCACCGCTGACCGGTGGCGGCGAGACCTCCGCGATGGACCTGGAGAAGACCGACTCCGAGGGCAACCTCGTCGTCCCCCTCAACGCACACGCCCGCATCACGCGGCCCGACCAGAACGGCGGCGCGGCCATGCTGCGCCGTCCGTTCTCCTTCCACGACGGCATCGACGAGGACGGGACGCCGGACGCCGGGCTGCTGTTCATCGCCTGGCAGGCAGATCCGCTGCGCGGTTTCGTCCCCGTGCAGCGCAAGCTCGACCGGGGAGACGCGCTGTCGCGGTACATCCGCCACGAGGCCAGTGGTCTGTTCGCCGTTCCGGGCGGAGCGGTGGAAGGGGAGTACGTCGGGCAACGGTTGCTGGAGGCCTAGCGCGGCCGGTTACGCGGGCGGCGCATGGGCCCTCGCGGGCGGACTAGGGTGAGCCCATGTCAGCCAGCTATGCCTATCTCGGTCCCGAGGGCACCTTCACCGAGGTCGCCCTGCGTACGCTGCCCGAATCGGCGACCCGGGAACTCGTCCCCATGGTCTCGGTCCCGGCCGCCCTGGACGCCGTCCGCAGCGGCGAGGCAGAGGCGGCCTTCGTACCGATCGAGAACTCCGTGGAGGGCGGCATCACCACCACCCTCGACGAACTGGTCGCGGGCGAGCCGCTGATGATCTACCGCGAGGTGCTGCTGTCGATCACCTTCGCCCTGCTGGTCCGGCCCGGCACCGCACTGTCCGACATCAAGACGGTCACCGCGCACCCCGCCGCCCAGCCCCAGGTACGCAACTGGCTGAAGAACCACCTCCCCGACGCCGTCTGGGAGTCCTCGGCCTCGAACGCGGACGGTGCCCGCCTGGTCCAGGAAGGGCGGTACGACGCGGCGTTCGCGGGCGAGTTCGCGGCGGCCCGCTACGGTCTCGAGGCGCTGGAGACCAACATCCACGACGCGGAGAACGCGCAGACCCGCTTCGTCCTGGTGGGCCGCCCGGCCCGGCCGGCGGCGCCGACCGGCGCGGACAAGACGTCGGTGGTGGTCTGGCAGCGCGACGACCACCCCGGGACGCTGCGGGACCTGCTGGGGGAGTTCGCCGTCCGGGGCGTGAACCTGATGCTGCTGCAGTCCCGTCCCACCGGCGAAGGCATCGGCAACTACTGCTTCGCCATCGACGCGGAGGGCCACATCTCCGACCGGCGGGTGGCGGAGACGCTCATGGGGCTGCGACGGTCCTGCCTGAAGGTCCGCTACCTGGGGTCGTACCCGAGGGCACAGGTCCGGGCGGAGGACGTGCGACCGCTGCCGCCGGGGACGTCGGACGAGGAGTTCGTCTCGGCCGCGGACTGGGTCGCGCGCTGCCAGGACGGCCGGTTCTGAGCCGCACGGCCGGGGGAGGGCGACCGGGGCTGTCGCTCCGGCCTCCTAGGCGCTCCGGTCTCCTCGAGCGCTCCGGTCCTTTCGCACGCTCCGGTCCTTTCGCGCTCCGGTGCTACCTGCGGATTTTCAGCATCCACAAAAGTTATCCACAGGCCACCGCTCCAGCCTGGGGACAAGTCGACAGCGACCCGGGTTCGAGTCGACAAATCACTGTAGTGATCTTCGATACGTCCATTCGGCCGTCGCGTCCCGTTCGTCCACTCGTTTCTCACGATCAACACTTCGGAGCGACCCGGGACGACCGAGCGTGACCCTTTTCCACTCGAAAGGGTGACTGATACGGGTTTCGGCCGGAGATCCTTCCCCTCGACTCCGTCCCGCGGAATGATCACGATCTATATCCACAGATCTCCCGCACAGCCTGTGGATAACTTCACCCACGGTGTGGATACCTGTGGACAACGGAAACCCAAATCCCCGCCCTCACAAGGGAGTCGAGTCAACCCTCCGCCCACCGGCTGCCTCTTTCCAGGGAATCGGAGTCGTGAGGCGGAACCCGGCACCGGTAGCCTTGCAGGGTGATTGACCTTCGCCAGCTCCGTGAGGACCCCGACCGTGTCCGCGCCTCCCAGCGCGCCCGTGGTGAGGACGTCGGCCTCGTCGACGCCCTTCTCTCCGCCGACGAACGGCGCAGGTCGTCCGGCCTCCGATTCGACGAGCTCCGATCCGAGCAGAAGTCGCTCGGCAAGCTGATCCCCAAGGCCTCCCCCGAGGAGAAGGCCGAGCTGCTGAGGAAGGCGGAGCAGCTCAAGTCCGACGTCAAGGCCGCCGACGCCGAGCAGCACGAGGCCGAGGACGAGACCCGCCGCCTGCTGCTCCAGCTCGGCAACCTGGTCCACCCCGACGTCCCGGTGGGCGGCGAGGAGGACTTCGTCGTCCTGGAGACGCACGGCACCGTCCGCGACTTCGGCGCCGAGGGCTTCGAGCCCAAGGACCACCTGGAGCTCGGCCAGGCGCTCGGCGCGATGGACGTCGAGCGCGCCGCCAAGGTGTCCGGCTCGCGCTTCTACTACCTGACGGGCGTCGGCGCCCTGCTGGAGCTCGCCCTGGTCAACGCGGCGATCGCACAGGCCACCGAAGCCGGCTTCACGCCGATGCTGACGCCCGCGCTGGTCCGCCCGCAGGCCATGGAGGGCACCGGCTTCCTCGGTCAGGCCGCCGAGAACGTCTACCACCTGGAGAAGGACGACCTCTACCTGGTCGGCACGTCCGAGGTGCCCCTCGCGGCGTACCACATGGACGAGATCATCGACGCCGAGAAGCTGCCGCTGCGCTACGCCGGCTTCTCCCCGTGCTTCCGCCGCGAGGCCGGCACGTACGGCAAGGACACCCGCGGCATCTTCCGCGTGCACCAGTTCGACAAGGTGGAGATGTTCACCTTCGTCGACCCCTCGGAGGCCGAGAACGAGCACCGGCGGCTGCTGGACTGGGAGAAGCAGTGGCTGACCTCCCTGGAGCTGCCCTTCCAGGTGATCGACGTGGCCACCGGCGACCTGGGCGCCTCCGCCTCCCGCAAGTTCGACTGCGAGGCGTGGATCCCCACCCAGGGCAAGTACCGCGAGCTGACCTCCGCCTCCAACTGCGACGGCTTCCAGGCGCGTCGGCTCTCGGTGCGCATGCGGGACGGCAAGAAGGTGCAGCCGCTGTCCACGCTGAACGGCACGCTGTGCGCCGTGCCGCGGACCATCGTGGCCCTGCTGGAGAACCACCAGCTCGCCGACGGTTCGGTGCGCGTGCCCGAGGTGCTGCGGCCCTACCTGGGCGGGCGTGAGGTGCTGGAGCCGGTGGCCAAGTGACGACCCCCGGCTCCGATCCCGGACAGGGGTTCCCGTACCGGCTGGTCGCGACCGACCTCGACGGCACGCTGCTGCGCTCCGACGACACCGTCTCGGAGCGCACCCGGGACGCGCTCGCCGCCGCGACGGCACAGGGCGCCGCGCACCTGGTCGTCACCGGGCGCGCGGTCCCGTGGACCCGGCACATACTCGAGGAGCTGGGCTACGAGGGCCTCGCCGTCTGCGGCCAGGGCGCCCAGGTGTACGACGCCGGGGCGCGCCGGCTGCTGACCTCGGTGACCCTCGACCGTCAGCTCGCCGGCGTGGCGCTCGCCAAGATCGAGGCGGAGGTCGGCCCGCTGCACCTCGCGGCGAGCCGGGACGGCCTCGACGGCGAGGTCCTGGCCGGCCCCGGCTACGCACTCACGGGCCGGCTGCCCGCGGTGCCGTTCACGGACGCCGGGGACCTGTGGGCGGCTCCGCTGAACAAGATCTACATCCAGCACCCGACGCTGTCCGACGACGAACTCGCCGAGGCCGCCACGCGTGCCGCCGGCGGTTTCGTCACCGTCACCATGGCGGGCGCCGGGATCGTGGAACTGCTCCCCCTGGGGTTGTCCAAGGCCACGGGGCTCTCCCTCGCGGCCCGCAGGCTGGGCGTGAAGGCAGCGGAGACGATCGCCTTCGGGGACATGCCGAATGATCTCCCCATGTTCGCCTGGTCGGGGCGGGGCGTGGCCATGGCCAATGCCCATGCGGACCTCAAGGCGGTCGCCGACGAGGTGACCGCGTCGAACGACGAGGACGGCATCGCGGTCGTCCTGGAACGCCTGCTGTCGAAGCCGTGACCGGGTCCGCCCGTCCGCAGCGCCGAGGCGGTGCGGACGGGCGGGATCGGTCCTCCGGGTGGGCGGCCCGCGCGGAGATGCCGCGCGCTCGAAGCGGCCGCCCCGGGCGGCCCGGCGCGGGAACTCGACGGAGTAGTGGCTCCGGAGCCCGCCGCGCGCCGCCCTGCCGGAAGCGCGGCGTCCCCCGAGGGGTCCTCACCGCGCTCCGCTCCCGGACCGGGGCGCCGGTGTCACCGGCGTCGTACCTCACTGTGCCGGGCCCCGAGGGCGTACGCCACCGAATAAATCCGCCCGAACCACCACCCGCCGCCCGCGACGCGGAACGGCGGTGGTCCGGCCGACAAGCCGTACCGACCGGGGCGCCGCCCGGGGGCCGACGCCCTCGTCCCCCGGACTAGCGACGCGGCCACTTGCGGCGGCGCCGGCTGAAGAACCATCCGGCGGGTGGCTCGTCCGAGCGCCAGGGCTGGGGGTCGGGCGCCTGTCCGCGCCACTTGGCCGCCAGCATCCGCGCCCGCGCGGACGGTTCCTTGGCGTCGGCCGACTGGACGAAGTCCTCGTCGAGGACCAGGTCGTCCCAGGGTTCCTCGGGCTCCCCCGCCCCCTCGCCCCGCGGTGCGTGCGCTGTCATCGCCGTCCCTTCTCCCGCGTGACTCTCCCTCCGCCATGGTGCCCGCGGTGGGGTGAAGCCTCCGTCAAGAAGTGCCTCGTTCCGGGCCGGAGTCTCACTCCTCCCCGGCGAGCGTCAGGGCGCGCAGCTTCTGCCCCGCGTACCAGGTGGTCGCGACGGTCACCACGACGAGCAGCACCGTGCCGGTGGTGAGGCTCACGTCCGAGGTGACCAGGTCGCTGTCGGTGACCTTCTTGGCCACGGCCAGCGCCCACTGCTGCACGCTCAGGGTGCGCGCGCCGGAGACCAGGGAGCCGAACAGGGCCTCCCAGACGAGCGCGTAGACCAGGCCGAAGATCACCGCGTGCCGGCTGACCGTGCCGAGCAGCAGGAACATCGCGGCGTACGCGATGGAGGCGACGAGCGCGGCCACGGTGTAGGCGACGGCGACCTGCTGGCCGTTGCCGTTGAGGATGAGGCCCGAGATCATCATCGGCAGCGCGGAGAACGCCATGGTGACCGCTATCGCCACGAACAGCTTGGTCAGGATGATCGTCGGCCGCTTGACGGGTTTGGCCAGCAGGTACACCACCGAGCCGTCGTCGATCTCGGGGCCGATCGCGCCGGTGCCGGCGATGACGCCGATGATCGGCACCATGGTGGCGAGCCCGAACCCGCCGAGCAGGTCGGAGGCGGTCTGGTCGTCGGTGCCGCTCAGCGCGCGTACCAGGACCGAGATGACGATCAGGAGCGCGGGCAGGATGCCCAGGATGAGGGCCCGGCGGCGGCCGAGCAGGGCTCGGTAGGTGAGCCGGGCGACTGTGGGGTCGTACATCTTTCGGCCTCCTACGCCGCGACCAGATAAGAGAACACGGACTCGAGGGATTCGTCGGACGGCGACACCGTGAGCAGCCGGATGCCGTGGTCCTTGGCGACCCTCGGCAGCAGGGTGGTGAAGCGGCCGAAGTCGACGGCCTGGACGCGCAGCGCGCCCTCGGTGTGGTCGACCTCGATGCCGGACGTCGACGGATCGGCGATCAGCGCGGCGGCCAGTGCCCGGTCGTCGCTGGAGCGCACCAGGTAGCGGTGCGGCCGGTCCGTCATCAGCCGGCGGATCTTGCGGAAGTCGCCGCTGGCGGCGTGCCGTCCGGCGACGATGACCTCGATGTGCCAGGCGAGCTGCTCGACCTCCTCCAGGATGTGGGAGGAGAACAGCACCGTGCGGCCCTCGTCGCCCATGCGGCGCAGCAGTTCCATGAGCTGCATGCGCTGGCGCGGGTCCATGCCGTTGAAGGGCTCGTCGAGCAGCAGCAGTGAGGGCTCGTGGACCAGGGCGGAAGCCATCTTCACGCGCTGGCGCATGCCCTTGGAGTAGGTGGAGATCTTCCGGTCCTGGGCGTACTCCATCTCGACGGTGGCCAGCGCCCGCTGGGCCTCCTTCGCGCCCAGCCCGTGCAGCTCGGCGTTGGCGACGACGAACTCGCGGCCGGTGAGGAAGTCGTACATCCCCTCCCGCTCGGGGACGATGCCGATGTGCCGGTAGATCTGCTCATTGCGCCAGACCGGCCGGCCGTCGAGGGTGACCGAGCCGGTGGAGGGGGCGAGGAAGCCGCCCATCATGCCGATGAGGGTGGACTTCCCCGCGCCGTTGGGACCGAGCAGACCGGTGACGCCGGGGCCGATCGTCATGGTGACGTCGTTGACGGCCACCACGTTGCCGAACCAGCGCGAGACGTGGTCGATGTTCAGCGTGGTCACAGTGCGGCCTTTCGGTAACGGCGGATCAGCAGGCCGTAGCTCCCGGCGATGAGACCCAGGGTGACGAGGAGGAAGACGACTCCCTGCGCGGCCGTGGGCCCCTCGATCTCGGGGAAGGAGTTGCTCGCCCCGAGGAAGGCGGTCTGCACCCCGCTGATGAGGGTCACCGGCGAGAACAGGCCGAACCAGAGGCCGACCGAGTCGCTGTCCTGCACGCCGGCGATGGCCTGCAGGGTGGAGACGGCGCCGTAGGTGATGACGAAGACGGCGATGACGGCGGCGATGCCGAAGCCGCGCCGCGGGGTCACGGCGGCTATCACCAGGCCGATGCCGGCGAAGAGCAGGGAGAGCAGCGCCACGGAGACCAGCCCCTGGGCGAACCCCTTCGTCTGGTCGGCGAAGTCCAGCTTGGCCAGCAGGGCGCCCACATAGAGGACGAGCAGGGGCACGGCCGTCAGCAGGAACACCGCCGAGGCCATCGCGGCGTACTTGGCGCGCACGTAGTCGGAGGTCTCCAGGGGCCGCGAGAAGTACAGCGGCACCGTCTTGAAGCGCAGGTCGCGGGAGACGGACTGGGGGGCCTGGGCGGCCACGAACAGGCTGATGACGGCCTGCATGATGAGCGCGTAGCGCGTGTAGTCGACCGGCAGGTCCTTCATCTTGGTGGCGACCGCGACCGCCACCATGATCAGCGCGGGCACGCACATCACGACGAAGAGCAGCATCGGCAGCACCTTGGACTTCGCCGACCGGCCGAGTCCGTAGGCGCCGCGCAGGGACTGCGAGTACAGGGCGCGCCGGATGTAGGCGCGGCCGAGGCGCGGCCCGTCGTAGCCGCGGTAACCGATGTTGTGGATCCGGCTCTCTTCGCCGGGCGGGGCGAGGGGGTGCTCAACCGCCATGACCGACCGCCTCCTTCCCCTGGGTGCCGGCCGCCTCGGCGCTGCCGGCCGTGTGTTCCTCGTCCTTGAAGACCTCCGCGATCTGGTGCCGCCGCTGTTCCATGCGGACCAGGCCGAGGCCGAGATCGGCGACGGCGTCGCGCACCAGGTCGTACGTCTCCTCGCCGGCCGCGGTCAGCAGGAGCACCCGTCCGGCGCCGGGCAGTGCGCTGCCGTCGTGCACCTGCACCCCCCGTGCGTCGAGCGCCTCGTGCAGGGCGCGGGTGCCGTCCGGGTGGGTGTCGCTGTCGGTCACCTCGACGGCCAGCGTCGTGGTGGTGCGCGTGAAGTCGGTGGTGGAGCTGGAGCGCAGCAGGGTGCCGCCGTCGACGACGACGACGTGGTCGCAGGTGCGTTCCAGTTCACCGAGCAGGTGCGAGGTGACCAGGACGGAGATGCCGAAGTCCGTGTACACGCGGCGGATCAGGCCGAGCATCTCGTCCCGTCCGACCGGGTCGAGCCCGTTGGTCGGCTCGTCCAGGAAGACCAGCTTGGGGTCGTGGACGAGGGCCTGCGCGAGCTTCACGCGCTGCTTCATGCCCGTCGAGTAGCCGCCTATGGGGCGGTAGCGCTCCTCGTACAGGCCGACGTGGCGCAGGGTGTCCGCGGTGCGTTCCCTGGCGGCGGTCGGCGGCAGCCCGGACATGCGCGCCATGTGCACGACGAGCTCGGTGGCCGAGACGTCGGGCGGCAGGCAGTCGTGCTCGGGCATGTACCCGACCTGCTCACGGATGGCGGCGCCCCGGGTGGCGACATCGAGCCCCAGTACCTCGGCACGGCCCTCCGTGGCGGGGGAGAGACCCAGCAGGATCTTGATCAGGGTGGACTTGCCGGCACCATTGGCGCCGACCAGTCCCGTCACACCGGGTCCGATGTCCACGGAGAGCCGGTCAAGCGCGGTCACCCGGGGGTACCGCTTGCTCAGGCTTTCGGTCGCGATCACAGTCACGTCTTCGACCGTAGTGAGGTCCGCCATCGCGGTCGTCAACCTGCAGAGCTGTCCGTGAGTCAGCCTTGAGTATTACGGGACCTTAGGGGGACACCACCCAGGGTCCCCGCGCGCCCCACCCTGAGTCCCATCCTCTTGCCGCGACCTCGTGTTTCCCCGGGTAACTACGTGACGACGCGTCGTTGACGCGGCGGCCGGAACGGGGTCACATTGACCGACGAGGAGGCACGCATGACGGTGGCGGGTGCGCGGGAGCGCCGGGTGCGCAGTGGCGAGGTCGACCTGTGCGTCGCCGAACTGGGCGATCCGGACCGGCCGACGGTGATCCTCGTGCACGGGTACCCGGACAGCAAGGAGGTGTGGTCCGAGGTGGCCGTCCACCTCGCCGAGCGGCACCGCTTCCACGTGGTGCTGTACGACGTCCGCGGCCACGGCGGCTCCACCGCCCCGCGCCCGCTGCGCGGCGGCTTCACCCTGGACCGGCTGACGGACGACTTCCTCGCGGTCGCGGACGCGGTCAGCCCCGGCCGCTCGGTCCACCTGGTCGGCCACGACTGGGGCTCCGTGCAGGGCTGGGAGTTCGTGACCGTCCGGCGCGTCGCGGGCCGCATCGCCTCCTTCACGTCGATCTCCGGCCCCTCCCTCGATCACTTCGGGCACTGGATGAAGGGGCGCCTGCGGCGGCCCACCCCGCGCCGGGCCGGCCAGCTCCTCGGGCAGGGCGCCAAGTCCTGGTACGTCTACCTGCTGCACACCCCCGTGCTGCCCGAGCTCGCCTGGCGCGGCCCCCTCGGCCGCCACTGGCCCGCGGTCCTGCGACGCACGGAGAAGATGTCCACCGAGGGCTACCCGACCGCCTCGCTCCCCCGGGACGCCGCGCACGGCGCCTGGCTCTACCGGGACAACGTCCGCCCCCGGCTGCGCCGTCCGCGCCCCGACGCGTACGCGCACGCCCCCGTGCAGCTCGTGACGCCGCTGGAGGACGCCTTCCTGTCCGAGCGGCTCTACGACGACCTGGAGCAGTGGGTGCCGCGGCTGGTCCGCCGCACCGTCCGGGCCGGTCACTGGGTGCCGCGCACCCGTCCCGGCCTGTTGGCCTCCTGGATCGCCGAGTTCGCCACCGCCGCCGGGGCGGGCCGTCCCGCGCCGGCGGGCCGCGGCCCGTACGCCGCGCGCTTCGCCGGCCGGCTGGTGCTGGTCACCGGCGCGGCCGCGGGCATCGGCCGGGCCACCGCGCTGGCGTTCGCCGAGGCCGGCGCCCGCGTGATCGCCGTCGACCGGAACGGTGAGGGCGCGGCACGCACCGTGGAGCTGGCCCGGCGCGCCGGCGCGCCCGAGGCGCGGGCCGAGGTGGTGGACGTCGGTGACGAGCGGGCGATGGAGAAGCTCGCCGAACGCGTCGCGGCCACCGACGGCGTCGTGGACGTGCTGGTCAACAACGCGGGCATCGGTTTCGCCGGCGCCTTCCTCGACACCACGGCGGAGGACTGGCGCCGCGTCCTCGACGTGAACCTGTGGGGTGTCCTGCACGGCTGTCGGCTCTTCGGGCGGCAGATGGCCGAGCGCGGCGAGGGAGGCCATCTCGTCAACGTGGCCTCGGCCGCCGCGTATCTGCCCTCGCGGGCGCTGTCCGCCTACGGCACCTCCAAGGCGGCGGTGCTCATGCTCAGCGAGTGTCTGCGGGCCGAGCTGGCCGGCCGGGGGATCGGCGTGTCCGCCGTCTGCCCCGGGTTCGTGCACACGGACATCACCTCCACCGCCCGCTTCGCCGGCACCGACGCCCGGGAGGAGCAGCGGCGGCGGGAGCGGGCCCGGCGGCTGTACGGACTGCGGGGATATCCGCCGGAGAAGGTCGCCGCCGCGGTGCTGCGCGCGGTGGCGGAGGACCGGGCACTCGTTCCCGTCACTCCCGAGGCGCGCCTCGGTCGGCTGCTCTCCCGGGTGGCTCCGGGCGTGCTGCGGGCGCTGGCGCGCGTGGAGCCGCGGCTGTGACACCCCCTCCGACGTGGGCCGCATCGCTCTGAAGGACGAACCGACCGTGGCGAACTGACCGTGGAAAACGCGGAGTTGTCCACAGGATCGCGGATTTCGCTGTGGATAACCGGCCTTCGTTGTGGATCAAACCTCTGCAGAAAAACAATGTGCGTGATCCACGTCTCACACGGCACGCTGGTGGGATGAGCACGCAGAGGACCGCGCACGGCGCCGCCCGCACCGTCAAGGTCTCGAAGTATCTGTCCAAGCACCTGCGGCACCAGCCGGAGAGGATCGGGCTGACGCTCGACGAGGGCGGCTGGGTGGAGATCGCGGCGCTGCTCTCGGCGGCCGCCGCCCACGGTTTCCGGATCAGCCGCGAGGAACTGGACCACGTCGTCGCGAGCAACGACAAGCAGCGCTTCGCCGTCGAGGGCACCCGGATACGGGCCAGCCAGGGCCACAGCGTCCCGGTCGACCTCGGGCTGCCGCCCGCCGAACCGCCCGCGTACCTGTACCACGGCACCGTCGCCCGCCACTTGGACGCCATCCGTGCCGAGGGACTGCGGCCCATGAACCGGCACGACGTGCACCTCTCGCCCGACCGCGAGACCGCCACCCGGGTCGGTGCACGGCGCGGCCGGCCCGTCGTCCTGACCGTGGACAGCGGTGCCATGCACCGCGACGGCCATGTCTTCCGCCGCAGCGCGAACGGGGTGTGGCTGACCCCGTCCGTGCCGCCGCGCTATCTGCGCCTGCCCGGCCCCCGGTGACCCGGTCCGGTCCGTCGCGCCGGGGCGCCCGGTCTCAGCGCAGCTGCGCGGGCGCCTCCGTGGCGATCTTCTCGAAGACGGCCTGGTCGGCGGCGAAGTCGGAGTCGGCGATCGGCCAGTGGAGCACGATCTCGGTGATGCCCGCCTCCAGGTGCCGGCCGGCGAAGTCCACGAAGGCGTCCACGCTCTCCAGCGGACGGCCGCGGTCCGGCGTGAACCCGGTGAGCAGCACCTTGTCGAGGTCCGCCACGTCCCGGCCCACCTCCGCGCAGGCGGCGCCGAGCCGGCCGACCTGGTTCCGGATCGCCTGCAGCGACTGCTCGGGGGTGCCCTCCTCGAACAGCTTCGGGTCGCCGGTGGTCACCCAGCCCTGCCCGTGGCGCGCGGCCAGCGCGAGACCGCGCGGTCCGGTCGCCGCCACCGCGAACGGCAGCCGGGGCCGCTGGACGCAGCCGGGGAGATTGCGGGCCTCGACCGCCGAGTAGTGGGTGCCCCGGTGGGTGACGGCCCCCTCGGTGAGCAGCCGGTCGAGCAGCGGCACGAACTCCCCGAACCGGTCCGCGCGCTCCCTCGGCGTCCACGCCACCTGCCCCAGCGCGGTCGCGTCGAAACCGTTGCCGCCGGCCCCGATCCCGAGGGTGACACGGCCGCCCGAGATGTCGTCCAGGGAGATCAGTTCCTTGGCCAGCGTGACGGGGTGCCGGAAGTTGGGCGAGGTCACCAGGGTGCCGAGCCGGAGGCGCGAGGTGGCCGTCGCGGCGGCGGTGAGCGTGGGCAGGGCACCGAACCAGGGGCCGTCCCGGAAGGTGCGCCAGGACAGGTGGTCGTAGGTGTAGGCGGCGTGGAAACCGAGGTCCTCGGCCCTCCGCCACGTGGCGCCGTCCCCTTCGTGCCAGCGGTCGACGGGGAGGATCACCGTGCTCAGACGTACGCTCATGGCGACGAGCCTACGTCCGCGAGGAGGCCGCGCCCGGCGCGGGCGACGGCGCCCGGAACGCCCGGCGCGCGACGGCACCCGCGAGACACCCCGAAGCGGCCCGCGCAGGGCGGGCAGGGCGGGCGGATCCGAGCTCCGGGCCCGCTTCGCCGGCCGGACCGTACTCATCCGTGCGGCCCGCCGCACGGTAGTGCGTACAGGTGCGCGAGAATCGGTGTCGTGACCTCAGCTACCCGGCGGCCAGAGCGCCCCTCCTCCCTCGTTCCGCCCCGGCTGATCGCCACCGATCTCGACGGCACCCTGCTGCGCGACGACAAGTCCGTCTCCCCGCGCACGGTCGCCGCCCTTGCCGCCGCCGAGAAGGCCGGCGTCGAGGTCTTCTTCGTCACCGGACGCCCGGCCCGCTGGATGGACGTCGTCAGCGACCACGTCCACGGGCACGGCCTCGCGATCTGCGGGAACGGCGCGGCCGTGGTCGACCTGCACGGCGGCCCCGGCGCACACCGCTTCGTCAAGGTCCGCGAACTGGCCCGGCAGAACGCCCTGGAGGCCGTGACGCTGGTGCGCACGGCCGCGCCCGGCACGGTGTACGCGGTGGAGCAGACGTACGGCTTCCACCAGGAGCCGGACTACCCCAAGCTGCACATGGAGCGTCCCGACACCCTGGCGCCCGCCGAGGAGCTCCTGGCCGAGGGCGCGGTCACCGCACGGGAGCCCGTCCTGAAGATCCTCGCCCACCACCCGGACATGGACCCCGACGCCTTCCTCACCCTGGCCCGCCTCGCCGTCGGGGACCGGGCCACCGTGACCCGGTCCAGCCCCAGCGCCCTGCTGGAGATCAGCGGTCCCGGTGTCTCGAAGGCCAGCACGCTCGCGCTCTGCTGCGCCGAACGCGGCATCTCCCACGAGGAGGTGGTCGCCTTCGGCGACATGCCGAACGACGTGGAGATGCTGACCTGGGCCGGCCGCTCCTACGCGATGGGCAACGCCCACCCGGACGTCCTCACCGCGGCGTCCGGCCGGACGGTCGGCAACAACGAGGACGGCGTGGCGGTCGTGATCGAACGCCTCCTGGCCGGACAGCTCTGAGCGAGGACTCGGCGGCCTGGCGTTCCTAGGCGGCGGGCGCGACCACGTCCGCCGTCACCCCGGACAGGTCGCTCTCCGCCTCCCGCGCCAGCATCTCCCGCAACGGTCCGTCCGCCGCCGCCAGAGCGGCGTACGGACCCCGCTGCACAACCCGGCCGCCGGCCAGCACGAGCACCTCGTCGACCGCGTCGAGACCGGCCAGCCGGTGGGTGATGAGCAGCGTCGTACGCCCCTCGGTCGCGGCCAGCAGGTCGTCCGTGAGGGCGTCGGCGGTGGGCAGGTCGAGGTGCTCCGCCGGCTCGTCGAGGACCAGGACGGGGAAGTCCGCGAGCAGGGCCCGGGCCAGGGCCAGCCGCTGCCGCTGACCGCCGGAGAGCCGGGCGCCCTGCTCCCCGACGAAGGTGTCCAGCCCTTCGGGCAGTCCGTCCACCCAGTCCAGGAGCCGCGCCCGGGCGAGCGCCCCGCGCAGGTCCTCCTCGGTGGCGTCCCTCCGGGCCAGCAGCAGGTTCTCGCGCACGGAGCTGTCGAAGAGGTGCGCGTCCTGCGCGCACAGCCCCACCAGCCGCCGCACGTCGTCGTCGTCGAGGGCGGCGGCGTCCGTGCCGCCCAGGGTGTACGTGCCGGTCTCCGCGTCGAGGAAACGCAGCAGGACCTGGGCGAGGGTGCTCTTGCCGGCGCCGGAAGCACCGACCACGGCGATGCGCCGCCCCCGGGTCAGTGTGAGGTCCAGCCCGCTCAGCGCGGGCCGACGCCGCCCGGGGTGCCGGGCGGTGAGCCCCCGTACGGCGAGCGGGAACGGCGACGCGGGTGCCGGCCGGGGCCGGACCGGCTCGCGTACCGGCTCGGGTGCGTCGAGGATCTCGTACACCCGCGCGGCGCTGCGTCGCACCCGCTGCCGGTGGCGTACGGCGAGCGGCAGTCCGAGCACCGCCTCGAACGCGGCGAGCGGGGTGAGGACGAGAACCGCCAGGGCGAGGCCGTGCAGCCGTCCGGCGGCGACCGCCTGGACGCCCACGACCGCGGTGGCCACCACGGTGAGGCCGGTGAGCAGCGCGGTCAGCCCGTCGCCGAGGGCGGCAGCGGCGGCCGACCGGGAGGCGATCCGGGTGAGGACGCCGTCGGCCCGGCGGGCCCCGGCGAGCCGCGCGGGCAGGGCCCCGGCGACCGTCAGTTCGGGTGTGCCGGTGAGCAGGTCGGTGACGCGGGTGGCGAGTTCGCCGCGGGCGGGCGCCAGCCTGCGCTCGGCGCGACGGGCGAGAGCACCGGTGAGCAGCGGGACGCCGGCACCGGCGGCGAGCAGTCCGGCGGCGAGGAAGGCCCCCGCCTCCGGCAGCAGCCACGCGGTGAAGGCGACCGAGCCGGCCGACACCACCACGGCGGCACCCACCGGCAGCAGCCACCGCAGCCAGTAGTCCTGCAGCGCGTCCACGTCCGCGACCAGCCGGCTCAGCAGGTCACCGCGCCGGGCGGTGCGCAACCCGGCGGGGGCCAGCCGCTCGAGACGGCGGTAGACGGCGACCCGGGTGGCGGCCAGCATGCGCAGCACCGCGTCGTGCGAGACGAGCCGCTCGGTGTATCGGAAGACGGCCCGTCCGATGCCGAAGGCCCGCGTGGCGGTGACCGCGACCATCAGATAAAGCACCGGCGGCTGTTGGGAGGCCCGGGCGATCAGCCATCCGGAGGTCGCCATCAGGCCGACGGCGCTGCCGAGCGCGAGGGCGCCGAGCAACAGGGCGAGCAGCAGACGCCCGCGCAGGGGCCGGGCCATCGCACGCACCCGGGCGAGGACACCGCTTCGGGGCGCCGGGGGAGCATCGAGGACGGTTCCGTCGCCGCTCTCGGGTGCCCGGTCCGGCGTCCCGGGGCCGGGCCGTCCGCTGCCGGCCGCACCCGCCGTCCGTTCGGGGACGGCGGTCGCGGGTGCCGGGTCCAGCCGCACCACCCGGTCGGCCACCGCCAGCAGTGCCGGGCGGTGCACCACGAGGAGCACCGTGCGTCCCGCCGCCAGCCGCCGCACGGCCTCGACGACCTCCGCCTCGGTCTCGCCGTCCAGCGCGGCCGTCGGCTCGTCGAGCAGCAGGACGGGCCGGTCGGCGAGGAAGGCCCGGGCCAGCGCGATGCGCTGCCGCTGGCCCGCCGAGAGCCCTGCCCCGTCCTCGCCGAGCACGGTGTCCGTGCCGTCCGGCAGCGCGTCGACGAAGGTGAGGGCCCCCGCGTCCGCGAGCGCCCGGCGCACCGCCCCGCTGTCGGCCTCGGGCCGGGCCAGTCGTACGTTCTCGGCGATGGTGCCCGCGTACAGGTGGGGGTGCTGCGGCACCCAGGCGAGCCGGGAGCGCCACTCCTCCAGGTCGGCCGAGGCGAGGTCGGCCCCGCCGACCCGCACCCGTCCGCCCTCGGGCCGTACGAAGCCGAGCAGCACGCTCAGCAGCGTCGACTTGCCCGCGCCGCTGGGACCGACCAGGGCGACCGTCTCGCCGGGGGCGACCCGGAGAGAGGCCCCGGTCACCGCGTCGGACGCGCGGCCCGGGTACCGGACGGTCACCTCCTCGAAGGCGATCTCCCCGTCCGGCAACCGCCGCGTGCCGGCGGCCGGCAGGGGGGTCTCCAGCACCTCGAAGATCTCCTCGGCGGCCGCGAGGCCCTCGGCCGCGGCGTGGTACTGGACGCCCACCTGTCGCAGCGGCAGATACGCCTCGGGGGCGAGGACGAGGATGACGAGACCGATGTAGAGGTCCATGTCGCCGTGGACCAGCCGCATGCCGATCGTCACCGCGACGAGCGCGACCGAGAGGGTGGCGAGCAGTTCCAGGACGAAGGAGGACAGGAAGGCGATCCGCAGGGTCCGCATCGTCGCCTGCCGGTACTCGCCGGTGATCCGGCGGATGGACTCGGCCTGCGCCTTGGCCCGGCCGAACACCTTGAGCGTCGGCAGCCCGGCGACCACGTCCAGGAAGTGCCCCGACAGCCGGGACAGCAGCCGCCACTGACGGTCCGTCTGGGAACGGGTGACCCAGCCGATGAGGATCATGAAGAGGGGGATCAGCGGCAGCGTCCCGACGATGATCGCCGCGGACACCCAGTCCTCGGTCACCACCCGCGGCAGCACGGCCGCCGGGACCACCACCGCGAGTCCCAATTGGGGCAGATAACGCGAGAAGTAGTCATCGAGGGCGTCGACGCCTCGGGTGGCCAGGGCGACCAGGGAGCCGGTGCGCTGCCCGCCGAGCCATCCCGGCCCCAGCGCGGCCGCCCGCTCCAGCAGTCGGCCCCGCAGCTCCGACTTCACCGCCGCGCTCGCCCGGTGTGCGGCCAGCTCGGTCAGCCAGGCGACGAGGGCCCGGCCGAGGGCCACGGCGGCCAGGAGTACCAGCGGGGAGCGCAGTGCCGCGAGCGAGTCACCGTGCTGGAAGGCCCCGACCACCACCTCGGCGATGAGCATCGCCTGAGCGATGACCAGCGCCGCCCCGAGGACGCCCAGTGCGACGACCGCCAGCATGAAGAGACGGGTGGCGCGCGCGTACCGGAGGAGGCGCGGGTCGATCGGTTTCACGTGAAACACACCCTCAGGGTCGAAGAGGGGCGAAGCGGGTGTGTTTCACGTGAAACACACTCTGCTTCCCACGGGTCGGGGTCAGTGCGCGGCATCCGCGAGGTGGTGCGTGCCGATGCGCTTGCGGAACACCCAGTAGGTCCAGCCCTGGTAGAGCAGCACCAGCGGTGTGGCGATGCCGGCGCACCAGGTCATGATCTTCAGGGTGTAGGGACTCGACGAGGAGTTGGTGACCGTGAGGCTCCAGTCCGGGTCGAGCGAGGACGGCATCACGTTCGGGAAGAGAGTCAGGAAGAACATCGCGACCACGGCCACGACGGTCACCCCCGACAGGGCGAACGCCCAGCCCTCCCGGCCGACCCGGGCCGCTCCCAACGCGGTCACGAGCGCGGCCACGGCCACCACGAGGGCCACCAGCGAGCCGGTGTCCCCCTTGTCGGCCTGTGTCCACAGCAGGAAGACGAGCGCCAGGACGGCGGTCGCCGCCCCCACCCTGAGGGCCAGCCGCCGTGCCCGCTCCCTGATCTCCCCGACGGTCTTGAGACCGACGAAGACGGTCCCGTGGAAGGTGAACAGCGCCAGGGTCACCACCCCACCCAGCAGGGCGTACGGGTTGAGCAGGTCCCAGAGGTTGCCGACGTACTCGAGATCGGAGTCGATCTTGACTCCGCGCACGATGTTGGCGAAGGCCACGCCCCACAGGAAGGCCGGGAGCAGCGAGGCCCAGAAGATCGCGGTCTCCCAGTTGCGCTGCCACCTCTCCTCCGGCCGCTTGGCCCGGTACTCGAAGGCGACCCCGCGCACGATGAGGCAGACGAGGATGACCAGCAACGGCAGGTAGAAGCCGGAGAAGAGGGTGGCGTACCACTCGGGGAAGGCGGCGAAGGTCGCGCCGCCCGCGGTGAGCAGCCAGACCTCGTTGCCGTCCCAGACGGGACCGATGGTGTTGATCAGTACCCGCTTCTCGGAGCGGTTCCGGGCCAGCAGCCGGGTGAGGACGCCGACCCCGAAGTCGAAGCCCTCCAGGAAGAAGTAGCCGGTCCACAGGACGGCGATGAGGACGAACCAGACGTCGTGAAGTTCCATGAGGTGAGCGCTCCCCGGCCTAGTAGGAGAAGGCCATCGGCTTGTCGGCGTCCCGGGAGTCGCCGCCGATCTTCGTGGGTGGGTTGAGGTCCGCCTCGGTGAGTTCGGGCGGCCCGGCCTTGACGTACTTCACCAGCAGCTTCACCTCGACGACCGCGAGGATCGCGTACAGGGCGGTGAAGGTCAGCATCGACGTGAGCACCTCGCCCTGCGAGACACCGGGGGAGACCGCGTCGCCGGTGCGCAGGACGCCGTAGACGACCCAGGGCTGACGGCCCATCTCGGTGAAGATCCAGCCCCAGGAGTTGGCGAGGAGCGGGAAGCCGAGGGTCAGGATCGCCGCGCGCCAGTACCACGTGGTGAGCGTGGGGCCGAGCGCCTTGTTCCGGAAGAGCACCAGGTGCGGCACCTCGTCCTCGCCGACCCTGAGGTGCTGCGGCAGCAGGAACTTCTTCCGGGTGAACCACAGCCCGGCCAGACCCAGGGCGAAGGACGTCATGCCGAAGCCGATCATCCAGCGGAAGCCCCAGAAGGTGACGGGGATGTTGGGCCGGTAGTCGCCGGGCCCGTACTTCTCCTGCTCTGCCTTGTTGACGTCGTTGATGCCGGGGACGTACGAGGAGAAGTTGTCGTCGGCGAGGAAGGAGAGCAGCCCGGGGATCTCCACGGCCACGCTGTTGTGCCCCTTCTCCACGTCGCCGTAGGCGAACACCGAGAAGGGGGCGGGGGACTGACCGTCCCACAGCGCCTCGGCGGCCGCCATCTTCATCGGCTGCTGTTTGAACATGACCTTGCCGAGGACGTCACCGCTGACGGCGGTGAGCAGGCCGGCGACCACGACGGTGACCAGGCCGAGCCGCAGCGAGGTCTTCATCACCCGTACGTGCTTCTTGCGCAGCAGGTGGAAGGCGGCGATGCCGACCATGAAGGCGCCGCCGGTGAGGAAGGAGGCCGACAGGGTGTGGAAGGCCTGGCTGAGGGCGGTGTTCTGGGTGAGCACGGCCCAGAAGTCGGTGAGTTCCGCGCGGCCCCGGGACTCGTTGATCCGGTAGCCGACGGGGTGCTGCATCCAGGAGTTGGCCGCGAGGATGAAGTAGGCCGAGAGGAAGGTGCCGAGTGACACCATCCATATGCAGGCCAAATGCAGCTTCTTCGGCAGCTTGTCCCAGCCGAAGATCCACAGCCCGATGAAGGTCGACTCGAAGAAGAAGGCCAGGAGCGCCTCGAAGGCGAGGGGGGCGCCGAAGATGTCGCCGACGAACCGCGAGTAGTCGGACCAGTTCATGCCGAACTGGAACTCCTGCACGATGCCGGTGACGACGCCCATCGCGATGTTGATCAGGAAGAGCTTGCCCCAGAACTTGGTGGCCCTGAGGTACTTCTCCTTCTCCGTCCGCACCCAGGCGGTCTGCAGGCCGGCCGTCAGCGCGGCCAGCGAGATCGTCAGCGGGACGAAGAGGAAGTGGTAGACGGTGGTGATGCCGAACTGCCAGCGCGCCAGGGTCTCCGGCGCCAGAGCCAGTTCCACGTCGTCTCTCCTTACGTCGCCGTGGTCACGCGGCGGCGAGCGCACGCCCAGGCGTGCGATTCGCACACGTTGTGGCTCGTACACAGCACGCATCTCGGGAGAAACCGGGATGCGCTTGTGAACGCGTTCACATTCACAAGCAATTATGGCGCATGGAAGTTCGACCCAGGCGCCCAGGGGGTCCCCCGAAGCCGAAAGTGGGACGCCTCACACGAGCCGGTCCCACGCGGACCCGCGCGCACGGGAGGTGACGGCATGCGAAAGGGGCCGGTCGGCACCTGGCACGACCGGCCCCTTCACGGAACGGCGGAACGGAACCCCGCGGGCGAACGACGGAACCCCGCCAACGCGAGCGGCCCCGTTCAGAGCCTGCTGCGGTACCCCTCCGCGGCCTTGAGGAAGATGTCGTTGGCCTCCGTCTCACCGATGGTGATCCGTACCCCGTCCGGCGCGTATCCCCGGACGACGACGCCCGCCCGCTCACACGCCTCCGCGAAGTCCGCGGTGCGCTCCCCCAGCCGCAGCCAGACGAAGTTGGCCTGTGTCTCGGGCACCGTCCAGCCCTGCTCGCGCAGCGCCTCGACCACCCGGTTCCGCTCGCAGACCAGCGAGCCGACCCGGCCGAGCAGTTCGTCCTCGGCGTTCAGCGAGGCGATCGCCGCGTCCTGGGCGAGCTGACTCACCCCGAAGGGCACCGCCGTCTTGCGCAGGGCCGCGGCCACGGGCTCGTGGGCGATGGCGAAGCCCACTCGCAGCCCCGCGAGCCCGTACGCCTTGGAGAAGGTCCGCAGCACGCACACGTTCGGCCGCTCGCGGTACAGCTCGACGCCGTCCGGCACCTCGGGGTCACGGATGAACTCGCGGTAGGCCTCGTCGATCACCACCAGGATGTCCTTCGGCACCCGGTCGAGGAACGCCTCCAGCTCCGCGCGGCGCACCGCCGTGCCCGTCGGGTTGTTCGGATTGCAGACGAAGATCAGCCGCGTGCGGTCGGTGATCGCCCGCGCCATCGCGTCCAGGTCGTGCACCTCGCCCGGCGTCAGCGGCACCTGCACCGGTGTGGCCCCGCTGATCCGCGTGATGATCGGGTACGCCTCGAAGGACCGCCAGGCGTAGATCACCTCGTCGCCGGGGCCGCTGGTGGACTGCACCAGTTGCTGGGCGACGCCGACCGAACCCGTGCCCGTGGCGATGTGGGAGACCGGGACGCCGAAGCGCCCGGCCAGCTCCTGGCTGAGCGCGGTGCAGGCCAGGTCCGGGTACCGGTTGAAGGATCCGGCCGCCGCCATGACCGTCTCCATGACGCCCGGCAGCGGGGGGTACGGGTTCTCGTTGGAGGACAGCTTGTAGGCGACCGGGCCGCCGGCCGCCGCCGCGGGCCTGCCCGGCTTGTAGGTGGGGATACCCTCCAGCTCGGCACGCAGCCTCGGGCTCGTCTCGCTCACCGCAGTCCTCCTCGCGCACACCGTCGGTCCCGGGGGCGTGCCTCGTTCCGGCGTCCAATGCTTCTCACCTTATGAGGATTCGGCGCCGGTGCGAATGGCCTGTGGACAACGTGGCCCCGCGGCGGGGCGCCGGTGCTCGTCCGCGGGGCGGGCGATGGTCCGCGGCCGGTCCGGAGGCGGGCCCCCTGCCGCACTCGTACGAAAGCGCATGAAGGCGCACTAATCGGGGGGCGCGCCGGTTCCGTCCGCACGCGCCGGTGGCGCACCCCCTGGCGCGCATCACCCGTGAAGGTGAGTTGAGACCTCTTCGAGACATGACCCCCTTGGCAGGCCCGTGCGTGCCGACAAGCCAGGTACTGGCCTTGTATCGTTCAACTACCTTGCATTCCAAGGTAGTTACTCGCTTTGAACCTTGCAGAAACGTGCCTGTCAACGGGTGCATATGCGTCCGCACTACCCCACCGCATGAGCCCTACTATCGGCTCGCCATGACAGCAGCAGGGAAGCACCAGGTGAGCCGGGCGGACACCGCACGGCGGGGCGGCCGACCGGGCCGAGCGGGCATCAGAGACGTCGCCGCCGCCGCCGGGGTCTCCATCACGACCGTCTCCGACGCCCTCAACGGAAAAGGCAGACTCCCGGACGCCACCCGGCGCCACGTCCGCGAGGTCGCCGACCGGCTCGGCTACCGCCCGTCGGCCGCCGCCCGGACGCTGAGAACCGGCAAGTCCGGGCTGATCGGCCTGACCGTGACCACGTACGGGGATGAACCTTTCACCTTCACGGAGTTCGCGTACTTCGCGGAGATGGCCCGGGCCGCCACCTCGGCCGCGCTCGCCCGCGGCTACGCCCTGGTGATCCTCCCCGCGACCTCGCGCCACGACGTCTGGTCCAACGTCGCCCTGGACGGCACGGTCGTCATCGACCCCTCCGACCAGGACCCCGTCGTCAGCGAACTCGTCCGGCAGGGCTTACCGGTGGTCTCCGACGGCCGCCCGGCGGGCGCGCTGCCGGTCACCGCCTGGGTCGACAACGACCACGAGGCCGCCGTCCTTGACATCCTCGACCACCTCGCCGACGCCGGCGCCCGCCGCATCGGCCTCCTCACGGGGACGACCACCGACACGTACACCCGGTTGTCCACCACCGCCTATCTGCGCTGGTGCGAGCGGGTCGGCCAGGACCCGGTCTACGAGGCCTACCCCGCCCACGACCCGTGCGCGGGCGCCGTCGCGGCGGACCGACTGCTCGCCCGCCCCGACCGTCCCGACGCCGTCTACGGCCTGTTCGACCCCAACGGCACCGATCTGCTGGCCGCCGCCCGCCGGTACGGCCTCCGCGTCCCCGAGGACCTGCTCCTCGTCTGCTGCAGCGAGTCGACCGTCTACGCGAGCACCGAGCCGCCGATCACCACCCTCTCCCTCAAACCCCGCCGGATCGGCACGGCGGTGGTGCAGCTCCTCATCGACGCCATCGAGGGGCTGGAGTCGCAGCAGCCGGTCGAGCAGGTGATACCGACCGAGCTGATCATCCGGACCTCCTCCCGGCGCCGGCCGCCGCGCACCACCGTCAGCCCTCCGCGCACGCCGGAGAGCTGAGACCTGCCCGCCCCGCGCCCCGAGGCCGGGGACCGCGCGACCGCGGGACCCCGGCGGGGTGTGAACCGTCCGTGGAGGGCGGGGCAGCAGTGCCGCCCGGGTGACGCGCACGTGTCCCCGGCCGGCCCGGCGAGCACTCCGTCCTCCGCTTCGGCACCGGGAAAGCCCTGCCCAAACGGGGCGAAAGCCGCGACCGGCCCGTCGCTTCCCCGATTGACCACCCCTGGGTCGTCACATGGCACGATCCGCATTCCTATGATGGGCCCACACACCGCGGGCCGCTGCGACCAGGCAGTCCGATGCGGTGCAGCTGCGGCGCGATGGTGGAGGGGTCGATGACTCAGGGGGCCGGTCAGGGACCCGAGGCGGAGCAGGTGGCGACGTTGCGCGACTTCCGGGTGCCCGCGTACGTGCAGGAGACCGGTCCGTTCCTCCACGAGGTCCGTCCCGGGGAGGCCGCCGTGCCCCCCGAGGCTCCCGCGGAACAGCCCGTCACCTCTCCCGAGGGCTACCCCGGCGGGTATCCGGAGGGCTACACGCCCACCGAGCGCGACCTGCCGGTGATCAACCGCGGCGACACCGTCCAGGTCGTCGTCGACCCCGCGCCCGCCCCGGTGGCGCAGCCCCTCGCCGCCGGCGGCGAGGGCCCCGGCCCCCTGTACGTGGTCGGCGACGTCCACGGATACCTCGACGAACTGGTGGCCGCCCTCCAGGCCCAGGGCCTCCTCGACGCCGCCGGCCAGTGGTGTGCCGGAACCGCCCGGCTGTGGTTCCTCGGCGACTTCACCGACCGCGGCCCCGACGGCATCGGCGTCATCGACCTCGTGATGCGGCTGTCCGCCGAGGCGGCCGCGGCCGGCGGCTACTGCAAGGCGCTCATGGGCAACCACGAGCTGCTGCTGCTGGGCGCCAAGCGGTTCGGCGACACCCCCGTCCACTCGGGCGCGGGCACCGCCACCTTCCAGGCGGCCTGGTTGCTGAACGGCGGTCAGAAGACCGACATGGACCGCCTCCAGGACCACCACCTGCAGTGGATGTCCCGCCTCGACGCCATGGAGTCCGCCGACGGGCACCTCCTGGTGCACTCGGACACCACCGCCTACCTCGACTACGGCCGCTCCATCGAAGAGGTCAACGACACCGTCCGCGAGACGCTCACCCGCAACGACGCGGACGAGGTCTGGGACCTCTTCCGCAAGTTCACCAAGCGGTTCGCCTTCCGCGACGAGGGCGGCGCCGAGGCCGTCCGCTCCCTGCTGGACGTCTACGGCGGCACCCGAATCGTGCACGGGCACAGCCCGATCCCGTATCTGCTGGGCGAGGTCGGCTCGGAGGACGGCGAGGAGGCCGGACCGCCCGTGGTCGAGGGACCGCACCTGTACGCCGACGGGCTCGCCCTCGCCATGGACGGCGGAGTGACCATGGCCGGAAAGCTGCTGGTCCAGCAACTTCCCCTGGCGCACTGACCGCACGGACGACGCCCGGCCCGGGAACGCGGAACGTCCCGGGCGAGGGGCAATTTCCGGAAACCCCCTGTCTCCGCGTGCCGTCGCGGCTCTACCATCGGCTTATCCGTAGCAGGCTCCCCTCCGTTTCTGCCCGACGGCTCGTCAGCATGCCGAGCCCCAAGCCCTACGGAGCATCGGGGGATGCAATGAACAGCGTTCCGCAGCACCTGCACAGTGAGGACCGCCAGGAGTACGAGCGGATCCTCGACGAGGCGCTGCGCTCCGCCGCACACCGCCCGGAACTGGCCGCCCTCGTACAGCGGCTCAACCCCGAACAACTGCGCACCATGGCGCTCAGCGCCACCGCGTTCATCACCACCGCCGCCGCGGCCGAATACCACCACTACGTGAAGGTCCGCCAGGAGCTGCGTCGCCCCGCCCCGTCCGCGCCTCCCCTGCAGGACGCCCCCGCCACGGAGACGGACGTGGCCGGGCTGGGTCTCGCCGCCGCCGTCGGCGAGGCCGCCGCGGGAGCCGGGGCCGGCGCGGTCGTCACCGTCCTCGCCCCCGTGCTCGCGGGCACCGCGGCGGCCATCTTCCTGCTCGTCGGGTACGTCATGAAGATGCTCAGCCCTGAGCCGGCCTTCGCCCGGACCCTGCTGACCACCGGCTGGGTCTTCGGCGCGGTCACCGCGGTGGCGATCCTGGTCGCCGCGGTCGGCCTGCTGCTCACCGCCCTGCGCAACAGCGCCACCGCACAGCGCGGCGGCGCCGAGGGGGACCTGTACGAGGAGATGCTGCGGGCCAGGGAGGCGTGGCACGAGGCGCTCCTGGAACGCGGCCTCCTGCCCTTTCTCCGGGACGCCCTGGCCGACCCCGACCGGGCCGCGCTGAAAGGCCCGGTGCCCTCGGCGCCGCAGAGCCGCATCCCGCACCTGGGCTATGACCGCCCCGGCTTCAGCAGCCCCGAGGACGGCACGTCCTCGGGGCCACGCCCCCGCTACTCCAGCCCCGACTTCTCCAGCCCGGACTTCGGCGGCCCCGAACACCAGCCGGACTGAACGGGGCCGCGAAGCGACTCAGTCGGCCATCGGCAGATACACCCGGTTGCCCGCCTGGGCGAACTCCTTCGACTTCTGCGCCATGCCCTCCTCGACCTCGGCACGGGTGGTGCCGTGCTCCCGGCGGATGTCCTGAGAGATCTTCATCGAGTGGAGTCTGAGTGCGGACGTCCCGGGAGTGGGACAGTACGGCGGCCCCTGTTTCGCATGCAGGAACTCCCGGATGACTTCAGTCGTTGCGGAGAACGACCTGATCGTGTGGTACGAGACATGCCGGCGGCTCCGCCATCGGGGAGGAAGTGAGCGACCCATGGCCATGGTGGGCCTGTTCTGGATAGCCGAGAGTGATGTGTACGTGGGCGCGAAGCCGTCCGGCCTGGCTCCTGGGGTGCGCCTGTCTCCCGAGGGCGTCGTCGCCCTCGGGGAGGGACAGTCCGGCTTCCACGCGTGGAGGGACGTGCGGGGCCTGACGGTGACGGACGTTCCCGTGAAGACCCTGAGGCGGCGGGTGGGCGCGGTCACGGGCCTGGCGGTGACCACGGCGCTGAACTTCGTGGATCCGGGCTCGGGCGGGGCGGACGAGGCCCCGGCGCTGATGACGGTGAGCGTGGAGACAGCCGAGTGCGACCAGGAGTTGGCGGCCTACGTGGCCGCGGCCACCGGCTACTCCCGTGCGGAGATCGATCTCTCCCTCCCCCTCCTGACCCGCCTCACCGAGGGAGCCGCTACGGCGTCCGGGACCCTGGCCGCTATGTCGGAGTGGGGCCGCACCCAGGAAGGGGGATCACCCCGGGGTGCGGAGCGGGAGGCGCTGCTGCGGAAGTGGCTGGGCTAGGGATTCCTCCCGATCCTGAGACCCTTGCCCTCACGGTCACCCTGCCGACTCCGGGGTGGACCGCGAGGGCACCGACGCGGTTCGGGAGCGGTAGGGGCAGCGACTTCGTGGGCGACCGGCCGCTCTGCGGTGCGGTGGGTGCGGGCAGCGGTCAGGTCGTGGGCACGGCCCGGCAGCGCGGGTGAGAGCCACAGCAGTCAGCCGTCCGGGTCGGTGACCACCTGCACGTTCACTCCGTGCCGGCGGTGCTTGTGGGCGTAGTCCGCGCGTGAGTCGCCGACCCGGTCGCACTCGGCCAGGGTGCCGTCCAGCAGGACGAAGTCGGGATCGGCCTCGCGCGGGACCTTCAACAGCCCCGGCGCAGCGCGGCGAGCAGGTGGATGACCGCGCTGGTGTAGGCGTGGGCGGTCGACTCGCTGATCCCGAACCCGGCAGCGATCTTCGCCAAGGTCGTGTGCTCACGCAGGTACACCAGTGCCACCATCGCTCGCTGAGACGGGCGGAGTTTGGAGCGCCGGCCACCCCCGCGGGTGACGACGAGCATGGTCACCCATTCCACAAGCGAGTGCGGCAGGAAAGATGACCAACGAAGCCCCGAGCAGCGTGGTTGAGACGTCAGACATCTCGATTAACAGCTCGAGGGCCTCGCTCGTTGCGGCCCGCAGACCGTCACCTGATCGGTGGCCATCCCGAAGAGCTCACTGATCGCCCGATCTGCGCAGGACGCCTCGCTCGCACAAGCGCCGCACGCCAGCAGCCTGTTCGTTGAGCTTCTTCCGTTCCAGATCCCCTATGCCCGCTTAAGGTCGGACATCGACCTACTTCCAAGATCCCCCAAGTGTCGCCGCCGTGCGAGTGCAGGCACTTCAACCTTCCTGAACGATCCGCCCGGCGACACTTCCGCCGGCTCATGCACTCTGCTGGCGATGAGATGGTGCGCGTCGCCGTCAAGACGAGCTTGAGCGGGGTCGCAGCACTCGCGCTCTACTGGTGGAATCACCACCACTGATCACATGCCGAGGAGCGTGTTGCTCTGCCCGATAGCGGCACACTCCAGACCGATGGGTCCGTGCTTTGGGCCAGGTCTCAGACCGTCCCAGAGCACGGACCACCGCAGGTAGAACCTAGTCCGCAATCGGCAGGTAAACCCGGTTACCCGCCTCGGCAAACTCCTTCGACTTCTGGAGCATCCCCTCCGCGACCTCCTCCGCCGTCGCCCCCTCGGCCGCCGCACTCCCGAAGCGCTCTGTGATGGATTGACTAATCTTCATCGAGCAGAATTTGGGACCGCACATCGAGCAGAAGTGCGCCGTCTTGGCGGGCTCCGCCGGCAGGGTCTCGTCGTGGAACTCGCGGGCCGTGTCCGGGTCGAGGGCCAGGTTGAACTGGTCCTCCCAGCGGAACTCGAACCGTGCGTCGGACAGCGCGTCGTCCCATTCCTGGGCACCGGGGTGTCCCTTGGCGAGGTCGGCCGCGTGGGCGGCGATCTTGTAGGTGATGACACCGGTCTTGACGTCGTCGCGGTTGGGCAGGCCCAGGTGTTCCTTGGGCGTGACGTAGCAGAGCATGGCCGTGCCCCACCAGGCGATCATCGCGGCACCGATGCCGGAGGTGATGTGGTCGTACGCCGGAGCGACGTCCGTCGTCAGCGGGCCGAGCGTATAGAACGGAGCCTCATCGCAGATCTCCTGCTGAAGGTCGATGTTCTCCTTGATCTTGTGCATCGGGACGTGTCCCGGGCCCTCGATCATGGTCTGTACGTGGAAACGCTTGGCGATCGTGTTGAGTTCCCCGAGTGTGCGCAACTCGGCGAACTGCGCCTCGTCGTTGGCGTCCGCGATCGACCCGGGGCGCAGACCGTCGCCGAGGGAGTACGTGACGTCGTAGGCCGCGAGGATCTCGCAGAGCTCCTCGAAGTTCTCGTAGAGGAACGACTCCTTGTGGTGGGCCAGGCACCACGCCGCCATGATGGAGCCGCCGCGCGAGACGATTCCCGTCTTGCGGTTCGCGGTGAGCGGGACGTACGGCAGCCGGACGCCCGCGTGGACGGTCATGTAGTCCACACCCTGCTCGGCCTGCTCGATGACGGTGTCCTTGTAGATCTCCCAGGTCAGTTCCTCGGCCCTGCCGTCGACCTTCTCCAGTGCCTGGTAGAGCGGCACCGTGCCGATCGGCACGGGGGAGTTGCGCAGCACCCACTCGCGCGTGGTGTGGATATTGCGCCCGGTGGACAGGTCCATGACCGTGTCGGCGCCCCAGCGGGTCGCCCAGGTCATCTTCTCGACCTCCTCCTCGATGGAGGAGGTGACCGCGGAATTGCCGATGTTGGCGTTGACCTTCACCAGGAAGCGCTTGCCGATGATCATCGGCTCGATCTCCGGGTGGTTGACGTTCGCGGGCAGCACCGCGCGCCCCGCCGCGATCTCCTCCCGTACGACCTCCGGGGAAACGTTCTCCCTGAGGGCCACGAACTCCATCTCCGGGGTGATCTCCCCCCGTCGCGCGTAGGCGAGCTGGGTCACCGGTGTCCCGCCCACACCCCGCCGCGGCCGGCGGGGGCGCCCGGGGAAGACCGCGTCGAGATTGCGCAACCCTCCGCGCGGCGAGGTGTGCTTGAGGCCGTCGTCCTCGGGCCGGACGGGACGGCCCGCGTACTCCTCGGTGTCACCCCGGGCGACGATCCAGTTCTCCCGCAGCGCCGCGAGGCCCCTGCGGACGTCGGTCCGGACGGTGGGGTCGGTGTACGGCCCGGAGGTGTCGTACAGCGTGACCGACTTCCCGTTGGTGAGGTGCACCTGACGGACCGGCACGCGCAGATCGGGGCGCGAGCCCTCGACGTACGCCTTGTGCCAGCCGATGGACGCTGCGGTCTTCTCGCCCTGGGGTGTCCCGCCGGTGTTCTCCTCGAGGTTCCCGTCGGTGCTTCCGCTGGAGTCCACACTGGCGTTCTGCGTCGAGGCAGGCGTGCGTGTGTCCTTGATGGTCATGAGACCTACTCCCTACGCCGGCATTACCCGGTAACAGGTTCAGCGGTCGACGCAGCGGTGTCCGCCGGCGATGTTCCACGTGAAACATGGCCTGTGCGGAGGTCAGCGCCCTCTCAGCCCGGTGCTCCGAGCTCCCGCGTGTACAAAGGTGCTTTTACGCTAGCGCCTGCGTGGCCGCACTGAACAGTGGGCCCCCGGTCTTCTTGCGATGATGCACCGGTGACCACGCCCCAGCAGCACCCCCAGCGCCCCCCGCATCAACACCCTCCCCATCAGCCCCCGCCGCACGAGCACCCCCCTCCGGCGACCGGTCCTGAGGGAAGCGGCGGCCACTCCCACAGCCATCACCACGGTCCGGCGGCGCCCGCTTCCCGGCAGCTCCGAAGGGTCATCACGGCCGTCCTGGTCCCGTTCGCCGTCGCGGTGGTCGTGGGTCTTGTGGTGCTGTGGCCGGGCGGCGTACCGGGGCACGAGCGCACCGGCGTCGGCTTCGACCGCCAGACGCAGCAGGCCACGGTCACCGAGGTGGTCCGCGTGGACTGCGCCTCCGTGGGCGCCGGGGGCGGCGGCACGGGCGACGGCGGCCCGGGAGCGGAGGGGGCGGCCGCCGAGGGCGCTCCGGCCGGCGGCGCCTCCGCCGAGAAGTCCGGCGCGGGGTCCGGTGCGTGCAAGAAGGCCACGGTCCGCGTGGACACGGGCAAAGACAAGGGCCGCACCTTCACCGAGGTCGTCCAGCCGGACCAGACCCGCCAACTGCACCAGGGCGAGAAGGTCGTGGTCTCCTACGAGCCCTCCGCGCCGAAGAATCTGCAGTACGCGGTCACCGACGTGAAGCGCACGCTGCCCATGGTGCTGCTCGCCGGCATCTTCGCCGTCGCCGTGGTGGTCGTGGGCCGGATGCGGGGTCTGGCCGCCCTGATCTCCCTGGCCGTCAGTTTCCTGTTGCTGTCGTTCTTCATCCTGCCGGCGATACTGCAGGGCTCGAACCCGCTGGCGGTGGCGGTGGTGGGGTCGAGCGCCATCATGCTGATCGCCCTGTACATGTGCCACGGTCTCTCCGCCCGCACCTCGGTCGCGGTGCTCGGCACGCTGATCTCGCTGGGGCTGATCGGCGTTCTGGGCTCGGTGTTCCTCGGGTGGGCCGCGCTGACCGGGAACACCGACGACAGCACCGGCCTGATCCACGGGCTTTATCCGGACATCGACATGAGCGGTCTGCTGCTGGCCGGCGTCATCATCGGTTCGCTCGGAGTGCTCGACGACGTGACGGTGACCCAGACGTCCGCGGTGTGGGAGCTGCACGAGGCGAATCCCGCCCTGGGGCGGCGGGCGCTGTACCGGGCGGGCATACGGATCGGCCGCGATCACATTGCCTCGGTCGTCAACACCCTGGTCCTGGCCTACGCGGGTGCGGCACTGCCCTTGCTGCTGCTCTTCTCCGTCGCGCGGAGCGATGTGGGGACGGTCGCCACCAGTGAGCTGGTGGCCGAGGAGATCGTGCGCACCCTCGTCGGCTCCATCGGGCTGGTGGCCTCGGTGCCGGTGACCACCGCCCTGGCCGCGCTGGTGGTCTCCGCGGACCGCCCGGACGCGGGGGGCCCGGCGACGCCGCCGCACGGGGGCACGTCCCCGGCGGGGGACCGGCTCGCCCAAGGGACGGCCGCGGTGCCCTCGGCGCGCGGTGGGCGGGGCCGTCGCCGCAAACGATGAGGGGTGCGGACACGGGCGGGCGAGCGTGTTGCTGAAGCGTTCCTCCGCCGTCCGGACCATCCATGTGCGGGACGGCGCTCACCCCGCGCTCTGCTCCTCGGCGAGGATGCGGTCCAGCGCCTCGTCGAGCAGGGTGTCGAAGTCCGCGAGGGAACGCTCCTGCCCGAGCGGTACCAGCTTGTCCGTGCGGTCGAGGAAGGCCACGAGCGGCGCCGCCCCGGACTTGAACACGGCGCGGTCGGCCCCGACCTGGAGCCTGATCAACACCTCGCCGATCGCGTGGGGATCGGCGGGCGCGATGTGCACGTCCCCGTCGCCGCAGGGCCGCCCCACTCCGTCGACCAGCAGCTCGCGCCCGAACGCCCAGGTGACGGGTGCGTCACCGGGCAGATGGAAGGTAAGCCGCACGGCAAAGGGATCGCAGGTCTCGTAGCGGAGCTCCACGGGGATCCGGAAGGAGAGTTCCTCCGAGACCAAGAAGCTCATCATGACCTCCGCCTGCACTACGGACTCGCTCATCGCCTACCCCGTCAATTGCCGTCGACTGGTCAGGATGCACCTGACGCTGCCAGAAATCTTGCAGACAGTACACAGGAGATCACAAGGAGTGAGTTTTCAGATACTGATAGACAGCGCGAGCGCGCCGACGAGTCGGCCCATCTCGTTCTGCAGTCTGCGCACGACGGGCAGCAGCCGTTCTGCCTGACGGCAGGGCAGCGAGAAGGCCACGGTCGCCGCGGTCGTCCCGGCCGTGAGCGGAAGGGCGGCGCAGACCGTGCCGAGCATGTACTCCTGCCGCTCGAAGACGGGTTCCATACGGCCGATGCTCTCCAGGCGCCGCAGCAGCGCGTGGGCGTCGGGGACCGTGTACGGGGTGATCGTCCGTACGGGGTGGCGGTCGACGTGGTCACGACGGGCCTCGTCGTCGAGCTGGGAGAGCAGGCACTGTCCGATCGCGTGGGCGTGCCCGGTCTCCCGGAAGTCCGCCCACTCGGCGACCGCCGGGTTCCCCGGGGTGTCCGCGACCGAGACCACCTCGATCTCACCGGCGCGGTAGACGGCGTAGTAGACGGGGACACCGAGCATGTCGCGCCAGCCCGCGAGGGCGTCCTCGACGGTGCTGCGACGTTTCTGCCGAGCTCCGCTCCTGCCGAGCCGCTCGGCGGCGTCCCCGAGGAAGAACATCCCCTTGTCGCGGCGGAGGTAGCCCTCGTGGGTCAGCGTGCGCAGCAGGTGGTACGTCGTGGGGAGGGCCAACTGGGCCTCGCGGGCGAGTTGTTTGGCGGTGGCGCCGTACTCGCGGGCGGCCACGCACTCCAGCAGGCGCATCGCCCGCTGCACGGAGCCGATCAGGGTGGTCGGGTGCGATTCCCGCAGCGGTGGCGTTCGCTGGGCGGGTGGTGCGTGGATCTCTACGGGTACGGAACCGACCGTGGCCATGGGGCACTCCCGGAGCGCGAGGAGGAGCCGCCCGTGCGGGGAGACACGGGAGGGGTGTGCGCCGCCCGCGGGGGCGGACAGGCCCCGTGCGGAGTTCCGGACTCTAATCGCCCCTCACCGCTCCCAGCCGCCGCTGGAGGGAAACTTCCCCCGCGCGAGGGAACCCCGCGTTTGTGTTGCTCCTCCGCTGTCGCTCCGGGCACCTCTCCCCACCGGCCGCCCCCGAGGCCGACGAGGCCCGCGGGGGGGCGCAGGGCCCGGGGACGCGGAGTGCGCGGGGCTCACCGCCGCCGCGCCGGAGGCCTCACCAGTCGCCGCGCGAGGAGGAGGAACCCGCCATGAACTTCCGGACGACGTAGATCAGTCCGCCGACCAGCGCGACGAACAGCAGCACCTTGAACAGCACCCCGATGAGGAATCCGAGCACGCTGGCTATCAGGCCGCCGAACACGACAAAGGCGATGACCGGCACCGCGACCCACTTCACCCACCACGGCAACCCCGCGAAGATCTCTCGCATCGCTCTGTCCTCACCTCTCCGCCCGGCGCACCCGCTGTCCCGCTCTCGGAACGTGTCGCACAGGTCCTGCTGTGTACTGCTTCGATGCTAGGGCCGCGGGAGGCACGAACGGGCGCCGCGCACCCCTTGTCCTCCCCTGATCGATCCCCTAGGGAACCCTGAGGAAGGACCTCAGCTCTCCGGCGGAGAGAACACCACCAGCACCCTGAGGTCCTCGGTGATGTGGTGGAACTTGTGTGCCACGCCGGCGGGCACGTAGACGACGCTGCCGCGGGCCACCTGGGTCGTCTCCAGGCCGACGGTGATCGACGCCCGCCCGCTGGCGACGTAGTACACCTCGTCCTGCTGGTGCGGCTGCTGCGGGTCGACGGCCCCCGCGTCCAGCGCGTACAGGCCCACCGACATATTGCGCTCGCGCAGGAACTGCAGGTAGGCCCCGTCGTTGGCGGCCCGTTCGGCCTCCAGTTCGTCCAGCCGGAATGCCTTCATCGTCCCCTCCTCTTCCTGTCCCTCGCACGCGCGGGCCCGTGGCGCCCGCCCGTTGATCTCCTCTGCCACGATCGGAGACGATCAGACACATGAAGAATTTCCTAGTCAAGACGATCGCCAACGCGGGCGCCCTGGCGGTCGCCGTCTGGCTGCTCGACAAGATCACGCTGACCGGTGACAGTACCGGCAAGAAAGCCGGCACCCTCATCCTGGTCGCGCTGCTGTTCGGCCTCGTGAACGTCCTGGTCAAGCCGGTCGTGCAGGTGCTGACCTTTCCGCTGTTCATCCTGACGCTCGGCCTGATCACCCTGGTGGTCAACGCGCTGATGCTGCTGCTCACCTCGTGGGTGGCCGGGAAAGTGGATCTCAGCTTCCACGTCGAGGGCTTCTGGACGGCCGTCCTCGGCGGTCTGATCATCTCGGTCGTGTCCTGGGCACTGCACGTCGTCCTCCCCGACGAGGACTGACCAGGGGCGCCGGTCATCCGCGGGGCGTTCCCCCGGCGACGCCGGCGAGGTGTGACCTGCCAGCGCCCGTAAGGGCGTGACCTGAGAAAATGGCCGAGGCGAGCCTCTGCTCGGTCCGGTCCGCTCGCCCTGGACACGCAGGAGACGGAGGCACAGGCGGCATGAGCGAACGCCAGGCGAACACCCCAGACACTCAAGAGGACGGGGCCACCCCGCAGAACGGGGCCAACGGGGCCGGCGGGCCAGGCGGAGACGGCGGGGACACCGCGACCACCGCGGCCACCGGGGAGACCCGGGGCATCGGTGACAGCACCCGCGCGGTGCGCGCGGGCCTGCCCGAGCCGGTGAAGCACGAACCGACCCTCCCCGGCCCGGTCTTCGCCGCGCATTTCCATCTGCCCGGCGAGCCGACCGGCCCGTACGCCTACGGCCGCGACGAGAACCCGACGTGGACGCTGCTGGAGAACGCCATCGGCGAACTGGAGGCGCCCGGCGAGGAGGACGTGCGGACACTCGTCTTCGCCTCCGGCATGGCGGCGATCTCCTCCGTCCTCTTCTCCCAGCTGCGTGCGGGCGACGCCGTGGTCCTGCCCTCGGACGGCTACCAGGCGCTGCCCCTGGTGCGCGAGCAGCTGACCGCCTACGGCATCGAGGTGCGCACCGCTCCGACCGGCGGCGACGCCCAGCTCGACGTCCTCGACGGGGCCCGGCTGCTGTGGATCGAGACCCCGTCGAACCCGGGACTCGACGTGTGCGACGTACGCCGCCTGGTCGAGGCGGCACACGCGCAGGGGACGCTCGTCGCCGTCGACAACACCCTCGCCGGCCCGCTGGGGCAGCGACCGCTCGAACTGGGCGCCGACTTCGCCGTGGCCAGCGGCACCAAGATGCTCACCGGGCACGGCGATGTGCTGCTGGGCTATGTCGTGGCGCGGGACGCCGAGCTGATCGCCCCGGTCCGGCACTGGCGCAAGATCGTCGGAGCGATCCCGGGGCCGATGGAGGCCTGGCTCGCACACCGCTCGCTGGCCACCCTCGCGCTGCGGGCAGAGCGGCAGACCGCCAACGCTCTGATTCTCGCGCAGGCGCTGCGGGACCACCCCGAGGTGTCCGGTCTGCGCTATCCGGGCCTGCCGGACGACCCGTCCCACGCCCTCGCCTCGCGGCAGATGCGGCACTTCGGAAGCGTGGTGTCGTTCACGCTGGCCACGCGGGAGCGTACCGACCGCTTCCTCGGGGCGCTGCGGCTGGCCGAGGAGGCCACGAGTTTCGGCGGGGTGCGGTCCACCGCCGAACGGCGTGGTCGCTGGGGCGGCGACGCGGTGCCGGAGGGCTTCGTCCGCTTCTCCGTGGGCGCCGAGGACCCGGAGGACCTGGTGGCGGACGTGCTGCGGGCCCTGAAGGAGTCGGCGGACTGAGCGCGACCCCGTGCGGTTCGCCGAGGCCGGGACGCCGCCGCCGAGCGGCCTCCGCGCGGCGGAAGCGGGCGGTCCGAACCTCCCCCTCGTGGTTCGGACCGCTCCGGTTCCGCCGCGCGAAGAACCGCCCGACCAAGGCTAGTTGACTCTGTGTCAGTGTCCAATCACAGTAGCGACAGGTTCCTATCGACTTATTTATAGTTGGGCGCCTACGGGGCCAGGGCGCTGCCGCCGTGCGCGGCGCCGCGTGGGTGGCGCGAGGGAGGGAAGCACCATGGACTTGGCCCTGTTGCGCACGTTCGTCACGGTGCACCGGGCCGGTTCCTTCACTCGCGCCGCCGCCCTGCTCGGCCTGTCGCAGCCCGCGGTCACCTCGCAGATCCGCACCCTGGAGCGGCAGTTGGGCCGCCCCCTCTTCCTGCGGCAGGCCCGCGGGGTGACTCCGACGACCATCGGCGACGAGCTGGCACACAAGGCCGCCCCGCACCTCGACGCCCTGGTGGAGATCGCCGAGACCGGACTCGAAGAGGACTCCTCCTTACGCACGCTCCATCTTGTCGGCCCGCCCGAGTTCACCGCCGAGCGGGCCTTGCCCGCGCTGATGGAGCTGATCGGGGACCACGGTCAGGGGTTCGCGCTGCGGGCCTCCTTCGCCCACCACGACGAGGCGCTGGAGGGCTTGGCCGCAGGGCATCACGATCTGGCCATCACCACCGCCCGTCCTCGCGGGGGCCTGCTCACCGCGACACCGCTCTGTGACGAGGAGCTCGTCCTCGTCGCCTCCCCCCGATGGGCCGCGCACCTCACCTCTGAGGGGCACCGTCTCCAGGACGGCTCCGGCCTCGAGGACCTCCCGGTGGTCGAGGTGCACGAATCACTGCCGTTCGTCGCCCGCTACTGGGCTTCCGTCTTCGACGCGCACCCGGCCGCCTCCGGCAGCGTCGTCGTCCCGGATCTCCGGGCGGTCCTCGCCTGCGCCGCCCGGGGTGCCGGTCTCGCGGTGATCCCGCGTTATCTGTGCACGACCGCCCTGGAACGCGGGGAACTCGTCGCCCTGCTCGACCCTTCGGTGCCGCCCCTGCGCACCTATTTCGTGGCGGTCCGCACCGGCACCCTCGCGATGCCGCACATCGCCCGGGCGCACGACTGGCTGCTGCGCAAGGCCGCGGGCTGGTGCTGACCGTCCCCAGCACGGGTGGGCCGTCTCCGGGACCCGAGGACGCTCGCTGCTCGCCGCACTCCGGACGTTTCACGTGAAACACCCGGCATGTTTCACGTGGAACCAGCTGGGCCACATTTCACGCATGACCGTTCGTCCCGTGGTCAAGCGCACCGCCCGCGCCGTCCTGCTCGACGGCGACGCGCTCGTCCTCATCAAGCGGACCAAGCCGGGTGTCGATCCCTACTGGGTCACGCCCGGTGGCGGAGTGGAACCGGAGGACCCGACCGTGGTCGACGCCCTCCACCGAGAGGTGCACGAGGAACTGGGCGCCAAGATCACGGACGTGGTTCCCTGCTTCGTGGACACCGTGGAGCACATCGGCGAGGACGGTGGCGCGACCGGGGTGAAAGTACAGCACTTCTTCGTCTGCCGACTGGAGTCGATGGACGAACGGCAGCGTCACGGGCCGGAGGTGGAGCAGCCGTGCGGTGAGTACGAGATCGTCCGCGTGCCGTTCACCCGGGTCGGCATCGCCTCGGTCCACCTCGTTCCGCTGTCCTTGAGGCACTACCTAGACGGCAATATCGAGGGGGTACGGGCGCTACTGGCGTCCGACCTGGGCTGAGTGCCACGCGTGTGACCCCGTGGGTGGCCAAAACTTCGGGGTCCTCGGGCAAAGCGGTGGACGGAGGGGCGCTCCGTCGGACAGCCTGACCTGCGTGCCGACACTCTCCCTCTCCGTTCTGCCCATCCGCCGCCTGACACCGCGCGATGTCACCGCGTGTGCCGACCTGTCCGAAGACCGGGGCTGGCCCCGTGAAGAACACAAGTGGGGGCTGCTGCTCGCCGCCGGACAGGGGTACGGCATCGACGACCCCGAGGGCGGTCTGGTCGGCGCATGCGTGGTCACGGACTACGGCCCCCACGGGCGCCCGGACCTGAGCTCGATCGGCATGGTGCTGGTCGCCGAGCGGCATGCGCGCCAGGGCGTCGGCCGCCGGCTGATGCGGCATGTGGTGACCGAGGCCGGCACCACGCCCCTGACCCTGTTCGCGACACCGTACGGCCGCCCCCTCTACGAGGAGCTCGGCTTCAAGGTCACGGGAGGGGCCGAGATGGTGCGCGGGCACTTCCTCCCCGGCGCCGCGGAATCCGGCGTCAGCACCCGGGCGGCGACCGCGGAGGACCTCGTGTCGATCCTCCGCCTCGACGCGGAGGTCTTCGGCAGCGACCGCACCCACATGATCACCCGTCTCCCGGCCTTCGCCGACCGGATCAGGGTGGCGCACGAGGACGGCCTGCTGATCGGATACGCGGCCGCCTGGCCCAATATGGACACCCATGTCGTGGGACCGCTGGTCGCCCGGGACACCCGGACCGCCAAGGCCCTCGTCACGGCGCTCGCCGAGGGCGGCGAGCGGCCGCTGCGCACCGACATCGACGTACGGCACGAGGAACTCCTCGCCTGGCTCAAGGACCGGGGACTGGTGACGGTCACCTCTACCGCCGTCATGACGTACGGCGTGCCCGACCTGCCCGGGGACTGGACCCGGCGGTTCGCTCCGCTGACGGTCGCGGCGGGCTGATCCGCGGCACGACCGGTCGAGGCCGACGGCGGCTCCGTCAGCGGTGTGCGGCCATGGGTCGCTCGGCAGGGGCGCCGCCGGCGGCCACGAGGCGGGGGGACGCGGTTCCCCGGCGCTCCAGGGCCGCCGAGAGGACTGCGAGGAGCAGCGCGGAGGCGGCGAGGAGCGCGCCGACCCAGTTGGGCGCGGTGTATCCGAGCCCCGCCGCGATGACCAACCCGCCGAGCCAGGCGGACAGCGCGTTGCCGAGGTTGAAGGCGCCGATGTTCACCGCCGAGGCCAGTGTCGGAGCGCCGTGGGCGTGGTCGAGGACGCGCTTCTGCAGGGGCGGCACGGTCGCGAAGCCCAGGGCGCCGATCAGGGGGAGGGTCGCCGCCGCGAGCACCTTGTAGTGGGCGGTCACGGTGAACAGTGCGAGCACGAGGGCGAGCCCGCCGAGGGATGTGTACAGCAGGGGCATCAGCGCACGGTCCGCGTAGCGTCCGCCGAGGTAGTTTCCGGCGACCATGCCGAGACCGAGCAGTACCAGCAGCCAGGTGACCGATCCGTCGGAGAAGCCGGCGACCCGCGTCATCATCGGGGCGATGTAGGTGACGGCGGCGAAGACACCGCCGAACCCGAGCACGGTCATCCCCATCGCGAGCAGCACTTGGACGTTCTTCAGCGCCGACAGTTCATGGCGCAGGCGCACGCCCTCCGGCCGGGGCACGTCGGGCACCAGCCGGGCGACGCCGAGCAGACCGAGTACCCCCAGTGCGGCGACGAGGGCGAAGGTGATCCGCCAGCCGGCGGACTGACCGACGAAGGTGCCGAGCGGGACGCCGACGACGTTCGCGACGGTGAGTCCGCTGAACATCATCGAAAGGGCGGCGGCCTTCTTCTGGGGCGCGACCAGTTCGGCCGCCACCACGGCACCGATGCCGAAGAAGGCGCCGTGTGCGAGGGAGGCGACCACGCGGCCCGCCAGCATCAGTGCGAACACGGGTGCCACGGCGGAGAGCAGGTTGCCCACGACGAACAGGCCCATCAGCAGCATCAGCATGCGCTTGCGGGAGACCCGCGTGCCGAGGGCGGTCATCAGCGGGGCACCGAACATGACGCCGAGGGCGTAGCCGGTCACCAGCAGACCCGCGGTGGGGATGGTGACACGGAAGTCCTCGGCGACCTCGGGCAGTACGCCCATGATCACGAACTCGGTGGTGCCGATGCCGAAGGCCCCGATGGCGAGGGCCAGGAGCGCGAGAGGCATGGGGGGAGACCTTCCAAACGATTGCTTGTGCTCCTTACAGGCGAAGACAATAATTGCAGACGCGGGATATATGCAAGCGAGGGTTTCTTCGTTCGTCGTCTATCCTGGACGCAGCCGCTCCGGGAGGATGATCACCATGACCGCGACGGACCCCGCGCTCACCGCCCCCGCCCAGGGCTGGTGCGCTCTCTCGCTGCTGCACGGACGCATTGAGGCGCACATCGAGCGCGCCCTGCAGTCCGGGCACGGGCTGAGCGTGCGGGAGTACTCGCTGCTCGACGTGCTCAGCCGGCAACACGACGGCGAGGGCGGGCAGCTGCAGATGAAGCAGGTGGCCGATGCGGTGGTGCTCAGCCAGAGCGCCACGACGCGCCTGGTGACGCGGCTGGAGGACCGCGGGCTGCTCTCCCGCTATCTGTGCCCCACCGACCGGCGGGGCATCTACACGAACGTGACCGAGGCGGGTCTGCAGCTCCTCGAACAGGCCCGGCCCACCAACGACGCCGCGTTGCGCGAGGCCCTGGACGAGGCCGCGCAGAACACCGAGCTGGCGCCGCTCGTCCGCGTCGTGGAGTCCCTCAAGGCGCCCGCATAGAGTGCGGCCATGGGAGATCTTGAGATACGGCCCGCGACCGAGGACGACGTCCCTGCCATCGTGGACATGCTCGCCGACGACCCACTGGGTGCCGCGCGCGAATCCCCGGACGATCTGTCGCCCTATCTGGCCGCGCTGAAGCGCCTGTCCGGTGACCCCCACCAGCACCTCGTCGTGGCCGTACAGGACGGCCGTGTCGTCGGCACGCTGCAGCTGACCCTCATCCCGGGTCTGTCCCGCAAGGGGGCCACCCGCTCGATCATCGAGGCGGTGCGCATCCACGCCGACGCGCGTGGCGGCGGCCTCGGCTCCCGCCTCATCGAATGGGCCGTCGACCAGTCCCGGCGTGAGGGATGCCAACTCGTGCAGCTCACCTCGGACGCCAGCCGGACCGACGCCCATCGCTTCTACGAGCGGCTCGGCTTCACGGCCTCACACGTCGGCTTCAAGCTCGCGCTCTGACCGACGGCAGGAGGTACGGGCGCACCACGCCGAGGCGTCTTCCGTTTCACGTGAAACAGGAACCGGAAGACGCTCGATACCGACCTGTTCGAGACGCGCGAGGGTGTGAAAACTCGTGCGACCGCTGATCGGAGGGCTCGGCGCGGCTCTCTGCTCAGCGGATGGCGTCCATCCCCCGCCACCCGTCCGGGTCCACCCCGCCCGGCACGTCCGCCTCCGGGTCGTACGGCGTCCTCGTGAACACGAACGAGCCGAGGTCCAGATGGCTCACCGAGCCGTCCGACCGCCGTACGACCGTCAGCGGCTCCCCCGCGTAGTACCCGTCGAGTCCGGTCCAGGTGCCGTCGCCGTTCGCCCGGAGCCGGGCACGGCGTCCCACCTCCGCGAGCGGCTCCAGTGCCAGGCCTCCGTCGGCTTCCAGGCGCAGGGTGAAGCCCTGCGTCCCCCAGTACCACTGCCCGGTGAGCTCCAGCACCACCGGATCGACCTCCCGCAGCGGCCGCCACGGCTCCGGGATCCGCGGTTCCGCCTCCGCCACGATCCGTACGAGGTCGGCCGCGATGCCCGTCACCTGCGGACCGGAGGTGCAGTTGGCGAGGACGACCGCCGCGACGTCGTCCTCCACACTCACCGAGAGATTGGCGAGGAACCCCGGAAGGGACCCGGAGTGCCCCGCCAGCAGCCGGCCGTCGCGGTACTGGAGCTGCAGGCCGAGCCCGTACGCGGATACCGCCGCCAGATCAGCGGCGTCGGAGGGCGCGGCGGGCGTCCGCATCTCACGGACGGACTCCGCGCTCAGCACCCGCTCGTCGCCCCGCGCCAGGAAGACCGCGAAACGGGCCAGGTCGGCGGTGGTCGACCAGAGCTGGCCCGCGGGGGCCATCAGACCGAGATCCTGGACGGGTTCCGGCAGCATCACGTCCGCCCAGGGATGGACGGCCCAGCCGCCCGCGTGCGGCGCCCGTCGACTGCCGCTGGTGCGGTGCAGGCCGAGAGGTACGAGCACCTCACGCCGGAGGACGTCCTCCCAAGGGGCCTCACGCAGCCGCTCGACCAGCGCGCCCAGCACGGTGTAGCCCGGGTTGGAGTAGTGGAACCGGCTGCCGACCGGGTGCCGCAGTGGTTCGGCCCCGAGGACATCGGCCAGTTCCGGTCGCAGTGAGCCCGCGGTGCGCTCCCACCAGGGCGCGGGTGACTCGGCGGCGAGCCCGGCGGCATGCGCGAGCAGCTGCGCGATCGTGGCCTCCCCCGCCCCCGTGCCGGGCAGGTGCTTCTCCAGCGGGTCGCTCAGGTCGAGCCTGCCCTCGTCACGCAGGCGCAGGATCAGCACGGCGGTGAAGGTCTTGGTGAGTGAACCGATCCGGTACTGCGTGTTCTCGTCCGGACCGTGCCCCTCCACCGAGGTGCGCGACCCGTGCCAGACGGTCCGGCCACCCCGCACAACGGCCGCCACGAGAGACGGAGCCCGCCCCTCGGCCTGGCCGACGGCGATCCGGTGCAACAGAGCCCGCCGCGTGGCGGGAAGCAGCTCTTCCTGGGGAACTTCCTGCGATGTCGTCATCCCCCCAGTCCACCCGCCGCCCCCGCCCACGTCGAGCACATTTCTCCCGGCCCGGCGCCAGGACGCCCTCGTGCCCCTCCGTCATGACCACCGCACGACCGAACCACGAGGACATGCGTCATCTTCGGCCCTTGTCCCATGGGTGCCTCGGGTGACGTCCGGAACGGCCGAAGTCCGTGCGACCCGTTCTATGACGGCCGGTCCGCAATCCGCCGACGGGCGGTGTTCCAGACCTGCTCGAACTCGTCTCAGGTCAGCGGCTCCGGATCGTGGCCCTCCCCTTCGGAGACAGGCCGTTCGGCGGTGATCCCGAAGCTGCTCTCGTACGTGGCGAGGCGGCCGGTCTCCTGTGCCCGCCGCCACTCGGCGAGGGAAGCAGCTGCGATCGGGGTCCGCTCGGGCCCTTCGAGCTCGACCTGTCGGATCACCCAGTCCTCGTCGTCGACCTCGAGGTAGAACCAGATGTCTTCCTCGTCCCAGTAGCAGCGCATCCATGTGGTCCCCGGCCTGCGCTCGCTGCGTCTCACGCGAGGCCGGCCCTCACGTCTGTGCCATGTCCACGAAGCGGGAGTAGTGGCCCTGGAAGGCGACGGTGATGGTGGCGGTGGGGCCGTTTCGGTGTTTGGCGACGATCAGGTCGGCCTCGCCCGCACGGGGGGACTCCTTCTCGTAGGCGTCCTCGCGGTGCAGCAGGATGACCATGTCGGCGTCCTGCTCGATGGAGCCGGACTCACGCAGGTCGGAGACCATGGGCTTCTTGTCGGTGCGCTGCTCGGGGCCACGGTTCAGCTGGGAGAGGGCGATGACCGGGATCTCCAGCTCCTTGGCGAGAAGCTTGAGGTTACGGGACATGTCCGAGACCTCCTGCTGGCGGCTCTCGGCGCGCTTGGAGCCGCCGGACTGCATCAGCTGGAGGTAGTCGATCACGACGAGCTTGAGGTCGTTGCGCTGCTTCAGGCGGCGACACTTGGCGCGGATCTCCATCATCGACAGGTTGGGCGAGTCGTCGATGTAGAGGGGTGCGGCCGACACGTCCGGCATGCGGCGGGCGAGCCGCGTCCAGTCCTCGTCCGTCATCGTGCCCGAGCGCATGTGGTGCAGCGCGACCCGGGCCTCGGCGGACAGCAGGCGCATGGCGATCTCGTTGCGGCCCATTTCGAGGGAGAAGATGACGCTCGGCAGGTTGTTCTTGATCGACGCCGCCCGGGCGAAGTCCAGCGCGAGCGTCGACTTGCCCATCGCGGGACGCGCGGCGATGACGATCATCTGACCGGGGTGCAGACCGTTGGTCAGCGAGTCGAAGTCCGTGAACCCCGTGGGGACGCCGGTCATCTCGCCGCTGCGCGAGCCGATCGCCTCGATCTCGTCGAGCGCGCCCTCCATGATGTCGCCCAGCGGCAGGTAGTCCTCGCTGGTGCGCTGCTCGGTGACGGCGTAGATCTCCGCCTGCGCCCGGTTGACGATCTCGTCGACGTCGTCGTCGGCCGCGTATCCCATCTGCGTGATGCGCGTACCGGCCTCCACGAGGCGGCGCAGGACGGCCCGTTCGTGGACGATCTCCGCGTAGTACTCGGCGTTCGCCGCCGTCGGCACCGTCTGGACCAGGGCGTGCAGATACGCGGCGCCGCCCACCTTGGTGATCTCGCCGCGTTTGGTGAGCTCGGCGGCGATCGTGATGGGGTCCGAGGGTTCCCCGCGCGCGTAGACGTCGAGGATCGCCTGGTAGATCGTCTCGTGGGCCGGTTTGTAGAAGTCGTGGCCTTTGAGGATCTCGACCACGTCGGCGATGGCTTCCTTGGACAGGAGCATGCCGCCGAGGACGGACTGCTCGGCGTCCAGGTCCTGCGGGGGGACACGTTCGAAGGCGGAGCCGCCGTCCCACGCGCCGCCGTCCCGGCCTCGGTCGTGCTGTTCGTCCCGGGCTGGTCCGCCGCCCTCGCCGCGCCGGCGCGAGGCGGGCAGACGATCACTGGGCCCGCTGTCGGCCCACGGGTCGTCCAAGGGCTCGGAGATACTCACCGAACCACCTCCTCCGTCCGCCGGGCGGACCTCGCCGTGCCCCTCATTTCTAGGCCACGGCACTGACAAATAAGAGGCCCGTCCTCCGGTTGTCGGCGCGTCGGTTTGTGAGGATTCCGTGTTGCCGAGGCGGAGCGGGCGCCGCACCACGGTAGGCCCGTCTGCACCGTCAGCCAATCTGGTTATCCACAGGCCATGTGGACGAAGACCTCATTGCTGTGGAGAACTCCGTGAAACCTGTGCACGACACGGTGGACAGCCCTGTGAACAAGACCTCGCCCCCTCGACCAAACAGCCTGTGACCAGCCCATTCGACGTCCACCGGCTGTGCAGAAGAAAAACTTTCCCGCTCGGGCCAAGATCCTTGGCGTGGGCTGACGCCATGATCCTCCTCACCGTGCGATGTAAGGGTCTCAGGTGGCTTGCATCTGTTACCTGTGGACGATTAGATTGATGGCCATGACACATGCTCCAGCGGCGTCCCGCTCCCGTCGGCGACGTCATGACCGGGAGATCGTCGCCCTCGCCGTCCCGGCCTTCGGCGCGCTCGTCGCCGAGCCCCTGTTCGTGCTGGCCGACAGCGCGATCGTGGGGCACCTCGGCACGGCCCAGCTGGCCGGCCTCGGCATCGCCTCCGCCCTCCTCACGACCGCCGTGAGCGTGTTCGTCTTCCTCGCCTACGCGACGACGGCCGCCGTGGCCCGCCGGGTCGGCGCGGGCGATCTGCGTGCCGCCATCCAGCAGGGTATGGACGGCGTCTGGCTCGCCCTGTTCCTCGGCGCCGGCGTCATCGCGGTCGTCCTGCCCCTGGCCTCCCCCATCGTCGAGCTCCTCGGCGCCTCGGAGACCGCCGCCCCGTACGCGAGCACCTATCTGCGGATCTCCGCCCTCGGCATCCCGGCCATGCTCGTGGTCCTGGCCTCCACGGGTGTCCTCCGGGGACTGCAGGACACCCGCACGCCCCTGTACGTGGCCGTCGCCGGATTCCTCGCCAACGGCGCCCTCAACCTCGTCCTGGTCTACGGCGTGGGACTCGGCATCGCCGGTTCCGCCTGGGGCACCGTGATCGCCCAGTGCGCCATGGCCGTCGCCTATCTCTTCGTGGTGGTGCGCGGCGCCCGCAGACACGGAGCCTCGCTGCGCCCCGACGCCGCGGGGATACGCGCCTGTGCGCAGGCCGGGGCACCCCTGCTCGTGCGCACGCTCTCGCTGCGGGCGATCCTGATGATCGCCACCGCGGTCGCCGCCCGCCTCGGTGACGCGGACATCGCCGCACACCAGATCATCCTGTCGCTGTGGAGTCTGCTCGCCTTCGCCCTGGACGCCATCGCGATCGCGGGCCAGGCGATCATCGGCCGCTACCTCGGCGCGGGGGACACCGAGGGCGCCAGGGAGGCCTGCCGCCGCATGGTCCAGTGGGGCGTCGCCTCCGGGGTCGTCCTGGGGGCACTGGTGCTGGCGGGCCGCCCGCTGTTCCTGCCCCTGTTCAGCGGCGACGCGGATGTCCACCACGCCGCCCTGCCCGCACTGGTCATCGTGGCGCTCTCCCAGCCGGTCTCCGGCGTGGTCTTCGTCCTCGACGGGGTTCTCATGGGCGCGGGGGACGGGCCCTATCTGGCGAACGCCATGCTGATCACACTCGCGGTCTTCACGCCCCTGGCACTGCTCGTCCCCACCCTCGGCGGCGGCCTGACCGCCCTGTGGGGAGCGATGACGGTGATGATGGGCATGCGCTTGCTGACGCTGTGGCTGCGCTCCCGCTCCGGTCGCTGGATCGTCACGGGCGCGACCCGCTGACCGGCTCCTCGATTCCCCGGTTCTCCGGTTTCACGTGAAACAACGACACACACCACGCGTCGCCCACGCCACGCACCGGTCGGCTGACGCCGCGCCTCGGCACAGGACGACCAGGACCGGCACACGAACACCCGGCCGCCTCATGACAGTGGGGCCGCACCCGAAGGCGCGGCCCCACTCACCGCTGCGAGGAGCGGCTACAGCATGCGCGGCACTCAGGCCGCGACGACCTCGATGCTGACCTTGGCGGCCACCTCGGGGTGCAGACGCACGGACGTCTCGTGGGCGCCCAGCGTCTTGATCGGCGCGCCCAGCTCGATGCGGCGCTTGTCGACCTCAGGGCCACCGGAGGCCTTGATCGCCGAAGCGACGTCGGCCGGGGTGACGGAACCGAAGAGACGGCCGGCGTCGCCCGAGCGGACGGCCAGACGGACCTTCACGCCCTCGATCTGGGCCTTGAGCGCGTTGGCCTGCTCGACGGTCTGGATCTCGTGGATCTTGCGAGCACGACGGATCTGCTCGACGTCCTTCTCGCCACCCTTGGTCCAGCGGATAGCGAACTTCCGCGGGATCAGGTAGTTACGGGCGTAGCCGTCCTTGACATCGACGACCTCGCCCGCGGCGCCGAGGCCGGAGACCTCGTGGGTGAGGATGATCTTCATGAGTCGGTCACCCTTCCCTTATCGCGCGGTGGACGTGTAGGGCAGCAGCGCCATCTCACGGCTGTTCTTCACGGCCGTGGCGACGTCACGCTGGTGCTGCGTGCAGTTGCCGGTCACGCGGCGGGCACGGATCTTGCCGCGGTCGGAAATGAACTTCCGCAGCATGTTCGTGTCCTTGTAGTCCACGTACGTGACCTTGTCCTTGCAGAATGCGCAGACCTTCTTCTTCGGCTTGCGCACAGGCGGCTTCGCCATGGTGATTCTCCTGTGTGATCAAGAAGTTGGGGTGTGCCCCGCCTCCGACCGCAGGACCCGTGGGTCCGGGGTCTAGAAGGGAGGCTCGTCCGAGTAGCCGCCACCGCCGCCGGAGCCGGAGCCGCTGCCGCCGCCCCAGCCGCCGCCACCCTGGTTGCCGCCGGCGGGAGCGCCGCTGGCCCAGGGGTCGTCGGCCGGAGCACCGCCGCCGCCCTGCTGGCCGCCGCCGGGGCCACCGCCCCAGCCGCCGCCACCCTGGCCGCCGCCACCGCCCTGACCGCCGCCGCCGCCGTAACCACCCTGGCCACCGCGGCCGGAGGTCTTGGTGACCTTGGCCGTGGCACTGCGCAGGCTGGCGCCGACCTCGTCGACGTCGAGCTCGTAGACCGTGCGCTTGACGCCCTCACGGTCCTCGTAGGACCGCTGCTTCAGCCGGCCCTGCACGATCACGCGCATGCCTCGCTGGAGCGACTCGGCGACGTTCTCCGCCGCCTGACGCCAGACCGAGCAGGTGAGGAAGAGGCTTTCGCCGTCCTTCCACTCGTTGGTCTGACGGTCGAAGGTGCGGGGAGTGGACGCGACGCGGAACTTCGCGACCGCCGCACCGGAGGGGGTGAAGCGCAGCTCGGGGTCGTCGACGAGATTGCCGACGACCGTGATGACGGTCTCGCCTGCCATGGGTGAACCTCTCGGCGGGTTTGCTGGTGCTGCTACTCGAATCCCGGAACCGACCGAGCCGGGTGGCTCAGTGGGTCTCGGGGCGGAGGACCTTGGTCCGGAGGACCGACTCGTTCAGGTTCATCTGGCGGTCGAGCTCCTTGACGACTCCGGGCTCGGCCTGGAGGTCGATGACCGAGTAGATGCCCTCGGGCTTCTTCTTGATCTCGTACGCGAGACGACGACGGCCCCAGGTGTCGACCTTCTCGACCTTGCCGCCGCCATCACGGACGACGGAAAGGAAGTTCTCGATCAGCGGGGAGACCGCGCGCTCCTCGACGTCGGGGTCGAGGATGACCATCACCTCGTAGTGACGCATGTGGAACCCACCTCCTCTGGACTCAGCGGCCACGGTCGTTCCGTGGCAGGAGGGTTGCGATGCGTTGGCACCGATGTCCGTGAGTAAACCAGGCCCCACTGACAATCGGGGCCCGCTCGGTGGAAGCGGCCGGACCGCGGCCCGGCCCACATCGGCGCAGAAGCTATAGCCTACCCGCCCACCGCCGTACGGTTGAAATCCGGCCGTGAGGGCACGCAATCTGTACACATCGGGCTGTCCAGGACGAAGGCGCTCCGTGTCTTCGGCAGGAGGTTTCCCATGGCACAGATCATGCGACCCGCCAGGCCCCGCAACGGACTGCTGGCCACCGACGGCAAACCGCATCCCCTCCAGGACACGCTGCTCGCCGTGACCCTGGTGCTCGGCGTGATCTCCCTCGTCACCGCCGGCTTCCCCGGTCTGCACGTGCTGACCGCGTGCACGGGCCTCGTCGGTGTCCTGACCGGCGGATACGGCCAGTTCATCTCGGAGACCACGCGGCAGCGCTTCGGCCTGGTCATCGGCCTCGGCGCCGCTGCGATCGGCCTGTACTTCGGCATGGCCCACGGCGGGTTCGCCGGGGAGTTCAACGGCTTCGTCGGCGGCTGAGCCACCGGCGGACCGGACCTGACCGGACCGGGGCGCGCCGCGCCGCCACGAGCGGCGGGCCGCGCCACGGACCCGTACGGCCCAGTGCCAGACGGGGCGCTCGACGGGCGCAGTAGGCTTCGGCGCGAGAGCCGGAGCCCCTGACCCCATGGGGACACACCAGCCCGAGGAGCGCCCCGACATGAGCCTGACCCTGAGGACGATCAGCCGCGAGCAGCATCTGGCGTACATGCAGAGCCTGCCCTCGGCGAGCCACATGCAGGTTCCCGCCTGGGCGGACGTCAAGGCGGAGTGGCGGTCGGAGAACCTCGGCTGGTTCGACAAGAGCGGTCAGCTCGTCGGCGTCGGGCTCGTCCTCTACCGCCAGCTCCCCAAGATCAAGCGGTATCTGGCGTACCTGCCCGAGGGTCCGGTGATCAACTGGTACGCGCCGAACCTGGACGACTGGATCCAGCCGATGCTGGCCCACCTCAAGCAGCAGGGCGCCTTCTCCGTGAAGATGGGCCCGCCGGTGATCATCCGGCGCTGGGAGGCGGCGTCCATCAAGCAGGGCATCCAGAACCCGGACGTCAAGCGGCTCCGCGACATCGAGGCGGACCACATCGAGCCGCGCGCCTTCGAGGTGGCGGACAAGCTGCGCCGCATGGGCTGGCAGCAGGGCGAGGACGGCGGGGCCGGCTTCGGCGACGTGCAGCCCCGCTACGTCTACCAGGTCCCGCTGGCCAACCGGTCGCTGGAAGAGGTGCACAAGAACTTCAACCAGCTCTGGCGCCGCAACATCAAGAAGGCCGAGAAGGCGGGCGTCGAGGTGGTCCAGGGCGGTTACCACGACCTGGAGGAGTGGCAGCGGCTGTACGAGATCACGGCCGTGCGCGACCACTTCCGGCCGCGGCCGCTCTCGTACTTCCAGCGCATGTGGACGGCCCTCAACAGCGAGGACCCCAACCGCATGCGGCTGTACTTCGCCCGGCACAACGGGGTGAACCTCTCCGCGGCGACGATGCTGATCGTGGGCGGCCACGTCTGGTACTCCTACGGAGCCTCGGACAACATCGGCCGCGAGTTCCGCCCGTCCAACGCGATGCAGTGGCGGATGCTGCGGGACGCCTACGCGCTCGGCGCGACCGTGTACGACCTGCGCGGCATCTCCGACTCGCTGGACGAGACCGACCACCTGTTCGGCCTGATCCAGTTCAAGGTGGGCACCGGCGGGCAGGCGGCCGAGTACCTCGGCGAGTGGGACTTCCCGCTCAACAAGCTGCTCCACAAGGCGCTGGACATCTACATGTCCCGCCGCTGACTTCCCCCGGCGCCCTCCCCTCCGCAGGGCGGGTCCGCCACAATTTCACCCCTGGGTCTCTTCGGGGTCCCTCGTACCTCTGACATCTCAGCCATCTCAGCCACGAGAAAGGTTCCGGGACCGGCCATGGCGCTCACGCTCTACGTCGACACCGCGCGCTGGCGGGCACACCAGAAACACGTGCAGGACCAGTTCCCGGGGCTCGTCCCCGTCTGCAAGGGCAACGGGTACGGCTTCGGGCACGAACGGCTGGCCGAAGAGGCCACCCGCATGGGCTCGGACATCCTCGCCGTGGGCACGACGTACGAGGCGGCCCGCATCAAGGACTGGTTCGGCGGCGATCTGCTGGTGCTGACGCCGTTCCGCAGGGGCGAGGAGCCCGTGCCGCTGCCCGACCGGGTCATCCGCTCGGTCTCCTCGATCGACGGGGTCTACGGACTGGTCGGCGCCCGGGTGGTCATCGAGGTGATGTCCTCGATGAAGCGGCACGGGGTGAGCGAGCAGGACCTGCCCCAGCTCCACTCCGCCATAGAGAACGTGCGGCTGGAGGGCTTCGCCATCCACCTGCCGCTGGACCGCACCGACGGCTCGGACGCCGTCGAGGAGGTCATCGGCTGGATGGACCGGCTGCGCGCGGCCCGGCTCCCGCTGCACACGATGTTCGTCAGCCACCTGAAGGCGGACGAGCTGGCGCGGCTGCAGCAGCAGTTCCCCCAGACCAGGTTCCGGGCCCGGATCGGCACCCGGCTGTGGCTGGGGGACCACGAGGCGACGGAGTACCGGGGCGCCGTCCTGGACGTGACCCGCGTGGCCAAGGGGGAGCGCTTCGGCTACCGGCAGCAGAAGGCGGCCACCGACGGCTATCTCGTCGTGGTGGCGGGCGGTACCTCGCACGGGGTGGGACTGGAGGCGCCCAAGGCGCTGCACGGCGTCATGCCGCGGGCCAAGGGCGTCGCGCGGGCCGGGCTGGCGACGGTCAACCGCAATCTCGCCCCGTTCGTGTGGGCGGGCAAGCAGCGCTGGTTCGCCGAGCCGCCGCACATGCAGGTCTCGATCCTCTTCGTCCCCTCGGACACCACGGAGCCGAAGGTCGGTGACGAGCTGGTGGCCCATCTGCGGCACACCACGACGCAGTTCGACCGGATCGTGGACCGCTGAGGCGCACGACCCCGCAGGGCGCTCCTGGCGCCCTCAGGACACTCTGAGCCTTCCAGGGACCCGCGGAGCGCACTGGACGCCGTGAGGCCGTACACGACTCGTGTACGGCCTCACGCGCGCCCGAAACCCTGTGGCCCGGTGTTCGCTCAGAGCGAACTCCGCCCCGCCGGGGAAGCACCGTCGGCACCCCACTCCACCACGGGCCCCTCGAAGCGGGCCGGCTCCTCGTACTCCGGGCGGGCCGCCGGGCCGAGGACGAAGACGTCCGGGGCCCCGTCGAGGACACCGCCGGAGGGATCGTCGTCCCCGCTCCGCCGTACGACGTCCCGCTCCGGCAGCCAGATGTCGCGGACGACCACCGCGCACAGGTACAGCGTGCCCAGCAGATGGACGGCGACGGCGAGCTGATAGCCCTCCGTCGGGAGCCCCTTGTGGGCGTCTCCGCTCGTCGTATAGGCGAGGTACATCCAGATGCCCAGGAAGTAGGCGACCTCGCACGCCTGCCAGATCAGGAAGTCCCGCCAGCGCGGCCGGGCCAGGGCGGCGAGAGGGACCAGCCAGAGCACGTACTGCGGTGAGTACACCTTGTTGGTGAGGATGAAGGCCGCGATGATCAGAAAGGCCAGCTGGGCGAAGCGGGGTCGGCGCGGGGCGGTCAGCGTCAGGGCGGTCAGGCCGGCGCAGATCAGCACCATCAGGACCATGGCCCAGTTGTTGGCCGTGTCCGGGCTGATCGCGATGTTCCACCGCTGGGAGACGATCAGGAAGATCGAGCCGAAGTCGACGCCGCGGTCATGGCTGAAGCGGTAGAACTTCGCCCACCCGTCCGGGGCCAGCAGCAGCACCGGAACGTTCACCACCAGCCAGGCCGCGACGGCACCGCCCAGCGCCGTCCCGTACGCCCGCCACCGGCCCGCCCGCCAGCAGAGGATCAGGAGCGGCCCGAGGATCAGGAACGGGTAGAACTTGGCGGCCGTGGCGAGCCCCAGCAGCACGCCGAACGCGAGGGCGCGGCCGCGCGACCACATGAGCATCGCGGCCGCGAGAAGGGCCACGGCCAGCAGGTCCCAGTTGATGGTGGCGGTCAGCGCGAAGGCCGGCGCGAGCGCCACCAGGAGCCCGTCCCAGGGGCGCCGGCGGTGGGTCCGCACGGTGCACACGGCGATGACCGCGGCGCACACCATCAGCATTCCGGCGTTGACGAACCAGTAGAACTGCTCCTGGTGCTGCATGCTGCCGTCGCCGGGCGTCAGCCACGCGGCGACCTCCATGAACACTCCGGTGAGCACCGGGTACTCGAGGTAGTCCATGTCGCCGGGGAGCTCGTCGAAATACGGCACGAGCCCGTCGGCGAAGCCGCGCCCCTGGTAAAGGTGCGGGATGTCCGAGTAGCACGCGTGCGTGTACTGGGAGCTGGCGCCGAAGAACCATCCACTGTCGTAGCAGGGCAGCTTCTGCACCATGCCGAGGGCGAACATGCCGAGGGCGACGAGGGCCACGACCCGCACGGGCGTCCACCAGGACGTCCCGAGCAGGGCGCGCCGCCCGAGGGGCCCGCCGAACAGCTCACTGCCTAGCGCGGCGACCTCGTCCTCCTTGGTCGGCCGCACCACATCCGGCTCGTACTCGACGGCTGGCGTCGTCTCTCCGCTGGGCATGCCGCACATCCTGCCGTACGCGCCGGGGAGCGCGCGGGGAGGCGGGTGATCCCGTCATGACGGCGCCCCTTCGTATGTTTCACGTGAAACATACGAAGGGGCGCGAATCAGCGGCTTTCGCCGGCGTCACCCGGCGCGGAGGGCGCCTGAGCCGGGAGGGGGTCTCAGTTGCTTCCCCCGAAGAAGCCCCCGCCGCCGCCGTCGTCCTCCTCGCCGCCGTTGCCTCCGTTGCCTCCGTTGGCGTTGCCCCGGGTACCCCCGGGCTCGGAACTCGACGTCGAGGACGGGGACGAGCCTCCGCCCGGCCCACCGCCGGGGCCTCCGTTGCCCTGGCCACCGTTGCCGTTTCCGGCGTCCGTGCAGCCCTGGAAGAAGTTGCAGCTCTGCGTCGAGGACGGGTTCGGCGGGGGGCTGCTCGTGGTGGCCGGGGGACTCGTCGACGGGCTGCTCTCCGGGCTCTTGCTCGGAGAGGCCGGCGGGCTGGTCGTCGCTTCCGCGTTGACGACCTTGCCGATCGGCAGCGCCTCCGGGAAGGACTGCGCGGGCTGGCCCTCGAGGGCCTTCAGCATGTAGTCGTGCCAGATCTGGGCCGGGAACGAGGCACCGTGGATCTTCTTCTCGCCACCCGTGCCGTACATCTCGAGGAACTCGCGATTCTTGTTGTTCTCGTCGTCGTCCAGCCGGTACATCGAGATCGCGGTGGACAGCTGCGGCGTGTAGCCGACGAACCAGGCGGACTTGTTGCCGTCCGTCGTACCGGTCTTGCCCGCGACCTCGCGGCCGGGAAGCTTCGCCGAGGTACCGGTGCCCTTCTCGACCACGGTCTTCAGCACGTCGGTCACGTTGTTGGCCACGTTCGGCGTGAAGGCGTCGACACTCTTGGCCTTCTTGGCGTGGTCGTAGACGATGCCGTCCTTGCTCTCGACCTTCTCGACCGAGTACGGCTCACGCTGCTTGCCGCTGTCCGCGAAGGTGGCGTAGGCACCGGCCATGCGGATGGCGCTGGGGTCCGAGGTACCGATGGAGAAGGAGGGGAAGTTCGAGCTGGCCAGACTGCTCTTCAGCACGCCGGCGTCCAGGGCCGACTCCTCGACCTTGTCCAGCCCCACGTCCATGCCGAGCTGGACGTAGGCGGAGTTGACGGAGAGCCGCATCGCCTCACGGAGGTCGATCTGGAACTTGGGCGGAGTGCCGACGGAGTCACCGCCGTCGTTGGTCTGCAACCACTCCTTGCCCTCCTTGTCCTTCCACACCTCATGGTTGTACTCGAGGATCTTGAACTTGTTCTTGCCGCTGTACAGGCTCTTGGGCGAGACCACCGTGCGCTCGTCCTGCGCCTGCTCCGGATCGCCGTCCGGGTCGCGCACGCCCCACTTCATCGCGGCGGCCAGGACGAAGGGCTTGAAGGTCGAACCCACCTGGGCACCGGTGACGTCGGCGTTGTTGGTGAAGTGCTTGGTCGCGTTCACACCACCGTAGATGGCCTTGATCGCCCCCGACTTCGGGTCGACGGAGGCACCGCCGAACTGGACGTGCGTATCGGTGTCGGGGCGCAGCTTCGGCTTGATCTTGGCCTTCTGCACCTTCTTGACCGCGGTCTCGAGTTCGTCGACCTTCTTCCTGTCGAAGGTCGTGTGGATCGAGTATCCGCCCTGCTGGAGCTGGTTGCTGGTGATGTCGGTGTTCTTGAGCACCGAGGCATTCGCCAGGTCCACGAGGTAACCGATCTGGCCGCTCAGCGCGGTGTTCGCCCTCGGGTTCTTCACCTTGGGGAGCTTGGTGTACTTCGCCCGCACGGACTGCTCGAGATGGCCGTACTCGACCATCTTGTTGAGCGTGTCCTGCATCTGGCCGAGGGCCCGCCGGGTGTTGGCCTTGGCTGTGGCGGCCGGGTCGATCGCGACGGCGCCGGCCGGGTCGTAGTAGGTGGCGCCCTTGAGCATCGCGGAGAGGAAGGCGCACTGGCCCGCGTCCAGGTCCTTGGCGTCCTCGTCGAAGTACGCCCGCGCGGCCGCCTGGATGCCGTAGGCACCCCGGCCGTAGTAGGCGGAGTTCAGGTAGTCGGCGAGGATCTTGTCCTTCTTGACGTTCGCGCCGACCTTGACCGAGATGAAGATCTCCTTGAACTTCCGGGAGACCGTCTGCGAGCGGTCGTCCAGCAGGGCGTTCTTCACGTACTGCTGGGTGATGGTCGAGCCGCCCTGGGTCTCACCGCCCCTGGCCATGTTGAACAGCGCGCGGCCGATGCCCTTGGGGTCGATGCCGTTGTCGTCGTAGAAGGTCTTGTTCTCCTGCGAGATCACTGCCCAGCGCATCTCCTTGGGGATCTGGGAGAAGTTGATGATCTGGCGGTTGGTCTCACCACCGGTGGCCACCATCTGGGTTCCGTTGGCCCAGTAGTAGACGTTGTTCTGCGCCTTCGCCGTCTTGGCGACGTCCGGCACGCTCACCATCGCGTAGCCGATGCCGGCGACGGCCACCATGCTGCCGACGAAGCCGATGAAGCAGCCGGTCATCAGCTTCCAGGAGGGCACCCAGCGGCGCCAGCCGTCCCGGCCGGCCCGCGGGTAGTCGAGGAAGCGCCTCTTGCCGGGGTCCGCGCCCCGCCCCCGGCCGCGCCCGGGACCGCTCGGGCCACCCGGGCCACCCGATCCGCGGCGGCCACCGCCGCCGCCCGCTCCGTGGCCGCGCCCGGCGCCCTCTGCCGCTCGGCGCCGGCCGCCGCCTCTCTGCGCGGCCCGCCGCGCCTCGGCACGGCTGCCGTACTGACGCTCTTCACCTCCCCACTCGGGGGAGTCGGACGGAGATCCGGTGGCGCCTCGCGGTGCCGCGCGGCGACCGGAGGACGCCGACTGACCGCGTCGGGCCGCGGCACGTCCGCCACCTTGCGGCTGCGGCGGTTTGCGACGGTGCTCGCTCATCGAACGATTACTCCTCGGGCAGGCGCACCCGTGCGCGCCTGGAAACGGCGGCTGGTTTCCGGTCCCCCCGAAGTACGGATGCGGTCGCTCACGCATTCACCCGTACTGCACCGAGGGCGAGGACGTCCCCGTCCGTCCCTCGGTTCCCGGCGGTCTGCATGGCGCACAGACTACGCACCGTCAAAACCCGCCGAGGTTCGAACTTCACCCCAAACCCGGCAGGTTGCCCCTCACGAATCAGTGATGTGACCCCGTTCACCGTGTTCCCTCTTGTCGCAGTCGCGGGAGCGTTCTATCGTCGTGATGTATCGAGTCGATACATCAGCACGACATAAAGACGTGCTGGGGACCTGCGTGAGAGGGAGGAGGCGACGATGAGCCGGCGTGCCGGGATCCTCGAGTTCGCCGTACTCGGCCTGCTGCGCGAGTCCCCGATGCACGGCTATGAGCTGCGCAAACGACTCAATACATCACTGGGTGTGTTCCGTGCGTTCAGCTACGGCACGCTGTATCCCTGTCTCAAGACGCTGGTCGCGAACGGCTGGTTGATCGAGGAGCCGGGAGTCGCGGCCGACGGCACGCCCGCCGCCCCCCTCACGGGGCGGCGCGCCAAGATCGTTTACCGGTTGACGGCGGACGGCAAGGAGCACTTCGAGGAACTGCTCTCCCAGACCGGACCCGACGCCTACGAGGACGAGCACTTCGCCGCGCGCTTCGCCTTCTTCGGCCAGACCTCGCGGGACGTGCGCATGCGCGTCCTGGAGGGCCGCCGAAGCCGGCTGGAGGAACGCCTGGAGAAGATGAGCGCCTCCCTGGCGCGCACCCGGGAACGCCTCGACGACTACACCCTCGAGCTCCAGCGCCACGGGATGGAATCCGTGGAGCGCGAAGTGCGCTGGCTGAACGAGCTCATCGAGAGCGAGCGGGCAGGGCGGGTCCTGAAGGATTCCGCCTCCTCGGGACCCGCTCAGCAGAACACAGGATCCGGCTCGTCGGGCGGCCTGCCCCGGCGCGGTGACAGCACCGCGCCGGATACGTCCGACGACACCGCCATGTGAGCCCCGACCGGGGATTCACCGAATACACACAGGGAGCAACCGGAATGGGTTCGGTTCGCGTAGCCATCGTCGGCGTGGGCAACTGCGCCGCATCGCTGGTGCAGGGCGTCGAGTACTACAAGGACGCCGACGCGGCGTCCAAGGTGCCTGGGCTGATGCACGTCCAGTTCGGCGACTACCACGTCCGCGACGTCGAGTTCGTCGCCGCGTTCGACGTGGACGCCAAGAAGGTCGGCCTCGACCTGGCGGACGCCATCGGCGCCTCGGAGAACAACACCATCAAGATCTGCGACGTCCCCAACTCCGGTGTGACGGTCCAGCGCGGACACACCCTCGACGGCCTCGGCAAGTACTACCGCGAGACCATCGAGGAGTCCACCGAGGCCCCGGTCGACATCGTCCAGATCCTCAAGGACAAGCAGGTCGACGTCCTGGTCTGCTACCTGCCCGTGGGTTCCGAGGACGCGGCGAAGTTCTACGCCCAGTGCGCCATCGACGCCAAGGTCGCCTTCGTCAACGCCCTCCCGGTCTTCATCGCCGGCACCAAGGAGTGGGCGGACAAGTTCACCGAGGCGGGCGTCCCGATCGTCGGTGACGACATCAAGTCGCAGGTCGGCGCCACCATCACGCACCGCGTCATGGCGAAGCTGTTCGAGGACCGGGGCGTCGTCCTGGACCGCACGATGCAGCTGAACGTCGGCGGCAACATGGACTTCAAGAACATGCTCGAGCGTGAGCGCCTGGAGTCGAAGAAGATCTCCAAGACCCAGGCCGTCACCTCCCAGATCCCCGACCGGGACCTGGGTGCGAAGAACGTCCACATCGGCCCCTCGGACTACGTCCAGTGGCTCGACGACCGCAAGTGGGCCTACGTGCGCCTCGAGGGCCGCGCCTTCGGTGACGTTCCGCTGAGCCTGGAGTACAAGCTCGAGGTCTGGGACTCCCCGAACTCCGCGGGTGTCATCATCGACGCCCTGCGCGCCGCGAAGATCGCCAAGGACCGCGGCATCGGTGGCCCGATCCTTTCGGCCTCCTCGTACTTCATGAAGTCCCCGCCGGTCCAGTACTTCGACGACCAGGCCCGGGAGAACGTGGAGAAGTTCATCTCTGGCGAGGTCGAGCGCTGAGGCTCACGCCCACACGCGTCGCCGAAGGTCCCCGGGGCACCGTCCCGGGGACCTTCCCCGTATGTGAGGCTGTCCCCCATGCCCGTCCTCCCCGACCTGCGCGTCCTGCTGCGTCTCGGGGACTTCCGACGCCTGCTCGCGGTGCGGCTGCTCTCCCAGGGCGCCGACGGCGTCTACCAGGTCGCGCTCGCCACCTACGTCGTCTTCTCACCGGAGAAGCAGACCTCCGCCGCCGCGATCGCCGCCGCGATGGCCGTGCTCCTGCTGCCCTACTCCCTCGTCGGCCCCTTCGCCGGCGTCCTGCTCGACCGCTGGCGACGCCGCCAGGTCTTCCTGTACGGCAATCTGCTGCGGGCCCTGCTCGCCTGCGGGACGGCGGTACTGATGGTGAGCGGGGTGCCCGACTGGCTCTTCTACGCCTCCGCGCTGTGTGTCACCGCGGTCAACCGCTTCGTCCTCGCGGGCCTGTCCGCGGCACTGCCCCGCGTCGTCGACGCCGAACGCCTCGTGCTGGCCAACTCACTCTCCCCGACCGCCGGCACGCTCGCCGCGACCGCGGGCGGAGGCCTCGCCTTCGTACTGCGCCTCGCCGTCTCCGACTCCGACGTCGCCGTCATACTGCTGGGCGCCCTCCTCTACCTGGGCGCCGCCCTGGTGTCCCTGCGCATCGCTCCGACGCTCCTCGGTCCCGACGGTGCGGCGGTACACCCCCGGCTCCGCCAGGCGCTCGGCGGCACCGCACGGGGTCTCGCCCTGGGCGTACGCCATCTCCTGGAGCCCGAGCGCAGACCCGCCGCCCGGGCGCTGACCGCGATGACACTCATGCGGTTCTGCTACGGGGCGCTGACGGTCATGGTGCTGATGCTCTGCCGGTACGCGCTCGCCGACGACACCGACGAAGGGCTGACTCTGCTCGGCCTGGCCCTGGGAGCGTCGGGCGCGGGGTTCTTCGCCGCGGCCGTGCTCACCCCGTGGACGGCCGGCCGACTGGGACCCGGGCGCTGGATCGTCGCCTGCGCTGCCGGGGCGGCGGTCCTGGAGCCCGCGCTCGGTCTGCCCTTCGCCACCGCTCCGATGCTGGTGGCGGCGTTCGTCCTCGGGCTGACCACCCAGGGGGCGAAGATCGCGACGGACACGATCGTGCAGTCCTCCGTCGACGACCGCTTCCGCGGCCGGATCTTCTCGGTCTACGACGTGCTGTTCAACGTCGCCTTCGTCGGCGCGGCCGCACTGGCCGCGGTGATGCTGCCCTCCGACGGCCGCTCGGCCTCGCTCGTGGTGCTGGTGGCACTGGTCTACGGAGTGGTTGCTGCCATTATGGCCCGTTTCACCCCTTAGTAAGTGTCACATCAAAGCCACAGTCCCCTTCCCGACTTCGCAGTTGTCAGTGGGGCCGGATAGCTTACGGACGTCTTATTTCGCGCCATGCGCATGGCAGGTTCCGCCACGGAGCGCCTTCGCGCGTGGTTTCTTCATCAAGGGGGACCCCCAAGTGACCGTTCCGCCGCCGCCCCAGGGCCAGAACCCTTACGCCCAGACGCCCACCGCTCCCACGGGGCAGCCGGCCGGACAGCCGGGAGTTCCTCCGCAGCAGCCCGGGCAGCCGGGCGTTCCGCCGCAGGGACCCTACGCGCCGTTCCCGCAGCAGGGCGGCCCCGTGCCGCCCGCACCCACGCCGCCGACCGGCCGGGGTGGCAAGAAGGCGCTGAAGATCATAGGCGGCGTCGTCGTGGCCGTGCTCATCATCGGCCTGAAGTTCGGGGCCGGCTGGGGACTTGGCTGGCTCTTCGGGCGCGACGACGCCGAGACGACGTCGGTGGGCAACTGCATGCACAACGACGGCACCCAGACCAGCCCCGACCTCCAGGAGGTCGACTGCTCCTCGGACAAGGCCCAGTACGAGGTGGTCGAGAAGTTCGGCGGGTCCAAGGACAGCAGCAAGTGCGAGGACGTCAAGGACGCGACGATCTCCTACATCCAGTACGGCAACGGCCACGACGTGGTGCTGTGTCTGAAGGAGACCAGCTGACGCGGAAGCCGGTCAACGTCGGCCGGTAGGACGGAGGGGCGATGTTTCACGTGAAACATCGCCCCTCCGTCGTGTGGCTGTACGAGGAGGGCGGGTCATGTTTCACGTGAAACATGACCCGCCCTCTTGTCGCCGGCTTCAGTTCTGCGCGCTCCACCACTCCTTGAGCGCGGCCACCGCCTCGTCGTGTTCCATCGGACCGTTCTCGAGGCGCAGCTCCAGCAGGTGCTGGTAGGCCTTGCCGACGACGGGCCCCGGTCGGACACCGAGAATCCCCATGATCTGGTTGCCGTCGAGGTCGGGACGGATCGAGTCCAGCTGCTCCTGCTCCTGGAGCTGCGCGATGCGTGCCTCCAAGCCGTCGTAGGCACGCGAGAGCGCGGTCGCCTTCCGCTTGTTCCGGGTCGTGCAGTCAGAGCGGGTCAGCTTGTGCAGGCGCTCCAGCAGCGGGCCGGCATCCCGGACGTACCGCCGGACCGCCGAGTCCGTCCACTCACCAGTGCCGTAACCGTGGAAGCGGAGGTGCAGCTCCACGAGTCGGGAGACGTCCTTCACCAATTCGTTGGAGTACTTGAGCGCCGTCATGCGCTTCTTGGTCATCTTCGCGCCCACCACCTCGTGGTGGTGGAAGGAGACCCGGCCGTCCTGCTCGAACCGGCGCGTCCTCGGCTTCCCGATGTCGTGCAGCAGCGCCGCGAGCCGCAGCGTCAGATCAGGGCCGTCCTCCTCCAGCGCGATCGCCTGCTCCAGCACGATCAGCGTGTGGTCGTAGACGTCCTTGTGCCGGTGGTGTTCGTCCCGCTCCAGCCGCAGCGCCGGAAGCTCGGGCAGCACGTACTGGGCGAGGCCGGTCTCGACGAGGAGAGTGAGTCCCTTGCGCGGATGTGCGGAGAGGAGCAGCTTGTTCAGCTCGTCCCGGACCCGCTCGGCCGAGACGATCTCGATCCGTCCGGCCATCTCCTTCATGGCCGCCACGACCTCCGGGGCCACCTCGAAGTCGAGCTGCGCGGCGAAGCGCGCCGCGCGCATCATCCGCAGCGGATCGTCGGAGAACGACTCCTCAGGGGTGCCGGGCGTGCGCAGCACCCGGGCGGCCAGATCGTCGAGGCCGTGGTGCGGGTCGATGAACTCCTTCTCGGGGAGTGCGACCGCCATCGCGTTGACCGTGAAGTCACGCCGGACGAGGTCCTCCTCGATGGAGTCGCCGTAGGACACCTCCGGCTTGCGTGAGGTCCGGTCGTAGGCCTCCGAGCGGTAGGTGGTCACCTCGATCTGGAAGCGCTGCACGGTGTCCCCGACCCGGGCATCCTTCTGCACGCCGACCGTCCCGAAGGCGATCCCGACGTCCCACACCGCGTCCGCCCAGGGGCGCACGATCCGCAGTACGTCCTCGGGACGGGCATCGGTCGTGAAGTCCAGGTCGTTGCCGAGCCGGCCCAGCAGGGCGTCCCGTACCGAGCCGCCGACGAGGGCCAGGGAGAACCCCGCCTCCTGGAATCGACGGGCGAGGTCGTCGGCGGCAGGGGAGACCCGCAGCAGTTCACTGACCGCGCGGTGCTGCACCTGGCTCAGGGCGCTGGGATTGTCTGTGTTGGCGTTCGGCACAACAGCAAAGAGTACGTGTCCCCGCCTCTCCACTGCTCCTCCGCACAACCCGCACAGAACGCATGAACCAGGCACAGCCCGCACTTCACGGGAAGCCCTCGCATACCCGCACATGCGGTGCGGGGGACCGCTTCCGATCGATCTTGCCCACCGGTCCGCGGCACTTCCCTCCCGCGAGCATCGTTACCATGCGTGGACGCACAATCCGACGACCACTGACGATGACGAGGGACGGGCGAGCGCGTGGCCGAGGCGGCAGACTTCCCGGGGACAGCTCCCTCACCTGCCCGCCGCCGTCTGCGGCGTGTCCTGGCGCTGGTCACCGGGGCGCCCCTGCTGGCCGGTGCGTGCCTGCTGCCGGCCCAGGGGACCGCACAGGCCGTCCAGAAGGCCTCCCCGGCGCAGGCGAGCGGTTCCCGCACGGTGGACGTCTCGCTGGACGCCCTCGCCCCTTCCGCGCCCACCGAGGGCGACACCCTCACCGTCTCCGGGACCCTCGTCAACAACGGCAAGCAGCCGGTCACGGACGCCCGCGTGGGGCTGCGTGTAGGCGCCTCCATGAGCAGCCGCACGGCGATCGAGACGGCCGCCAGGACCACGGGCTACCAGCCGGGTACGGACGGCATGGAAGTCACCGGCTCCTACGAGGAGGAGTTCGACAAGCTCAGTCCCGGGGTCGCGCAGCACTTCACGCTCTCCCTCCCCGTCTCCAAGCTGCATCTCGGGGCCGACGGCGTCTACCAGCTCGGCGTCTCCCTCTCCGGCCGGACCGCCGCCGCGCCTTATGAGCAGGTGCTGGGCATCGAGCGGACCTTCCTGCCGTGGCAGCCCGACGAGGCCGACACCAAGACGAAGACCACGTACCTGTGGCCGCTCATCTCCTCCGTGCACCTCACCGCCGAGACCGCCTCCAACGAGCAGCAGACCCCCGTCTTCCGCGAGGACGACCTGCTCAAGGAGATCTCCCCCGGCGGCCGGCTCGCCCGGATGGTCTCCCTCGGCAAGGACCTCGACGTCACCTGGGTGATCGACCCCGACCTGCTGGCCTCCATCGACGCGATGACCGACGGCTACCAGGTCGAGGGCGCCGACGGCACGCCCACCGCCGGTCGCGGGCAGAGCACCGCCAAGCAGTGGCTGGCGGCGCTGGGTGAAGCGGTCCAGGACAAGGAGGTCGTCGCCCTCCCCTTCGCCGATCCCGACCTGGCCTCTCTCGCCCACAACGGCAAGAATGTGGCCGGCACCCTCAGCCACCTCAAGGACGCCACGGACGTGGCGGCCAGCACCGTGGAGACCGTCCTCCACGTCACCCCCGACACGGACTTCGCCTGGCCCGTGGAGGGCGCGCTCGACCCGTCGATCGTCAGGGTCGCCACCTCCGCGGGCGCCGACAAGGTGATCGCCCGCAGCGACACCTTCCGGGAGAGCGAGGGGCTCACCTACACCCCCGGCGCCGCCCGTCCCATCGGAGGCGGCACCACGGCGGTCGTCACGGACGCCGCGCTCTCCACCGCCTTCCAGAGGGACATGTCCCACGCCGAGAACTCCAGCCTCGCCGTGCAGCAGTTCCTGGCACAGAGCCTGATGATCGGCCTGCAGGACCCCGGCAAGCAGCGCAGCATCGTCGTCGCGCCCCAGCGCATGCCCACGGCGAGCCAGGCGGAGACGATGGCCCAGGCCCTGGCCGCGCTCCAGCAGAGCACCTGGTCGCAGGCGCAGGACCTCTCCGACGCCGCCGACGCCAAGGCCGACCCGGCCGCCAGCACCCGTGTCCCGTCCGCCTCGGCGTACCCCTCCTCCCTGCGCAGGAAGGAACTGCCGAAGTCGGCGTTCGAGGACGTCGAGAGCACGCAGAGCCGGCTGAACAAGTTCACGGCGATCCTCACCTTCCCGGAACGGGTGGCGACTCCCTTCGGCCGCGCCCTGGACCGGGGCGCCTCGACCTCCTGGCGCGGCAGGAGCGGGCAGGCCGCCGGCTTCCGTGACGGAGTGGCCGCCTCGCTCGGGGTGCTGGTCCAGCAGGTGCGGCTGATCGAGAAGTCCGACGCCAGCCTCTCCGGGCGCAGCGCCACGATCCCGGTCACCGTGCAGAACCGCCTGCTCCAGGGGGTCGACCACCTGGTGCTGCGGCTGACCTCGGCCAACCCGACCCGTATGCGGATCGGCGAGGGCGCCTTCGAGGAGCAGCGCGTCACGGTCGCCGCCGGTCACAGCCAGTCGGTGAAGTTCACCACCTCCGCCAAGGCGAACGGCCGGGCCGCGGTGGTGGCGCAGCTCTACACCGAGGACGGCCAGGCGTACGGTCCCGCGGTCACCTTCGACGTGAAGGTCACCGAGGTCACGCCGACGGTGCTGCTCGTCATCGCCGGCGGTGTGCTGCTCCTGGTGCTCGCCGGTTTCCGCATGTACACCCAGCGCAAGCGGGCCGCCGCCCGACAGGCGGAGGAGGCCGGCGCCGACTCCGCGGGTGAGGATCTGAACGACGACGGCTCCGGGACCGTAGACACTGAGAGCACCACAGGCAGCTCGCACGACAGCGCACAGACGGACACCGAGGACGGACGCGGGAGCGGACACCCCGAGGACCCGGAGGGCACGGAGGGTCCAGGCGACTCCGCGGCCTCGGGGCACAATGCGGGGCAGCCGGCCGCGGAGTCCGGACCGGATACGGGCCCGGAGCACGCGAGTGAGCGGTCGCCGGACACCGCTTCCGGGAACGCCGGCCCGTCCGCCACGGGTGAGAGAGTGGACCGTTGAGCGATGTCGTGGCCGGTGGGCCGGGGACGATGAGGTGGGGTAGACCATGAACGCGCCGTACGACGGTGACCGCGGCCGGGCCGCGGGCAACTCGGGTCACCCCGAGGGCCCACCGCCCGGACCCGGTGCGGACATGTACGCGCACGAGGGCTACGACCAGGAGCCCTACGGTCAGCAGCCCTACGGCGGGCAGCCCCAGGCGCAGCAGCCCCCCGACCCGCGGTCCTGGACCCGGCCGCCGGCATCCGCGGCGGGGGAGCAGTCTCCGTACCCGCCTCCGCCTCAGCCGCACGGCGAGGACACCCGCACCATGCAGTTCGTGGGTGCGGGGGGTTCCGCCGACCGGGCCGACGAGGAACAGCGGGACGCCTTCGCCCATCTCTTCCGGGACCAGCAGCAGGCCGACTCGCCCACGATGGACCTCGGCGCGGTCACGGCACCCGTCGCCGCTCCCGGCCCCGTGCAGGCACCGCCCCCCGCGGCGGAGACGCAGCCGGTACCCCAGGCGAAGAAGGGCGGCCGCGCCTCCGGGCTGCTGAAGTCCAGCGCGGTGATGGCGGCGGGCACGATGGTGTCCCGGCTGACGGGCTTCGTGCGGTCGGCGCTGATCGTGTCGGCGCTGGGTCTGGGCGTGCTGGGCGACTCCTTCCAGGTCGCCTACCAACTGCCGACGATGATCTACATCCTGACCGTCGGCGGCGGTCTGAACTCGGTTTTCGTGCCTCAGCTGGTACGCGCGATGAAGGACGACGAGGACGGCGGCGAGGCCTTCGCCAACCGGCTGCTGACGCTGGTGATGGTGGCCCTCGGGCTGCTCACCGCCCTGGCGATGCTCGCCGCGCCCCTCCTGGTCCGCCTGCTGTCCAACTCCGTGGCCACCGACCCGGCCGCCAACGACGTGGCGGTCACCTTCACCCGGTACTTCCTGCCCTCGATCTTCTTCATGGGCGTCCACGTGGTGATGGGTCAGGTCCTCAACGCCCGCGGGAAGTTCGGCGCGATGATGTGGACCCCGGTCCTCAACAACATCGTCATCATCGTCACCCTGGGCATGTTCATCTGGGTGTACGGCACCGCCTCCCACTCGCACATGGCGGTGGAGAACATCCCGCCGGAGGGGCAGCGCCTGCTCGGCGTCGGAATCCTGCTCGGACTCGTCGTCCAGGCGCTGGCGATGATCCCCTACCTGCGTGAGACAGGCTTCCGGCTACGGCTCCGGTTCGACTGGAAGGGCCACGGTCTGGGCAAGGCCGCGATGCTGGCCAAGTGGACCGTCCTCTTCGTCCTCGCCAACCAGGCGGGCGCCCTGGTCGTCTCCCAGCTCTCCACCTCCGCCGGGGACCACTCCCCCGCGAAGGGCACGGGTCTCGCCGCCTACGCCAACGCCCAGCTCATCTGGGGCCTCCCGCAGGCCATCATCACCGTCTCCCTGATGGCCGCGCTGCTGCCGCGGATCTCCCGCTCGGCGGCCGAGGACGACGGCGGTGCCGTCCGCGACGACATCTCGCAGGGTCTGCGCACCACGGCCGTCGCCATCGTCCCCATCGCCTTCGGCTTCCTCGCCCTCGGCATCCCGATGTGCACGCTGATGTTCGGTACCTCCGGCACCGACGCGGCGACCAACATGGGCTACATGCTCATGGCGTTCGGCCTGGGCCTCATTCCGTACTCCGTGCAGTACGTCGTGCTCCGTGCCTTCTACGCCTACGAGGACACCCGGACGCCCTTCTACAACACGGTCATCGTCGCCGCCGTCAACGCCGGCGCCTCGGCGATCTGCTACTTCGTACTCCCGGCCCGCTGGGCCGTGGTCGGTATGGCCGCCTCGTACGGTCTCGCGTACGCGATCGGCGTCGGTGTCGCCTGGAACCGGCTGCGCAAGCGGCTCGGCGGCGACCTCGACGGCTCCCGTGTGCTGCGGACCTACGCACGTCTCGGCATCGCCTCGGTGCCCGCGGCGCTGCTCAGCGGAGCGGCCTGCTACGCGATCGGCCACTCGCTGGGCCAGGGCGTCGGCGGCTCGTTCGCCGCCCTGCTCGGCGGTGGCGCCCTGCTGCTCGGTGTCTTCTACGTCGCCGCGCGGAAGATGCGCATCGAGGAACTCAACTCGATGGTCGGCATGGTCCGCGGGCGCCTGGGGCGCTGAGGCCGGGGTAACCGCACAACCATCGTCCGCCGCCGCGTGTCGTGCACTGCGACGGACTGTGGGCACAATTGGTTTCTGCGTCGGACAGTGCGCATCGGATGGGGAGGCAGGGACGACGGTGGCGGAACGGAGCATGTCTGCCGTCGACGTGGCAGACGACAGCGGCGACAAGCCGCTGACCGCCAAGGCGGACCAGTCCACGTCCGACGGGGTGGCCCAGAAGCGGGAGCGGGAAACGGACGGCGAAGAGGCACAGGGAAACGGCAGGACCGAGGACACGAACGCGGCCTCGCCGCCCGAGCTGCACAGCGGTCACAAACTCGCCAGACGCTACCGCCTCGAGGAGTGCGTCACCCGTCTGGACGGATTCAGCAGTTGGCGCGCGGTCGACGAGAAGCTGCGCCGTGCCGTCGGCGTGCACATCCTGCCGGCGGACCACGCCCGGGCTCGGTCGGTGCTGGCCGCCGCCCGCTCCGCCGCCCTCCTCGGTGACCCCCGCTTCGTCCAGGTCCTCGACGCCGTCGAGGAGAACGACCTTGTCTATGTCGTCCACGAATGGCTGCCGGACGCGACCGAGCTGACGGCTCTGCTGGCCGCCGGGCCGCTGGAGGTGCACGACGCCTACCAGATGGTCACCCAGGTCTCCCAGGCCATGGCCGCCGCGCACCGCGAGGGTCTGGCCCATCTGCGCCTCACCCCGGGCGCGGTGCTGCGCACCTCCTCCGGGCAGTGGCGCATCCGAGGACTCGCGGTCAACGCCGCGCTCCGCGGCATCAGTTCCGACACCCCGCAGCGCAGCGACACAGAGGCGATCGGCGCACTGCTGTACGCCTCGCTGACCCAGCGCTGGCCCTACGAGGACGACGCCTATGGGCTCTCAGGACTGCCCAAGGGCGTCGGGCTGATCGCACCCGACCAGGTGCGGGCGGGGGTGCACCGCGGTCTGTCCGAGCTCGCGATGCGCGCCCTCGCCAATGACGGTGCCACCGCCTCCCGCCACGAATCGCCGTGCACCACGCCGGAGGAAATGGTCAAGGCGATCGGCGAGATGCCCCGCATCCGTCCACCGGAGCCCGCGTTCACCGCCCCGCCGGAGTACCAGCGCACCACCTTCCAGCAGGGCTACGGCCGCCCGGCCCCCCACCCGGGGGTCACGCAGCCGGTGGCGCCGCCTCCGCCCGCGCTGCAGAGCCGTACCGGCAAGGCCCTCAAGTGGGCCGTCTCGGCCCTCCTCATCGTCGCCCTGGGCCTCGGCAGCTGGCAGCTCGCCGACGCCCTCATGGACCGGGGCGGGAAGTCCGACGACACGGGTACGACCCACACGACGGACGGCGGCGACAAGAACAGCGAGGCTCACAAGCCTGTCAAGCCGCTCACCATCGCCGGCGCCAAGGAGTACGTCGTCGAGGGCTCGCCCCAGGCAGCCCAGGACGTCGGCAAGACCTACGACAGTGACCCGTCCTCCTATTGGCGCACCAAGAGCTACAACGACGGTCCCCGGCTCGCCCCGTACAAGCCGGGCGTGGGCATCGTCTACGACCTCGGCTCCGCCAAGTCGGTGTCGGCGGCCTCGATAGCGCTCCGGTACCCGGGCAACCGCACCTCGGTCCACCTGTACGCCGCCGACTCGCTGTCGCCCGCCGGCTCCGTCAGCTCCATGACCGAGATCGGCTCCGCCACCACCAGCGGCAACAAGATCTCCCTGAAGGGAAAGAAGCCCGTGAAGACCCAGTACGTGCTGCTGTGGATCACGGACGTGCCCTACGCGCCGGGGGACAATTTCAGCGGCTCCGGCTACAAGCAGGCCATCACCGATGTGACGTTCACGGGCTGAGAACGCGGCAGGCGACGCGGGGAGGGGGTCCGATGGCGGAAGACGCCGGTTACGGCGGTCTGAGCGATCAGGACCTCCTCTCCCGTCATGTCGAGGGGGAGCACGAGGCCTTCGGGGAACTCGTGCGCCGCCACCGCGACCGGCTGTGGGCGGTCGCGCTGCGTACCCTGGGGGACCGCGAGGAGGCCGCCGACGCAGTCCAGGATGCCCTGGTCTCCGCCTACCGGGCCGCGCACACCTTCCGCGGCAGCTCCGCCGTCACCACCTGGCTGCACCGCATCACGGTGAACGCCTGCCTCGACCGCGCCCGCAAGGCAGCCTCCCGCAGGACGTCCCCCGTGGAGGACGCCGAGCGGCTGGAACAGCTCCTGGAGCCGCACGAGTCGGCCTCCGCGCCGGCCGAGCGCAACGATGTGCACCGGGAGCTCTTCCAGGCGCTCGCCACCCTGCCCGCCGACCAGCGCGCCGCGCTCGTCCTGGTGGACATGCAGGGCTATCCCGTGGCGGAGGCCGCCCGCATCCTCGACGTGCCCGTCGGCACGGTGAAGAGCCGCTGCGCGCGGGGCAGGGCGAGACTCCTGCCGCTGCTCACCCACCTCCGCCCGGGTGGTGACGAGGACACCGGCCTCCGGTCGGACGACGGGGGGAGCCCTCCGGGGAATCCGAAGAAATCCGCCTCCGGAAGGAACCGGACGCAGGGACCGTCCGTCCCACCCGCAGCGAAACCACGGGACGCGGGACCGAGTGATGCAGCCGCTGTGAGGAACGGAGGTGGGCAGGCATGACATCCACGACCGACAAGGCCGGACACCCGGACGTCGACGAGCTCTCCGACCTCAGCGAGGACCTGCTCCCGCCGTCTCGCACGGAGGAAGTGCAGGGGCATCTGGAGGGCTGCGCCTCGTGTGCCGAGATCTACGCGTCACTCACCGAGATCCGTGACCTGCTCGGCGCCCTGTCGGGCCCCACACGCATGCCCGAGGACGTGGCCGCCCGGATTGATGCGGCCCTGCTCGATGTTTCACGTGAAACCGACTCGGTCGCCGATGTTTCACGTGAAACATCGGCGACCGAGTCGGCGGCCATGTCCCCCTCCACGACGGCGCCCGCCCCTGCCCCTTCCGTGGCGTCCGCCCGCCCCGCCGGACACGGCCGTGCGGCTACTGGTCCGGGACGTACTGGCCGCCCGAGCCGACGCCGTCGGACGGTTCTCCTCGGTGGCGTGGTCACCGCCGCCGCGCTGGGTCTCGGCGCACTGCTCACCCAGACGCTGGACAACGGCGGGGAGAACGACGCCGCCTCCGCGACGGCACCGCACACCGATGCCGCTCACACGTACTCCGAGGGGACCCTTCCGGACCAGGTGACCACCCTGCTGGGCTCGGACAGGGGAGGCGCCGAGAGTGGCAGCGCGAAACCCTGGAACGCCGATCCCGGCGAGGACTCCTCAGCCAAGTCCTCGGGGACCGCAATGCAGCCGAACAAAACCCTGCGCGGTACGACCGTCGACATCCCTCCCTGTATCGAGCGGGCGATCGACGGCCACCAGGCGGTCCTGGCCGCCGACAAGGGCGTCTACAAGGACGCCCGCGTCTACCTCGTGGTGACGCCGGACGCCTCCGACTCCTCGCGGGTCGCCGCCTATCTGGTGGACGCCTCCTGCACCGCACGGTCCGACGCCTCCGGCACCGGCACAGTGCTCCTGAGGCAGACTTACGCACGCTCCTGAGCGTGCGTGACGCGTGCCCCGACGCACCCGGGAATGCGTGCCGCCTAGGATCCGTTGGGTGGGGTGAGAGCTCGGACTGAGGCTCCCACCGAACCAACGCAGCTGCAGTCTCCAGAGACGAGGAATGAAGCCGTGAGCGACGTCCGTAACGTGATCATCATCGGCTCCGGGCCCGCCGGCTACACGGCGGCGCTCTACACCGCGCGCGCGTCGCTGAAGCCGCTGGTGTTCGAGGGCGCTGTCACCGCGGGTGGTGCGCTCATGAACACCACCGACGTGGAGAACTTCCCCGGCTTCCAGGACGGCATCATGGGCCCCGAGCTCATGGACAACATGCGGGCCCAGGCCGAGCGCTTCGGCGCCGAGCTGGTTCCGGACGACGTCGTCGCCGTCGACCTCACCGGTGAGATCAAGACCGTCACGGACACCTCCGGCACCGTCCACCGGGCCAAGGCGGTCATCGTGACCACCGGCTCGCAGCACCGCAAGCTCGGCCTGCCCAACGAAGACGCCCTCTCCGGGCGCGGCGTCTCGTGGTGCGCCACCTGTGACGGCTTCTTCTTCAAGGACCACGACATCGCCGTGATCGGCGGCGGTGACACCGCCATGGAGGAGGCCACCTTCCTCTCCCGGTTCGCCAAGTCCGTGACGATCGTCCACCGCCGTGACACCCTGCGCGCCTCCAAGGCGATGCAGGAGCGCGCCTTCGCCGACCCGAAGATCAAGTTCGTCTGGGACAGCGAGATCGCCGAGATCAAGGGCGACCCGAAGCTGGCCGGTGTGACGCTGCGCAACCTGAAGACCGGTGAGACCTCGGAGCTTCCGGTGACCGGCCTGTTCATCGCGATCGGCCACGACCCGCGCACCGAGCTCTTCAAGGGCCAGCTCGACCTCGACGAGGAGGGCTACCTGAAGGTCGAAGCCCCCTCGACCCGCACCAACCAGACGGGTGTCTTCGGCGCCGGTGACGTAGTCGACCACACCTACCGCCAGGCGATCACGGCAGCGGGCACCGGCTGTTCCGCCGCCCTGGATGCCGAGCGCTTCCTCGCGGCCCTCGCCGACAGCGAGCAGCAGGCGGAGCCCGAGAAGACCACTGTCTGACCCCGTCCCACACCCCACCGCACCAACCACTTAGGAGCTCGCCGTGGCCGGCACCGTGAAGCACGTGACCGACGATACTTTCGAGCAGGAGGTCCTCAAGAGCGACAAGCCCGTTCTGGTGGACTTCTGGGCCGCCTGGTGCGGTCCCTGCCGCCAGATCGCTCCCTCGCTCGAGGCCATCGCCGCGGAGCACGGGGACAAGATCCAGATCGTCAAGCTCAACATCGACGAGAACCCCGGCACGGCCGCCAGGTACGGCGTCATGTCCATCCCGACCCTGAACGTGTACCAGGGCGGCGAGGTGGCCAAGACGATCGTCGGCGCCAAGCCGAAGGCCGCGATCGAGCGCGACCTGGCGGACTTCATCGCCGAGTAAGCGCTACCGCCGATGATCGCATCGGCGCGATGTTTCACGTGAAACATGGAGGGGCCGGTCCTGCGGACCGGCCCCTCCGCGCATTCCTGGTTGTGGAGCCCTACAGCGGCCGCAGCGCCGGTTCCTTCTGTACGGCGCCGAGAAGCCGGTCCAGGGCCATCTCCACGTCCTCCTTCCAGGAGAGCGTGGAGCGCAGCTCCAGCCTGAGCCGGGGGTGGCTGGGATGGGGCCGCACCGTCTTGAAGCCGACCGCCAGCAGATGGTCCACGGGCAGGAGACAGGCCGGCTCCTTCCAGCGGGCGTCCCCGAAGACCTCGATCGCCTTGAACCCCCGACGCAGCAGATCCTTCGCGACCGTCTGCACCATGACCCGCCCGAGCCCCTGCCCCTGGTATCCCGGCAGCACGAAGGCGGTGATCAGCTGAACGGCATCCGGCGACAGCGGACTCGTGGGGAACGCCGCGGAGCGCGGGACATAGGCGGGCGGCGCGTACAGCACGTATCCCACCGGCACGTCGTCCACGTAGACGACGCGGCCACAGGAACCCCAGTCGAGGAGTACGGCGGAGATCCACCCCTCCTTCTCCTGGGCGGCCGAGCCTCCCTGTATCGCGGCCTCGCCGCTGACAGGGTCCAGCTCCCAGAAAACACAGGAACGGCAGCGCTGGGGAAGGTCCTGGAGATTGTCCAGCGTGAGCGGTACGAGCCGACGCCCCATGAAAGCCGTTCCTCGCCTTCCCCGTCACTGCGTCTCGGGCGGTCCGTGAATGCTGCCACCCTCTTCGATCGTAACCAGGATGCGATCTCGCCAGTACCGCCGCAAAGCAAAGAGCGGACCGTCTTCCGGTATGCACCGGAGACGATCCGCCCGAGCCCGAATGGCGGGGACGGTACGTCCCTTCGCCACCGGCGACTCAGTCCTGCAGCTGCTCCTCGTCCTCGTGCAGGCTCCTCTGCAGAACAGGCCCCTCGCCCGGGGCAAGGCTCTCGAGGATCCGCTCAAGGTCTTCCATCGAGGCGAACTCGACGGTGATCTTGCCCTTCTTCTGCCCCAGGTCCACCTTCACCCGCGTCTCGAAACGATCCGAGAGCCGGGTGGCCAGGTCGCCCAGCGCCGGGGAGACCAGCGAGCCGGCACGGGGCTTCTTCGCACGGGCAGTCGGCTTGGGTGCGGTACCCGTCATCAGAGCGACGATCTCCTCGGTGGCCCGCACCGAGAGCCCTTCGGCCACCACCCTGTGGGCGAGCCTGTCCTGCTCCTCCGAGTCGTCCACAGAAAGCAGCGCTCGCGCATGGCCGGCGGAGAGCACGCCCGCGGCCACCCTGCTCTGCACCTTGGGCGAGAGCTTCAGCAGCCGCAGGGTGTTCGAGACCTGCGGACGGGAGCGGCCGATGCGGTCCGCGAGCTGGTCGTGCGTGCAGTTGAAGTCCTGCAGCAACTGGTCGTAGGCGGCGGCCTCTTCCAGCGGGTTCAGCTGAGCACGGTGCAGGTTCTCCAGGAGTGCGTCCAGGAGGAGCTTCTCGTCATCCGTGGCGCGGACGATCGCCGGAATGGCCGTCAGCCCCGCCTCATGACAGGCACGCCAGCGGCGCTCGCCCATGATGAGTTCGTACTCGGCCGGCGGCTCGTACTTCCCGCGGCCGACCTGCCGGACGACGACGGGCTGAAGCAGACCCACCTCCTTGATGGAGGTGATCAGCTCGGCGAGTGCGTCCGGGTCGAAGACGCTCCGAGGCTGGTGCGGGTTCGGGACGATGGAGTCCAACGGCAGCTCTGCGAAGTGGGCTCCGAAGGGCGGCCCAGGCATCTTGGGTGCGGCAGCTTCCTCCGCATGCGGCAGCGCGCCCAGCCCCGCCCCGTTCGGGGCGGGAATCAACGCCCCGAGTCCCTTCCCCAACCCCCTCCGTCGCTCGCTCACTGGATCCCCTCCACCATGTTCTGGTTGTTCTCTGTGCCCATGTGGGCGTGCTCGCCGTCGTAGGTCACCCCGACGCCGCGCAGTGCGATCTCGCGTGCCGCCTCGAAGTAGGAGAGGGCTCCGCTCGAACCTGGATCGTAGGTCAGCACGGTCTGCCCATAGCTCGGCGCCTCGGAGATCCGTACCGAGCGCGGGATGCTGGTCCGCAGCACCTCGTTGCCGAAGTGGCTGCGTACCTCGTCCGCCACCTGGGAGGCCAGCCGTGTCCGCCCGTCGTACATGGTGAGCAGGATCGTCGAGACGTGCAGGGCGGGGTTGAGATGGCCGCGCACCAGGTCGACATTGCGCAGGAGCTGGCCCAGCCCCTCCAGGGCGTAGTACTCGCACTGGATCGGGATGAGAACTTCCGCGCCGGCGACGAGGGCATTGACCGTCAGCAGACCGAGCGAGGGCGGGCAGTCGATGAGGATGTAATCCAGCGGCTGCACATACGCCTGGATCGCCCGCTGGAGCCTGCTCTCCCGGGCCACGAGGGAGACCAGTTCGATCTCGGCGCCGGCGAGATCGATTGTGGCGGGGGCGCAAAAGAGGCCCTCGACATCGGGCACGGGCTGGACGACCTCGGCGAGCGGCTTGCTCTCCACCAGGACGTCATAGATGGACGGGACCTCGGCGTGGTGGTCGATGCCCAGCGCGGTGGACGCGTTGCCCTGGGGGTCGAGGTCGACCACGAGGACACGCGCACCGTGCAGAGCGAGTGACGCGGCGAGATTGACGGTGGTCGTGGTCTTCCCCACGCCACCTTTCTGGTTGGCGACCACCATGACGCGGGTCTGCTCGGGCCGTGGCAGGCCTTCGCCGGCACGTCCCAGTGCCTCCACCGCGAGTTGGGCAGCACGGCCGATAGGTGTGTCGTCCATCGGGGGCGGTGTTTCACGTGAAACATCCTCCCCGAACGACTCGGTACGGGGACCGGGGACCGGATCGGCCATCGGTCCCGCGATGTTGGCGTCGGACCGCAAGGATTCACTCTCCTCGACTTCAGACTCGCGATGAACAGAGCCTGCCATGTCTTCGGGGTCACGAACCAGTGAGGCCTGGTGTTCTGTGGAGAAATCCACCTTTGTGGAAAACTCCGTGCCCCTTCCGGGGGAGGGAGCACCGTCGCTACGCGACGAGGTACCGCTCGAAGGGGCGTCGTTCTCCAGGGATCCGAGGTGCCGGCGGTCCCGGGGCGCCGCCGCGGCCCGGTTACGGCCGATGATGCCGTGCAGCAATGAGCGATGTTTCACGTGAAACACGATGCACAGCGGTCGGAGGCAGACCCCTGCGACACTCCGTATCGCACCGCTATGCCTGCATGTGTGGAGTACGCGGCATTCTCAGCGAGGCAGCCACACCCGTACCCGACACCCTCAGCGGCGTCGCCGTGTCCGTCCCGTGCGCGCCGCCTTGGCCCGCTTGGCGGCGAAGCGGACCCCGCCCGGACTCTCTCCTACTTCGACCCGGACCACGGTGGAGCGCGGGTCCACCACGCCTTCACCGACATGCAGGATGGAAGTCTCGACGGCTCCCAGCTTGGTCAGCGCGACGGCGGCGCTCTTCAGCTCTTCCTCTGCCGCGTCGCCCTTCAGTGCCAGCATCTCCCCATAGGGACGCAGCAGGGGGATCCCCCAGGTGGCGAGACGGTCCAGCGGCGCCACCGCCCGCGCGGTCACCACATGAACCGGTGGCAGCTGGCCCATGACCTCCTCGGCGCGGCCACGGACGACGGTCACATGGTCCAGGCCCAGCAACTCGACGACCTCGGTGAGGAAATTGGTGCGCCGCAGCAAGGGCTCGAGCAGCGTGATCTTCAGGTCCTCACGGACGAGCGCCAGGGGGATACCGGGCAGCCCAGCACCGGAGCCGACATCGCACACGGTCACCGACTGGGGCACGACCTCCGATAGCACGGCGCAGTTCAGCAGGTGTCGCTCCCACAGACGGGGAACCTCGCGGGGGCCGATGAGGCCGCGCTGCACACCGGTCTCGGCCAGTAGTTCCGCGTAGCGCACCGCATCCGCGAAGCGATCACCGAAGACCGCGCGCGCCTCTTCGGGCGCCGGGGGGAGCTCAGCTGCCTCCGTCACGGGGACCGTCCTTCCGTACGGCTTCAGCGCGCCGGGCGCTGGCCACCAGGGGTATCAGGCTGACAAAGTCCGGCCCCGTCTGCGCAACAGACGGGGCCGGAGGGACGTACGTACCGGATCAGGCAGGAAGCACGACGACGAAGCGCTGCGGCTCCTCGCCCTCGGACTCGCTGCGCAGTCCGGCGGCCTTGACCGCGTCGTGCACCACCTTGCGCTCGAAGGGGGTCATCGGCTGCATCTTCACGGCCTCGCCACTGCTCTTGACCTCGGCGGCGGTCTTGGCCCCCAGTTCCGAGAGTTCGGCGCGCTTGTGGGCCCGGTAGCCGGCGATGTCCAGCATCAGCCGGCTGCGGTCGCCGGTCTCCCGGTGCACGGCCAGGCGCGTGAGCTCCTGGAGGGCCTCAAGCACCTCGCCGTCCCGGCCGACCAGCTTCTGCAGATCACGGCCGCCGGTGTCGCTGATGATCGAGACAGCGGCGCGGTCCGCCTCGACGTCCATGTCGATGTCACCGTCGAGGTCGGCGATGTCGAGCAGACCCTCGAGGTAGTCCGCGGCGATCTCACCCTCCTGCTCCAGGCGGGTCAGATTGTCCGCGCCCTCGGCAGCGGCGGAGGTGGTGCCTTCCGTCACGGGATGGACTCCTTCTTACTTCTTGGACGGGGACTTGGGCCGCTGTGGGCCGCCCTTGCGCTGCCCGGACTGGGCCTTGCTGCGACCGCCGGAACCGGACTTCGGGGTGCCCGCCTTCCGGGTCGCGGGCTGTGAGGCGTCCTTGGGCTGCTCGGACTTGCTCAGCGAGGTCGGCTCCGAGGCACCGGAATCCGAGGACCCCGAAGCATCCGAGGCATCCGAGGCATTGGCCGCGGTCGACTCACCGGCCGCCTTCGCGGCACCCGACTGACGCTGCGCCTTGGACTGCCGCTTGGGCTGCTGACGCTTGGGAGCGGCCGTCGTCGTGGGCGCGCCGTCCTCGGCGGTCAGGGTGGCGACCGAGCCCTCGCTCTTCACGACGTTGCCGTCGGGCTGAGCGGCCAGTCCGGACTTGGTCAGACCGTTGATGAACTTGCGCTCGAACTCGTTGCGGTCACGGCCCTTGGCGACGATCGCCTTGACGATGGCGCGCTCACGGCGGTTGCGGGTCTTGCCGTGGTTCGTGACGTGCTTGTGCAGCCGCTCCAGGTAGGCCGCCTGGGCCTTGGAACCGGGGGTCGGGTTGTTGCGGATGACGTACATCTGCTGGCCCATGGTCCACACGTTGGTGGTCAGCCAGTAGACGAGCACACCGACCGGGAAGTTGATGCCGAAGACGGCGAACATCACCGGGAAGACGTACATCAGCATCTTCTGCTGCTGCATGAACGGCGTCTTGACCGTCGTGTCCACGTTCTTCGTCATCAGCTGGCGCTGCGTGTAGAACTGCGAGAACGACATCAGGACGATCATGACCGCGGTCACGACGCGGACGTCGGTCAGCGTGGCGCCGAGCGCCTCGACCTTGTCCGAGCTGTCCATGAACTTCGCCGCGAGCGGGGCGCCGAAGATGTGTGCCTTACGGGCGCTGGCGAGCAGGTCGTCGTTGATGACGCCGATCGTCTTGCCCGTCGCGATGCCGTTGAGCACGTGGTAGAGGGCGAAGAAGAACGGCGACTGCGCCAGGATGGGAAGGCACGAGGAGAGCGGGTTGGTACCCGTCTCCTTGTACAGCTTCATCATCTCTTCGGACTGGCGCTGCTTGTCGTTCTTGTAGCGCTCCTGGATCTTCTTCATCTCGGGCTGCAGCGTCTGCATGGCCCGGGTCGCCTTGATCTGCTTCACGAAGAGCGGGATCAGGCAGATACGGATGAGGATCACCAGAGACACGATGGACAGGCCCCAGGCCCAGCCCGTGTCGGCGCCGAAGATCGCGCCGTACACCGTGTGGAACTGGACGATGACCCAGGAAACGGGTGTCGTGATGAAGCTGAAAAAGCCGGCAATCGTGTCCACTAATCATGCTCCTTGGGCATGGGACGAGGTCTTCGCGGCCGGGCTCGAGGGGACGAGGTGTCCTTCGAGGGCCGGTTCGGCGGCGGAGGGCCCGCCCTTGCGTGCGCGCCATGCGTTGCGCAGCGACTGGTGCCACCGCGGACGCTTGCGTTCGGGAACGTGGTCCACACCGCCGAGCGACCACGGGTTGCACCGCAGGATCCGCCAGGCGGTCAGGGCCGTCCCTTTGAGGGCACCGTGCCGGTCGATAGCCGTGTAGCCATAGTGCGAGCACGACGGGTAGTACTTGCAGACCGGGCCGAGCAGCGGACTGATCGTCCACTGGTACAGCTTGATCAGTGCCAGCAGCGGATACTTCATCGCGCGCCCCCTCCCAGGAGCCGTCCCAAAGCGGCATCCAGGTCTCGGGCCAGCTGTGAGTGGTCGGCCTCGCCCGCACCGGGCAGGGCTCGTACGACTACCAGGCTACCGGTGGGCACGAGGTCGACCCGGTCGCGCATCAGATGGCGAAGCCTGCGCTTCACCTTGTTCCGGACGACCGCGCCGCCCACTGCTTTGCTCACGACGAAACCCGCACGCGTCGGGGAAGCACTCTCCCCGGTCGCGTGCGGGTCCGTGACACCGCTGCGAAGATGGACGACGAGTAGCGGGCGTCCGGCCCGACGTCCTCGGCGTACCGCGGTCGCGAAGTCCTCGCGCCGCCTCAGCCGGTTCTCGGTGGGCAGCACGTCATGACCTGTATGCGATCAGGCGGACAGTCGGGTGCGACCCTTGCTGCGGCGGGACGCCAGAATGGCGCGGCCGGCACGGGTGCGCATGCGAAGCCGGAAGCCGTGGGTCTTGGCACGACGACGGTTGTTCGGCTGGAAGGTGCGCTTGCTCACTCGGGGGCTCCAGTAATGAATCGATGGATGGCGGGTGTCGCCTGGCTGTCACCGTGCGCCCACGAGTAGCTCGCATTACGCCCGAGTGCACCGCTCCCGATCACTGCATGTGCCCTGGTGGGAGCACTCTGGGTGATCTATGCCCATCGGAGGCAGGCGGCAGCAGCCATCGACAACTCGACCTGGTTACGGTACGCGCGGCGGCGCCATCGGGTCAAACCAGGTCCCCCTCGGGGACACTGTCCACAGGCTGGGGACAACAACTTGAACCGTACGGGCCGCGCTGACTACCGTGGCTGGACTGTCGATTCGTTCCCTTCTCCCGCCGTTGACCCGGCGTGGCCCCGCGGCCGCCCGGCCGACCCGAGTCGCAAACCGATCCGTTCCCGAACCACACGTTCGTGGGACCCGTGAGAGAGCGTGCCCTGTGGCTGACGTACCTGCCGATCTTGCCGCAGTGTGGCCACGCGTACTGGAACAACTCCTCGGAGAGGGCCGCGGACAGGGCGTCGAGACCAAGGACGAGCACTGGATCCGGCGGTGTCAGCCGCTGGCGCTGGTCGCCGACACCGCACTGCTCGCGGTCCCCAACGAGTTCGCGAAGAACGTGCTGGAGGGCCGGCTCGCCCCCGTCGTCAGCGAGACCCTGAGCCGCGAGTGCGGCCGTCCGATCCGCATCGCGATCACCGTGGACGCTTCCTCGGGTGAGCCCGCGGCCCCGCAGCCCACCGCCCCGGCCCGCTACGAGGAACCCGAGCTGCCCGCCCCGCAGAACCGCGAGGCGTACGAGGACCGCGGCCGGGACTCCTACGAGGAGCGCGGCCACGAGAGCTATGAGGAGCGCGGCCGGGACCCGTACGAGGGCGCGAACCGGGACGCCTACGACTACGACGGCAGGGACAGCCGGGACAGCCGCGGCGGGCGCGAGGGGTACGAGCCCCGTGGACGGGACGGCCGCGAGGGCCGCGAGGCCTACGAGCCGCACAACCGTGACGCACGCGACAGCCGGGACGTGCGCGACGGGCGTGACTCCCGCGATGCCCGTGACGCACGCGACTCCCGTAATGAATACGAGGGCTACGGCCGCCACCGCGCCGAGGACCATCGGCAGGCTCCCCGCCCCGACCATCACACCGGCGGCCCCGGCGATCAGCTGCCGACCGCCCGCCCCGCCTACCCGGCCGAGTACCAGCGTCCCGAGCCCGGCGCCTGGCCCCGCCCGCAGGAGGACTACGGCTGGCAGCAGCAGCGCCTCGGCTTCCCCGAGCGCGACCCCTACGCCTCACCGGCCCCGGACTACCGCAGCCCGTCGCTCGACCGCCCGTCCTACGAGCAGCCGCGACCGGACTACGACTCCCCGCGCGGCGACTACGACCAGTCCCGGTCCGAGCACGAGCAGCAGCGCCCCGACTACGGACAGCGCCGCGAGCTGTCCGAGCCCTCGCCCGGCACCGGCCATGTGCACCGCGGCGGGCCGGTCGGTCCGCATCTGCCCACCACCGGCGCCCCCGGCCCGCTCGCCGCGCAGCCGGCCCCGGCGACCGGCCCCGGCGAGCCCACCGCCCGCCTGAACCCCAAATACCTGTTCGACACCTTCGTCATCGGCGCGTCCAACCGCTTCGCGCACGCGGCTGCCGTGGCCGTCGCCGAGGCGCCGGCGAAGGCGTACAACCCGCTGTTCATCTACGGGGAGTCCGGGCTCGGCAAGACGCACCTGCTGCACGCCATCGGTCACTACGCGCGCAGCCTGTACCCGGGCACCCGCGTGCGGTACGTGAGTTCCGAGGAGTTCACCAACGAGTTCATCAACTCCATCCGCGACGGCAAGGGCGACAGCTTCCGCAAGCGGTACCGGGAGATGGACATCCTGCTCGTCGACGACATCCAGTTCCTCGCGGACAAGGAGTCGACGCAGGAGGAGTTCTTCCACACCTTCAACACCCTGCACAACGCCAACAAGCAGATCGTGCTCTCCTCCGACCGGCCGCCCAAGCAGCTCGTCACGCTGGAGGACCGGCTCCGCAACCGCTTCGAGTGGGGGCTGATCACCGACGTCCAGCCGCCGGAGCTGGAGACGCGTATCGCGATCCTGCGCAAGAAGGCGGTCCAGGAGCAGCTCAACGCCCCGCCGGAGGTGCTGGAGTTCATCGCCTCCCGCATCTCGCGCAACATCCGCGAGCTGGAGGGCGCGCTGATCCGGGTGACGGCCTTCGCCTCACTGAACCGGCAGCCGGTCGACCTCGGCCTGACCGAGATCGTCCTCAAGGACCTGATCCCGGGCGGCGAGGACACGGCCCCCGAGATCACCGCTCCGGCGATCATGGCGGCGACGGCGGCCTACTTCGGCCTCACCGTGGAGGATCTGTGCGGCACCTCGCGCGGCCGTGCGCTGGTGACGGCCCGGCAGATCGCGATGTACCTGTGCCGGGAGCTGACGGACCTCTCCCTGCCGAAGATCGGCGCGCAGTTCGGCGGTCGTGACCACACCACCGTGATGCACGCCGACCGCAAGATCCGCGCGCTGATGGCCGAGCGCCGCTCGATCTACAACCAGGTCACCGAGCTGACCAATCGCATCAAGAACGGCGACTGACACGGCGGCCGAGGTCGGCCCGACAGCACCGACGCCACCTCGCGACGAGGGCGCCCCCGGAACCACTTCCGGAGGCGCCCTCGTCCGCGTTCCGGCCTCCGCCGGCTCCGCGCACCCGCCCCGCGGCACCCCGGGCCGCCGCGAACCGCCCCGCACCACCCCGAGCCGCGCCACTCGCCGACCGCCACCCCGCTCGCCGGTGTTCGAATTGAGCCCGGGGTTACGGCCTTCCTCCACAGATTCGGCGGGTTTTTCGCGTCCACACCCTGGGGACCGCGAAGTTGTCCCTACTGTGTCCACAGGCACCCCGAGGCAAAATGGATCACCGCAGGTCAGTGCCTTGTGGATACGTGGACGAACGATCTCCACAGCCTGTGGACAGAGCGGCGGTCCACAGGCGGTGGACACGGTTGTCCACGGGGAACCCACAGGTGGGAGCGCGTTTTCCCCAGCGAAAGGGCGCTTCTCCACATCCCTGTCCACTGTTCGGCAAGCCGAGAGCCGCTCTCACCGTGTCGAGTGAAACAGGTCACAGGAAGCTGCCGGACGGGGCTGTGGGAAACCCGGCGAAAGCTGGGGACGCGTCTGGGGAGAAGTAGCCCCACCCTGTGCACGGGGTGTGCAGAACTTTCCGTTCTCCACAGAGACCCCGGGTTGTCCACGGGCTCCGCCCACAGGGTCAGTGGACAAAATTTGGGCCCTGAGCTGGGAAAACGGGGTTATCCACGGTATCCACAGCCCCTACTACTACTTCCAACCAGTTAGAGCGAGGAATCCGTTTCGAAGCGGGTCCTGTGCACAACTGCCCCTCGGCTGCCCGACCGCCCCTCGTCACGACTTGACCCCGAGGGGCACCTACTGTCAGTGCGGTGCGTCAGACTGGTCCCGGTGTTCTTCCCCGCCGAGGGGCCGGGGACACCACGACAGACGACGGCCAGCAGGGCGACAGACGCCGGCAACAGCAGGAGGCGGCAACGGTGAAGATCCGGGTGGAACGCGACGTACTCGCGGAGGCAGTGGCCTGGGCGGCGCGCAGCCTCCCGGCCCGTCCGCCGGCGCCGGTCCTCGCCGGCCTGCTGCTCAAGGCGGAGGACGGGGCGCTGAGCCTGTCCAGCTTCGACTACGAGGTCTCCGCACGGGTGTCGGTGGAGGCCGAGGTCGAGGAGGAGGGCACGGTCCTCGTCTCGGGGCGGCTGCTCGCCGACATCTCGCGCGCCCTCCCCAACCGGCCGGTGGAGATTTCCACAGACGGTGTACGGGCGACGGTGGTGTGCGGCTCCTCGCGCTTCACCCTCCACACCCTGCCCGTGGAGGAGTACCCCTCGCTGCCGCAGATGCCGAACGCCACGGGCACCGTCCCCGGAGAGGTGTTCGCCTCCGCCGTGCAGCAGGTGGCCACCGCGGCCGGCCGCGACGACACGCTGCCCGTGCTCACCGGTGTCCGCATCGAGATCGAGGGCGACTCGGTGACGCTGGCGTCCACCGACCGCTACCGCTTCGCGGTCCGCGAGTTCCTGTGGAAGCCGGAGAACCCGGACATCTCCGCGGTCGCCCTGGTGCCCGCCAAGACGCTCCAGGACACCGCCAAGGCGCTCACCAGCGGCGACCAGGTCATCCTGGCGCTCGCGGGTTCGGGCGCGGGCGAGGGCCTGATCGGCTTCGAGGGCGCGGGCCGCCGCACGACCACGCGACTGCTCGAGGGCGACCTCCCGAAGTACAAGACGCTGTTCCCCACGGAGTTCAACAGCGTCGCCGTGATCGAGACCGCCCCCTTCGTGGAGGCCGTCAAGCGCGTGGCCCTGGTCGCCGAGCGCAACACCCCGGTGCGGCTGAGTTTCGAGCAGGGCGTGCTGATCCTGGAGGCCGGTTCCAGCGACGACGCACAGGCTGTGGAAAGGGTCGACGCCCAGCTCGAGGGCGACGACATCTCGATCGCCTTCAACCCCACGTTCCTGCTGGACGGCCTGAGCGCGATCGACTCCCCGGTCGCCCAGCTGTCGTTCACGACGTCGACCAAGCCGGCGCTGCTCAGCGGCAAGCCGGCCCTGGACGCGGAGGCGGACGAGGCCTACAAGTACCTGATCATGCCGGTGCGGCTGAGCGGCTGAGCCCGACGGACCGGTCGGCCGCCTCGACGGCGGCCGGCCGTGGCGGCGAAAGCCCAGGTGACGGCGTACGTCTGAGCGCGTATGCCCACGGATGTGCGCACGCGTCCGGGTTTAGGCTCGGACGCGGGCACGCCAGTGCCCTTCCCGCCACGTCGCAACCTAAGGAAAACAACTGATGGAGCTCGGTCTCGTCGGCCTCGGCAAGATGGGCGGCAACATGCGCGAGCGCATACGCCGTGCCGGTCACACCGTCATCGGGTACGACCGCAACCCGGATCTCGCCGATGTGCACAGCCTCGAGGAGCTTGTGGGCAAGCTGGAGGCCCCGCGGGTCGTGTGGGTGATGGTCCCGGCCGGAGCCCCCACCCAGTCCACGATCGACGAGCTGGCCGAACTGCTCGACCCCGGCGACGTGGTCGTGGACGGCGGCAACTCCCGCTGGACGGACGACGAGAAGCACGCGCAGGAGCTGGCCGCCAAGGGCATCGGCTTCGTCGACTGCGGAGTCTCCGGCGGCGTCTGGGGCCTGGAGAACGGCTACGCGCTCATGTACGGCGGCGACGCGGAGCACGTCGCCGCGGTGCGGCCGGTCTTCGAGGCGCTCAAGCCGGAGGGCGACTTCGGCGCGGTGCACGCCGGCAAGGTCGGCGCCGGGCACTTCGCGAAGATGGTCCACAACGGCATCGAGTACGCCATGATGCAGGCCTACGCCGAGGGCTGGGAGCTCTTGGAGAAGGCCGACTCCGTCACGGACGTGCGGGAGGTCTTCCGCTCCTGGCAGGAGGGCACCGTCATCCGCTCCTGGCTGCTCGACCTCGCGGTCAACGCCCTCGACGAGGACGAGCATCTGACGGAGTTGAAGGGGTACGCGCAGGACTCCGGCGAGGGCCGGTGGACCGTGGAGGCCGCCATCGACCACGCCGTGCCGCTGCCCGCGATCACGGCCTCGCTGTTCGCGCGGTTCTCCTCCCGGCAGGAGGACTCGCCGCAGATGAAGATGATCGCCGCGCTGCGCAACCAGTTCGGCGGGCACGCGGTGGAGAAGAAGTAACCCCGCCGCCACAGGCGACCGGACACGAAGCAAGCAGGACCCGAAGGCTGGGGAGGTCGGCGAACGACCATGCACGTCACGCATCTGTCGCTGGCCGACTTCCGCTCCTACGCGCACGTGGAGGTCCCGCTCGACGCGGGCGTCACGGCGTTCGTCGGCCCCAACGGCCAGGGCAAGACCAACCTGGTCGAGGCCGTCGGCTACCTGGCCACGCTCGGCTCCCACCGCGTGTCCTCCGACGCGCCCCTGGTCCGCATGGGTGCCGAGCGGGCCATCGTGCGCGCCCAGGTCCGGCAGGGCGAGCGGCAGCAGCTCCTGGAGCTGGAGCTCAACCCCGGCCGGGCCAACCGTGCCCGCATCAACCGTTCCTCGCAGGTCAGGCCCCGGGACGTGCTCGGCATCGTGCGCACCGTGCTGTTCGCGCCCGAGGACCTGGCCCTGGTCAAGGGCGATCCCGGGGAGCGCCGGCGCTTCCTGGACGAGCTGATCACCGCCCGCTCGCCGCGCATGGCCGGAGTGCGCTCCGACTACGACCGGGTGCTCAAGCAGCGCAACACCCTGCTGAAGTCGGCCGCGCTGGCCCGGCGGCACGGCGGCCGCTCGTTGGACCTGTCCACGCTCGACGTGTGGGACCAGCACCTGGCCCGCGCGGGCGCCGAACTCCTCGCCCGGCGGCTGGACCTGATCGCCGCCCTGCGCCCGCTCACCGACAAGGCCTACGAGCAGCTCGCGCCCGGCGGGGGCCCGGTCGGCCTGGAGTACAGACCCTCGGCGCCCGGCGAGGCGCACACCCGCGAGGACCTGCACGAACAGCTTCTGGCGGCGCTGGCCGAGGCACGCAAGCAGGAGATCGAGCGGGGCGTGACGCTCGTCGGACCCCACCGCGACGACCTGCTGCTCAAGCTCGGGCAGCTGCCGGCCAAGGGATACGCCTCGCACGGCGAGTCCTGGTCGTACGCGCTGGCGCTGCGGCTGGCCTCCTACGATCTGCTGCGCGCCGAGGGCAACGAGCCGGTGCTCGTCCTGGACGACGTCTTCGCCGAGCTGGACGTCCGGCGCCGTGAGCGGCTGGCCGAACTGGTCGCTCCCGGCGAGCAGGTGCTGGTGACCGCCGCGGTCGACGACGACGTACCGGACGTACTGGCGGGGGCGCGGTACACCGTGTCCGGGGGAACGGTGGAGCGCGCATGACGACCGACGAGCCGGCCCCCGGCGCGCAGCCCGGCGGGACCCCGGGCGAGGCCCCCGAGCCCTCCGGCGTGGACCTCGCCCGGGTCGCGCTGCGCGCCGCCAAGGAGCAGGCACGCGCCCGGGGCGAGGCGGCGGCGCAGCAGCGGCGGGG
>BNBP01000011.1 GCA_014656015.1 Streptomyces griseoaurantiacus | reverse complement strand
CACGAGGAGGTGGAACGCGATGGCGAGCATCAAGGACGTCGCCGCGCGGCCGCACGACGGCAGAGCGAAGCGGACCTCCTGCCGGCGGAGGCCGAAAGAAACGCGGTAGCGGTCCGGGAGGTCCGTCAGTCGCCGGCGGCGCTCGTACCGCCGGGGGCCGCCTTGTCCAGCGCGTCGAGCGCCTCCTCGGCGGTCTTGGTGGACGGGACGGTCAGGCTCACCCCGGTCAGATCCAGGATGCGCTGGACGGCGGGAGCCGGGTCGATCAGGCGCACACTGCCCTCGACCTGCCGCGTCTCCTTGTACGCCTTGAGAATGATGTTGATGCCGGAGGAGTCCATGAACGGCACGGCGGACAGGTCCAGCAGCAGATGGCGCCGGCCGTGGTGAACCTGGTTGGCCAGGTGATGGTGCAACTCCGTCGCCGTGTCGACGTCGAGGAATCCCTTCACGGTGACCAGCGCGGCATCGTCCCGGGGCAGAGCCACGTCGATGGAAAGGGGGGCTTGTTCAGTCGACACATCGTCCTCCACGAAGCACTTCCTACGACAACCCGCCTGCCCCGGGACGGCGGTCCGATGCGTCGCGGACACGCCCCTTCGCAGTGATCAACGTCTCGCCCCGGCTCGTCCGGCCGCGGCGGGCACCGCCCGTCTACCCGGCGGGAGAGGAGGCATGCCGGGCCGCCTGCCGAGTGCGGCCGACGGTCCCGGGTTTCACCGCCCGGTGGGACGAAACATGTTCTTCCGCCCGAAAACCGGAGGGCGTGCAGGGCGTTTGCGGCCGCCCGGAACGGTCAGGCGGAAGGCAAGGGTCCGGTACGGCAGTCACCTACCGGACCGGAACGGACGAGGTGAACCCGAGGGATAACCGACGGGAATCCTGGAGAAAGGGGACCGCCGTGGCGGACGACCAGAAGGCGAAGAGCAAGGGCGAGCAGGCCAAGGGCAAGCTCAAGGAGGCCGCGGGCCGCGCCGTCGGCAACGAGCGGATGGAGGCGGAGGGCCGCGCCGAGCAGGCGAAGGGGGACGCACGTCAGGCCAAGGAGAAGGCGAAGGACGTGTTCAAGCACTGAGGGCGCGGGACGCGCGGCGAGGAGGCCGGACGCACCTCACGCGGACGCACCTCGAACGGGCGGGCCTCACGCGGGCGGCCGGGGCGGCAGTCGTGCCCCGGCCGCCCGCTTCGTTCCCGCCCGCTCCGTTCAGTGGGACGGGACGGGACGGCGGAACCCGTCAGCGGGAGCCCAGGAGGCCTTCCCTGAGACCCGTGACGATGCGGTTCAGGAGGCGGGAAACATGCATCTGGGAGATGCCGAGCCGCTCACCGATCTGGGCCTGGGTGAGTTCCTCGACGAACCGCAGATGCAGGATCGTGCGGTCGCGCTCCGGGAGACCGGCGACCAGCGGGGCCAGGGAGTGCAGGTCCTCGATCAGCTCCAGGCCGCGCTCCTCCACCCCGATGAAGTCCGCGAGCGCGCTCTCGCCGTCGAGTCCGCCGTCCCCGCTCAGCGAGGCGTCCAGCGAGGAACTGCGGTAGGCGTTCGAGGCCTTGCGGGCCTCGATGACCTCCTCCTCCGGCAGGGACATCAGCGCGGACAGCTCCCGCACCGTCGGCTGTCTGCCGGTGCGCCGGCTCAGCTCCTCCGTCGCGCGGGCCAGCTCGACCCGCGCCTCCTGGAGCCGGCGCGGCACGTGCACGGCCCAGCTCGTGTCGCGGAAGAACCGCTTGATCTCGCCCACGATGTACGGCACGGCGAAGGAGGTGAACTCCACCTCGCGGGTCAGCTCGAAGCGGTCGATCGCCTTGATCAGACCGATCGTGCCGACCTGGACGATGTCCTCCATCTCGTCCGCACCCCTGCTGCGGAACCGCGAGGCCGCGTACCGGACGAGCGAGAGGTTCATCTCGATCAGCGTGTTCCGCACGTACTGGTACTCCGGCGTGCCCTCCTCCAGCGTGGCGAGCCGGGCGAAGAAGTGCCGGGAGAGCTCCCGGGCGTCCTTGGGGCTGACGCTCTGCGGGTCGGCGATGGCGTCCGGGACCTCCGGAACCGTCGTCGTGTACGTCCTCGTGGGGGCTGCGGCGTGGGCGGCCACGGCGGTCATCTCATTCACCCTCATTCACTGGGGTTGGCAGGGGCCACGCTTCAGTACCCCGCTTCCCGATCTTCACACCAGCTTTTCCGCACCCCTGTACGAACCGGCTTCCGTCGCAGGTCAGAGCACACGTATGCCCACGATGCAGGTGTCGTCGTCGGTGTCCGACCTGCTGTACGTGAGGAGCCGGTCCAACTGCTGCGGCAGGGCTGAGGCGGGCGTGCCGGCCGTGGTCAGCAGATGCGCCAGCGACTCCTCCACCGGCAGGTCGCGGCGCTCGATCAGACCGTCGGTGTACATCAGCAGCGTGTCGTCCGGGGCCAGCCGCACCTCGGCCTCCTCGTACGTCGTCTCCGCCACCGCGCCGAGCAGCAGTCCTCGCACGAGCGGCAGCGCGGTGGCCTCCGCGTCGCGCACGAGCACGGGCGGCAGATGTCCTGCCCTGGCCCAGCGCAGGGAGCGGGTGAGGGGGTCGTACAGTGCGCACACGGCGGTGGCGGTGACGGCACCGGCCAGATGGTGGGCGACCATGTTCAGCCAGGACAGTATCTGCGCCGGCCCGGCCCCGGTGACCGCGAGGCCCCGCAGCGCGTTGCGCAGCACGACCATGCTGGTGGCCGCGTCGATGCCGTGCCCCGCCACGTCGCCGACGCACAGCAGTACCTTCCCGGACGGCAGCACCACCGCGTCGTACCAGTCGCCGCCGACCAGCTGCTCGGTCTCGGCCGGCCGGTAGCGCACGGCGAGCTGCAACTGGGGGATCTCCAACGGCGCCTGCGCGGGCGGCATGATCGCGTGCTGCAACTGCAGTGCCAGCCGGTTGCGTTCGGCGGACTCCTGCTCGGTGTGGGCGAGCTGGTCGCGGGTGGCGGCCAGCGCGACCTCCGTCCAGTGCTGGGCGGAGATGTCCTGGTAGGCCCCGCGCACCGCGAGCAGCCCGTCGTGGGTGTCCAGCACCGGCTCGGCCACCACCCGCATGTGCCGGGTCACCCCGTCCGGGCGCTGCAGCCGGAAGGCGACCGAGGCGGGCCGCCGGTGGTGCAGCAGCGTCCGCAGGAAGCGGCCGAGGGCGACGGCGTCGTCGGGGTGGGCGTGCGCGGGCAGGTCCTGCAGCCGGACCGGGAGACTGTGGGAGGGGCGGCCGAACAGGGCGTACAGCTGACTGTTCCAGGTGACGCCGTCGGTGAGGAGGTTCTCCTCGAAGCCGCCGATCCGGCCGAGCCGCTGGGCGTGCTGGAGCAGGCTGGCGAGCCGGGCCGTCTCGTCCTCGATCCGCCAGATGAACAGCAGACTGCTGCCGTGCCGGCTGACGTGGACGTCGGCCACCGCGGACAGCGGCACCTGCTCCACCAGCGCGGTCAGCGTCATCCGCTGCGCGCGGAAGGGCTCCCCGGTGGCGTACACCCGCTCGATCTGCTGGAACAGCTCGCTCTGTCCCGCGGCCATCGGGTAGGCCTCCAGGAGCAGGGCTCCGTTCACGGCGCCGCGCGGCCGGCCCGCCGGGTCCAGGAAGCGGGAGTTGACGTAGTGGATGCGGAAGTCGAGGAGGTGGCCGTCCTCGTCGGAACAGGGCACCAGCACGAGCGCCGGGTCGTGCAGGCCCTCGGCGAGGTGCACGAGTTCGGAGACGCCGGGCCGGGTGTGCGGCTCGCCGGGGGCGACGGCCGGCGCGGTGTGGGTCTCCAGGGTGTGCGCGCACAGCTCGGCCAGCGCCTCGACCTGGCGCACGATCCGCGGGGGCTGCGGGGCGAGCGGTGAGGCCCAGCCGATCTCCAGGACGCCGTGGATCCGCCCGCCGGTGCCGGCGGGCACGGCGACCCGGCCGCCGTGGGGGAACTCGGTGTGCCCGATCGTGGGCACGCCCGCCTCGTCGAGCGAGGCGTACCAGCGGGTGCCGCGTTCGGTGAGCGCACGCCGGGCGACGGTGGCGACGCCGGGCGGGACGTAGCACCAGCGTTCGGCCTCCGCGGCGGAGAAGCCGGCGCTGCCGGCCAGCGCCAGGGAGCCGTCGGAGCGGGCCGCCCACACGGCCACCGTGCAGGCGCCCAGCGGGGCGAGGGCGTGCTGCAGCAAGGAGTCGGCGACGGCCTGGGCGTCGGCGGCGGCCAGCGCCCCGCTCTCCGCCGTGCGCAGCCGGACCACCGCGGAGGAGGCGGTGCGGGAGCCGCCCCGGATGCCGGGGCCGCCCTCGGTCGCCTCGGCGAGGAACTCCGCGGCGACCTCGGAGAGCCGGTCGCGGGCCGCCTGGTTGATGACGTCGACGGCCAGTTCCAGGGGCTCCACCCCGGCCTGCTCGGCGAGGGCGGTCAGATGCCGGGCGGCCTCGACGGGGCCGAGGCCGAGCCGCTCGATCAGGATGCCGCGGGCCAGGTCGAGCAGGGCCCGCCCGTCGGCGGCGGCCTGCGCGGCCCACACCTCCTGCCGCAGCCGTCGCACGGTCGCCGCGAGCCGCCCCACCGCGGTCCGCGCGGTCTCCCCGCCGGTCTCCCCGGCGAGCTCCGCGTCGGGCGGCGCGGAGCCGCTCGCCGGGTCGGCCGCCCCGACGTCCGAGACGCCGTCCGCAGTGGCGCCGTCGTGCGGGGACGGTGCGGGGGCCGCTGCCGGGACGCGGGACACGGCGCCCGGCACGACGGCCCCAGCCGTGGCGACGTCGGCGGGGGGCGTGCCCCCGGTGCCGAGCGCGGGCGTGCGGTCCGGAGGGAACCGCCCCTCGGGCGGGTCCTCCTGCGGGGACCGGTCGGGCCGGTGGGGTGTGGTCACTGGGTCGTGCTCCTCGGCTGGCTGGTCGGAGGGGTCCGTGCGGCGGGAGGGGGCGGTGCGGGCACCGACCCGGTCCTCAGCCGGTCAGCCAGCGGCGGACGCGGGCGATCAGCTCGCCCGCGTCGACCGGCTTGGTCACGTAGTCGCTCGCGCCGGACAGCAGGCTCTTCTCCCGGTCGCCGGGCATCGCCTTCGCCGTGACCGCGATGATCGGCAGATCGGCGTAGCGCGGCAGCCCGCGGATCTCCGCCGTGGCCGCGTAGCCGTCCATCTCCGGCATCATCACGTCCATCAGGACCAGGCACACCTCCGGGTGGGCGAGCAGGGTGTCCACGCCTTTGCGTCCGTTCTCCGCGTGCAGCACCTGGAAGCCGTGCAGCTCCAGGATGCCGCTGAGGGCGAAGAGGTTGCGGGCGTCGTCGTCCACCACGAGGACCGTGCGGCCGGCGAAGGAGCCGTCCACCACCGGCGCCGCCGGCTGCGGCTTCTCCGTGCGCACCAGGGGCAGCACCTCGCCCGGCTCCTCGGCCGACAGGTGCAGGGCGATGCGCTCGCGCAGCTCGTCGAGGCTGGAGAGGATCTCCAGCGCGCCGCTCTCGGTGCGCCCGCGCAGCACCGGGTCCCGCTCGACGTCGACCCGCCGCCCGTTGTGGACCAGTACCGGGACGGACGCCGGGGCCGGGTCGCCGTCGAGCGCGTCCAGGAAGCGGGCCGCCTGGTCCTCGCCCATGCCGAGGTCCAGCACCACGCAGTGGCAGGGCTCGGCGGCCAGCGCGCCCGCCGCCTCCTGGGCGTCGACGGTGGTGATGATGTCGATGACCTCGCGCGGGTCGGCGCCGCCGTGGCCGCGCGAGAGGTTGGCGACGGTGCTCTCGGCGACCAGCGTCAGCAACCCGCGCGGCCGCTCCTCCAGGATGAGCAGCCGGCGCCTGCGCCGCGCGGCCGGGGGCGTGGCGACGACCGGGGCGGGCGGTGCCCCGGAGGACTCCTCGCCGGAGCCGGCCGGCAGCGCCGCCGGCTGCGGCCCCCGGTTCGGCTCCTCGAAGTCCGCCCGGGCGACCGGCAGATACAGGGTGAAGGTGCTGCCCTGCCCCGGGGTGCTCTCCACCGTCACCGCGCCGCCCAGCAGATGGGCGATCTCCCGGGTGATGGACAGACCGAGGCCCGTGCCGCCGTACTTGCGGCTGGTGGTGCCGTCCGCCTGCTGGAACGCCCCGAAGATGGTCTCCAACTGGTGCGCGGCGATGCCGATGCCGGTGTCCCTGACGTGGAAGGCCACCACGGCACCCTCGCGGTGCACGGAGACCGGGACGTCGTGGGCCTGCGCGGGTTCGATGAGGAGCTCCACGCGGCCCCGCTCGGTGAACTTCACCGCGTTGGACAGCAGATTGCGCAGCACCTGCCGCAGCCGGGAGTCGTCGGTCAGCAGGTCCACCGGCACGCCGGGCGCGGTGGAGACGGCGAACTCCAGGCTCTTCTGGCTCGTCATCGGGCGGAACGTGGCCTCGACGTAGTCGAGCAGCCGGCGCAGCGGCACCCGCTCGGGGCTGATGTCCATCTTGCCCGCCTCGACCTTGGACAGGTCGAGGATGTCGTTGATGAGCTGGAGCAGGTCCGAACCGGCGGAGTGGATGATGCCGGCGTACTCCACCTGCTTCGGCGTCAGGTTGTGCGAGGGGTTCTGCGCCAGCAACTGGGCGAGGATCAGCAGGCTGTTGAGCGGGGTGCGCAGCTCGTGGCTCATGTTGGCCAGGAACTCCGACTTGTACCTCGAGGCGAGGGAGAGCTCCTGCGCGCGGGTCTCCAGCTCCTGCCGGGCCTGCTCGATCTCCAGGTTCTTCGTCTCGATGTCCCGGTTCTGCTCGGCCAGCAGCGTGGCCTTCTCCTCCAGCTCCGCGTTGGAGCGCTGCAGTTCGTCCTGCTGGACCTGCAACTCCTCGGAACGGGCCTGCAGTTCGGCGGTGAGTCGCTGCGACTCCAGGAGCAGTTCGTCGGTGCGGGCGTTGGCGACGATCGTGTTGACGTTGACGCCGATGGTCTCCATCAACTGGTCGAGGAAGTCCTCGTGGATCTGGGTGAACCGGGTCACCGAGGCCAGCTCGATGACGCCCAGCACCTGGTCCTCCACCACGATCGGCAGGACGCGCAGCGCGGTGGGCGCGGTCCGCCCGAGCCCGGAGGAGATCGTCACGTACCCGGCGGGCAGTTCCTCGACGGTGATGGCGCGCCGGTTGCGCGCGGCCTGCCCGACCAGGGAGCGGCCGAGGGGGATGCGCTCGGGGCGCTCGTCCTCGGCCGGGTAGCCGTAGGAGCCGATCAGCCGCAGCTCGGTGCCGCGGACCGTCTCCTCCACGAGGTAGAAGGCGCCGTACTGGGCGGAGACCAGCGGGGTCAGCTCGTCCATGATCAGCTCGGCGACGACGGCGAGGTCGCGGTGGCCCTGCATCAGGCCCGAGATCCGGGCCAGGTTGGTCTTGAGCCAGTCCTGCTCCTGGTTGGCCCTGGTGGTCTCGCGCAGGGAGCCGACCATCGAGTTGATGTTGTCCTTGAGGTCGGCGACCTCGCCGGAGGCGTCCACGGTGATCGACCGGGTCAGGTCGCCCTCGGCGACCGCGCTGGTCACCTCGGCGATGGCCCGCACCTGGCGGGTGAGGTTGCCCGCCAGCTCGTTGACGTTCTCGGTGAGCCGCTTCCAGGTGCCCGAGACGCCCTCCACCTCGGCCTGGCCGCCGAGCCGGCCCTCGCTGCCGACCTCGCGGGCGACGCGGGTGACCTCGGCGGCGAAGGAGGAGAGCTGGTCGACCATCGTGTTGATCGTCGTCTTCAGTTCGAGGATCTCGCCCCGGGCGTCGACGTCGATCTTCTGGGTCAGGTCGCCGCGGGCCACCGCGGTGGTCACCAGGGCGATGTTGCGGACCTGGCCGGTCAGGTTGTTCGCCATGGAGTTGACGTTGTCGGTGAGGTCCTTCCAGGTGCCGGCCACGTTCGGCACCAGCGCCTGCCCGCCGAGGCGCCCCTCGGTGCCGACCTCGCGGGCCACCCGGGTGACCTCGCCGGCGAAGGCGGACAGCGTGTCCACCATCGTGTTGATGGTGTCGGCGAGCGCCGCGACCTCGCCCTTGGCCTCGACGGTGATCTTCTGGGAGAGGTCGCCCTTGGCGACCGCGGTGGCCACCTGGGCGATGGAGCGGACCTGGCCCGTGAGGTTCGAGGCCATCACGTTGACGTTGTCGGTGAGGTCCTTCCAGGTGCCCGACACGCCTCGGACCTGCGCCTGGCCGCCGAGGTTGCCGGCCGTGCCGACCTCGCGGGCGACGCGGGTGACCTCGTCGGCGAAGGCGGAGAGCTGGTCGACCATCGTGTTGATGGTGTCCTTCAGGGCCAGGATCTCGCCCCGGGCGTCGACGGTGATCTTCTGGGAGAGGTCGCCCTTGGCGACGGCCGTGGCGACCTGGGCGATGGAACGCACCTGGTCGGTGAGGTTGCCGGCCATGGAGTTCACCGAGTCGGTGAGGTCCCGCCAGGTGCCCCGGACGTCCTTCACGTCCGCCTGGCCGCCGAGCCGGCCGTCGGTGCCGACCTCGCGGGCGACGCGGGTGACCTCGTCGGCGAAGGCGGAGAGCTGGTCGACCATCGTGTTGATGGTGTTCTTCAGCTCCAGGATCTCGCCCCGGGCGTCGACGGTGATCTTCTGCGAGAGGTCGCCGCGCGCCACCGCCGTCGTCACCTGGGCGATGGAGCGCACCTGGGAGGTGAGGTTGCCGGCCATGTGGTTGACGGAGTCGGTCAGATCCCGCCACACCCCGCCGACGCCGGGCACCTGCGCCTGCCCGCCGAGCCGGCCCTCGCTGCCCACCTCGCGGGCGACGCGGGTGACCTCGTCGGCGAAGGCGGAGAGCTGGTCGACCATCGTGTTGACGGTCTCCTTCAGCTCCAGGATCTCCCCGCGGGCCGGCACGTCGATCTTCTGCGAGAGGTCGCCCTTGGCGACGGCCGTGGCGACCTGGGCGATGTCGCGGACCTGGGTCGTCAGATTGCCGGCCATCGCGTTCACGGAGTCGGTCAGGTCCGCCCACGTGCCCGAGACGCCCGGCACCTCCGCCTGGCCGCCAAGGGTGCCCTCGGTGCCCACCTCGCGGGCCACCCGGGTCACTTCGGAGGTGAACAGCGAGAGCTGGTCCACCATCCCGTTGAAGACCGTGGCGATCTCCCCGAGGAGCCCTCCGCCGTCGTCCGGCAGCCGGGTGCCGAAGTCGCCGTCCCGGACCGCAGTCAGCCCGGCGAGGAGCCGGCGCAGCTCCTGATCGCCCGAGCCCCGGCTCCCGGCCTCGTCCGTCGCCCTGCTCATGCCCACCCTCGTCCCGCTCCGGGAGTCACCGGTCACGGCGTACGAACGCAGCGGGGTGCGGCCGGGGATCGCCCGCCCGCCTCCCGAGGTCCCCGCCGCACCGGCGATCCGCCTCATGAGAAATCCAGAGAAATCCGCGGAAGGCTAACCCACTCGCCCGGGCGGCAACAAAGCGTCCCCCCGCGGCACGGCGGGGCGGCCCGCGGGGCCGTTCCGGCGCGTGCGGGGGGACCGGTTTCCGGGGTCCGCGACGGGGCACCTGCGTAGCACAGCCGTGCGGTCGGCGCATGCCGTCGTGGGCACCCGAACAGGGAGGGAGAAGCGACGTGCGTACCGTCGGCGTGGAGGAGGAGCTCCTCCTGGTGGATCCGGACAGCGGCGAGCCGAGAGCGCTGGCCGCGGCGGTGCTGGCACGCGCCGCCCAGGACGGCGGCGAGGACGACGTCTTCGAGAAGGAACTCCACTCCCAGATGCTGGAGTTCGCCACTCGTCCGCAGTCCGACATGCACGCGCTCGGCGCCGAGATCCAGCGCTGCCGCAAGGAGGCGGCCCGGCACGCCGGGGACGTCGGCGCGGTGGCCGCCGCGCTCGCCACCTCGCCGCTGCCGGTCACCCCGAAGCTCACCACGAACAGCCGGTACGAGTGGATGGCGCGGGAGTTCGGTCTGCTGCCCCGGGAGCAGCTCGTCTGCGGCTGCCACGTCCATGTGTCGGTCGACTCCGACGAGGAGGCGGTGGCCGTTCTCGACCGCATCCGTCCGTGGCTGCCCGTCCTGACGGCACTCAGCGCCAACTCGCCCTTCTGGCAGGGCAATGACAGCGGTTACGCCAGTTACCGCAGCCGGGTGTGGGCACGTTGGCCGATGGCCGGTCCGACCGCCCTCTTCGGCTCCGCCGAGGCCTACCACCGACTGGTCGGCGACATGGTCGCCACGGGGGCGCTGCGGGACGAGGGCATGGTCTACTTCGACGCCCGGATCTCCCGTACCTACCCCACGGTCGAACTGAGGGTCACCGACGTGTGCCTGGACGCCTCCACCACCGTGCTGGTGGCCACCCTGGCGCGCGGGCTCGTCGAGACGGCGGCCCGGGAGGCGGCGGCGGGGGTCGGGCCGATGCCGCACGACGTGAGCCTGATGCGGCTGGCGGCCTGGCGGGCCGCGCGCTCGGGTGTGCGGGGCGAGCTGCTGGATCCGGTGACGATGCGGCCCCGGCCCGCCGCGGAGGTGGTCGGCGCGCTGCTGGACCACGTGGACGAGGCCCTCGTGGAGGCGGGCGACGCGGAGCGGGCGCGCGAGACGGCGGAGTCGGTCCTGCGGGAGGGCAACGGGGCGGTCGTGCAGCGGCGGCTGCTGGAGGAGCGGGGAAGCCTCGGCGCGGTGGTCACGGAGTGCGCGCGCCGTACCCAGGGCTGAGCGCCGCGGGCGGGCTCTTCGGGAGCACCCGGCGCCCGCCGGGGACCGCAGAGCACCGGGCGCCCGCGGGAACGGGACGAAAAAGAGCCCCGGCTGGACGGGGGAGACCGGCCGGGGCCGTTCGTGGTGGCCCGGGGGCCACATATTGGTGAACGGTAAACCATTGGGGGACGTTCCGGTATGGCGGAATGTCGTGGTGTGACCCGCACCACGTCGGCGGAGCCCTCGGCGGCGTGCAGTACCGTGGCCGCACCGGCTCGGTCGCAGGGAGGTCATGGCGTGGGTGAGCATTCCCCGCGGGTTGAGGACGACAGCTGGCCGGTGCTCGCCGACCGGCTCGCGGCGATGGCACGCGACCTGTTGGCCCAGGAGTCCGTGCAGGACACCGTCGACCGCATCTCGGCCCACGCGGTCGCGCTCATCGACGGCTGCGACGCGGCCGGCATCCTCACCCTGCGGCGCCGCACCGTGCGGACGATCGCCGCCACGGACGACGTGGTGCGCGCCTCCGACGCCGCGCAGGGCGAGCTGCGGGAAGGGCCCTGTTTCGACGTGGTCACCCTCGAGGGCTCCGTGCAGCACATCCCCGACCTGCGCGAGGCGGGGGACTCCTGGCCCGCCTACGCGCCGCGCGCCGTCGAACTCGGGCTGCGCAGCGCCATGGGGTTCCGGCTGTTCGACCGGCACAACACCCTGGGCGCGCTGAACGTGTACTCCTTCGAGCCGAACGCCTTCAGCCCGCAGGACGAACACGTGGGCTGGCTGCTGGCCTCGCACGCCGCGGTCGCCTTCGCGCACGCCCGCACCGAGGACCAGCTCCAGACGGCGCTGCGGTCCCGGGACGAGATCGGCCAGGCGATCGGCATCGTCAGGGAGCGGTTCGACCTGGGGCAGGACCAGGCGTTCGCCGTGCTGAAGCGGACCTCCCAGGACCTGAACGTCAAGCTGCGGGAGATCGCGGAGAAGATCGTCCGGGGCGAGGAACTGCCGCGCTGAGGGACACGGGGGCCGGGCCCGCCGCGCCGAACGGTGCGGGCGGGGCCGCCTGCCGCGGCCCCGCCGGGCGTCCTACTCCTCGGGTGCCGGGATCCGGCCGGGTTCCTGTTTCTCCGATTCCGTCCGCAGGAACGGTGTGATCAGGTACCGGTAGAGGGCGGCACCCAGGACACCGCCGATCAGCGGGCCCACGATGGGCACCCAGAAGTAGAGGTTGCCGTACTGATCTCGCCAGGCGGAGCCGTAGCCGGTGAGGTAGCTGGCCAGCCGGGGGCCGAGGTCACGGGCGGGGTTGATGGCGTACCCGGCGTCGGTGCCCCAGGCCATGCCGATCGCCACGACCACGAGACCGATGATGAACGGGGCCATGTTGGCGCCCGGGGGAGTGTTCAGCAGGTCGGTGATCGCGAAGATCAGGAGCAGCAGGATGGCGGTGCCGATGATCTGGTCGCGCAGGGCTCCCCACTCGCTCACCGGGAACTCGCCGTTGCCGGGGAGTGTCGAGAACACGATCTGCGTCTTGAGGGTGTGGCCGGGGTCGGCCTTGGCGAGGACCTCGGTGTAGTTCCACCGCACGAGCAGCGCGGCGATGAACGCACCCACCGTCTGGGCCACGATGTACGGGGCCACCTTGCTCCAGGAGAAGCCCTTGAAGCAGGCGAGGCCCACCGTCACGGCCGGATTGAGATGTGCGCCGCTGAGCCGGGCGGCCACGTAGACGCCCAGCGTGACGCCGAGGCCCCACGCCCAGGCGATGCTGTCGTGATCGCCGACCCCCGCGGCCACGACCTGCGCGACCACGCCGCAGCCGAAGAGAATGAGGATCAGGGTGCCCAGGAACTCCGCGGCCAGTTCACCCGCCAGTCCCCGCCCGGACATTCGCTGTGCCATAGGGGCGCCGCCTTTCTCCGGTAACCATGGTCTTGTTCCGTGTCAGTGTCCGCTCAAGTTCCCGATGTGGCATCCGGGCGTGCGGTGACGATTTCGTCGTGACCGCCTCCCCACTCTCGGCCGATCACCTCCGTCCCGCACGCCCAATCGGGCGGGGGAGTGGTTCCGTTTGGCAAACAAAATTGTTGACAATCTTGTCGGGATAGATTTACGTTCGACAGGCACTCATTCAGGGAGGGCACATGCCGAACGAGGCCCGGCCGGGCACCGGGGAGCAGGCCAAACAGCTCGCGCTGGCGAAGCTGCGGCAGGCGATCCTGCGCGGTGAGATGGCTCCGGCCCAACGGCTGGTGGAGAACGAACTGGCCGAGGAGTTCGGGGTCACCCGGGCCAGCATCCGGGCGGCACTGATCGATCTGGCCTCGGAGGGACTCGTCGAACGCATCCGCAACCGAGGGTCCCGGGTACGGGTGGTGTCGGTGGAGGAGGCCGTCGCCATCACCGAGTGCCGGATGGTCCTGGAAGGGCTGTGCGCGGCCAAAGCGGCCGTCATGGCAAGTGAGGAGCAGCTCACCGGGCTGGCCGAACTCGGCGAGGCCATGACCAAGGCCGTCGCCGCCGGCGAGCCGCTGACCTACTCGGAGCTCAACGCCGAACTGCACAGCCGCATCCTGCGGATCTCCGGCCAGCAGGTGGCCGTGGAACTGCTGGACCGGCTCAACGCCCAACTGGTGCGGCACCGCTTCCAGCTCGCACTGCGCCCCGGACGTCCGCAGCAGTCCCTGAACGAGCACCTGGCCATGGTCGAGGCGATCCGGGCCAGGGACCCCCAGGCGGCCGACGCGGCCGTCCGCGCCCACCTCAGCAGTGTGATCGAGGCCTACCGCCACGAATGACACGCGGGGCGGGCGCACCCACCCGTCCACCAAGGAGACCGAGCATGACCGAGGGCAAGGCGCCCGCCGCACCCCCTTCCACCGCCCCCGCCGGGGCGGCCCGCATCCGGGGCACGGAGGAGGCGGCATGAGCGGAGTGATCGTCACCGGCCCCCCCAGGGCGTCGGCGCAGGACGTCCAGGCGCTCGCCGGGTACGGCGTGGCCACCGTGCACGAGGCGATGGGCCGCACCGGTCTGCTCGGCACCGGGCTGCGCCCCATCCAGCAGGACACCCGGGTCGCGGGCACCGCCGTGACGGTGCTCTCCTGGCCCGGCGACAACCTCATGATCCACGCGGCGGTCGAGCAGTGCGGCGAGGGCGACCTGCTGGTCGTCACCACCACCTCGCCCTCCACCGACGGCATGTTCGGCGAGCTGTTCGCCACCGCGCTGCAGCGGCGCGGGGTGCGCGGTCTGGTCACCAACGCCGGCATTCGCGACACCGCCGAACTGCGGGCCATGGGCTTCCCCGCCTGGGCCGCCGCCGTCAGCCCCCAGGGCACCGTCAAGGCCACCGGCGGCTCGGTCAACGTCCCCGTCGCCATCGGCGGCCAGATGGTGCGCCCCGGCGACGTGATCCTCGCCGACGACGACGGCGTGGTGTGCGTACCGCGCGAACAGGCCCGGCGCACGGCCGTGGCCTCCGAGGCCCGCGAACGCAAGGAGGCCGCCTCGCGCGCCGCCTTCCAGGAGGGGCAGCTCGGCCTGGACCGCTACGGCCTGCGCGAGACGCTGGAGCGGCTCGGGGTGCGCTACACCTCCCACGAGGAGTACCTCCGTTCGGGGGAGCGGGCATGACCGGGTACGAGGCCGTCCGCTGCACCCTGCTGCGCGGCGGCACCTCCAAGGGCGCCTACTTCCTCGCCGGGGACCTCCCCGCCGACCCGGCCGCCCGCGACGACCTGCTGCTGCGGATCATGGGCAGCCCCGACCCCCGGCAGATCGACGGGCTCGGCGGCGCCCACCCGCTGACCAGCAAGGTCGCCCTCGTCTCCACGTCCACGCACCCGGACGCCGACGTCGACTACCTGTTCCTCCAGGTCGGCGTGGACACCCCCGAGGTGTCCGACCGGCAGAACTGCGGCAACCTGCTCGCCGGAGTGGGCCCCTTCGCCGTCGAACGCGGACTCGTCCCCGCGTCGCAGGGGCACACCTCGGTCCGCATCCGGATGCTCAACACCGGCGACCTCGCCACCGCGACCTTCCCGACCCCCGACGGCCGCGTCGACCACACCGGCGACGCCGCGATCTCCGGGGTCCCCGGCACCGCGGCGCCCGTCGTGATCGAGTTCCCGCCGGGCGACAGTCCCCTGCTGCCCACCGGAAGGGTCCGGGACACGATCGCCGGGATCGACGTCACCTGCGTCGACAACGGCATGCCGACGGTGCTGCTCGCCGCCTCCGACCTGGGGATCACCGGCTACGAGACCCCGGAGCAGCTGGAGGCCGACACCGCCCTCGCCGACCGGCTGCGGGAGATCCGCCTGACGGCCGGCCGGCTGATGGGGCTCGGCGACGTCGCCCACACCACCGTGCCCAAGATGTCGCTGCTCGCCCCGCCCCGCGAGGGCGGCACGGTGAGCACCCGCACCTTCATCCCGGTGCGCTGCCACACCGCCATCGGCGTGCTCGGCGCCGCCGGCGTCGGCGCCGGGCTGCGCATCGAGGGCGCCGTCGGCCATGACCTGGCCCGGCTGCCCGAGGGGGACCGCCTGCGCATCGAGCACCCCACGGGCTTCCTCGACATCGAGACGGACGTCGTCACGCCCACGGGGGAGGGCACCGAGGGCGCCCTCCCGGTGGCCCGGCGCACCGCCGTCGTCCGCACCGCCCGGCGGATCTTCGACGGCACGGTCTTCCCCCGGCCCGCCGAGAGGGCCCCCGTCGGTTCCGGCTGACCGGGAAGGGGCGTCCTCCGCCCCCGAAGTGCCCGGAGGAGGGTTCCCGGCCTCCCGGACGGCGCAGGAAGGCAGGGACAACACGTCCCGTACTGTTCCCCCCGCCCCGCGGCGGCCGTCGTCGGCGCCGGTCCGTCCGGCGGGGGGAGCAGCACCGCAGGAAGGAGGACGCCGATGGCCGACGAGACGATCGGCATCGTCGGGGCCGGCATCGTGGGTCTGGCCACCGGACGCCACATCGCCCTCAGCCGTCCCGGCACCCGGGTGGTCGTCCTGGAGAAGGAGTCCGGGGTCGCCGTCCACCAGACCGGCCACAACTCCGGGGTGGTGCACGCCGGCATCTACTACGCGCCCGGCAGTCTCAAGGCCGCCCTGACCGTGCGGGGCGTGGCCCTGCTGCGCGAGTACTGCCAGGACCGCGCGCTGCCGTACAAGGAGATCGGCAAGCTCGTCGTCGCGGTGCGCCCGGACGAACTGGGCCGCATGGCGGACCTCTACGCGCGGGCCAGGAACAACCACGTGCCCGAACTGCGCGAGGTCTCCAGGGAGGAGATCAGGGAGATCGAGCCGCACGCCGGCGGTCTCGCGGCACTGCACTCCCCGCGCACCGCCATCACCGACTACCGCGCGATCGCGGGGGAGTTCGCCAGGGACATCGAGAGCGCCGGCGGGCAGGTGCGGTTCGGCTTCCCCGTCACCTCGCTCACCGGCGTGCCCGGCGGCGTCGAGGCGGGCTCGGGCGCCGAGCGGATCCGCGTCGACCGGCTGGTGCTGTGCGCCGGACTGCAGTCCGACTCCCTCGCCCGGCTCGCGGGGGACACCGGCGCGCCGCGGATCGTCCCCTTCCGGGGCGAGTACATGCTCCTGCGGCCCGAACGGGCCCACCTCGTGCGCGGACTCGTCTATCCGGTGCCCGACCCCCGGTATCCGTTCCTCGGCGTGCACTTCACCCCGCGCGTCGACGGCTCCGTGGAGGTCGGCCCCAACGCGGTGCTGGCGACGGCCAGGGAGGGCTACCGGCGCTCCACGATCTCCCCGCGGGACCTCGCGGGGCTCGCCGGCTACCCCGGCACCTGGCGGATGGCGGCCCGGCACTGGCGGACCGGCGTCCGGGAGTACCGCGGTTCGCTGTCCCGCACCGCCTTCATGCGGGACGCCGGCCACTACATGCCCGGCGTCGGCGCCCGTGACGTGGTGCGCGGCGGGGCCGGCGTCCGCGCCCAGGCACTGGATCCCGACGGCACTCTCGTGGACGACTTCCGCATCCACCGGGTGGGCCGGGTCACCGCCGTGCGCAACGCGCCCTCACCGGCCGCGACGGCCTCCATGGCGATCGCCGAGCACATCGCCGGGGTCGTCTTCGGCGAGGACTGACGAGGCGCCCCGGGGGCCGGGCGGCGGTCCGCCCCGGCCCCGGGGCGCCGCGGTCAGCCCTCGGCCTTCTCCTGCGTCCACGTCCAGGCGTACTGCAGCCAGTCCGCCAGCGTCATCGCCCCGAATCCCGCGCAGACCAGGCGCGCGGCGCGCGGCGCCACCGCGTACGTCGCCATCAGCCCGCCGGCCGTCCAGGCACCCGCGCAGAACGGGCAGGCGAGCAGATCCCCCACCGCGAGCCGCAGCCCGCTGCCGCGGGGCTCGTCCATCACCTCGCCCGCGGTGGTGTCCTCCTCGCGGCGGGTGAACGGCGCCCGCAGAAAGCTCGTGATCTTGTCCTTCGTCAGCAGCCTCGACGTCTTGTACGTGGCCGCGCCGAGCAGCAGCAGGTCCCACGGCGGCACACGTTCGGGCAGGGTCACCCCGCGCCGTCGGATGACGAGGGTGAACGCCGTGAGGGAGGCGCAGAAGACGCCGGCGACGGTGGCGTACCCGGCGAGGGGAACCCGCTCCCGAGCGTCGTAGTCGGATGCGACGGTGTCGGTCATGGCGCCTCCGTGCGGCACGAGTATCTGCGAGCCGCGTCCGGGTGCCCCGGTCACCGAGGGTCACACGCGCACACCGCGCATGCCGTAGCGCCGTGCGAAGGGAAACACCCCCGGGCCTGGTGCGCCCGGGGGTGCGAGGGCCCCCGTCCCCCTCCCGTACGTCTCCGGAGGCGCCTCGCGCGACCGAACCCCCGTGCCGGTCGCGCGCGGCCGCCCCGGAGACGAACGTTCCAGCAAACTAGGCGGCTTCCTGCCCTTTCGGCCATCGCAGGCATGCCCGGCCACGCCGACCCGGCACTCAGCCGTGCACAGTCCGATCCGGGATGCCCCGGTTCGTCCCTCCCGGCGGTCCCGTCCGCCGCTCAGCCGAGCTCCGGTTCCTCCAGCTCCCGGGCCGCGAGGTACGCCAGGACGACCTCGTACAGGTCACTGCCGCCGGCCAGCAGCCGGCGTTCCAGCGCCCGCTCGCCCGCCCGGACGTGCTCACGCACCGTCTGCACATGGACCCCCAGCTCCTGGGCCGCCCGCTCGGCGTTCGCCCCCGCCGAGATCCACGCGCGTAGAGTGCCGCGCAGATCCCGGGAGTCCTCCGCGAGCCGGTCGAGCAGTTCCCGCGCCCAGATGCCCAGATGCGGCGCCCGCAGCAGTTCCCCCAGACCCGGCCCGGTCCCGCGCCCCGGACCCTCCCGCGGCCCGCCGTCCGTGTACCCCGCCCCGTCGGCGAGCGCGGAGAGGGCGAGGTGGACCACGGCACGGGTGCGCAGATCGCCGAGATCGGCGCCCAGGAGCTGTCCGGTGCGCTCCATCCGCGCCCGTACCGTGTTGCGGCTCACGCCGAGCACCTTGGCGGCCTTCACCGCCGTGAACTCCAGGCCCAGCCGGGTCGTCGCCTGCAGTTCCGCGTGCGTGGCCAGCGGGAGCGTGCCGAGCGGCAGGAGCAGCCGGTCCGCCCAGCAGTACAGGGCGTCCGGCGGCATCAGCCGCTGCGGGTGCGTGCGCTCGGCGTACATCGCCGCCGCCTCCGGACGGAACCGGGCGACGAGCAGGGCGTTGACTGCCTGCCCGTAGGCGAGCGCGCACTCACCGAGTTCCTGCCGGACACTGCCGCCGAGGAACACCCCGGCCGTGCCGTCGGCCAGCGCGCGCAGGTCCTCCTGCAGGTCCTCGGCCGCCTCGGCGCCCCACGCGTGCGGCGCCACCATGATCAGGTGCCGGTCCTCGGCGGGGCAGCGCACGATCAGCGCTCGTCCTCCGGTGACCTCGGCGCAGCGCCGGCGCAGCCGTTCCCGTTCGCCGGCCGGCCCCTCCAGGACGTAGACGCACAGCCCGTCCGCGTCGAGCAGCCCCGGCCACATGCCCGCGGCGACCCGGCGGGCCGCGACCGTGTCGCCGACCATCAGCAGTTGCAGCACCGCGAGACCGAGGTCGGCGGTCGCCCGGGTCAGCCGGCGGCGTTCGGCCTCGCGCTCGCGCTCCTCCAGCAACACGTCGAGGACCCAGGCCGTGGCCGCCACGACCTCCGCCGCCCGCTGGTCGAACGGCCGGTCGCGCCAGACCGTCAGCACGTGCGCCGAGGGCGGCCGCCCGACCGCGACCAGCCGGGCGTACTGCCCCTCGTGGTCCACCGCCGCCGAGGCGAGGCGGCCCGCGGCGAGGTCCGCCACCAGCCGCTCCTCGGGCAGCGCCCGCCGTCCGGCGAGCAGCCCGCCGCGGTGGTCGCCCAGCGCCGCCGTCCCGCCCACCGCCGCACCGAGCCAGTCCACCACCCGGCGGGGGTCCCGCGCCGCGGGGCGCAGGTGTTCGAGCAGGTCACGCGTCCACGGCGCACCGCCGCCCCGGTCGGCGCCCGCGCGGGCCGGCCCTTCCTCCTCGCCCGGTGCACCGGGGGATACATCTGCCATGTTCACTACTTTCCCCCGGTTTCCCCCAGACTTCCGGCCCGTGACCCTATCCCAGGCACACCTCGGGGATCATTCGGGGGATTCCTCGGGGATTCCTCAGGGAACCCCTCAGAGGGCCAGCAACCGCCCGCCCCGGCGGGACGCACGGCGAACAGGAGTGATCGATGCAGTACGCGAAGCTCGGCGCGACGGGTCTCGAGGTGTCCCGCATATGCCTGGGCTGCATGAGTTTCGGCGTGCCCGAGCGCGGCAACCACGAGTGGACCCTCGACGAGGACGCCGCCGGGCCGCTGATCCGTCAGGCACTGGAGGCCGGGATCAACTTCCTCGACACGGCCAACGTCTACTCCGACGGCACCAGCGAGGAGATCGTCGGCCGCGCCCTGAAGGAGTACGCGCGGCGCGAGGAGATCGTCCTCGCCACCAAGGTGCACGGCCGGATGCACGAGGGCCCCAACGGCGGCGGCCTCTCCCGCAAGGCGATCATGGCCGAGATCGACCACAGCCTGCGCCGCCTCGGCACCGACTACGTCGACCTCTATCAGATCCACCGTTTCGACGCGGAAACCCCCGTCGAGGAGACCATGGAGGCCCTCCACGACGTGGTGAAGGCGGGCAAGGCCCGGTACATCGGGGCCAGTTCGATGTACGCCTGGCAGTTCTCCAAGGCCCAGTACACGGCCCGGCTGAACGGCTGGACCCGGTTCGTGTCCATGCAGAACCACTACAACCTCCTCTACCGCGAGGAGGAGCGCGAGATGCTGCCGCTCTGCGCCGACCAGGGCGTCGGTGTCCTGCCGTGGAGCCCGCTGGCCCGCGGCCGGCTCACCCGCGACTGGGACGAGGACACCACCCGCAGCCGCACCGACAACTTCGGCCGGACCCTGTACGGGGAGGGCGACCGCCGCATCGCCGAGGCCGTCGCCGCGATCGCCGCCGAACGCGGCCTGCCCCGGGCCCGGATCGCGCTGGCCTGGCTGCTGCACCGGCCCACCGTGACCGCGCCCATCGTCGGCGCCACCAAGGCCTCGCACATCGAGGACGCGGTCGCCGCCCTCGACGTCGAACTGACGGACAAGGATCTCGAGCGCCTGGAGCAGCCGTACGAGCCCCACGCCATCAGCGGCCACTGACCCCGACCCGACCCATCCCCCCCCGGGCCCGTGACCGGATCGTTCCGGTGCGGGCCCGGATCGGGCCTGCCGCGCGCCCGCGTCCGCAGGTCAGAATCGGTGCATGAAGCGAGCACTCGTCGTCGTCGACGTCCAGGAATCGTTCCGCGCCCGTCCCCTGTGGGAGAGCATCGACAAGCCGGACATCGCCCGCCCGGTCAACCGGCTGGTCGCCCTCGCCCGCGAGGCCGGCGACCTCGTCGTCTGGATCCTGCACACCGCCCCCGGCAGCGGGGACGTCTTCGACCCGGACTCCGGACACGTCCGGCTGCTGGCCGAGCTGGACGGGCCCCGGCCGGGCGAACCCGTTCTGCGCAAGACCTCCCACAACGCCTTCACCACCACCAGCCTCCAGCAACTGCTGACCGAGGCGGGCGTGGGGGAGCTGTGGATCTGCGGCATCCGCGTCGAGCAGTGCGTGGAGACCACCACCCGGCTCGGCAGCGACCTCGGCTACCGCATGGTCCTCGTCCCCGAGGCCAGCGCCACCAACCCGATCGGCGACCTCTCCGCCGAGGAGATCACCGAGCGCACCGTGGCCGTCCTGCGCGACCGGTTCGCCCGTATCGCCACCGTGGCCGAGCTGGCCGCGGACGTGGCAGCATCCTCGGCGTGAGCCGCGTCGTCTTCGTCCTGCTGCCCGAGGTCCACCTCCTCGACCTGGCCGGACCCGTCCAGGTCTTCGACAGCGCGGCGCACCTCGGGCGGCCCTACACGCTCCACTACGTCGCCGAGCGGCCGCCGGTGCGCAGCGCCCAGGGGCTGCCGCTGAGCGCCGGGACCGAGTGGCCCGCGCTCGACGCCGAGGACCTGGTGGTGGTGCCGGGCTGGCGGGCGCCCACCCTGCGCGGAGGTCCCGCACCCGGCGAGGACGTGCTCCGCAGGCTGCGCGCCCACCACGCGGCCGGCGGCACCGTCGCGAGCGTGTGCGCCGGCGCGGACGCCCTCGGCCGGGCCGGCCTGCTGGACGGACGGCGCTGCACCACCCACCACGACCTCCAGGACGAACTGGCCGCCCGCCACCCGAGGGCGACCGTGGTCCGCGACGTGCTGTTCACCACCGACGACCGGGTGGTCACCTCCGCCGGCATCGCCAGCGGCATCGACCTCGCCCTGCACCTCGTGGCCCTGCGGCACGGCCCCGCCCTGGCCGCGAGGGTCGCCCGCACGATGGTCGTCCACGCCCGCCGCAACGGCGACCAGCCGCAGGCGAGCGCGATGCTGCGGCACCGCTCCCACCTGGACGACACCGTGCACCGGGTGCAGGACCTGATCGACGCGCGCTTCGCCGAGCCGCTGCCGCTGGCGGCCCTCGCCTCCCGCGCCGGGGTCAGCGAGCGCACCCTGACCCGCCTGTTCACCCGCGCCACCGGCGGCCTCACCCCGCTGCGCTACCAGCAGACCCTGCGCCTGGAACGCGCCGAGCACCTGCTCGGGCAGGGCGCGACGGCCGAGTCGGCGGCCCGCGAGGTGGGCTTCGAGGACGCCCGCATGCTCCGCCGCCTGCGCTCCCGGGCCGCCCGGTAGCGGGAGGCGGTCGCGCGGCCCGGCAGCGCGGGGCGGCCCGTTCCGCGGCGCGGGCTACCCGGCCTCGGACCGCGCGGACTCCGCGATGACCCGGTCCACCAGGGCGATCAGCACGTCCCGGCAGGAGCCCCGCTCCCGCGCGTCGCACAACAGCACCGGCACGTCCTTCGGCAGTGCCAGCGACTCCCGCACCTCCTCCGCCCCGTACGGGTGCTTCCCGTGGAAGCCGTTCACGCCGACGACGAACGGGATGCGCCGACGCTCGAAGAAGTCGATCGCCGCGAAGCTCGTGTCGGGGCGGCGCACGTCGATGAGCACCACCGCCCCGAGCGCGCCGATGGCCAGGTCGTTCCACATGAACCAGAAGCGCTGCTGTCCCGGCGTGCCGAACAGGTACAGCACCAGCTCCTCGCTGATGGTGATGCGCCCGAAGTCCAGGGCCACGGTGGTGACACGTTTCTCCTCGATCCCCTCCAGGTCGTCGACCCCCAGCCCCGCGGAGGTCAGCAGTTCCTCGGTGCGCAGGGGCACGATCTCGCTCACCGAGCCGACCATCGTGGTCTTTCCGACGCCGAAACCGCCGGCGACGAGGATCTTGACCGTGTCGGGCGGAGCGACGACGGGAGCGGTGCGGTCAGAGCCGGCCAAGGCCGTCCCTCACTTTCTGCAGCAGGTCCAGGTCCGGGGTACGGGTGACGGGACGCGGCGGGTGCACGGTGATCCGGCCCGCCTCCAGCAGATCGCAGAGCAGGATCGCGACCACGCTGACGGGCAGGTCCAGCGCGGTGGCGAGTTCCGCGACCACGACGGGCCGGGCGCACAGCCGCAGTATCCGGGCGTGCTCCGGCTGCGGCCGCGGCGCCCTCGCGGGCTGCGGGTGCACCGCCGTCACCGTGGTGATCAGGGTGAAGTCGGCGCGGCTGGGCCGGGTACGGCCGCCGGTCAGCGTGAACGGCCGTACCAGACGGCCCGCCGCGTCGCCCTGGCTCACCTCACTCGCCGCTGTCGGCCGCGGGGCCGGCGGTGCTGCGCGGGGCCGCGCTGAGGTGCTCGCCGATCTTCTTCACCAGCATGTTCATCTGGTACGCGACCACGCCCACATCGGCGCCCTTGTGCGTGAGCACGGCGAGATGGGCGCCGGGTCCCGCGGCGGTGATGATCAGGTAGCTGTGGGCCATCTCGATCAGCGCCTGGCGCACCGGACCGCCGCGGAAGTCCATGCTGGCGCCCCGGCTCAGGCTCATCAGACCGGAGGCGGTGGCCGCGAGCCGCTCGGCGTCGTCGCGCACGAACGCGGTGGACTTGCTGACCACCAGTCCGTCCTCGGAGAGCACGACGGCGTGGTTGACGTCCGCGACGCGCTCCACCATGGAGGTGAGCAACTGGTCGAGCTTGCTGTGCGTGGCGGGGGCGGGGCGTGTCATGTCTTCGTCCTTCATGAGCGGTTTCGGCGGGAGGAGCAGGGCTGGGCGGGGGGAGGGATACAGAGCCGGGTGGGGCCGGACGGTCGGGTGCCGCGGTGCTGTCGTGCCGCGCCGCCGCGGTGCGATGGATCTACGGTTCTCCGGACGCGGCCTTCCCCTCACCGTTCTCCCCGTCGTCCGGCTCCCGGGCGTCGGGGACGCGGACCGGGAGGGGGCGGTCGTCCACCGCCCCGTCACCGTCGGCCCCGTCACCGTCCGCCTCGTGGAGCGGCTCGCCGGCCGGTGGTCCCTCGGCGAGGGCCGCACGGGTGCCGCGCTGGAAGCCGGCGAGGGAGGCCGCCGCCTCCTCGGCGCTGAACTCGTCGTCGGCGGGAGTCCCGTCCCCCTCCGGGGGGTCGGCCAGCAGTTCGGCGGCCAGACTGGTCTGCGGCACCCGCCGGGGCAGCGGGGCGGGACGGCCTTTGTCCGGAGGCGTCTGTGCCGACCGCCCTTCCTGACCGGTGAGGGCGGTCGCGAAGCCGCCGTCCTCCGGCTCCCCGGCCGCGGTGTCCGCGCCGCCGGGGGCCGTCGTGTCCGCGTCGGCGGCGGACGCCTCCTTCGGCGGCCCGCCCCTGTCACGCACCACGATCTCCTCCGGTACCAGCACGATCGCCGTCGTCCCGCCGTACGGGGAGGACCGCAGCGTGACGCCGACCCCGTGCCGGACGGCGAGCCGGGCGACGACGAACATGCCGAGCCGCAGGTCGTCGGCGAGCGCCACCACGTCGAACTGCGGCGCCTCGGCCAACTGCGCGTTGAACGCCTCGTACTCCTCCTCGGACATGCCGAGCCCGCGGTCCTCGATCTCGATCGCCAGCCCCTTGGCGACCGTCGCCGCCCGCACCCCCACCGGGCTCGGCGCGGGCGAGTACGCGGTCGCGTTGTCGATCAGCTCGGCGAGCAGATGGATCACGTCGGCCACCGCGGGCGGCGCCAGCCACACCTCCTCGTCGGCCAGCACCTCCACCCGCTGGTACTGGGCAACCTCGCCCACGGCGCTGCGCAGGATGTCGATCAGGGCCACCGGCTCGGTCCAGCTCCGGCGCGGCTGCTCGCCGCTGATGATCACGAGGTTCTCCTCGTACCGGCGCAGCTGGCTGGCGTTGGAGTCCAGCGCGTACAGCCCGGCGAGCACCTTGGGGTCCTCGTGCTCGCGCTCCAGCGCGTCGAGCTTGCTGAGCTGGAGGTTGACCAGGTTCTGGCTCTGCCGGGCGATGCCCAGGATGACCTTCTGGAAGCCGCGCCGGGTGTCGGCGAGTTCCACCGCGGTGTGCACGGCCGTGCGCTGCGCGGTGTTGAACGCCTGTGCCACCTGACCGAGTTCGTCGTGCCCGTAGTCCAGCGGCGGGGTGGCCTCGTCGACGTCCACCTTCTCGCCCCGGTCCAGCCGGGCCACCACGTCGGGCAGCCGCCGCTGCGCGAGGCTGAGGGTGGCCTCGCGCAGCCCGCGCAGTCGCCGGGAGAGCGAGCGGGTGATGCGCCAGGACAGGACGACGCAGACCAGCAGGGCGAGCAGCCCGCCGGCGCTCAGCCAGCCCGCCTTGGCGAGCAGCGAGTCGGCCTTGTCCGCGCTGCGGTCGAGCAGTTGGGCGGTCTGCTGCCGGATCAGGTCGGCGTACTGGGCGGACAGCCGGTCCAGCGCCTCGTCCCACCGCTGGTGGGTGTCCGGCAGCAGGACCTCGCGGTGCGCCGTACGGCCGGTGACTCCCGCCTGGAACACCTGGTCCTCGACGTGCCGCAGGGTCGCCCAGTCCGGGCCCTGCATGACCTGTTCGGCGCGGGCCTTGGCGTCCCCGCGCAGCGAGGGCAGGACCTGGTCGCGCACCACCCACCGCTGCGCGCCGACCAGTTGCGTGAAATCCGTCCACGCCGCGTCGTCCAGCCTGCCCGAGGGCCAGGCGAGGGTGAGCTGCGCGTCCTCCTGCGAGACCAGTTCCGCGGCGTGCTCCAGCGCCAGCAGCGGGCCGGCCTGCGAGGTGAGGTCGCCGTCGTCGACCTGGGAGAGCTCCTGGAAGGCCTGGATCTGGTCGTCGATGATCGAGGTGTACTGGTCGAGCACCTGGTCCGCGGTGATGTCGGTGAGGCGGTCCACCTGACCGCGGTAGTACTCCAGGCTCTTGGTCGAGGCGATGACGGAGTACATCCGCTCCGAGATCCGCGTGGGGGCGCTGCGGACCGCCGCCGAGCGCCCCTGCAGCTTGGCCAGAGCCGCGTCCGTCGTACGGCGCTGGGCGTCCAGGGCGGCGCGGGAGCCGTGCGGGGAGGCCAGCCAGGCGGCGGACAGGCCGCGTTCCCGCTGCAGCGCCAGCGTGGCGTCGGTGCCCATCGCCCCGGTCGACCGGCTGAGTTCCGTCTGGTGCCGCAGCCGCAGCCCCTCGGCGAACATCTGCGTCGTCGTCACGCCCCAGATCGCGGCGAGCGTCACGCTGGGCACGAGGGCGAGCAGGATCAGCGAGAGACGTATGGAACCGAGCCGGCGTCGGGCGGCTGTCCGTGCAGACATCGTCGTCCTAGGGGGAGCAGCGGGAAGCAGGGGGCGGACACGGAGCGGAGCGGAACGGGAGCGGACGGGAACGAGGGCGGTGCGGGGTGGCGGCCGCCGGGCAGCGCGGTGCGGGCGGCGGGGACGGGCGCGCGGGGGTGGGCGCGGGCGTCCCGCGCGCGGGCGGGGTGCGCCGATGCTATCCGTACCGGTGCTCCTACGCACCGTGAGTCGCGGTGCAGGCCGGCCGCGCGCGGGACCGCCGGGTCAACGGGTGCCGTCCGCCGCGTACTTGGCGACCGAGGCGATGTTCTGCTTGGTCACGAAGGCGGGCCCGGTGAGCACCGGGGCCGTGCCGCCGCCGCTGATGTTGCCGTTGGTGCGGTACAGCCACAGCCCGTCCACGGCGAGATAGCCCTGCAGATAGGGCTGCTGGTCGACGGCGAACCGCACCTCTCCCCGCTCCACCGCCTTCACCAGGCTCTTGTTCAGGTCGAACGTGGAGACCTGGGCGTGACTGCCCGCCGCCTTGGCGGCCTTGACGGAGGCGAGGGCGAACTGGGCACCGTTGGTGACGACTTCGTCGATCGTCGGGTCCTGGCGCAGCCGGGAGGTGAGGACGGCGGTCATCGCCGTGAGATCGGTGCCGTCCACGTACAGGATGTCCGTGCGTCCCTCGAACGCCTTCTTCACCCCGGCGCAGCGCGCCTCCAGCGCCACGTTGCCCTGCTCGTGGATGACGCACAGGGCGTGCTCGGCCTTGAGGTCGTCCAGCTTGTCGCCGACGGAGCGGCCCGCGACGCTCTCGTCCTGGCCGTAGTACTCCAGCAGACCGTCCGCCCGCCAGGCGTCGATGCCGGAATTGAGGCCGACCACCGGGATCTTGGCCGACCGCGCCTCGGCGACCGCGGCGCGCATGGCCTCGGGCTTGGCCAGGGTGACCGCGATGCCGTCCACCCGGTCCCGTACGGCGTCCCGGACCAGATCCGCCTGCGCGGCGGGGTCCGGATCGCCGGCGTACGTCAGGTCGACGCGGTCCTTCGCGGCGGCGGCGTCGGCGCCCGCGCGCACCAGCTCCCAGAAGGCGTCGTCCTTCGCGCCGTGCGTGATCAGGGCGATCCGGGTCCGCCCGCCGCCGGTCCCGGCCGCCGTGTCGGTCTCCACCCCCGCGTCCGGGCCGGCCGAGCAGGCCGCCAGGAGCAGGGCGGCCGCTCCGGCGGCGAGGGCGGCGAGGGTGGCGCGGCGTACCGGCCCGGGAGAACGACGGGGCGGGGCGGGAGTGTTCATGGTGGTGCGGCACCTCGCTGTGCGGCCGAGCCTGAGGGGGCGGCGACGCCGGTGACCTCACGAGGTGTGAACCGGTCCTCCGGGCGTTCGCTCGCCCGGAGCCAATCGTGTGTGACAGGTGGTAGTCAAGCGGTACCAGTGGACAGGTACCCGTTCGTTGCCGGTTGCTCGCGTCAGTTCCCCGCGCTCCGGCGGGGGAACGCGGGGAACCGCGGGGACGCGGAGGTCGTCAGGGAAGGAGCTTGTCCAGCGCGGCCGGACCCTCCGCGGCGAGCTTGCGCCTGGCCCATTCCAGGTTGTCCGGGGTGAGGTCCTTCCCGGAGGCGAGCACCACGTCCTCGGGGGAGACCTCGGCGTCGGAACGGGCGTGCAGCAGGTCGTCCGGAGTGGCGCGCTCGCCGGTCGGACCGGAGGGCTGGGACGGATCGGGTTGTGACGTCGTCATGATGTCTCCTCTTCCTGCCCGGACGGACTCGGGGCCGGCCGCGGGGGCCGCGCCCCGACTGCCCCCCGGGTGCCCGCCTGCCGGGGGCTGTAACGAGAGGGCCCACCGCCGCTCGCCCCGCGACGGGCCGCTCCTTCGCCGTGACCGGAGTCAGAAACCGACACCCTCGGCGGGCTCCCGCAGGGACCGTGCCGTCTCCCGCCGCACGGCGGGGCGCGCGTGCAGCGGTACGACGGCCGGAACCACCTGCTCGCCGGCGGCGGCGAGGTACTGCCGCGCGTAGTCCAGGGCCTGCTGGACGTCACGCGTGCCGGTCGACACGCACAGGGTGTATGCGAGGTCCTGAGCCCGCTGACCGGACTTGGTGACGCCTTCGGCGGACTCCAGGGCGGCCAGCGCCTGGTACTCCTCGACGAGCTTGTGGAGCGTCGCGGGGTGGGGCATCAGCATGTGCACTCCTTGGTCACGGAGGTGAGTCCGTCGGCGGCCGAGCGGACCGGGAGGGGGGAGGGGAACGGGACACGGGTGAAGCCGCGGAAACAGGAACGGGGTGCGCGGGGCGGGGAGCGTCAGGGGCGGCGGCGCCATGGGGACGCGTGCCGTGCGGTCACCCGGCGTCCGGGCGCCCGGAGCGGTCGCGGCGGTCGCCGGCGCGTCCGATGGCCTCCTCGCGCACCCGCGCGCAACTGCGGCTGATCAGCCGGGAGACGTGCATCTGCGAGATGCCGAGCCGGTCCGCGATGCGGTTCTGCGTCATGTCCTGGAAGAACCGCATGTACAGGATGGCCCGCTCCCGCTCGGGCAGGCGCCGCAGCCCCTCCTTCGCGGCCTCGCGGTCGACAACGACGTCGTAGCTCGCCTCCGCCACCCCGAGGGTGTCGGCCAGGCTGTAGGCGTCGTCGTCGGCGGACATGGCCGCGTCCAGCGACAGGGTGCTGAAGCTCTCCAGCGCCTCCATCCCGGTGCCGACCTCCTCCTCGGTCAGCCCGGTGTGCCGGGCGACGTCGGCGGCGGACGGCTCGGGGGAGCCGGGACTCTGCATCAGTTCACGGCGGGCGACGCGCACCTTGTTGCGCAGCTCCTGCACCCGCCGGGGCACCCGCAGGGCCCACATGCGGTCACGGAAGTGGCGCTTGATCTCGCCGGTGATGGTGGGCACGGCGTAGCTCTCGAACGCGCCGCGCTCGCAGTCGTACCGGTCGATCGCCTTGACCAGGCCCAGTGCCGCGACCTGGCGCAGGTCCTCGAGCGATTCACCGCGGTCGCGGAAGCGGCCCGCGATCCGGTGGGCCATGGGCAGCCAGGCCGTCACCAGCTCGTCGCGCAGCGCCTCGCGCTCGGGGCCGTCCTCCAGGGCGGCGAGCCGGGCGAAGTCCGAAGCCGTGTCGGGCGCGTCGTCGTGCGCTCGCGGTCCACGGGTGGTGGGACGAGCGGGGGCGCCGGGACGGCTTGTGGGGGTGTCAGTGAGCATGCGGAACAGCTCCTCCACGATGCTGTCAGGGATGACCGCGGGAGGCGGACCGCTCGGTTCACCGGATGTCCGGCAGAGCCGATGTACCGCTCCCGCTGGCGCGCCTCCGGTCCGAAGCACGAAATTCCGCTTGCCCTGCCACTCTGCCGCCAAACACCCCCTTTTCGCATCTCGGGAGCGATCCGGCGCCACCGCTTCGCAACCACCGCCCGCTTCCGGCACGCCGACCCGCCGGACGGCGGCCGCGAGGCACCCGGCGTGCCCCTCGGCCCGGGCCGGGTGCCCGGGCCGCCGGGGCACCCGGCCCGGGCGGGGAAGGGGCCGGACGGAGGCCGGCCCGCTCCGGCGCGACACGGAAGGCGGCGGATGCGAGACTGACGGTCGTCAGCGTGTGACCCGCACGGCCCGCCCACGGCGGCCCCTTCCGCTTGTGCCTCCGGGCGCGGGCCGTCCGCGGGATCCCGCCGGCGCGCACGACCCGGCAGGCCCGACGCCCCCGGACGGCAGGACCGGCCACCGCCGGGCGCCCCCGATGTTCCTGCTCGCGGCCCCCCGCCTTCCGGCATGTGCCGGGCCCCCGTCCGTGACCTGCGCGAGCGCGCGCCACGGCCCCCGGAAAATGCCGGACGCACAGGCCGGATCGGGTCTGGTGCGCCGGCCCCCGGTGCAGGACGGTGGGTGGGCGGCCGCACGCGCCCGGCGCACCGGCCGCCCAGGAACCGCCTCCCGTGGGCAGGGAGGCGACGGCCATCGCCCGCGCCGCGGGACCGCGGTGGCCGTCGGCGCCGCGCGGCCGACCGTCACCCGGCCGTCGCGGTCCGCGTTCCGCCACGCCCCGCGTGGACGGTCCCGGGGCACGCGGGCCGGTGGGGCACGCGCCGGTTCACCCGGCGGGCCCCACCGGCCCCCGACCCCGGGCGCCGGCCGCCCTCACTCGAACCGGGAGGGGTCCCCCGCGCCCCGGCGGACGATCTCCGCCTCACCGCTGGAGAAGTCCACGACCGTCGTCGGCTCGGTCCCGCAGTCACCGGAGTCGATCACGGCGTCCACGACGTGGTCGAGCCGCTCCTTGATCTCCCAGCCGACCGTCATCGGCTCCTCCTCGTCCGGCAGGAGCAGCGTGCTGGACAGCAGCGGCTCGCCCAGCTCGGCGAGGAGCGCCTGGACGACCCGGTGGTCGGGGATGCGCACGCCGACGGTCCGCTTCTTCGGATGCAGAAGCTTGCGCGGCACCTCGGGAGTGGCGGGCAGGATGAACGTGTAGCTGCCGGGGGTGGACGCCTTCACCGCGCGGAACACGTCGTTGTCGACCCGCACGAACTGGCCGAGCTGCGCGAAGTCCCGGCACACCAGGGTGAAGTGGTGCCTGCTGTCGAGCTGTCGGATGGACCTGATCCGCTCCATCCCGTCCCGGCTGCCCAGCCGGCACCCGAGAGCGAAACAGGAGTCCGTCGGATACACCACGAGCGCACCGTCACGAATGCTGTCGGCAACCTGCCCGATGGTGCGCGCCTGGGGGTTGTCGGGATGAACGTCGAAGTACTTCGCCATCCACCGACCTTAGGGCCTGTCGTCCCTCAGGGCTTGTCGTGCCTCAGGGCTTGTCGTCCCTCAGCGATCTCCGGCGGTTCGGGCGGTTCGGGCGTGAGCACCAGCATCGTCACGTCGTCGTCCAGCCGCGTGGAGAACCGCACCAGGTCCTCCCACACCCGTGCGACCGCCGCCGTGGGGGTCACCCGCGTCCCCGCCAGCCTCGCGAGCCGCTCCCGCAGCGGATAGAAGCGGCCCGCCGCGTCGCGTGCCTCGGTCACCCCGTCGGTGACCACGAACAGCCGGTCGTCCCGGCGCAGCGGCACCCGCACCCGCTCGGGTTGCGGCGCCCCCTCGCCCAGCCCGAGACCGAGCGGCGGCGCCTCCGGCACGTCCAGCTCGGCCGCCCCGCCCTCGCGCAGCAGCAGCGGGGGCGGCTGCCCGCAGCACATCACGGACACCTCGCGCGCCCCGGCCGAGAACTCGAGGAGCACCGCCGTCGCGAACAGTTCGGCGTGCTCGGTCTCCGCCGTGTCGGTCACGAGGCGGCGGTCCAGCCGGGCCACGACGTCCCGCATGTCGGGCTCGTCGAGCACCGCCTCGCGGAACGCGCCCAGCAGCGACACCACCGTGCCGACGGCCGACAGCCCGTGCCCCTGGACGTCGCCGACCACCGCCCGGATCCCGTACGGGCTGTCCCGGACGTCGAAGAAGTCACCCCCGACCAGCGCCTCCCGCTGTGCCGCCCGGTACAGACCCGCACAGCCCAGCGGGCCGACCCGCTCGGGCAGCGGCGGCAGCACGGCGAACTGGGCGGCCTCCGCGACGGTGCGCACGGTGACGAGCTGGGCGTCACGGCGGCTGCGCACCAGCGCGGCGAAGACGCTGAGCACGGCGATGAAGCAGATGGCCAGCAGGTCCGTGTTGCCGGGATGGTCCACCCGCACCGCCGGGACGTACAGCAGCAGGACGGCCAGCCCGCCGAGCGCGGCGGTGGCCAGCGGTCCGTACGAGAGCACGGCCAGCGGCGGGACGGCGCCGAGCAGGAAGCCGATGTCCACCGCGTGCCCGCTGAGCGGGCCCGGCAGGGCGATGCCCAGCAGCAGGGCGTACGGGAGCAGCCGCACGTACCGGGGCGGCGGGGCGCCGCGCAGCCAGCCCCGCTCCTCCCGGCCCGCGAGGCCGGGCACCAGACGCCCGTCCATGACGTTCCCCTCTGCCGGCGCGGTTCCTCTTTCCCCCGCCTACGCTCCTACGCGCGCGTCCCCGGCGCACCCCGGGCGCACGCCGGGGCCACGGGCCGGAACCGATCCTCGCGGAACCGTCGAACGACGGCTCGGGAGGCTGTACTGTCTGATCCTGCTGAGGGCTGACGCGGCACGGATCATGGGGGAACGAATGCAGCCTGGTAGGGAGTTGTCCAGGGAGATCGACGCGACGGTGCCCACGGCCGCGCGAATGTACGACTACTACCTCGGCGGCAAGGACAACTACGCGGCCGACCGCGCGGCGGTCGAGGAACTCGACAGGGTCGTGCCGAGCACACGGGTGCTGGCGATCAACAACCGTCGCTTCCTGCAGCGTGTCGTCCGGGTACTGGCCGAGGACTACGGCATCCGGCAGTTCCTGGACCACGGGTCCGGTTTGCCGACCCAGGACAACGTGCACCAGGTCGCCCAGAGCATCGACCCGGAGTCCCGGGTGGTGTACGTCGACAACGACCCGATGGTGCTGGTGCACGGCCGGGCCCTGCTCGACCAGAACGACCGCACGGCCGTGATCCAGGCGGACATGAGGGACACCGAGGGGATCTTCTCCCACCCGGACACCAAGCGGCTGATCGACTTCTCCGAGCCGGTCGGCGTGCTGTTCGTCTCGGTCATGCACTGCATACCGGACAGCGAGACCGACGGCCCGCTCGCCCTCGTCCGGCGGGTGCGGGAGCGGCTCGCGCCGGGCAGCCTGATGGTCATGTGCCAGCTGGTCAGCGAGGACCCCGAGGTGCGGGACTTCGTCACCGACTTCATGGACACCACCACGCAGGGCAACTGGGGCCGGGTGCGCCGGGAGCAGGACGTGGCGGAGCTGTTCGAGGGACTGGAGATCCTCCCGCCCGGCCTGGTGGAGGTCTCCACCTGGCGGCCGGACACCGAGGTGGCGCCCCGGCAGCAGACACAGGAGTGGATCGAGTTCGGCGGCGTGGCCCGGGTCCCCTGATCCGACCGGGTTCCGCCTGCTCATACGGCCTCTGAGGCCTTCGTGGCCTTCGTGGTCCTTCGGAGCGAGAGCCGGTCCCGCGCCGGGACCGGCCCCCGTACTACGCCGGATACCGGCTCGCGACCGTCTCGCGCAGCAGCCGCAGGGACTCCCGGGGGTCGAGTGCCTCGTCGGCCAGCCGGTCCAGCGCCAGCCGGTACTCCTCCGTCTCGTCCCGGTCCTCGAGGTAGTTGGCGCTCCTGATGTGCTCGAGGTAGACGACGTCCGGCAGGTGTGAGCCGCCGAAGCGGAGGTACGTCACGGGGATGGCCGGCGCGGAGGCCCGGGTCACGTCCAGCGGGATGATCTGCACGGTCACATGGGGCCGCTCGGCCATGTCGATCAGGTGGAGCAACTGCTCCCGCATGATCTCCCTGCTGCCCAGGACGCGGAGCACGACGGACTCGTCGAGAACCGCCCAGAACTGCGGGGCGTCCGGGCGCTCCAGCAGCCGTTTGCGGCGCGTCCGCAGCTCCACCCGGCGCTCCACCTCGGTCGCCGACGCGGTCGGCAGTCCGCGCTCGACGATCGCGCGGGTGTAGGCGGGCGTCTGCAGCAGTCCCGGCACGTACTGGATCTCGAAGGTACGGATGGCGGCGGCCGCCTCCTGGAGCCCGACCAGCCGGTCGAACCACTCGGGCATCAGCCGCTTGTCGTACCGCTGCCACCAGCCCGGTTCGCCCGCGCGCCGGAGCAGCTTCAGCAGGACCGAGGCCTCGTACTCGTCGACCTTGTACAGGTCGAGCAGCGCGCGCACGTCCGCCTCGACGGGAGGACGGCGGCCCTTGCCGGCCTCGATGCGGGAGAGCTTGGCGGGGCTGAACCCCAGGGCGCGCGCCGCCTGCTCCTGGGAGAGTTCGGCGTCCTCGCGGAACCCGGCGAGCTGCACGCCGACCAGCATCTTCAGCAGGGTCGGCGCGGGCTCGGTCCGGTCGAGATACGTCTCCAGGCGGGAGACGCGGTGCTGCGTGGAGGACATCCTGGCTCCCAGTCGACCGGCAGAGAACGAGACTGCATTATCGCATCCCGAGGTGTGCCGGTAGCGGAGGTCGCCGGAAGTGGCAGACCTCCGCTCCGTTTCGACGCTCTCCCAAGTGAGCCCTCGGGTCCGGGAGTTGCCGTCCGCGTCCTCCCGTGCCTTGTCGCCCCGTGCCTTGTCGCCCCGTTCCGCCGGGAGCCGTCCTGCCGGCCCGGGGCGGTGTCTCACAGCAGGTGGTCGAACTCCCCGTCCTTGGCGCCGGCCAGGAAGGCGGCGATCTCCGCCGACGTGTAGACCAGTGCCGGTCCGTGGGGGTCGCGGGAATTGCGCATCGCGACGCCGCCGCCGGTCAGGGCGGCCACTTCGACGCAGTTGCCCTCCGCGTTGCTGTGCCGGCTCTTGATCCACCGGGCGTCCAATGAGCTTGCCTGCACTCCATTGGCTACGTGGGGCACCGCAGTCTCCTTGCTGATGTTCCGTCGTTCAGTGGATCGCACGCGGGCGCCGGCCCGTGGCGGACGCCGGCCGGGCGGCGGGGTCCGCATCCGGCCAACTTCCATGAAATTTCCCGTGCAATTGCACGGACTCGCTTGTGGCATGGATAATAGCAGCGGCGTCAACCCCCGCCCCGGCGGCGTGAACTGACGTGACATCAGGCAAGTGCCGTGTCGTGGCGGAGTGGGACCGCGGGCACCGCAGACTCACGACCTGCGCGTACAGCCGGCTTCGCCGCACAACCGACGTGAGCGCCGTGGAAGGGCCCGACATCATGAGTGCCGCTACAACCGAGCAGACCGGAACGGAGCACCGGCCGGCGACACCGGCCGCGGCGGACGTCACGGCACCGCTGAGAAACCTCTCGCGGGTGCCCTGGGGCCGGATGCGGGACTCCCGGGGCTCCGCGGCGGCCGTCCCGTCCCTGCTGAACCTGCTGGCCTGGGGCGAGGAGGCGGTCGCCCGCACCGCCCTGGCCGAACTGCGCGAGCGGATCTGCCAGTACGGCTTCGTCGTGGAACAGGCCACCGCGCCCACGGTGCCCTTCCTCTGGGAGATCGCCCGGCTTCCGCACGCCGCCTGCCGCGCCGGGGTCGTCGACCTGCTCAGGAACATCGCCGAGGCCCGCCAGTGGGAGCTGACGGCCCGCTCCTATCCGAAACTGCTCCACCAGGGCGAGGACTGGGTCGGCTGGGAGCGTCAGGCCCGCCGCGCGGTCCGGGCCGACCGGCACCTCCTCGCCCCGCTGCTCACCGAGAACGATCCGGAACTCGCCACCGCGGCCTCGGCGCTCGCCCGCACGCTTCACATGTGACCCGGGCGGCGCCCTCCGGCTCCGGTCAGGCCCCGTGGGGGAAGGCCTCCGGAGCAGTCCGGCGCCGGGTTCCCGCGCGTGGCCCATGGGGGACGGGGCCCCGGGAACCCGGCGCCGGCACGACGCGAACGGGCGGAGGAGCGGAAGGACCCACGGAGGGGCGCGGAGGACGCGGAAACCGGCGCGTCTGTCAAACGGTGGGTTTGCGGCGGCCTTCTCGGTGCAGACGGATGAGGAACGCACATGCGACGGCATGTACATCACATCCCGAGAGTGGAGGACTCCGTGGGCATCATCGCGTGGATTCTGATCGGTCTGCTGGCCGGCGCCATCGCCAAGCTCCTGCTTCCGGGCAAGGACCCGGGCGGCATCATCGTCACGATGCTCATCGGCATCGTCGGTGGTCTGCTGGGCGGCTGGCTCGGCAAGGTCATCTTCGGCGTGGACTCGATCGACGGTTTCTTCGACCTGTCGACGTGGATCGCGGCCATCGTCGGCTCGCTGATCCTGCTCGTGCTCTACCGACTCTTCACCGGCGACCGCCGCTCGCACCGGCACGCCTGACCGTCGGCGCTTGTCCGTCCGGCCACCTCGCGGCCACGCTCCGCGACGCCGCGAGGTGGGGCCGGACCGCCGGGCTGCCGGCACTCACTGCTCCCGCAGCCCCCAGGGCGAGCCGTACTCCGTGAGCAGATCGAGGAAGGGTCGGGCCGGAAAGGCCTCAGGGCCCAGTACACCCGCCCCCGACCAGGCGCCGGTGGCGAGCAGTTCCAGGGCGACGACCGGCTGCACGGCCGTCTGCCACACCACCGCCTGGGACCCGTACTCGGCCATCGACCACTCGTTGTCGACCACGTGGTACAGGTACACCTCCCGCGCCGCGCCGTCCTTGACGCCGCGCACCCAGGTGCCCGCGCAGGTCTTGCCGCGCATCCGCCCGCCCAGCGTCGCCGGGTCCGGCAGGCATGCGGCCACCACGTCCCGGGGCGAGACCGCCACCGGACCCGAGGCACCCGGCACGGTCACCGGATCGGTGCGGTCCAGGCCGAGCGCGTGCAGCGTCTTCAGCGTCCGGACGAAGTCCTCGCCCAGGCCGTACTTGAAGGTCACCCGGCGCGCGTCCACCCAGCGCGGAACGAGCAGCACCTCCTCGTGCTCGACGTTCACGCACTCCACCGGGCCGATCCCCTCCGGGAAGTCGAACACCTCCGGCTCGCTGAACGGGGCCGTGGTGAACCAGCCGCGCTCCGCCTCGTAGACCACCGGCGGGTTGAGGCACTCCTCGATGGTGGTCCAGATGCTGAACGAGGGCGCGAAGTCGTAGCCGTCGACGGTGAGGTTCGCGCCGTCCCGGACCCCGATCTCCTCGATCTCGTCGAAGAGCTCCTCGGCGGCGTACCGGGCGAACACGTCCGAGAGCCCCGGCTCGACGCCCATGCCGACCAGCGCCGTGGCGCCCGCCCGGGCCCACTCCTCGGCCTGCGCGAACTGCTCGTCGCCGAGCTTGACCCCGCACTCCTCGTACGGACGCTCGGGGTGCGGACGGGAGAGGGACATCGCCATGTCGAGGTAGCCGGTTCCGGCGGCACGCGCGGCACGGAAAAGGGGCATCACGAAGCGCGGGTCCGTGGCGTTGACGAGCATGTCGCAGCGGTGCCGGGCCAGCAGTGCCGCCACCGCCGCCTCGTCGCCGGCGTCCACCCGGGCGGGCAGGAAGCGGTCGTCCCCGTCGAGCGCGGCGACGGCCGCCTCGGCCCGGGCGGGGTCGTGATCGGCCACCACCATCGTCTCGAAGAACGCGCGCCGGGCCGCGATCCGGGTCAGCGCGGTGCCCACACCGCCGGCCCCCACGAGAAGTACACGCATGACGGGACTCCCTCTCTCTTCTCCGGCCCGGCCGGTCCGGCCGTCCGCTCCGGCCCGAACCGTTCCCGGGGTGCGGCCGATACAACGCCGCCGGACGGTCTAAGGTCAATGGTGTTGGCATAAGGCCGCGGCGAGGCGGGTTTCCCCGAAGCGGGGCGGGGCGGGGAGGCGGAGGGCGGGTCGGGCATGGCGAAGCCGGTGGTTCCCGAGGAGCGGCGCCGCAGGCGCAGGCCCACCAGGAGCGGCACGGTGCTCTCCGAGCGGCTGATCGTCGAGACCGCGCTGCGTCTGCTGCGCGAGCACGGCAGCGGCGGACTCAGCGCCCGCCGGCTCGGGATCGCCCTCGACTGCGACCCCAGCACCCTCTACCGCTACTTCCGCGGCATGGACGAGCTGACCCTCGCCATCGGCGACGCGCTCATCGGGCACGCCCTGAGCGGCCGGCGGCCGACGGGGGAGTGGCGGGCGGACCTGCGCGACATCGGCCTGCGCATCCACGCCGCCTACGTCGCCCACCCGCAGGCGGCGCTGCTGACCGCCAACCGGGTCACCGGCCGGGCCAACGAACTGGCCGCCGACGAGGTGATCCTGGACCTGCTGCGCACCGCGGGCTTCCCGCTGCCGGACACGGTGCGGATCTACCACGCCTTCATCGACCAGACCCTCGCCTTCGCCGCGCTGGACGCGGCCTCCCTGGCGCTGCCCGAGGAGGCGCTGCGCGCGGACGAGGGCAAGTGGCGCTCGACGTACGCGCACGCCCCGGCCGAGACCTACCCGCGCATCGCGGAGGCCGCGCCGCTGCTGGCCACGCGCATGGTGACCAGCGCCTACCCGACGGCCCTGGACATGCTGCTGAACAGTGCGGCCGCCCGACTGCCCCGGCGGTGACAGACGTTCCGGCCCTCGCCGCCGGGCACCCGCGGTGGTGCCGAGGAAGGGAACCGGCTTCGCGGGCAAAGCCGAACGGATCTTCTTAAGCGCGTCTTAAAGGCCGGTTAAGCGATCCTCGCTTCCTCACCTCGTTCACCAAAACCGCACGTCAGCGCGTTTTCCTTGCCGTGCAAGGAGGTTGGCCCCCGCAGCCGTCGTGCGTAGCATCTGAAACCCGCCGACGGCTTCCGGCCGAACTGAGAGCGCTCTCAGTTTCTGGGCGCGTTCCGCGCTCCCCCGGCCGCCTGCCGCCCGGCACCGAGTCACCCCACGTTCCCGACCCCCGCGCAACTCGTCCCACCCCTGACTCTCCCCGACTCCCCACAAGACAAGGTGTGTTCAGCCATGGCTGCTCATCGCGCACGCCGATGGTCGCTCGGAGGACTCCTCGTCCTGACCGCGGCCGCCCTCGTGACCACGCTCGTCATCATGACGACCACCTCCGGCGCCAACAGGGCCGAGGCCGCCCCCGCCGCGGCCTCCTGGTCCGACGACTTCGACGGCGCCGCCGGGACCGCACCCGACTCCTCCAAGTGGACGCTGGAGACCGGCGGTTCGGGCAACGGCAACCACGAGCTGCAGTACTACACGAACAGCACCTCCAACGCGTCCCTGGACGGCGAGGGCCACCTCGTCATCACCGCCCGCAAGAACAGCGACTCCGGTCTGCAGTGCTGGTACGGCACCTGCCAGTACACCTCCGCCCGGCTCAACACGGCCAAGTCCTTCACCCAGGCCTACGGCCACTTCGAGGCCCGCATCAAGATCCCGCGCGGCCAGGGCATCTGGCCCGCCTTCTGGATGCTCGGCGACGACCTGGGCAGCGCCGGATGGCCGGGCAGCGGCGAGATCGACATCATGGAGAACGTCGGCAAGGAGCCGGGCACCGTCCACGGCACCATCCACGGCCCCGGCTACTCCGGCGCGGGCGGCATCGGCGCCGGCTACACCCTCCCCGACGGCAAGGCCTTCGCCGACGACTTCCACACCTTCGCCGTCGACTGGAAGCCCGACAGCATCGCCTGGTCGGTGGACGGCAAGGTCTACGAGACCCGCACCCCGGCCGACGTGAACGGCAACAAGTGGGTCTACGACCACCCCTTCTTCATGATCCTGAACCTGGCGGTCGGCGGTGACTGGCCGGGCAGCCCGGACGGCAACACCTCCCTGCCGCAGACCATGGTGATCGACTACGTCCACGTCAGCGCCTCCGACAGCGCCACCACCGGCGGCAGCGGCGGCGGGACGACCGGGAGGACCGGCGCGCTCAAGGGCATCGGCGGCATGTGCGTCGACGTGGCCGGCGCCTCCACCGCGAACGAGACGCCCATCCAGCTCCACGACTGCACCGGCGTCGCCGCCCAGAAGTGGACCCTCGCCGGCGACGGCACCGTCCGCGCCCTGGGCAAGTGCCTGGACGTGCGCGGCGGTGGCACCGCCGCCGGCACCCCCGTGCAGCTCTACACCTGCAACGGCACCAAGGCCCAGCAGTGGACGTACACCTCCGCCAAGGACCTCACCAACGTGGGCTCCGACAAGTGCCTGGACGCCACGGGCAATTCCGCCGCCGACGGCACCCGGCTGCAGATCTGGACCTGCTCCGGCACCGCCAACCAGAAGTGGACCCTCGTCTGACCGGCGAGAAGGCCCACCACCGGCCGCAGGCCGAGGCACCGTCCCCACCCCGCAGGCACCCCCACGCACCTCCCCCCACCCCCACCCGCACCGAGGAGCACCGCACATGAGCCCCCGTCACCAGCGCAACCTCACCCGCCGCAAGGTCCTGTTCGGTCTCGGCGGCGCCGCCGTCGGCATCCCGGCCATCGCCGCCGTCGCCCCGTACGCCCTGGCCGGGCCCGCCGACGGCAAGGCGAAGACCACCGCGGGCGGCGCGCTGCCGCTGACGATCGTCAACAACACCGGCGAGTACGCCAACGCCAGCGTGCACGTCTACATCGTCGGCAACCAGGACGGGAAGCAGGTCCGCGTCACCCCGGACGGCACGCTCGCCCCCATCTCGCTCTCCGACAACGGCGCGGACGGCTTCACCGACTACGCCCTCTCGCTGGCGAGCGGCGGCGAGACCAAGCTGTCCCTGCCGTACATGTCCGGCCGCATCTACGTCGCGCTCGGCGAGAAGTTGAAGTTCAAGGCGGTCGCCGACGGCAACGGCAACGCCGCCCTGCAGTACCCGGCCGGGTGGGTCACCTCCGACCCCAACTACAAGGTGCTGCACGACTGCGCCGAGTTCACTCACAACGCCTCCGGCATGTTCTGCAACACCACCATGGTCGACATGTTCAGCGTCCCGATGAGCATCCGGCTCACCGGCGACAAGGACCAGACGACCGGCACCGTGCGCAGCGGCGGGCGGGCCGCCGCGTTCGCCGCCGTCAAGCAGGTCGAGGAGTTCTCCAAGCTGGTCGTGGACGACACCCGGATCATCGCCCCGGGCCACGGCCTGGACGCGGGCCTGTTCGCCAAGGACTACTTCGCGCCCTACATCGACCAGGCCTGGAGCCTGTACACCGGCAAGGACCTGAAGGTCACCACCAACGCGGGCACCTTCACCGGCCGGGTGCGCGGTGAGCAGCTCACCTTCGGCGGGCCCGCCTCCGTCTCCTTCGCCAAGCCCTCCACGCGCGACGTGCTCTTCTGCGACGGAGCCCTGGCCGCCCCCAACGACGGCACCACCGGCCCGGTGGCCGCCGTCCTCGGCGCCGCCTTCAACCGCTCGACGCTGGTCGGCACCGCCGCCCAGCCGACGACGAGCGCGGCCGACTTCTACCGGGGCGACCTGACCAACCACTACGCCAAGGCGGTCCACGCGGCCACCGAGGACGGCAAGGCGTACGGCTTCGCCTTCGACGACGTCGCCGACTTCGCCTCGTACATCCAGGACACCGCGCCCACCGGGATCCGGCTGACCCTGACCGGCCTGTAAAGGCCGCCGTCGGGGATCGGTCGGGGGTGAGGGGTCCGAGTCGTGCCGGGCCCCTCACGCGCGTGTGCGCACCAGCACCAGGGCGACGTCGTCGTCCGGCTCGGGGCGCAGCGTCCTCAGCAGCATGTCCCCCATCCGCTCCAGGGGCAGCCGGGAGCCCCGCAGCAGCCGGGTCAGGTTCGTCAGGCCCGCGTCGATGGGCTCGCCCCGGTTCTCGACCAGCCCGTCGGTGTAGAGCGCGAGCAGGGTGCCCGGCGTCAGGTCGACCTCCACGGTGCCGAAGTCGGCGCCGCCGACGCCGAGCGGCACCCCCGGCGGCACCTCGACCAGCTCTGCCTCCCCGTCGGGGCGCAGCAGCACCGGCGGCAGATGGCCGGCGCTGGACAGCACGCACCGGCCCCGGCGCAGGTCGCAGACCGCGTACAGACAGGTGGCGATGGTGTCGCCGAGTGAGTCCGTGATGTCGTCGAGATGGCGGAGCAGTTCCGCGGGCGGCAGGTCCAGGCGGGCCAGCGCCCGGGTGGCCGTGCTCAACTGCCCCATGATGGCCGCCGCCTGGACCCCCTTGCCCATCACGTCGCCCACCACGAGCGCGGTCCGGCCCGGCCCCAGCGGTAGCACGTCGTACCAGTCGCCGCCGACCTCGCTCAGCGCCGGCAGATAGCGCGCCGCGATGTCGAGGCCCTCGTGCCGGGCGGGCGCGCTCGGCAGCAGGCTGCGCTGCAGGGTGAGCGCGGCGGTCCGCTCCCGCCCGTACAGCCGCGCGTTGTCGATGCACATCGCGGCGCGGGTGGCGAGTTCGCAGGCGAGGACCTGGTCGCTGTCGTCGAAGGGCCGCTCGTTGCGCGTCCGCAGCAGACTGAGCGTGCCCAGCACCTCGCCCCGCGCCCGCAGCGGCACCGCCAGATAGCTGTGCACCCCGGCCTCGCGCAGGACCTTCGCGGCGTGCGTGTCCCGGGCGATGCGCCGCATCGTCGCCGCGTCGACGTGCTCGACCCGGCACGGCTCCGCCTCCCGCACGCACTGGGTGATCAGCCGCGAGGGACTGTAGACGGCGAGCTGCCCGACCGGGTCGGCGGCCCGGATGGCGTCGGTGGGATACCCGGAGGCGACCGCCAGCGCCCGGAACTCGACGTGGGTGTCCGCCATGACGGGCGCGACCATGCCGTGCGCGACCACCGACTCCAGCAGGTCCACGGCGGCCAGGTCCGCGAGGTGCGGCACCGTCACGTCGGCCAGCTCGCGCGCCGTCTGCCACAGGTCCAGCGTGCTGCCGATCCGCGCGCCCGCGTCCGCGATCACCGAGAGCTGCTCCCGCGCCCGCACCACCTCGGCCGCCGCCCTCTCGCGCTCGGTGACGTCGATGATGGCCATGGCCAGCCCCAGCACCCGCCCGCGCGCGTCCTCGATGCGGTGGTACGACTCGGAGAACGCCCGCTGCCCGGAACCGGCCGCCGTCGCCCCGACCGTCTGCTGGTCCAGGAGCGGCCGGCCCGTCTCCAGCACGCGCCGCATCCGCTCCTCGATGACCCGTGAGTCCAGCTCCGGCAGCACCTCGCCGATCCTGCGGCCCACCACCGCCGACTCCGGCAGCCCGTTGATCCGTTCGAGCGCCGGATTGACGCCGACCCAGCGCAGCCGGGTGTCGAACACGCCGATGCCGACGGGCGTCTGGGCGATGAGGATGTGGGACAGCGCCAGGTCCCGCTCCACCCCCCGCACCGTGCGGGCGTCGGTCGCCAGGCCCAGCATGTGGACCTCGCCCCGGCTGTCGTGCAGCCGCATGGTGCGGAACTCCACCGGGCGCTCGCTGCCGTCCTTGTGGCGCAGCGGGAACACCCCCGCCCAGTGCTCACCCGCGCGGACCTGGGCGAACAGCTCACGGCCGCGGTCCCGCTGCGCGGAGGACACCAGGAAGTGGTCGGCGCGCTGCCCCAGGGCCTCCTCCGCCGTGTACCCGAGGAGGCGTTCGGCCTCCGGGCTCCACAGGACGATCCACCCCTCACCGTCCAGGACCACGGCCGCGACCCGCAGCAGGTCGAGCAGCGCGCCCGGCGCCGCGGGCATCTCGTCGCCTGACGAGTCCGGATGTACGCGCATCTCCGCCGCTCCTTCCGGCGCGGCAACGGCACCGCCAAGATCTCCCGTGCGGGTCATCCGATTACGTCACAGTACGACCGCGAGGGCAACACCGGGGACGGCCCGGATCGCCTCACGAGGACGCGTTGCGGGTGTGAAGCGCGGGGTCCGTGGGACGCGGTGCTCACCCTCCGGGGCGAGGCGGGCGACAGCGCGGCGGGTCGGGAGGCGGGAACGGGCGTCCGGGCGGGTAGGGATATCTGTGCGCCCGTACCGGAGCGCCGCCCTCACACGGCAGCAGCCCCCCATTCACGAAGGAATCCCGCCCGTGGCACTCGCACATCCCGAGGTTCCCGCAGCCCGTCGTCCCGGACGGATCTGGACGGTCCGGGTCACCGGTCACAGCGACCGTTCCGCCTCCGTCGTCTGCAGCGCCGCCTGCCGGATGCCGGCCCGTTCGCGGGACGTCGCCGCGCTGCGCCGGTTCGCCGAGGCCCACGCGGCCGCCCACGCCAAGGCGGCCACGGTGCGCGGCGACGCGTCCTGCCAGTGCCGGGTGCAGCAGTGCTCCGCCCACCAGGGCACGAAGGTCCTGTGCGGCGGCACCGTACTGCTGGTCCTGCGGCACAACCCCGCGGTGGGACGCGTCTGGACGCTGGCGGAGGTGTGCGAACGCTGCGCCCCCCTGATGACCCACGCGCGCGTGGTCGGCCGCGCGGCCTCCAGGGACACGGCGAAGCCGCCGGTGGCGCCGGGGCGGGCGGCACGGCCGCAGGCCTCCCCGCGCCCCAGGTCCGAGCCGCTCGTGACGTCCGGGCCCGGCACCGACCCGTCCGGAGGGCGCCGGCAGCCGGACGCACCGCGGCCCGCCCCGGCGGGGAACGGGACGCCGGGGGGCACCGGCCGTGCCGCCGCGCCGGTCCCCGGCGGCTTCACCGCGCCGGCGGCCGGGGTGCCGCAGCGGGGCGTACGCCGCACCTGAGACGGGCACCGCCACGCCGGCCCGAAACCGGCCGGGGGAGGCGCCGGAACGGGGGAGAGGCGTGCGTTCCCCACCCCGCCCACCGAGCGCGCCCGCCCCCGCCCCGGTTATCCCGAGCCGTACCCGGACACCCGGAGGGCCGACGACATCGGTTCTCCGGGAGGCATCGTGGCCCTCAGCCCACTCATCGACCGCACGGTCGTGGTGACCGGCGCCGCTCGCGGCATCGGCGCGGAGCTCGCCCGCGAGCTCGCCCGCCGCGGCGCGCGCCTCGCACTCCTCGGACACGAGGGCGCGGAACTGGAGCGGCTGGCCGCCGAACTGCCCACCCCCGCCCTCGCCCGGGAGACGGACGTCACCGACCTCACGTCCCTGGAGGCGGCGGCCGAGGAGATCCGGCGCCGCCTCGGCCCGCCCTCGGCCGTCGTCGCCAACGCCGCCGTCGCCGAGGCCGGAGCCTTCCTCGACAGCGACCCCGCCCAGTGGCGGCGCATCATCGACGTCAACCTCACCGGCAGCGCCCAGACCGCCCACGTGTTCCTCCCGGACCTGGTGCGCACGGCCGGCTACCACCTCCAGATCGGCTCACTGGCCTCGATCGGCGCCGCCCCGATGATGAGCGCCTACTGCTCCTCCAAGGCCGGCGTCGAGGCCCTCACCCACTCCCTGCGCGCCGAACTCGCCCACCACGGCGTCGCGGTGGGCATCGCCTACCTCGGCTGGACCGACACCGACATGATCCGGGACGGTGAGCGGCACGCCGCCCTGCACGAACTGCGCGGCCGGATGCCGCCGCCCGCCCACCGGATCTCGCCGGTGCCCCGGGTCGCCGTCCGCCTGGCCGACGCCGTCGAGCGGAGGCGCACCGCCGTGTACGTACCGAGGTGGCTGCGCGCGGTGCAGGTGGTGCGCGCGGCGGTGCCACCGGTCGTGCTCCGCGCCACGCGACGGCAACTTCCCCGGTCGGCCGCCCGGGAGGACATGAGCCCCACCGGGCCGCTGGGCGGCGGCGGCCGCGCCGACCGCGCCGCCACCGAGTGAGCGCGCGGGCCGCCGCCCGCCGCGCACGGTTCAAGGGCGGCCGCGCGGGAACCCGGTCCCGGACCACCGTGTGCCGCCGGCACACCCGAGCCTCGCGGAGGTGTCCGTGGCCGTACGCCACCGGCTGATCAGAACCGCCCCCGAGAACGTCTGGACCGTGCTCGCCGACGGCAGCAGGTACGCCGAATGGGTGGTCGGGACCGCGTCCTCCACCCCCGTGCGCGGAACCTGGCCCGAGCTGGGCGCCGCCCTCGAGTACGAGGTCCGCCTCGGCCCGCTGTCCTTCACCAACGAGACCGTCGTGCGGCGGTGCGTCGAGGGCAGCGTCCTCGAACTCGAGGCGCACGCGGGGCCGCTGGGCACCGCCCGCATCGCCATCGAGCTGCGCTCCTGGGGCGAGCACGCGCTGGTGATCGTGGACGAGCACCCCCTGCAGGGCGCCGGGAGCGCCCTGCACAACGCGGCCGTCGAGCCGATCATCCAGCTCCGCCACCGCGCGATGCTGGCCAGGCTGGCGAAGGTCTGCGAGGAGACCGGCGACGCGATCGACGGACATCCCGTCGCAAGGCCGGCGATGTCATGAGCCGTACGGGAACGAGCCCGGCGACGGGGACGGGGAGGCGGCCGTGCCGGACGCTGTGGTGATCGGCGCGGGCCCCAACGGCCTGGTCGCCGCCAATCTGCTCGCCGACGCCGGCTGGAGCGTGGAGGTCCTGGAGGAACAGGACGAGCCCGGCGGCGCCGTGCGCCACGACAGGGGCGTGCACCCCGACTTCGTCAACGACCTGTTCAGCTCGTTCTATCCGCTGGCCGCAGCCTCGCCCGCCGTCCGGGGGCTGGAGCTGGAGCGGTACGGGCTGCGCTGGGCCCACGCGCCCCGGGTGCTCGCCCACCCGCGCAGCGACGGCAGGTGCGCCGTCCTTGGCCGGAACCTCGAGGACACCGCCGCCTCCCTGGACACCTTCGCCGAGGGCGACGGGGAGTCCTGGCGCGCACTGCACTCGGTGTGGGAACACGTCCGCGCCGACCTGCTGGACGCCCTGTTCACCCCCTTCCCGCCGGTGCGCGCCGGCGCCAGGCTCGCGCTGCGGCTGCGCGCGGCGGGCGGACTGCGGCTCGCCCGCTCCCTGGTGCTGCCGGTGCGGCGGCTGGGGGAGGAGGAGTTCCGCGGAGAGGGCGGACGGCTGCTGCTCGCGGGCAACGCCCTGCACGCCGACCTCGCCCCCGAATCCGCGGGCAGCGGCGGCTTCGGCTGGCTGATGACCATGCTCGGGCAGACGTACGGCTTCCCGGTGCCCTCCGGCGGCTCGGGCGCCCTCACCGAGGCGCTGGTGCGCAGACTGCGGGCGCACGGCGGCAGCCTGCGCTGCGGCGAGCGCGTCGAGCGGATCGTCGTCCGCGGCGGCCGGGCGGTCGCGGTGCGGACGGCCGGCGGGGAGACGGTGGCGGCCCACCGCGCCGTGCTCGCCGATGTGCCGGCACCCGCGCTGTACGGCGGGCTGGTGGACCCCGAGCACCTCCCCGCGCAGCTCATGGACGACCTGCGCCGCTTCCAGTGGGACTTCGCCACCTTCAAGGTCGACTGGGCGCTGGACGGGCCCGTGCCCTGGGCGCAGGAGGCGGCCTCCCTCGCGGGCACCGTGCATCTCGCGGACGGCGTCGACGAGCTGACCCGGTTCGCCGCCCAGATCGCCCGCAAGCTCGTCCCCGACCGGCCGTTCTGCGTCTTCGGCCAGATGACGACCAGTGACCCGCCGCGCTCGCCCGAGGGCACCGAGTCCGCCTGGGCCTATACCCACGTGCCGCACCTGATCGCGGGCGACGCGGGCGACGAGGGACTGACCGGCTCCTGGGACGCGAAGGAGCAGCAACTCATGGCCGACCGCGTGGAGCGGCAGGTCGAGCGGTTCGCCCCCGGGTTCCGTTCACTGATCCGCGCCCGGCGGATCCTGGCCCCGCCCACCCTGCAGTCGATGAACGCCAACCTCCAGGACGGTGCCATCAACGGCGGCACCACCGCCATGCACCAGCAGCTCTTCTTCCGTCCGATCCCCGGCTCGGGCCGCGCGGAGACCCCGGTCGGCAGGCTGTACCTGGCCTCGGCGAGCGCGCATCCGGGAGGCGGGGTGCACGGCGCCCCGGGCGCCAACGCCGCGCGTGCCGCGCTGCGCCGGCACGCCTCCCCGCCGATGGCCCGCGTCGAACGCGTGCTGACCCGGCGCAACCGCAAGGGGAGCATCGAGAGCGCGGACTGAAGCCCACCCGCGGGGCGCGCCAGGCGCACACGGGGTGTGGAAGGAGCGAGGGGAGCGTCACCGCACACCCCTTGCCCCGGACCCGTACCGCGAGGTCACAATGATCCCGGCGAACGGGGCCGGCCCACCATCCGCATCGGGGCCGGCCCTGTCCGTCCTTCCCCGCCGGGGTGACGCGCTCTCAGGTCAGGCAGCGCAGCAGGACGGCGGCGACCAGGGCCAGGGCTGTGCACGCGACCGAGGCGGCGAGGCACCGCGCGCGCAGCAGGCGGTAGCGCTCCTCGTACTCCTGGCGCAGGCCGGTGATCCGCCGGGCGATGCGCTCCAGGTCGCCCCGGGCCCGGGCCAGGCAGTCCGCGGTGTACCGCTTCTCGACCTCGGTCCGCTGCGTGGCGGTCAGCCAGTCGAGGGCCGCGACGAAGGCCCGGGCGCGGTCCTCCGCCTCGGCCACCCGCGCCTGCCACAGCAGGTACCCCTCCACCTGGTTGACGAGACCGGGGCCGTCCTCCCGTGTCGGCCCCGGTCTCGTGTCCCCCTCCGTGTTCCGTTCAGACACGGGGGTGGCCGGTCTCGGGCTCGATCTCCTGCACGGCGATGTCCCGGTGGTGCAGGTCGAAGGCGGGGGACTCGGAGCGGATCAGCGGCAGGTACTCGAAGTTGTGCCGCGGCGGCGGGCAGGAGGTCGCCCACTCCAGCGAACGGCCGTAACCCCATGGGTCGTCGACCCCGACCGGCTTGCCGTAGTGGGCGGTCTTCCACACGTTGTAGAGGAAGGGCAGCATCGACAGCCCGAGCAGGAAGGAGCCGATGGTGGAGATCGTGTTGAGCCAGGTGAAGCCGTCGGCCGCGAGGTAGTCGGCGTACCGGCGCGGCATGCCCTCGACGCCCAGCCAGTGCTGGATCAGGAACGTGGTGTGGAAGCCCACGAACAGCGTCCAGAAGGTGATCTTGCCGAGCCGCTCGTCGAGCATCTTGCCGGTGAACTTCGGCCACCAGAAGTGGAATCCGGCGAACATCGCGAAGACGACCGTGCCGAAGACGACGTAGTGGAAGTGGGCGACGACGAAGTAGGAGTCCGACACCTCGAAGTCCAGCGGGGGAGAGGCGAGGAGAACGCCCGTCAGGCCGCCGAAGAGGAAGGTGACCAGGAAGCCGATCACCCACAGCATCGGCGTCTCGAAGGTGAGGGAGCCCTTCCACATCGTGCCGATCCAGTTGAAGAACTTCACCCCGGTCGGCACCGCGATCAGGAAGCTCATGAAGGAGAAGAACGGCAGCAGCACCCCGCCGGTGACGAACATGTGGTGCGCCCACACGCTGACCGAGAGCCCGGTGATCGAGATGGTGGCGCCGACCAGGCCCATGTAACCGAAGATCGGCTTGCGGGCGAAGACCGGGATCACCTCCGTCACGATGCCGAAGAAGGGCAGCGCGATGATGTACACCTCGGGATGCCCGAAGAACCAGAACAGGTGCTGCCACAGCAGTGCCCCGCCGTTGGCCGCCTCGAAGACGTGCGCGCCGAACCGGCGGTCGACCTCCAGGGTGAGCAGCGCGGCGGCCAGCACGGGGAAGGCCAGCAGCACGAGCACGCTCGTGAGCAGCACGTTCCAGGTGAAGATCGGCAGGCGGAACATCGTCATGCCGGGGGCGCGCATGCAGGTGATGGTGGTGATGAAGTTGACCGCGCCGAGGATGGTGCCGAACCCGGAGAGCCCGAGCCCCATGATCCACAGATCGTGTCCGGCCCCGGCCGAGTGGACCATGTCGCTCAGCGGGCTGTAGGCGAACCAGCCGAAGGAGGCGGCACCGTCCGGGGTCAGGAAACCGCCGACCGCGATGAGCGAACCGAACAGGTAGAACCAGTAGGCCAGCATGTTCAGCCGGGGGAACGCCACATCGGGCGCGCCGATCTGCAGCGGCATGATCCAGTTGGTGAACCCGGCGAAGAGCGGCGTCGCGAACATCAGCAGCATCACCGTGCCGTGCATCGTGAACGCCTCGTTGTACTGCTCGTTCGACAGGAGCTGCAGTCCGGGACGGGCCAGCTCGACGCGGATGAACAGCGCCATCACGCCGCCCAGCAGGAAGAAGGCGAAGGACGTGATCAGGTAGAGGGAGCCGATGGTCTTGTGGTCGGTCGTCGAGAGCCATTTCACCACCAGCGCGCCCGGACGCGGGCGAGGGGCGGCGGACTCACCCGGGACGGTCGTGACCATCCCGGTCTCTGTGGTGTGTGTCATCGGAGGCTTGCTCTCGTGGGACGCCGGGGAGACCTGCGCGGGCACGCCGGGAAGGGACCCCGGGCACCACATCCGCATCCTCCTGTGCGTTCCGCGGGCGCCGGGCCGTCCATTGCCCCCAATGGACGCCCCGGCGCCGGAAAACCACCCGAAAGGCCCAACGCGAGAGGGCGCGGGTCTCCTACGATTCGTCCGTGGCCCGCGACAGCCGCAGTGCCAGGTCCTGCAGCAACGACGCCGTCGTGACGTCGGTCCGCCCCGCGTCATGGACGTCCGCCAGCTCGGAGAAGAGGAAGGCGAACGCCCCCACCAGGGAGATGGCCGCCGGCAGGTACGCGTCCGCGACCGCCTGCCCCGCCTCCGTCGGTCCCGCGTCCGCCGGAACCTCGACCGTCGGGAAGACCTCCGTCACCAGCGAGCCGAGCTGGCTCTCCGCCGGATCCAGCTCCGCGTCCTGGTCCTGGGCGATGCGGCGTGTCAGCGCGTTCGTCTCGGTCAGCACGCCGATGGCCCGCAGGATGATCTCCGTCTGCTTCATGGGGAGAGCGTAGGCGCCACAAGCCCCGTGGGGGACGGGGCCCTCGTACCCTGGAGACGGCTGAGTCGACATGTCGATCCCGCCCCCCGCACCGCCCCTCCCCACCCGGCACCGGAGCATGACGATGAGCAAGCCCGCGCCCCGGCCGCCCGCCGGGGATCCCGACGCCCTGTTCGGCCTCGACGAGCTGCCGGCGACCCCGGCGGTCCCGGCGGGCGACGCCCCGTTCCGTGACTCGCCGGAGGCCCGGCGCATGCTCGAGATCCGGGAGATCCACGCCGAGCCCGCCGCGGCCGCCTCCCCGCGCGGCCGGCAGATCCTGGCCCGCTTCCCCGAGGCCCGGGTGACGGAGGTCGACTCGCACTGGCGCATCCCGCACCTGCACGGCAACGAGGGAAACGTCGAACGGTGGGTGCGGGTCAAGCGCGAGACGCTCGTCCTCGGCGTCCGCCGCAAGCTCGTGACCCGGCCCAACGGCCGCTCGGCCGACTGGATCGCCCCCGGCCCCTCCAACGGCTGCGCCATGTCCTGCGCCTACTGCTACGTGCCGCGCCGCAAGGGCTACGCCAACCCCATCACCGTCTTCACCGACATCGAGCGGACCCTCGCCCACCTCGGCCGGCACGTCGCGGCACAGGGCCGCAAGACGGAGCCGAACCAGTGCGACCCCAAGGCGTGGGTGTACGACATCGGGGAGAACGGCGACTGCGCGGTCGACGCCCTCGTCTGCGACAACGTCGCCGACCTCGTCCACGCCTTCCGCCGCTGGCCCACCGCCAAGGCATCCTTCGCCACCAAGTTCGTCAACCCCGACCTGCTGGCCCTGGACCCGCGCGGGCGGACCCGGATCCGTTTCTCGGTGATGCCGGCGGAGGACTCCCGGGTGCTCGACGTGCGCACCAGCCCGGTCGCCCGGCGGATCGCCGCCGCCGGTGACTTCCTCGACGCCGGGTACGAGGTCCACTTCAACCTCTCGCCCGTGGTGATCCGGCCCGGCTGGCGCGAGGCCTGGGCGGAACTGCTGACGCACCTGGACGACGTCCTGCCCGCCCGGGTCAAGGCGCAGGCCCGCGCCGAGGTCATCATGCTCACCCACAACGGGCCCCTGCACGAGGTCAACCTCGGCTGGCACCCGCGCGCCGAGGACCTGCTGTGGACACCCGGACTCCAGAAGCCCAAGCGCTCCCGGAACGGTGACACCAACGTGCGGTACCGCAACGGCGTGAAACGGGAGGCGGTCGACACCGTCCGCGCGCTCGTCGCCCGGCACGCGCCCTGGCTGGAGATCCGCTACGCGTTCTGAGCCCGTGCGCCCCGCACGGGCGCGCCGGTGCCCGGGTGTGTCACACGGGGGCGTCCGGCGGGCCGAGCGGAGCCCCGTCGGCGGAGGCCCGCCCCTTGCCCCGTCCCGGGAGCCGGCCGGTGAGCCGGGCCGCCCGCAGCGGCGCGCTCATCGACCGCAGGGCCAGCAGCAGCACACCGATGTCGTCCAGATAGACCGGGTCCGGCAGCAGGTCGGTCGGCAGGACCAGATAGGCCACGGCACCCCAGAACACCCAGCGGGGCCCCGTCGGCAGCCCTGCCCGCCGCAGCTCGCGACGGGTCCGCACCAGTCGCAGCAGCAGCACGACGGCGGCACCGAGAACGGCCGCGCAGACGAGCGCGACCACGACGATCAGCGTCCACGTGCTGGAATCCATGCGCCTTCCCTGTGCTGCTGGGTGTCCGCGTGCCCGCGTCTCCGCGTGCCCGCGATGTCCGGTCCCCGTCGGTCCGCGGTCCCTCCGTGCGGACCGCTCCCCCGCAACCTTCCCCGCCGGGCGCCGATTAGCGCCCCGGACGGGCCGGAAGGACCGAAAGGGCGGGAGGGGTCAGCCGGCGTCCACCGGCAGATGGGCGTCCAGCACACAGACGTCGTCGCGCAGTTCGCCCTCCAGCATCGTGTCCAGCAGGGGCCGCAGCGGGCCCGGGCCCTCCGCGCGCAGGGAGGAGGCCGCCCTCGCGAGCCGGTCGAGGCCCTCGTCCAGCCCTTCCGCGGGCCGCTCGACCAGACCGTCGGTGTAGAACAGCAGATGGTCCCCGGGCTCCAGGCGGAACTCGGCCTCGGTGTAGGACGGATCGTGCCGCGCTCCGAGCAGCACGCCCTTCGGCCGGTCCAGGTACCGGGAGCCGCCCCCGCGCAGCAGCAGCGGCGGCAGATGCCCCGCCTGCGCCCAGGTCAGCCGGCGCGGCCCCGGTTCGTAGCGCGCCAGTACCAGGGTCGCCGTGGTGTTGGAGTCGTGGGTGTGCAGCAGCAGCGCGTTGAGCCGGGCCAGCGCGCCGGTCAGCGTCGAACCGGTGATGATCATGCCCTTCGCGGTGAAGCGGAGCTGGGCCATCGTGGCGACCGCGTCTATGCCGTGCCCGGCGACGTCACCGACCACGAACAGGGCCGAACCGTCGGGCAGTTCGATGGCACTGAACCAGTCGCCGCCCACGTGGATGCCCGACTGGGCCGGCCGGTACGCCACGTCGACCCGCAGCCCGGCGAGGGCCAGCGACTGCCGCGGCAGCGGGAGCAGGGTGTGCTGCAGCCGGTCGGCGAGCGTGCGCTCGGCCAGGAGCGCGCCGTGCTGGGTCAGCATCGCGCGTTCGCTCTCCACCAGGGCCAGTTCGGCGCTGCGCTGGGCGGTGTGGTCCTGAAGGAAACCGTGCACCTCCAGCGGGACGCCGTCGGCGTCCGTCACCGGCTCGGCGACGAGCCGCAGGTGCCGGGTGCCCCGGAGCGTCCCGACGCGGAACGGGATGTCGAGCGGACGGCCCTTCGACAGCAGCTCGTCCACCGCCCGCCGCACCGTGGACGCGTCGTCCGGCGCGATGTGCTCCGGCAGTTCGGTGAGCGAGAGGGGGCCGCGCGCCGGGTCGCGGGCGAGGATGGCGTACACCTGCGGGGACCAGACGGCCCGGCCGCCCACCAGGTCCCAGTCCGCCCAGCCGAGGTTGCCCAGCCGCTGCAGCTCCGCCAGGCGCTGCTCCTCGCGGTCCGAGGCGTCGTGCCGGACCCAGGTGACCACGAGCGCCTTGCCGAAGCGGACGGCCCGCACCGAGTAGGCCGAGTTCTGCGGGACGCCCGCGACGACCTCGTGGTACACGAAGGGCTCGCCCTCGTAGGGCTCCCCGGTGTCGAACGCCCGGCGGTACCCCTCCCACAGCGGCTCACTCGCGAGGGTGGGGTAGCACGCCAGGACGCGCAGCCCGACCAGGGCACGCCCGCGGCGGCCGGCGATGTCGACCGCGCGCGGGGCGGCCGCCTCGATGCGGAAGTCCTCCAGCTCTCCCGAGGCCGAGTACACGGGGAGCAGGAGGACGGCGGAGCCGGGCAGCGCGTCGAAAACCGACTGGACGGTGTCCCGCAGCCGCTCGTCCGTGTGGTCCGGCACGGTGAGGAAGTCACGCAGCCGTTCGGCGCACAGCCGGGCCGTCGCCCGCAGCAGCGCCTTGGCGGCGGGGGTGAACGCGGCCTGCGTGGTGCGCAGTATCCCCAGGGAGGCGGTGGCCCCGCCCTCGGTGAGGACCGGCAGCCAGGCCCGGGTGGGCCAGTGCTCCGGGGCGCCGATCAGCGACCAGGACTTCTCCTCCCCGGGGACGTCCAGCCAGTAGGGCCGCCGCCTGCGTATCGCCTCCAGGGCCGCGATGCCGCTCAGTGGTGGCACGTGCCGCCACTGGGCGACGACGGTGTCGGCGACGCCCGCGTACCCGGCGAGCCGCAGCCCGCCCGCGGGCAGTCCGGCGTACAGCAGCACGCCGTCCGCCGCCACGGCCTCGGCGAGGTGTGCGCGCAGGCTCCGGGCCATCTCCTGCGGGCCGGACACCCCGGCCAGGGACTCGGCGATGCGCGCGAGGACGGCGGGGTCGGCCGGTGCGGCGCCCTCGGCCGCGTCCGCCAGGCCGGTCCCCTCGGCGGGGGAGGGCAGGGAGCCCGCGTCCGTGTCGGACGCGGCCGGGTCGGCGCACGCGCCGGAGGCGGCCCCGGCGAGAACGGACGCGCCGCCGGCCGTGCCGTCGAGCGTGAGCCGGCACTCCTCGGCGAGGGTGCGTCCGGCGGCCTCGGCACGGCGCAGCAGTTCCTCGTGCGCTGCCTCCGCGGAACGCCCCGTGAGAGCCATCACCGCACCCTTGGCACGCTCGAGTACGGCCGCCGCGGTCGTGGCGGTGCGCAGCCGGTCCAGTTCGGCCCGCTGCACTGCCACTGTCTTCGCCAGGGCGACCACGCTGGGTTCGGCGCTCGGCCTCTCGGGGAGCGCGGAATCGCTCGTCACGCGACGAGCATGTCATATACGGGGTGTCCCGATCACTGCCCTGGGCCCGGGATCTCCCCGGGTGTGCGGCCCTGGCGAGGGGCGCCGGACGCGTCGGCCAGGGCCTCGCTGACCGCGCGGACGCTGCGGGCGATGTGCTGCAACTGCAGCACCTCGGCCGCGTACAGCTTGATCGTGTGTTCGATCACAGATTCCGGCAGGCCCAGCGCGGGCAGTTCCGCCCGGGCCGTCTGCAGCGCGGTGCGCGCCACCCGGATCTCGTGCCGCACCTGGATCTGCGCGTGGCGGGCCAGCAGTACGGGATGCCGCAGGAGCGCGGGGTAGCTGCCGTAGCGGGCCGGGACCAGCTCGCGCAGCCACTTGACCGCCGAGCGCTCCCAGTCGTAGCTGCCCGGGATCTTCACTTGGCACGGCCAGTCGGTGCTGATCGGCGAGTAGGTCGTCAGGGCCATGCAGAGGAGTATTTATATATACCGGGGGTTATGCAAGAACATGAAAAAATTCAGTCCTGGGAGAAGAAACTCAGTCCTGAAGGAAGAAGTGGTGCTCCTCCGCGATCCGCTCGTACTCCTCCAGACGGGCCTGCGTCCGCTCGGGATCGGCGTCCGTCATGGCCTGCAGCAGCGCCGCCGCCACGATGCCCGGCGCGGCGTACGAGTCGAACACCAGCCGTGAGCCGGTGCCGGTGGCGAAGACCTCCTCGGCCTCCTCCGCCAGCGGCCCGAGCGCCAGATCGGTCACCAGCGCCACCCGCAGCCCCGCCCCGCGCGCCACCCGCAGCGCCGTGAGCGTCTCGCGCGCGTGCCGCGGCAGCGAGAAGGCCAGCAACCAGGTACCGCCCGCCTCCCGCGACTGCAGCAGGGCGTCGTAGGCGACGCTGCCGCCCCGCGTCACCAGTCGCACGTCGGGGTGGATGCGCCGGGCGGCGTAGGCGAAGTACTCCGCGAGCGAGACGGAGATCCGAAGCCCCAGCACGGTCAGCGGCGCCGAGCGCGACAGCGCCCGGCCGACCTCGATCACCCGGCCCGGGTCCGTGAGGTCGCGGCGCAGGTTCTCCAGGTTCTCGATCTCGGCGTCGACCGCGGCCTGCAACTCGTTGCCGCGCTGCTCGGCGGGCGCGCTCGGGACGCCGTTGCCGAGGGAGCCGAGCGCGAGGGACTGCAGCCGCTCGCGCAGCGCCGGATATCCGCTGAAACCGACCGCCCCCGCGAACCGGGTCACCGAGGGCTGGCTCACCCCGACCCGCTCGGCGAGATCGGTGATGGAGAGGAAGGCCGCCTCCGTGAGGTGCTCGATCAGGTACTGGGCGATCCGCCGGTGCGCGGGCGAGAGCCCCGGGCCCTCGAACAGCTCCCGCAGCCGCGAGGTCGGAGAGGCGTCCTGGGCCGGTGCCGTGCCGCCCGCAGTGATCGCGGACGCCTGAGCGCGAGCCTGCTGCGGCGATGGCACCTGTGCGCCTCCTCTTGTCCCACGGGGTCCCGTCCCACGGGCCCCTCAACATAGTCCACCGCAGGCTGTGACCAGGGAGCTTGCGCCCACATGCCGGACAGGGCCGGGGAACGGCCGGCGGCGCGCACCAGGCGTCGAACGCCGTCATCAGGGAACCCGCCGCAGCGAGGCAGGAAAAACGAACGAGAACCGGGCGAGACACGAGGACGAGGAGCTGCAGACCATGACGGTCCCCGAGGAGAACCGGCCGAAGACCGACACCACCGACGAGGTGCTGGAGAAGCACGCGGCCACCCGCCGCCACGAGCGGGAGGCGGCCGAGGGCCGCACCATGCGCGAGGCCCTGGAGGACGCCGAGGTGCGTCCCGAGGACTTCGAGGGCGAGCGGTAGGCGGGGTGCGAGCGGTGAGCGCACTCCCGCGACGGCGCGGCCGGGAGGAGAGGCCGGACCGGGACCACGCGGCCGCACCGCCGGCCCCCGCGACCGGGCCGACCGGCTGGGAGAGAGCCCTGGAACGCTTCCAGAACAGGCTGCTGGGGCACCTCTTCCCCAAGGACCCCGTCGAACTGCTCGACGCCCTGCGGCGCGAGTGCGACCGCCACGCGGTCAGATGCGGCAGAAACCGGATCCTGGCCCCCAACGCCTACGCCGTCGAACTGGACCCCGAGGTCCACGAGCGGCTCGCCGGGGCCGGTGACCGGGTGGGCATGCTGCTCACCGACCGGCTGGCGCGCCACGGCGCGCGCAACGGCTACGAGTGGGCGGGGCCGCTCGCCGTCCACATCACACGCGCGGCGGACGTGCCCAACGGCCGCTACCGGGTGGCCGGCCGGGTCATGCCGCACGTGCGGGCCGACGGGTTCGCCCCCACCACCGAGTAGCACCTCGGATCCACCGCCCGGGCCCCGTGCCCGCCCCGACAGCCCCGCAGACAGCCAAGGCATCCAGCACGAGGGAGACGAACGACCGTGAACGCGCCCGCCCAGTCCGCCCCGAACGTCCAGGTGGTCCTCAGCGACTGCTCGGCCACGGACGCCGGACACCTGTTCACCGAGCTGTGCCGGCACTTCGATTCCGACCGCGGCGCCGACGACGCCCCGCCGCACGACACGGAGGGCTCCCGGCCCACCATGTGGACGGGGACCTTCGACACGTCCGCCCCCGCCGGCGCCCCCGACGCCCCCCGCCCGCCCCGGCTCTCGGGTCCGGTGAAGGCCGAGGTCCAGGGCGAGCCGCAGGCGGTCTCCCGTCTGCGGGAGGCCCTGGAGGAGACCTTCACGGTCGAGGAACTGGGGCATGTCTCGGGGGACCAGGAGATCGAACTGGAACTCCGTCTGCAGAACCGCGCCGCGTAGGGCGCGAGCGGCCCGGCGGGAGTCCTCCGCCCCTCTTGCCTGCCGGTCGGCGGCGTTCGGGTGTCGCCCGCCGAACCCGGGGCATCCGGACCCCGGGAGGTCGAGATGGATGTCAGCACGTTGACCAGCCGGGGAGGGCCCCGCACCGGCCGCGAGGCGCGGGGTGCGGCGACGGAGGGCGCGGCACGGGCCGGCCTGAGCGCACGCGGAGTGATCTATCTGCTCGTCGGGGCACTGGCCCTGCAGATCGCCTTCGGCGACGGCCACCGCCAGGCCGACCGGGGCGGTGCACTCGCCGAGATATCCGGCAAGCCGTTCGGCGCCGTCGTCCTGTGGGCGCTGGCGGTCGGCCTCGTCGGCATGGCCCTGTGGCGCCTGTCCGAGGCGGTCTTCGGCGCGGGCGGCCCCGAGGGCCGCAAAGCGACCAAGCGGCTGTCCTCGGCGGGCCGTTTCGTGTTCTACGCCTTCGTCGCCTCCTCGGTGCTGCTCTTCGCGGCCGGCTCCCGCGGGGGAGGCGGCGGCGGGAACAGCGACAAGCAGTCCAAGGACATGACGGCCAAGGTGCTGCAGATGCCGGGCGGCCAGTGGATCGTGGGCCTGGCCGGGATCGGCATCGCGGCCGCGGGGGTGTGGATCGGGGTGCGCGCGGTGATGCGCAAGTACCACGACAAGCTGAAGCTCGGGCAGATGTCCCGGCGCGCGCGGCAGGCGGTGGACATCACCGGTGTCGGTGGCGGGGCGGCCCGCGGGCTCGTCTTCGCGGCCGCCGGTGTCTTCGCCGTCCGGGCCGCCGTCGAGTACGAGCCGGACAAGGCCAAGGGGCTCGACGACACCCTGCGCTCCTTCGCCCACACCCCGGCCGGGCCGTGGCTGCTGGTGTGCGTGGCCGCGGGCTTCGTGCTCTTCGGTCTCTTCTCGTTCGCGATGGCCCGCTGGCGCAAGGTGTGAGGGACGGGACGCCGCGCATGCCGTCCGCCGGGTGAACCGGCGGACGGCCTCGTCGTTCCGGCAGGGTGGTGCGAGGGGCCGCCGGGGGCCAGTGCGAGACTGGGCCCATGGATGAGCGCGAATTCCGCAGGTCGGGTCAGCATGCGTCGGTCGTGGGGCTGGGCACGTGGCAGCTCGGCGCCGACTGGGGCGACGTCGAGGAGAAGGACGCCCACGAGGTGCTGGAGGCGGCCGCCGAGTCCGGCGTGACCTTCTTCGACACGGCCGACGTGTACGGCGACGGCCGCAGTGAGCAGACGATCGCGGCGTTCCTGCTGGGGCGGCCCGATCTGCACGTGACGGTGGCCACCAAGATGGGCCGCCGGGCGGACCAGATCCCCGAGAACTACGTACTGGACAACTTCCGCGCCTGGAACGACCGTTCCCGCCGCAACCTCGGCGTCGACCGGATCGACCTGGTGCAGCTGCACTGCCCGCCGACTCCCGTCTACTCCTCCGACGAGGTCTTCGACGCCCTGGACACCCTCGTCGAGGAGGGGCGGATCGCCTCGTACGGCGTGAGCGTGGAGACCTGCGCGGAGGCGCTGACGGCGATCGCCCGCCCGAACGTGGCGAGCGTGCAGATCATCCTCAACCCGTTCCGCATGAAGCCGCTGCACGAGGTGCTGCCGGCGGCCCGGGAGGCCGGCGTCGGCATCATCGCCCGGGTGCCCCTCGCCTCGGGGCTGCTGTCGGGCCGGTACACGAAGGACACCGTCTTCGGCGAGAACGACCACCGCACGTTCAACCGGCACGGCGAGGCCTTCGACCAGGGCGAGACCTTCGCCGGGGTCGACTTCGCCACCGGCGTGGAGGCGGCGGCGGAGTTCGCGGCGCTGGCGCCCGAGGGCTTCACCCCGGCGCAGACGGCGCTGGCGTGGATCATCCAGCAGCCCGGCGTGACGACGGTCATCCCCGGCGCCCGCTCGGCGGACCAGGCACGGGCGAACGCGGCGGCGGGCCACCTGCCGAAGCTGCCCGAGGAGACGCTGCGGGCGATCGGCGACCTGTACGAGCGGCGCATCAAGGCGCAGGTCGAGGCCCGCTGGTAGGGGTCCGGCAGGACGCGTGCGGTTTCCCGCGCCCCCGACGGGGGCGCCGGGAGCCACGCGTGCGCGTCGGCCTCCCCGGGCGGGCCGGGTGCCCTCAGGCCGTCAGCGCGGTGCGGCGCGACGTCACGGAGGCGACCGCAGGAATCCTCGGGGCGACCGGCACGGAGGGGGTCACGGGCGCCGCGTACCGGCGGGGGCGCTCCACGGCCCGCACCGGGTAGACCGTCCGGGAGCGGTCGGTCACCGGCTCGCCCAGGGCTATCCGCCCCGCCGCGAGCAGCTCCTCGCACTCCTCGGTCGGCAGCGCCACCTGGCAGCCGCCCCGCCCCGCGGCATCGGTGACGGCACGCCAGTACCCGTACCGTCGTCGCCCGTCCGCGTACACGGTGAGCATGACGGGGGCGCGCTGCGTCGCGATCAGACGCAGGACGTCGGTGTCGCGGGGGCTGATCGGCGGGCGTGGGTCACGGACGACTCGGAGCATGATCACCATTCTGGCGGACGGCACTGACAACGGAGCCGTAAAGCTCCCCAAGGAAGGGTGTACCGCTCCGCCTACCCGGCTCTCCACCTTTGACGCACGAATGTTCGTCACACCTTCGTGACAACGCGCGGTGCCCGCGCGGCGATCGACTTCCCCACAGGCTTCCGTGACGGGTGTTCAGGCGTTGCCGATGACCTCGGCGAGGAAGTCGTCCACGCCCACCGTCTCGCTGCCGAGCTCCACCACCTCGTAGGTCTCCTCCAGGAACGAGGCCACGGCCGGCGCCCAGGCGAGGATCACCGCGTGGTGCCGCCCCCCGTCGGGGTGGGCGTCGCCGAAGAGTTCCAGGCGCAGTTCGTGCCAGACCCCCGTGGACTGCGGGCGCAGCCGGACGTCCCCCTCACCCACCGGCCCGAGCAGTCCCTCGGCCAGCATCTGCCGGTCGAGTCTCCATTGGGCGAGGAGCCGGCCCTCGTGGCTGAACGACGCGGTCACGGCGAAGGGGTCCGTGGCGTCGTATTCCAGATGGGTCAGCACCGGGAACCGGCCGGACATGCCCGACATGAGTTCCATGACCAGGGTCTTGTGCACCGACGAGATCATGAAGCGCTCCAGCGACGAAAGGCGGTAGAGACCCCTAGTACCCGCGATGGGCCGGAGATGCTCAACCAGACGGGTGATTCGGTGCACGCGCTGTTTCCTCAGCCGTCGGGGAAGCGGAAGGTGCGCAGCACGCGGTCCAGGGCCCGCCTGTTGACGGCCTCGTCGAACGCGGCCGCCGGTGCCGTCCAGCGCAGCGAGTAGCCGGAGCGGCCGTCGAGGAGGAAGCCGCGGCCGAGGGTGCGGGTGCTGACGCCGCCGTCCCTCGCCAGCCACCGCATGTCGGCCCCCCGCAGGCCCCGGTACGTCACCGGCGTGATCGCGCCGAGCCGCCGGTAGCCGGGGTACGAGCGGCGCAGGGCCGGTTCCAGGGCAGCCCAGTCGGCCACCGGGTCCGCCTCGAGGCGCAGGCTGTGCGTGACCAGCAGGGTGCGCGGGTCCCCCTGGGCGCCGAAGGCCACGCGGTAGGAGCCGTCGGTGCGCCGGTCCTCGAACACCCGGTGCCAGCCGGCCGGCAGGTCGAGGGAGAACCCCTCGGGCGCGTGCTGCCGTGCGAAGCGCTCGGCCGCGCCCGCCGGCGGCCGGGAGGAGGACGGCGCGGCCGTGGTGGCCGGGGACGACGGGGTGGACGAGGCGGGCGGGGAGGAAGGGGCGGTGGAGGACGTGCGCTCTGTTTCCCCGGCCCCGCCCGGCACGACCGCCGCCGGGCGGGAGGCGGTGGGCGCGGAGCGCGAGACGACGGTGCCCTCGCCGCCGGAGCCGCCCCGGGTGGCGTACACGGCGAGCGAGCACGCGGCCACCGCCAGCGCCGTCCCGAGCAGCACCGCGAGCCGCAGAGGGCGCCCGCCGCCGGCCCGCGGTCCCTCTCCGGGCGGCTCCTCGGCGGGCGCCGGCCCCTCGCCGAAGTGCGCGTCCGCCGCGGGGGAGGCGCGCAGCAGCCGCGTCAGGCTCTTGCGGACGGCCTCCTCCGGCACCCGCTCCTGCGGATCGCGCCGCAGCAGCCCGGTGACGGCCGGGGCCAGGGGGCCGGCGTGCGAGGGAGGCCGCAACGGCAGCCGTGCCACCCCGCGCAGTGTCGCCGCCGCCTCACCTCGGTCACGGAACGGGGGCCGCCCCTCCGTCATCGCATAGAGCAGCGCCCCGAGCGACCACAGATCCGACGGAGTCCCCGCGCACTCCCCGTGCGCCTGTTCGGGAGATGCGTACTCGGGTGCCGTGACCCGGCGGCCGGGTGCGGAGCCGAGAAGCCCGAAGCCGGTCAGCACCACCCCGCCGTCCGCGCCCACGAACACCTGACCGGGGCTCAGGTCCCCGTGGACGATGCCCTGCCGGTGCGCCGCCCGCAGCACGTCCAGGAGCGCGAGCCCGATGTGGGCGGCGCGCGCGGGAGACAGCGCGCCCCGGCCGAGCAGCTCCCCGAGGGGAACGCCGTCGACGGGCCGCAGCACCGTCCACAGGGGGCCGCCTCCCTCGGCACCGCCGCCGTACTCGCCGTGCCCGCCGTACTCCTCGACGACGTCCAGCACGTGGGCGATCCGGCCGGGGCAGGCGTCCTCCATCCGGGCCGTCTCGCGCACCACCCGCTCCGCCGTGCGCGGCGGGGTGTCCGCGCGCGGGTGCGCGGACGGCCGGGAGCGGACGAGGAGCACCTCACGTCCGGTCCCGGTGTCCTCGCCCCGCAGCAGGAGGCGTCCCTCCTCGCGGTGGACGGTCTCGCCCGCCCGGTACCGCCCGGCGACCAACTCTCGTACCGAGACCCGCTCGTGGCCCATCGCCATCCCTCACCGCACACCGGAGACCCGCGTCCCAGGGTGGTACGGAGAGTGAGGCGGCAGGCGTTCAAAGTGACCGAAAGTCAACCGGAAGTCGGAAGTGGGGAGAACTCGGGGAGATGACGCTCGGAGGCGGCGCCGACGTACACCTCCGCGAACGAGGCCGCCGCCGCGGGCGAGTCGAACAACCGGGCCAGCCGGGCGGCCGCCATTCCCGCCCGGAACGGGTCGCCCGAGGACGGACCGTGCAGCAGCTCGCAGAACCACTCCGAGAACTCCTGGTACTCCCACACCCGCCGCAGGCTCGTGGCGGCGTAGGCACGCAGCCCTTCGCTCTCGCCCCGGTGGACGTGGGCCACCAGCGCGTCGGCCAGCACCAGCGCGTCGAAAAGCGCGAGGTTCATGCCCTTCGCGGCGATCGGCGCCACCAGGTGCGCGGCGTCCCCCGCCAGGTAGAGCCGGCCGTACGACACCGCCCGCGCGACCTGGTTGTGCAGGTCGAGGACGCGCTTCTCGACCAGCCTGCCCTCGGTCAGCGGTGCGGCGCCGGCCGCCTCGAGCCGCAGGCGCAGCTCCGACCAGACGCGCTCGTGGGACCAGTTCTCCGGGTCGTCGCCCGGCGGGCACTGAAGGTAGTAGCGGGTCGTCCCGGGGCCGCGCGCCATGTGGGCGGCGAACCCCCGCGGATGGACGCCGAAGACGACGCAGTCGGAGGACGGGGGCGCCTCGGCGAGCAGGGCGAGCCAGCCGATGCCGTAGTCGAGCCGGGCGGGCTCCCGGTACTCGGCGGGGAGGGAGGCCCGGCTCACGCCCCGGGCGCCGTCGCATCCGGCGATCACCTCGCACTCCAGCCGGACGCGGGCGCCGCTGCCGGGATCGGTGTACGACACGGCCGGGGTGTCGGTGTCGATGCCGTGGAGTTCCACCTCCCGCACCCCGAACCGGATGTCGCCGCCGAGGACGTCGGCGTAGTGGTGCACCAGATCGGTGACCAGCAGGGGCTGCGGATGGACCACGTGATGGTGGCCGGAGAGCTCCGCGTAGCCGAAGCGGTACCGCTCACCGCCGACGCGGAATTCGCACTCGCTCTGGCGCTGCGCCTCCAGCAGTCCCGGACTGGCCAGCCCGCGCCGCCACAGCGCCCGGACCGCCCACTCCTCCAGGAATCCGGCACGCGGCCGGGTCTCGATGAACCGCCTGCTCTCCGCCTCCAGGACGACGCAGTCCACCGAGGCGCCCCGCAGGACACCGGCCAGGGCGAGCCCGGCCGGACCGGCTCCGACGATGACGACGGGCAACCGGGCGGACCGGCCCGGGGAGTACGGGGCGCAGGACGGCGGCGGGAGGTGCTCGGGCATGACGGCATTATCGCCGGTGCCCGCCAACTTCCTTGCACGGGCCCGGTGTTGACCGACCCGACCCCGCCGGTCAGTCGAAGGCGTCGTGCAGCGCGGGCAGCAGCGTCTTCGCCGACCAGTCCAGGAACGCGGGCTGGGAGTCACCGCCGATCTGCACCAGCGCGATCTCGGTGAAGCCGGCCTCCGCGTACGGGCGGACGGCCTCCACGAAGGCCTCCGGATCGTCGCCGCACGGGATCGACGCGGCCACGTCCTCCTCGGTCACGAACTGGGTCGCCGCCGAGAAGGAGTCCGGGTGCGGCAGTTCGGCGTTGACCTTCCAGCCGCTGCCGAACCAGCGGAACTGCTCGTGCGCCCGTTTCACGGCCGCGTCCCGGTCGGTGTCGTAGCAGACCGGGAGCTGGCCCACCCGGGGCTTGCCGGTGCCGCCGTGCCGCTCGAAGGCCTCGATCAGCTCGCTCTTGGGCTCGGTGGCGATGACGAGATCCGCGAGGTGCCCGGCCAGCCTGCAGGACTGCTCGCCGGAGACGGCGATGCCGATCGGCGGGGGCTCGTCGGGCAGGTCCCACAGCTTGGCGGACTCCACGTCGAAGTGGGTGCCGTGCCGGGTGACGTGCTTGCCGCCGAAGAGGTCGCGGATGATGCCGACGGCCTCCTCCAGACGCTCGTGCCGGACGTCTGCCGCCGGCCAGCCACCCCCGACCACGTGCTCGTTGAGGTTCTCGCCCGCGCCGAGCCCGAGCCGGAACCGCCCCTCGGACAGGAGCTGCAGCGTGGCCGCCTTCTGCGCCACCACCGCCGGGTGGTAGCGGAAGGTCGGGCAGGTCACGTACGTCATCAGCGGGATGCGCGAGGTGGCCTGGGCGGCGGCGCCGAGGACGGCCCACGCGTAGGGGGAGTGGCCCTGCTCGCGCAGCCAGGGGAAGTAGTGGTCCGACGTCACGGAGAAGTCGAAACCGACGCCCTCGGCCTGCGCGACATGGTCGACGAGGGCGCGGGGACCGGCCTGCTCGGTCATCATCGTGTAGCCGATTTTCACCATGGCGCGGCGGGTTCCCCGCCGGGGCCGGGGAAAACGGCGCAGGTCGTAGCTCCCCCGCGGGCGCCCGCGCCTCGCGTCGGGGTCAGGCCAGGGTGTCCTGCCAGTCGGCCGGGACGCGGCCGGCCGGGCCCGGGGTCGGCTGCTGCGCGGGATGGCTCCCGGGCGGCGCCAGGGCGGGGCCGGACTTCCGCAGCTCCTCGGTGGCGTAGTTCCAGAACCACTCCTCGCCGGGCTCGTAGCTGGTGATCACCGGGTGGCCGGTGGCGCGGTAGTGCGCGGTGGCGTGCCGGGCGGGGGAGGAGTCGCAGCAGCCGACGTGCCCGCACTGGGCGCAGCGCCGCAGATGGAACCACCACCCGCCGGCCTCCTCGCACTCCACACAGCCCTCGCCGCTCGGCGGCACACCCGGGTCGATTCCGCTCATGTCACTGTCGGACGTGGTCATGACGCCTCCTCCTGCGCTTCCTGGTCCTGGGAGTCCGGTGCGGTCAGGGGCAGCCGGACCTGGAACCGGGTGTCCCCGGGGACCGACTCGACGTCCAGGCTGCCGTGGTGCTTGCGGACCACGATGCGCCAGGAGATGTCCAGGCCGAGCCCGGTGCCCTCGCCGACCGGTTTGGTGGTGAAGAACGGTTCGAAGATGCGCTCGCGGATCTCGGCCGGCACGCCCGGACCGGTGTCCCGGAACTCCACCAGCACCCGGTCGTGGTCCCGCGCCGTCCGCACGGTCAGCGTGCCGCCGGTGGCGGCCATCGCCGCGACCGCGTTGTCGACCAGGTTGGTCCACACCTGGTTCAGCTCGCCCGGGTAGGCGGGGACCTCCGGGACCGTGCGGTCGTACTCCTTGACCAGGGAGATCCCCTCGCCGAACTTGTTCGACAGCATCAGCAGGGTGCTGTCCAGCAGCTCGTGCACGTCGACGGAGCGGAACGGGGCCCGGTCGAGCTGGGAGTACTGCCGGGCCGCGTTGACGAGGGTGGAGACCCGGGTCGTGGAGTCCTCGATCTCGTTCATCAGCAGCTCGGTCTCGACCGTGTAGTTCAGCCAGCGGATCGCGCCCTCGAGGGTCTCCTCGTCGACGAGCGCCGCCACCTGGTCCAGCCAGTCGGTGTCCAGGCCCGCCTGCACGAACACCGGGGCCAGCCGCCAGCCGTCGTCGATGCCGTGTTCGTCCAGCCAGTCGGACAGCGCGTCCTCCCGGTCGGAGGCCTCCAGCGGGGAGAGCGGGGAGGCCTTGGCGACCTGCTCGGCCGTGCGCTCCTGGATGTCGACCAGCGTCACCAGGGTCTCCCGCGAGTACCGCCCCGCGGTGATCGCGCCCAGCTTGTGCCGCATCCCGGCGACCCGCTCGCGCAGCGCGGAGGTGGCCCGCACCGCGGCGGCCGCCGGGTTGTTCAGCTCGTGCGTCAGCCCCGCCGACAGCGAGCCGAGCGCCAGCAGCCGCTCCCGCTGGTTGATGATCTGCCGGCTGTTCTCCTGCCCGAAGAACAGCCCCTCCAGCAGGTGCACCGCCATCGGGAACCAGTCCCGCATCACCTCGGCGAACGTGTCCGCGGGCAGGACGAAGAAGCGCGAGGGCTCGGTGACCCGCAGCGAGCCGTTGTAGCGGGCCGCCCGTGCCCGGTCGCCCAGGTACGCCTGGAAGGCGCCCGCGTACACCCCGCGCTGCGAGGTCCGGTTGGTCTCCACGTCGTCCGCGCCGACCCGGCGGGAGAGCACCACCGTGCCCTCGAGGAGCACGTAGAAGCAGGTCGCCGGGTCGCCCTCGGTGTACACCGGGCCCGGCTCGAACCGCTCCACGCGTCCCTCCCGGCACAGCCGGGTGAGCTGCTCCTCGGTGAGCTTCTCGAACAGGAAGAGCGAGCTCAGCTCCGTCCAGTCGCACGGCTCCGGCTGTCCGCTCACGACCGCTCCCTCCGCCCGGCGTCCCGGGGACTCACGACTGCTCCAGATAGCGGTGGACGAGCATGACCGCCATCGCGCCCTCGCCCACGGCGGAGGCGACCCGCTTGGCCGAGGCGGCGCGCGCGTCACCCGCCACGAACACGCCCGGCACGCTCGTCTCCAGGTGGTACGGCGGCCGGACCGGCTCCCAGCCGGGCGGCGGGGAGCCGTCGCTGGTCATGTCGGGGCCGGCCAGGATGAACCCGTGCGGGTCGCGCAGCACCGTGCCGTCCAGCCAGCCGGTCAGCGGGGCCGCGCCGATGAACACGAACAGCCACTGCGCGTCCACGAGTTCGTCCTCGCCCGAGTCCACGTGGCGCAGCGACAGCTTGTCCAGCTGGTCACTGCCGTGCGCCGCCTCCACGACCGTGCGGGTGCGCACCGAGATGTTCGGCGTCGCCTCGATCTGCTGGATCAGGTAGTGCGACATCGACGCGGTCAGCGACTCGCCCCGCACCAGCAGCGTCACCGAACGGCAGTTGCGGGCCAGGTACATCGCCGCCTGCCCGGCGGAATTGGCCCCGCCGACGACGTAGACGTCCTGGTTCGCGCAGGACGGCGCCTGGGTGAGCGCGGAGCCGTAGAACACCCCGCACCCGGTCAGTTCCGCGAGCCCCGGCGCGTCGAGCTGCCGGTAGGACACACCCGTCGCCAGGATCACGCTGTGCGCGGCGACCGCCGAACCGTCGGAGAACCGCACGGTGCGCGCGGCGCCGTTGACCTCCAGGCCCGCCACCTCGCGGGCGGTGAGGATCTCCGCGCCGAACCTGGCCGCCTGCCGGCGGGCCCGCCCGGTGAGCTGCGCGCCGGACACGCCGTCGGGGAAGCCCAGGTAGTTCTCGATGCGGGAGCTCTGCCCGGCCTGGCCGCCGGTGGCCTGCCGCTCCACCAGCAGCGTGCGCAGCCCCTCCGAGGCCCCGTACACCGCGGCGCCGAGCCCGGCGGGGCCGCCGCCGATGACGACCAGGTCGTAGAACTCCTCCGTCGGCGTCGTCGCCAGGCCCACCTGACCGGCCAGCTCCGCGTCCCCGGGCTCCACCAGCGGGGTGCCCTCCGGGGTGACCACCAGGGGCAGCCGCCGCCCGTCCTGCCCGGCCGCCTCCAGCAGCCGGCCGCCCTCCGGCTCGTCCACCGAGTACCAGCGGTAGGGCACCTGGTTGCGGGCCAGGAACTCCCGGACCTCCGAGGACCGCGCCGACCAGCGGTGGCCCACCACCTTCGTCACCGGCACGGGCCGGTGGTCACTGGCCCGCCAGGCGGCGAGCAGATCGTCCAGGACCGGGTACAGCTTCTCCTCGGGCGGGTCCCACGGCTTGAGCAGGTAGTGGTCCAGGTCGATCACGTTGATCGCGTCGATGGCGGCGTTGGTGTCCGCGTACGCGGTCAGCAGCACCCGCCGCGCCGCCGGGTGGATGTCCATCGCGCGTTCCAGGAACTCGATGCCGTTCATCCGCGGCATCCGGTAGTCGGCGAGGATCACCGCGACCTGGTCGCCGCGCAGCTTCAGCTCGCGCAGCGCGTCCAGGGCCGTCTCGCCGTCCTCCGCGCGCACCACGCGGTGCGATTCGCCGTAGCGGCGCCGCAGGTCCCGGGCGACGGCGCGGGAGACTCCCGGATCGTCGTCCACGGTAAGGATCACGGTCCGCGCCGGCGCTGCGGGCTGTGCCATCGCCTCTCCCACCCCGGGCCGGTCGGGTGCCGGCCCAGGGACCATCGTATGTTCGACGGGGCCGTTTCGCCTCGGGCAGCGGGGGCAGGGCCCCGGTAGCGTGACGTCCGGGGCCGGTGTTTCCCGCCGGGCCGCGCGGGCGCCGGCCGGGATCGGCCGGTGACGCGTCCAGCAGCAGTCGAGCAGCAGTTCAGCAGCAGTCGAGCAACAGCAGATGCCGGCCGAGGCCGGCGGCCCAGGGAGGCAGCCGTATGACCCGCCCGATCACCGTGGGAGTGGACGGATCGCCCGAGAGCACGGCCGCGGCCCGCTGGGCGGCACGCGAGGCCGTCCGGCGCGGACTGCCGCTGCGGATCGTGCACGTATGGCGCTGGGAGACGTACGACTTCGTCGCCGCCGACGACCAGCAGGCCCAGGCCAAGGGCGCCGGCGCGGTGGTCTCCGAGGTCGAGCGGGCCGTGACCGGGGAGCACCCCGGGCTCGACGTCACCGCCGAGGTGGTGGAGGGCGGAGCGGTCGACGCGCTGGTCGCCGAGGCCGCCCGGTCCGAACTGCTGGCGCTGGGCACCCGCGGGCACGGCGCCGTCCTCGGCTTCCTGCTCGGCTCCATCGGCCAGCAGGTGCTCGGCGAGGCCGCGCGCCCCGTGGTGCTGGTCCGCTCAAAGGACCGGCCCGCGCAGGAGGCGGCGGGCCGCGAGGTCGTCGTGGGCCAGCAGGGCGGCCCCGAGGACAGCGCCGCGAGCCTGCGGTTCGCGTTCGAGGCGGCCGCCGCCCGGGGCGCGGGCGTGCGGGTCGTACGCGCCTGGAGCCTGCCGCCGGTCTTCGCCTACAGCCCCGGCTCCATGCAGCTCCTCGACGAGGCCGGCGGGATGGAGCCCTTCGAGCGCAAGGCGCTGGAGGAGGCACTGCGGCCGTGGCGCGAACGGTTCCCCGACGTGCCGGTGACCGAGCACGTGGAGATCGGCAGCGCGGGCCAGGTGCTGCTGTCGGTCGCCGACCGGGCGCAGCTCATGGTGGTCGGCCGGCGCGCCAGCCGGCTGGCCGTCGGGCCGCGCGTCGGCTCGGTCGCCCACGCGCTGATCGCCCACGCGCCCTGCCCGGTGGCGGTCGTCCCGCCCGCCTGAGCGGGGGCGGGCCTCAGGCCGGCCGGGCCGGGGCCGCCGCGCTCCGTCCGGCCGCGGTGTCACCAGCGGCGGGGGTGTCTCCGCCGGCGGGGGTGTCTCGGGCGGCGGGGGTCCCGGCGGCGCCCGCGGCCGGTCCTGCCGCCCCGGCGTCCGGCACCGCGTCCCGGACCCGGGGCAGCACATGGGCGACGTAGTCCTCGACCGCCGTGTCCAGGCCGATGTCGTGCTGCGCCCGCTCCGACAGGAACCAGCGGTGCTCCAGCAGTTGGTGGTACAGCTCGGCCGGGTCCATCGCCCCGCGCAGTTCCACCGGCACCGCCCGCACGGTGGGCCGGAACACGTCCCGCACCCAGCGGTGCGCGAGGACCTCGGGGCGGGTCGTATGGGGGTACCCCCTGCTCGAGCGGAGCCGAGAGCTTGGGGGAGGGTCCCCGGGGGTGTGGTCCTCCTGGGTGGCCATCCAGGACTCCAGGTCGTTCAGGAGCCGGCGGGCCTGGTTCTCCTCGGTGTCCAGACCGGTCAGCCGCAGCAACTGCCGCTGGTGGTGCCCGGCGTCGACGACCTTCGGCACGAACGTCACCGTGTCACCGGTGGGCGAGCTCTCGATCTGCATCTCGGCCACGTCGAAGCCGAGGTCGTTCAGCCGCCGGATGCGCCGGTCGATGTAGTGGTACTTGCCCGCCGGGTACACCGAGGTGCGGGTCAGCTCCCGCCACAGCCCGGCGTACCGGTCGCATATCTCCGTGCCGAACTCGATCGGGTCCACCGAGGGGTGCAGCGCCCCGGAGGCCTCCAGGTCGAGCAGTTCCCCGCTGATGTTCACCCTGGCCAGATCGAGGTCGTAGTCGCGCTGCCCCTCGCTCAGCCGCGGTTGCAGCTCACCGGTCTCGGCATCCACCAGATACGCGGCGTAGGCGCCCGCGTCCCGCCGGAACAGGGTGTTCGACAGTGAGCAGTCTCCCCACGCGAACCCCGCCAGATGCAGCCGCACCAGCAGCACGGCGAGCGCGTCCATCAGCCGGTGCATGGTCGCCGGGCGCATCGTCGTCTCGAACATCGAGCGGTACGGCATCGAGCCGCGCAGATGCCGGGTGATCAGCACCGGCTCCAGATACCCGCCGGCCGCGTCCGTACGGCCGGTGACGACGGCGAGCGCGTCCACGGCCGGGATGCCGAGCCGGTCCAGGTCCCGCAGCAGCTCGAACTCCCGCACCGCGGGCCGCTCCGCGAGCTCCTTGACGGCCACGACCTCGTCCCCGGCCCGCGCGTACCGCACCACGTGCCGCGAGATCCCCCGCGGCAACGGCACCAGCACGTCCTCGGGCCACTCCTCCAGGGGCAACTGCCAGGGCAGGGACAGCAACAGACCCGGATGCTCCGGATTGGTGGCACTGATGTGCAAAACCATCGCTCGGTCGTCCTCGTCTCAGGTGCGGTACGGACCCAGTATCGGGCCGATGGGCGGGAACGAGACACCTCCACTGGCGCGGAACCCGCCCGGTCAGCCGCGCGTGAAGCGGCGGGTGTGGCCGATCACGGCGAAGCCCCGGCGCTCGTACCACCCACGGGGCCAGTCCGAGGCGTCGGCGATCAGGAAGCGTGTACCGCGCCCCGCGTCGGTGGCCAGGCGCAGCGCCGTCGTCGGGACGGCGTCCCCGTGAGCGCACCCGAGGTGGGCCTCGGAAGTGACCAGGTCCTCGATCTGCGCGGTACCGGTCGCCGGGTCGAGGTACGGGTCTCCCCACGCGGCGACCTCCCCGTCCGCCGTGGAGGCGGAGAGGAAACGCACGACGTCCGCCCCGCGCCGACGCGCCTCCCGCCGGTCGACGAGCCGGCGCCCGCCCTCCTCGTCGGCCCCGGGAAGGAACCCCCGCCACCGCCGGGCGAGCGGGACACGCAACGCGTCGAGTTCCACCTCGGCGGCGGACCGGCCCGGCGGCACCGGGCCCTCGTGCCGCATGACCGCCCGCACGGAACGGGCGTACCCGGCCCGCACCAGCGGCCCCGCACACGCGGTCCCGATGTCGTCGTCGAGCACGGAGACCAGCCGGTACGGCGGTCGCCCGAGCGCCTCCTCCGCGAGGCCGGGCAGCGCCTCCGGGGCGACGGCCCCGTCGACGACGACCTGGTTGTCGGCCCGGGAATGCCGGAATGCCTCGTCGTACACGGCGAGCCCGCCGGGCGGTTCGAGGACACGCGCGGCCCGGCGTCGGGCGAACGCGGACAGGAAGGCACGGATGACGCGGAGCTCGGAACCCGGCATGCGGGGGAGCCCAGTGGGGCCGCCACGACCGATCCCGAGCCCCCGGGGCCCGAGTAGGGTGCGGCCGTGGAACAGGGACGGGACAACGGCGGCTGGCTGGACGACACCCGGACGTCCTACGACACCGTGGCCGCCGACTACGCGCGCTTGACCAGCCACCTCCTGGCGGAGCACCCGGAGGAGCGCGCTGTTCTGGAGCTGTTCGCCGATCTGGTGCGCGGGCGGGGCGGAGGCCCCGTGGCGGACGTGGGATGCGGGACCGGCAGAGTCACCGCCCACCTGTGCGGCCTGGGTCTGGACGCGTTCGGGATCGATCTGTCGCCCGGCATGCTGGAGGTCGCCCGGCGAGATCACCCCGGTGTCCGGTTCGACCTCGGCTCCATGACCCGACTCGACCTCCCCGATGCCTCGGTGGCCGGCCTCATCGCCTGGTACTCGCTGATCCACGTACCCGACGAGGAGATGGACACGGTCCTCGCGCACTTTCGGCGAGTACTGCGCCCCGGGGCGCCGCTGCTGCTCAGCTTCCATGTCGGTGAGGGATCGACGCTGAAGACGGAGGGCTACGGCGGGCACCCGATGAAGGTTCATGTCCATCGGCGGCGGCCGGACCGGGTGATCGCCCGGCTCGACGCATCCGGTTTCACCGTCGAGCGACACAGAGCGCTGACGTCGGCGGAGAGCACGCTCGGGGGGATCGTCCTCGCGCGCCGGGCGACTGCCGCTCCCGCGCGGTGAGTTGGTCCCGCAGAGGGCGAAGATTCGGCGGTGTCCCCGTGGAGCCGTCGTCTCAGCCCGTGCCGCCCTGGCGGCTCGCGGTCGCTCGGCGGCGGCGTTTGAGGGCGCGGCGTTCGAGTTCGGTGGTGCCGCCCCAGACGCCGATGTCCTGGCCGGTCTCCAGGGCCCATTCCAGGCACTGTTCGCGGACGGGGCAGCCGCGGCAGATCGACTTGGCCTCCTCGATCTGCAGCAGTGCGGGGCCGGTCGTGCCGACGGGGAAGAACAGGTCGGGATCCTCGGTACGGCAGGCGGCGCGGTCTCGCCAGTTGTCCATGACACTCTCCTGTGTGGCGACGGGTGGTCATGTCCGGGTGACCTGTCCGTGTACGGCCGAAACTGGTTGAGGGCGAAAAGACGGTAAGAAGCCGACCGGAGTGTGCACAAGCCGCTTCAGCTGTACGGCCGGAGCCGGGTCAGCAGCAGCGCGATGTCGTCGGGGCGGTCGGCGGCCCGGCGGGCCCGGTCGGTGAGCAGGCCCGCCACGCCGGGCAGCGAGGGCGGCTGCGCGGAGGCGCCGCGGCCGCCCGCCAGGGTCAGGGCGGTGCGCAGTGCGCCGATGCCCTCGTCGATGTCGTGCCCCGCCCGTTCGACCAGTCCGTCGGTGTACAGGGCCAGCACCGCCCCCGGTTCCAGGCGGAGTTCGGTCACCGGGTACTCGGCCTCGGGGGCCACGCCGAGGACCACCCCGCCGGGCAGGTCGAGGACGTCGGTGCGGCCGTCGGGGTGGCGCAGCAGCGGCTGGGGGTGGCCGGCGCGGGCGGCGCGGGCGAGGCCGGTGAGCGGATCGAGCCTGATGTAGCAGCAACTGGCGAACTGTCCGGGGTCGAGGTCGATGAGCAGCCGGTTGGTGCTGCTCATCACCTCACCGGGCGGATGGTCACCGAGCGCGAACGCACGGACCGCGCTGCGCAGTTGGCCCATCGTCGCGGCGGCCTGCACCCCGTGCCCCTGGACGTCGCCGATGACCAGCGCGAGGCCCTCGCCCGCGTCGACCACGTCGTACCAGTCGCCGCCCACGTCCATGCCCTGGGTGCCCGGCAGATAGCAGCCCGCCGTCTCCACCTGCGGATGGGCGGACAACCGGTGCGGCAGCAGGGCCTCCTGGAGTCCGCGGGCCAGGGCCGCCTCGCTCTCGTAGCGCCGGGCCCGCTCCAGGGCCTGCGCGATCAGCCCGGCGAGCGCGGTGAGGACCGTGCGTTCCTCGTCGCTGAAGCCGCGTTCGCGGTCGAAGCCGAGGATGCAGGAGCCGACCGGGCGCCCGGAGGCGATCAGCGGCAGGAACGCGCGGGCGCCCTCGGTGGCGTCCAGCGGAATCCCCGGATAGAGGGCGGCGAGCTTGTGCATCGACTCGAAGAACAGCGGCCGGCCGCTGGTGAGCGTCTCCACCCCCGGCAGCCGCGCGTCCAGCGCCACGCCCTCGAAGGGGCGCAGGAAGCCGGAGGGGAAGCCGTGCTCCCAGGCGAGGTAGAGGTGCCGGTCCTCGTGCAGCAGGTAGATCGCGAGCCGTCCGCCGCCGAAGGCGGGCAGCAGTTCCCGCATCACCACCTCCGAGACCTGGCGTGCCGTCAGCGCCTCGGTGAGGGCGATGGCCAGCACGATGGGCCGGTACAGCGGGGCGGTGGAGACCACCGCCGGGGGGAGGCCGGAGGCGGACGGTCCGGCGGTGGTCTCCACCGTGGGGACGGTCCCCGGGGCGGGCGCGTCGGCCGGGGCTCCCTCCGCCGTCTCGGCGACCTGGCCCAGCGGAACGATCCGGCAGGTGACGAGGTCCGGCCCGGGGTACAGCGACAGCGTCAGCCAGTCGCCCTCGGCCCGGCCCCCCTCGGCACGGGCGACGGGGCCGGGCGCGTCCGGCCGGGGGCGGCTGACCTGGAAGTGCACCGGCTCCTCGGACAGCAGCGAGGCCCGGATGTGGTCCTCGTAGACCGGCCGGTCCAGCCAGGGCACGGCCTCCCAGAGCTGCCGCCCGAGCAGCGTCTCCCTCGGCCGGCCGAGGAGGCGGGCGGCCCGGGGGTTGACGTAGGTGAGCAGGCCGAGGCGGTCGAAGGCGAACACCCCGTCGGGCAGCAGATCGGCCGCGCCGTCCGCGGGCGGACCCGGCTCCGGGTCGACGACGAGCCCGTGGATCAGGGAGTAGGCCGGGGCGCCGGGTCCCGCCGGGCCCTCCCACGGAGGCGCGTGGACGTGCGGCTCCCCCCGGGACTCCTCGTGGGCCGATCCGTGCGGATTCCCCCGGGACTTCCCGCGGGATTCCCCGTGTGCCGGTTCGTGCGGCTCCCCCCGGTACTCCCCGTGCGGCCGGAGTTCCAGCAGCCGTCGCCCGCCCTCGGCGGAGCGCAGTCGCAGCAGCCCCGGTGGCACCGGGCCGGAGGCCGCCTCCATCAGCGCGGCCAGCACCAGGTGCCCGTCGTCGGGTGCCAGTGCCTCGGCGAGGTCCCGCGCCGACCGCAGGCCGCCCCGGGCGCCCGGTCCGGCCAGCGCCCGCAGGGTGGCGTCCACGGTCAGTTCGTCCGCCGCCGGGTCCCAGGTGAAGCGTCCTGCCCGGCCGCGGGGCGGGCGACCGGCCACCGGCGGGCGGACGCACAGCGGCTCCCCGTCCCACACCACCCGCGCCCCCTCGCGCTCCAACGCGCCCAGCGCCGCGCCCAGCGCGTCCGCGATCGGCCCCAGCCGGTCCCGGGCCGGCATGGCCTCGGCGAGAGGGGAGGTTCCCGCCCGCAGCACGGTCAGCACGCCGTAGGTGCGCTCGCCGTCGAGGACGGGCACGTACAGGGAACCGAACCGGAAGGGCAGCCCGGCCGCGAGCTGCGGATAGCGCCGCATCGTCTCGGCGGGGTCGGCCAGCACCACCGGCGCGCGGGTGCGGAAGGCGTCCGCGGCGGGGAAGGGCCGGTCCACGGTGAGCCGCCACCAGGGCCGGAACAGCTGGCCGGGCAGCCCGGCCAGCACCGAGAGCCGCAGTTCCCCGGGTGTGCCGGAGCGCAGATAGACGCCGCCGGCGAGGCCGGTGACCGCGCGCAGGGCGTCTGCCACGGCGCCGGTCAGCACCGTGCCCGGCGGCCCGGGCACCCGGCCCTCGCGCTCGGCGCTCCCATGCATCGGTCTTCCTCGTCGTGGGTGACACAGCAAGAATGCGCCGCTCAGGCCCGTGCGCGCATCCCCTGGCGCGCGTCCGCCGCCCCGGGTCAGGCGGCGGCGGCCCCGGGTTCGCCGGTGCCCGCCTCCCGGGCGGGCAGCCGGTACACGTTGAACGCCCGGCGGATCACCGGCTGCGCCACGTTGCGCACCCGGACCCCGCCCGTCGTCATGCCGTGCTCGGTGCCCAGGTGCGCGTGGCCGTGGACGGCGAGATCGGCACCGGCCGTGTCGATCGCCTCCGCCAGCAGATAGCTGCCGAGGAAGGGGTGGATCTCCGGGGGCTCCCCGGCCAGGGTGTCGGCGACGGGGGAGTAGTGCGTGAGCGCCACCCGTACGTCGCAGCCCAGGCCGTGCAGGTCCTTCAGCGCCGCGCCCAGCGAGTCGGCGCTGCGGCGGGTGGCGCGGACGAACTCCTTCATCAGCGGCTCGCCGAACTCCCCGGCGCTGCGGCCGACGAACCCGCCGCCGAAGCCCTTGGTGCCGGCCACGCCGACCCGGACCCCGGCGCACTCCACGACCGTCGACTCGCCCTCGAGGACCCGCACCCCGGCCTCCCGCAGGATCGCGGTCACCTCCTCGGGCCGTTCGTCGTGGTGGTCGTGGTTGCCGAGCACGGCGACCACCGGCACGGCCAGGTCCCGCACCTCCCTTGCCACCACCCGCATCTCCTCGGGCGTGCCGTGCCGGGTCAGATCCCCGGCGAGAAGCAGCAGGTCGGCGCACTCGGGCAGGGTCTCGAACGCGGGCCGCAGCAGGCCCTGGCTGTCGGAGCCCATGTGGATGTCCCCGACGGCGGCGACGCGGATCACGACAGCTCCTCCGCGTGGTCGGGGGCGGCGTTCTCGGCGACCACGACATCGCAGCGCACCGCGATCCCCTCGATCCCCGCCAGTTCCTCACGGACGGTCGCCAGCAGCGTCTCCCGGCAGTGCGCGGAGGGGACGGTGCCGGTGACCAGCACGGAACCCGGGCGCACCTCCACCCGCGCGCCGAGCTCGCCGAGTTCCTCCCCGGCGAGCCGCTCGCGCAGATGGGCGACGCGGTACTCGACGTTCCCGGCGGGACCCGCGTCCCCGGCGGCGTCCCCGCCGGACGGTACGGGTGCCCGGCCCGCACCGCGCGCGGGCGTCAGCGGGTCCTCGGGCCAGTGGCTCTGGTTCATGACTGCTCCCCGGATCGTTCGGCCTGCGGCGGGGCGACGACCTCCAGGCGCTCCAGGAGGAAGAAGAACGCGGCCGGCATCGGCTCCCGCCCGCACTCCCGGCGCAGCAGCCCCCAGTCGACCCGTTCGCGCAGGATGCGCGCGATCGGCAGCACCGCCCCGAAGTCGCAGTGGTGCTCGGAGAAGGAGGCGAGCAGGCCCCGCAGCAGATCGGTCGGGGAGAGCACCGGCATCCGCACCGAGTCCACGGACAGCTCCTGCGCCCGCCGGAGCAGCTCGTCGTCGACGGACCGGTGGGCCAGCTCGAAGATCAGGTCGACCTGCTGGCCGAGGCAGCCCGCCTTCAGCAGCCAGTCCTCCGGCGGGGTGAAGACGCTCAGGCCGGCCGCGCGCAGCGTGCCCGCGACCGCGTCGGCGTCCTCGGGGCGGATACAGAAGTCGACGTCGTGCTGGAGGTTTCCGGTGCCCCCGTGGGCGTAGACCGCGACGCTTCCGGCCAGGGCGAAGGGGTGCCCCTCGCGCTTGAGGATGGCGCCGACCTGTTTGGCCGCCTCCAGGATGGCCTGGTTGCGGTCGCGCGGCAGGGCGCTCTCCGCAGTGTCACCTGCGGCCCCGGCGGCCCCGGCTCCCGTCCCCTCCATGTCCCCACCCAGGGCGGCCGCGCCCGGCGCGGCCAGCCTCAGCCCGGGAACGCCGGCGCGGTCCTCGACGGCGTCGTCGGCGTGCGGCCTCATCTGCTGCCCCCTTTTCCGGCGATCGGTGCTGTTGCAGGTACCCGGCCGCCCGGGATCGACACGGGGGCGGCCGCCGGACGGCGAGGAGTCCCACGGGGCCGTCTCACCCGGCCGGGACGTCCTCGGCCTCCGCGTCCAGGAAGGCGGCCAGCTCACGGCTCTCCGCGTGGACGGCCTCCCGCTCCGCGGGGGACAGCGGGCGCAGCGGGCTCACCCGCAGCCGCTCCCCGCGCACGGTCCAGGTGGCCGAGACCCGCCCGTCGACGAGGACCACGCGGTGGCCCGCGACGGACAGCCCGAGATGGGCCTCGTCGATGATCCGGCCGCGGTCCCGGTAGCCGAGGACCGCGTTGTCGAAGGCGGGCAGGAACCGCACGGGCGCCGGGGTGTCCGCGTCCGGGCGCGGGGCGTCCGGCAGGTCGAGGAGTTCCCGTCCGCGCGTGTCGCGGAAGGACACCAGCTCCCCGCGCACGGCCTTGACGGCGGCGGGCAGACCGGCGAGCCCGCACCAGGCGCGCAGGTCGGCGGTGGCCGCCGGCCCGTACGCGGCGAGATAGCGGCGGACCAGCCGCTGCCCCACGGGATCGGCGGCGTCGGCGGGCAACGGCTCGACGTCCCGCCCCAGCCAGGCGGCGAGCGGCAGATTGCGGACACCCGCCGTGCTCCGCCACAGGCCGCGCGGCGGCAACTGCGCCATCGGCACCAGGCCCGCGACCAGCAGCTCCCCGAGCGCCCGGCGCGGCCGGCCGGGCCAGCGGTCCTCCACCCGGGCCACGAGTTCGGCCATGGTGCGCGCCCGCCCGTCGGACATGACGGCGCGGCCCGCGGCGGCGAGTTCGTCCAGGTCGATGCCGTCCAGCTCCCGCCGGTAGGCGCCGACCGCCCGCTGCCGCAGCATGGCGTCGTGACGCGCGCGCCAGGCCAGCGCGTCCTCGGCGGTCACCAGGTGCACGGTGCGGCGCATCAGGTGCGTGCGCACCACCTCCCGGCCGGAGAGCGCGGCATTCAGCGCCCCGGGCTCGAAGCGGGCCAGCCGGGACCACAGGCCGAGGAACGGCTCCTGCGGTTCCTGCGCCTGCATCCCGCACAGATGGGCCACCGCCTCGGTCACCGAGAGGTCCGCCCGGACCAGCAGGTGCTGGCGGGCGAGGGTGGCGCGGTTGAGCGCGGTGGCGTCGAGGACGGTGGCGGTGGTCATGGAGGTCTCCGTGTCGTGGGCGCGTGCGACGGGCCGGGGTCGGGGCGGAGCTCGCCGGAACGGCTCCGAGGCACGGGCGGGGTGCTCGCCGGGACGGGTCCGAGGCGGGGACGGGGTGCTCGCCGGAGCGGGCCCGGGGTCCGGGCGGGGCGGGCTCGCCGGAGCGGGCCCGGGCGCCGCCGTGGGGCCGCCGCCCGGACCCGCTCCGACGCGCGGGATCAGCCGGCGTACGGGGCGGTCACGTCCAGGACCCACGTCACGCCGAACCGGTCGGTCAGCATGCCGTACAGCGGTGCCCAGCCGGAGGGCTCCAGCGGGCGGACGATCTCGGAGTCCTCGGCGAGCCGTTCCCACAGGGCGGTGATCTCGGCGCCGTCGTCCCCGCGCACGGACACGAAGAACGGGTTGGCGCCCCGCTCGTGGGGGAGCCGCGAGGGCACGTCGTAGGCCATGACGTGGAAGCCGTTCTCGCCCACCACCTCGCCCCACAGCACCCGGTCGGCCTCGGCCTCGTCCGTGACGGCGCCCGCGTCCTTGTACGTGACGACGACGGCGCGCCCGCCGAAGACGGACCCGTAGTGCTCCAGTGCCTCCCGCGCGGCGCCCCGGAAGTTGAGATGGGTGGTCGTGGTGACGGACATGGTCCGCTCCCTTCCTCGACGGTGCCCGGGACCGTGCGGCCCCGGGCTCGAAGGGAACACTCGCAGCGGTAGCGGACAGGTCGTGTCCTCTACCGCGCGCAGAATCGGATGCATGCAGAAGACGTCCGCACGGCTGCTCGCCCTGCTCTCGCTGCTCCAGACCCGCCGCGACCTGTCCGGCTGGTCCGGCGGCGAACTCGCCGAGCGGCTCGCCGTCACCCCGCGCACGGTCCGCCGCGACATCGGGCGGCTGCGCGAGCTCGGCTATCCGGTCACGACGGTGAAGGGCCCGGCGGGCGGCTACCGCCTCGGCGCGGGCACCCGCGTGCCGCCGCTGCTGTTCGAGGACGACGAGGCCGTCGCACTGGCGGTCGCCCTGCACACCGCCGCCGACGGGACGGCGGTCGCCGAGGACGCCGCCCGCGCCCTGACCGCGCTCGGGCAGGTCCTGCCGTCCCGGCTGCGTCACCGCATCGAGCTGCTGCGCGGCACGGTCGCCGCGCCCGCTCCCGCGCCCGGCGGCGCGGCGCCCGACCCCCGGGTCGTGGTCGAGCTGAGCCGCGCGGTGCACGCGCGCGAGCAGCTCCGCTTCGACCACACCGGCGGGCCGGGCACGGCGGCGGGCGGCCCCCGCCGGGTGGAACCGCACCACCTGGCCACCCGGCACGGCCGCTGGTACCTCGTGGCCTGGGACCTCGACCGCGCCGACTGGCGGATCTTCCGCGTCGACCGCATTCGCCCGCGCACACCGACCGGCCCGCGGTTCGCCCCGCGGGCCCTCCCGGCACGCAGTGTCTCCGCGTTCCTCACCGGCAGGCTGCGCGGCACCGACGGCGGCACGCCCGACTGGCCCTGCCGGGGCGAGGCCGTCCTCGGCCGCCCGGCCGCCGAGGTCGCCCCCTTCGCGGGCGACGGGCTGGTGGAGGAGCTCGGACCCGACCGCTGCCGGCTCACCACCGGCTCCTGGTCCTGGACCGCCCTGGCCGCCGCCCTGGGCCGCTTCGACACCACCCTCGCACGCGTGCGCCCGCCGGAACTCCGCGCCGCCTGCGCCCGTCTGGCCGCACGCTACGCCGCCGCCGCGGAGCCGGGCCCCGAATGACACCCGGCCCCCGCCCGGCGCGGAGGTGTCAGCGCCGTGCGGCGCGCTCCGTCGCCGGGGCCGTGACGCCCAGGGGACGGGCCAGACCCATGACGCCCTCGTCGAGCCGCTGCAGATGCCTCAGCACCCGGTGGGTGACGCTGCCCGGGCGCGGACTGCGGGTCTCGCCCGGGTCCAGCAGGGAGGCCAGGCTCGGCCCCGACTCCATCTCCTTGCGGGTGCCGTCCGCGGCCTCCGTCCGCTCCTCACGGACCTGGGCGAGCAGCACCTCGATGTTGTGCGAGATACGGCGTCCCGCCAGCTTCAGCCGGGGATCCGCCGCGATCGTCCGGCTGTACGGCACCAGCTCCGCCGTAGCCGCCAGCGACCGCGCGTGGTAGGCGCACGTCTCCAGGAGCGCCACCAGATAGCGCGCCGTCTGCCGCCGCCCGCGCAGCGGGGTGATCGGATGCGTCAGCGGCTTCGTCGAGGCCCGCAGGTCGTCCAGCGCCTTGTCGAGGTCCCGCGCCTGGTCCAGCAGGTCCACCGCCGGACCGCCGCTGAGCTGCTCGACGGCGGCCTCGCTGACGTCGGCGAGCCGCATCAGCGTGGTGGCGAGCAGCTCGTCGGTGCGCTGGTCGGTGCGCACCGGCAGTACCAGCGCCGCCGCGACGATCCCGCACACCGCGCCGAGCGCCGTCTCCTCGATACGCAGCACCAGCACCGACAGGCTGTAGGTGTGCAGCAGGGTGTAGAGCATGCCCAGCATCGCGGTGACGAAGAAGGACAGCAGCACGTAGGACAGCGGCGCGGTGTAGAACATCGCGAAGATGAGCAGCAGCACCAGCGCGAACGCGGTCCACGTGTGGTTGCCGGTCAGTCCCGCCAGCCCGGCGCCGGCGACCACGCCGCACACCGTGCCCAGCACCCGCCGGTAGCCCTTGACCAGGATCTCGCCCGTGGACGCGGTGTTGAGGAAGACGACCCAGCAGGTCAGCACCGCCCAGTACCAGCGCTGGCTGGAGAGGAACTCGCCGCCCACGATGGCCAGCGCGGAGCCCACCGACACCTGCACGGCCGCCCGGGTGGTGGGCCGCTTCCAGCCCCGGGGCTCCTCCTCCGCCTCCCGCTCGGCACCCGCGATGGCCGCGTCCTCGGCGTCCAGTTCCTCACGGGAGCGGGTGGTGGCGGCGCTGTCGTCGGACTCGTCCTGGGGACCGTCCAGCGCCAGCCGCAGACCGAGCACCGCCTTGGCGGCCTCGCCGATCCCCCGGAAGACGTCCTGCACGGCGGGCGGACCGGCCGGCACGTTGTCCTCGTCGCGGTAGCCGAGCAGCCGGTTGCGCACGTACGCCACGGAACTGTGGCCCGCCGCGGCGGCCGGCCTGTCCACCAGCAACTGCAGCGCCCGCAGGTCCCGGCGCAGGGTCCGGGTGACGTCGTCCCGGGCCGGCAGCCGGTCGCCGGGGGCGGGCGCGGGGGCGTTCGGGAGGTGCAGGGCGAGGGTGTCGGCGCGTTCCGCGCTGCGCGCGCTGAGCACGAGGAAGCCCAGCCGTTCGGCGGCGATCTCCGCCTCGGCGACGCGCCGCTGCACGAGGGTGGCGGCCGCGCTGTCGTCGGTGCCCTGCTCCAGCCGTCCCTGCACGAGCATCGCGCTCTCGTGCAGCCGGGCGGTGTGCCGCCGTACGTCGTCCAGGGCGGAGTCCAGTTCGTCGGGGGCCGCGTCGAGCAGGTCCGTCTGGGCGGAGAGCAACTGGGCGAGGCGCGCCCGGAAGGCGTCGCGCAGCCGCCGCAGCACCTGCTCGGGGGTGTCCCGCACGACGCCGAAGCGCACCACGGCGCTGCACGCGAACCCGGTGATCAGCGCCGCGTAGAGCACGGGCAGCGCGCCCGGTGTGGCGCCGACGAACAGGGAGACGAAGTACATCTGGAAGCCGATGAGCCCGAGGGCCGTCCCGCGGTCCCCGAACCTGCGGCTGTAGACCGCCGCGAAGATCAGCAGCAGGAAGAACAGGTCGCCGCCGACGACGTACTTCTGCAGCAGCGAGGCGAGGGTGACCGCGAGGAGCGCCACGGGCAGGCCGAGCGCGAGGGTGACGGCCTGCGGCCGCCGCTCCTTCTCCCGGATGGCGAAGGTGGACACCATCGCGGTCATCGCGCCGCCCACGAGGTGCGGCACCGAGGCCCCGAACGGGGCGAGGACGGCGAGGGTGAGCCCGATCGAGGCCACCGTCCGCAGTCCGGACATCAGCCGCAGCAGCCCGGGATCGGACGCCGAGAGACGGTCCAGGACCCGGTTCCGGACCGGTCGTGCCGCTTCGCTCACGCCGCCGTACTTCCTCCCGTTGCCGACCAAGATCCGCACGTAAAGCATGTCATGCCGAGCGCGGTGGGCTCCCTCCGGGTGATGGACGGGATGCGCTCAACGCCCGTGCCCGCCCCGGGGGACCGTCCCCGCGGCGCCCCGCGGCCCGGGCACCGTCCCGGCATCTGCGTGACGGCCGTCCTGAACCACGGGCCCGGCGACCACGGGTCCGGCGACCACGGGCCCGGACCGCGCACCGTCCCGGAAACGGCCGGGGGAGACGCCGTACTCCCGGCGGAAGGCGGTGCCGAACGCGAATTCCGTCGAGTACCCGATCTGGCGTGCGACGGCCGCCAGCGGCGCGTCGGTCTCCCGCAGCAGCTGGGCGCCCCGGGACAGCCGCACCCCGGTCAGATAGGCGCGGGGCGGTTTGCCCAGGAGCCCGGTGAAACGGCGTGTGAACGCGGTGCGTGACATGCCGACGGCGCCGCTGAGCTGAGACACGGTCCAGGCACGGTGCGGCTCACCGTGGATATGCCTCAGGGCCGCGACCACGGACGAATCCCTGACGAGAGGCCAGTCGGGGCCGGGGTGAGTGCGCAGCCATCCGCGCAGTACGTGCACCAGCAGCAGATCCAGCAGTGCCGAGCGGGTCGCCTCCATGCCCGGACCCGCCTGGGACAGGTCCGCGACGAGCAGGCCGACCAACGACGCCAGCTCGGGTTCGCCGCCGTCGTGCGTGGTCACGACGACGTCGGGCAGGGAGAGCAGATACTCGTGCACCTGCCCCTGGTCGAGGCGGTAGACCCCGCACAGGAACTCGAAGTCGGCGGGACCGTCCGGCGGCGGTTGCCCGCTCATGTCGCCGGGAGGCAGGTCGTCGAGCGCGCGAGGAGCGTGGCTGAGCCCGTGCCGCACACCGGACGGGACGAGAACGACATCGCCCGGGCCGAGGGCGCGAGGCGGCTCGTCCGCGGTGATGAGCCAGCCGCGGCCGTGCAGTACGACATGGAAGCCGCTGCCGGTGAAGGCGTCGTACCGCATCCCCCAGGATCCTGACTCCCTGGTGCGGCGGGCGTAGGCACGGCCGATCCGAACACTGCGGATCGTCTCGCTCACCATGTCCACGAATCAAGGCTAACAACGGCCCCCGCGCGCACATACTCGTATGCCGCCGCATCACGCGGCCATGGCCGACCGGGGAGACCGCTGGTTGGCTCGGAGAGGTGATGATTCAGTCGAAGGCCGGCTTTGAGTACCACCAGATACTGCTCGAGCAAGCGGAGCAGACCGAACGGCAGGACCGCTTGACGGCGGCGAGTGTCGAAGCGCTGCGGCGCAGTGGGGCACTGGCCCTGCGTACGCCCGTCCAGTACGGCGGCGCCGGCGCCGACGCGACGACCTGCGCTGTCCGGCTGGCGGAGATCGGCCGGGCCTGTCCGTCCGCCGCCTGGGTCGCTGGAACGTGCGCCACCGCCAAGACCCTCTTCGCCCAGAGTTTCGACGAACCGATACAGAAGGAGTACTTCGAGGATCCCGACGCGCTGGTCTGCGGCAGCGGAGCTCCCACGGCGCGGGGAGTCCGCGAGGCGGACGGTGTGCGGGTCACCGGCCGGTGGGAGTCCGTATCCGGCTCCGAGGACGCCGACTGGACACAGCTCGTGCTGATGATCGACGGCGCGTACCACGTCATGGCGGTGCCGGTCGCGGACCTGGCCGTCGAACGGAACTGGCACATGGCCGGTATGCGCGGCACGGGAAGCCAGCGCCTGGTCGCCGATGGCCTTCTCGTGCCGGCTTGGCGGACTGCCCCCGCCGCCCTGCCGCAACCGCAGGACCGGCTGTTCTTCGCCCTGTGTGTCCTGGCGCCGGTGGTCGGGGCGACGCGGGGCGCGCTGGACGTGGTCCAGGAGATGTTCGAGTCCCCTCGTAAGCCCTACATGACGGGTTACGCGAGTATGGGCGAGTCCCCCGGCGCACGGCACTGGCTCGCCGATGCCGCGCGGCTTGTGGACCGGGCCGAGCAGAGCATGCTGGCCGTCGCCCGCGACAGCGCGCGGGCCGGTCTCGCCGAACTCGACCGCGCACGCCTGCAGATGAGTCTGACGGGCGCCGCGAGGGACTGCAGGGGCGCCGTCGAGCGGCTGCTCGACCTGCACGGTGCCAGTGGCTTCCGCACCACCAACGCGCTGCAGCTCTACTGGCGGGACGTCGCGGTGGGCAGCCGCCACCCCTTGCTCAACCCCTACCTCGCGACGGAGGGCCTGGGCACCGCCCTGGTCTCCTGACCACGTCGGACCATCCCCCGTTCGCCCGCGGGACCTGCCCGTTCACCAGTGCCCCTGCTCACCACCGAGCCGCACCTGGCCGTGGAGCAGAGACAGAAGGCCATGTCGGTCGTCGTCACCGCCGGGCAGCGGGGGGACCGGCAGGCGGTATGACGGGTGGGCGATCCGCTACGGGGCGACCGTCCCCGTCGCGGACATCGACGAGTGGCTGTGGCCGGCTCATTCGATCGAGGCCCTAAGGGCTGTCCCGTAATGCCTGGTGGATCAGCGTGCGGCGTCAGATGCGGTGCATCGCAAGGCGGAGGGGCGTCCGCATACTGGATGTATGCGGACGTTCCGACAACGCGGCGAGGTGCCGTAGCTGTCGTCGCACGCCCGCCGGGGATTGCGGGACAGCCCTTAGCCGAGGAGCGACTCGTCGGCGAGCTGGTTGCTGCGGTCGATCTCCGGCATGTGCGTCTCGGCCCAGACCCGCAGGGCGGACAGCGGTCCTTCGAGGGACAGGCCGAGCCCGGTGAGCCGGTAGTGGACGGCGGGCGGCACGGTGGGCTCCACGCGGCGCGCGACCAGGCCATCGCGGACCAGGCTCTGCAGGGTGACGGACAGCATCTTCTGTGAGATGCCCGGGACACGGCGCCGCAGTTCCGCGAAACGGAGCTCGCCCGGAGCCTCCTCGGCCAGCACCTTGACCGCCATCGACGTCCATTTGGTGCCGATGCGGTCGAGCAACTGGCGGGTCGGGCAGCGCGGATCCAGCAGATCACCCCGCTCACCGGGCCGCCGGCCGGGTTCGCCGGGCCTCGACGTGGTCACCCCGGGCTCACCACCTGAAGGAAAAGTGCCGTCTTGGAGTGACCAGGTTAGTTCCCTACCGTGACGTAGTCACCCTCACACACCACCCACCTGGAGCCCCTCCATGCCCGAGCTGCGACGCGTCCCCGTCAACGGTGTCGAACTGAACGTCGCCCTCGCAGGATCGGGCCCGGCCGTCCTGCTGCTGCACGGCTTCCCGCACACCTGGGAGCTGTGGACGGACATCATGGCCGACCTGTCCGGCCGCTACCGCGTCATCGCGCCGGACCTGCGCGGGTTCGGCGCCAGCAGCCAGGCCGCATCCGGGTACGACGCGGGCACCCTGGCCGAGGACGCCGCGGCGCTTCTCACCACGCTCGGCGTGACCTCGGCCGCGGTGGTGGGCATCGACGCGGGTACCCCGCCGGCCGTCCTCCTGGCCCTGCGCCGCCCCGGTCTCGTCCGGCGACTGGTCGTCATGGAGGCCCTTCTGGGCAGGCTGCCCGGCGCCGAGGACTTCCTCGCCGGCGGGCCACCGTGGTGGTTCGGCTTCCATTCCGCCGCGCCCGGCCTCGCCGAGACCGTGCTGGAGGGCCACGAGGCCGCCTACGTCGACTGGTTCCTGAACGCCGGCACGCTCGGCGACGGGGTGCGCCCCGCCCTCCGGGACGCCTTCGTCCGCGCGTACACCGGCCGCCGGGCATTGAGCCGCGCGTTCTCGTACTACCGGGCCCTGCCCGAGAGCGCGGTACAGATCGAGGAGGCGGTCGCCACCAGCCGCCTGACGGTGCCCACGATGGCGCTGGGCGCCCGGCCCGTCGGTGCCGCGCTGGAACGCCAGCTCCGCCCGGTCACCGACGATCTGACCGGACACGTCATCGAAGACTGCGGCCACATCATCCCCCTGCACCGGCCGCATGCCCTGCTCGCGCTGTTGCGCCCGTTCCTGGCCGGCGGGGACGCGAGAGCGGCGTGACCGCGCTCCAGCGGCGGGGCGGCCCGGTCCCTGAGGCGGGCCCGCGGAGGATCGACGGCAGGTCCGCAGAGGATCGACGGCAGGTCCGCGGGGGCGCCCCTCCCGCCTCACGAGGGCTGGGGCCCCGCGGCGGCTCACCGCTCCTGGTCGGTGCTCCCGCCGGGCTCCGGCTCGCCCCCGGCGACGGTGTCCGCGGCGTCGGACGGGTCCAGGCCCTCCTCGGGGTCGGGGGTGGTGCCGCTGCTGCCGCCGGGCTGGCCGCCGCCGGTGCTGCCGTAGCCGCCGGGCACACCGGGGACGCTGTCCGCGTCGGCCTCCTCGCGGCTGATGTGCCGGGTGGCGCGGACGCCCGCGCGCCGCTCCGGGTAGGGGTAGCTGAACGGACGGGACGCGGCGCGCTCCTCGTCGGCGGTCTCCGCGGAGCGGGCTGCGGTCCCGGGGTCCTCGCGGTCGGAATCACGTTCGTTCGTCATGCGCGGCGAGTACCCGGCGGCCGCCGCCACATGCGGCGACCGAAGCCCCACGGCTCCCACGGGCCCCGCCTCGCGTGCGCGCCGCCCCGCGTGCGCGTACGGACGCGTTGCGCGTGCCGCGGGGCGCGCGCGGAGTGATGGTGGACGGGGCGTGAGCCCCCGATCACCGTGCCGACCGAAGGAGTTCCCGCGCATGCCGGACCGCAAGGTACTCACCAACCGCCAGGGCCACCCCGTTTACGACAACCAGAACCAGCGCACGGTGGGTGCCCGCGGCCCCGCGACGCTGGAGAACTACCAGTTCCTGGAGAAGGTCAGCCACTTCGACCGGGAACGCATCCCCGAGCGGGTCGTGCACGCCCGCGGCGTCACGGCGTACGGCTACTTCGAGGCGTACGGCGCCTGGGGCGAGGAACCGATCGAACGCCACACCCGCGCCAAGCTCTTCCAGGAGCGCGGCCGGCGGACCGAGGTCGCCGTGCGCTTCTCCACCGTCATCGGCGGCCGGGACTCCTCCGAGGCCGCCCGCGACCCCCGCGGCTTCGCGGTGAAGTTCTACACCGAGGACGGCAACTGGGACCTCGTCGGCAACAACCTGGGCGTCTTCTTCATCCGCGACGCCATCAAGTTCCCCGACGTCATCCACGCCCTCAAGCCGGACCCGGTGACCTTCGAGCAGCAGCCCCGGCGGATCTTCGACTTCATGTCGCAGACCCCGGAGTCCATGCACATGCTGGTCAACCTGTTCAGCCCGCGCGGCATCCCCGCCGACTACCGCCACATGCAGGGCTTCGGCGTCAACACCTACAAGTGGATCGACGGGGAGGGCCGCTCGGTCCTCGTCAAGTACCACTGGATGCCCAAGCAGGGCGTGCGCAGCATGACCGCCGAGGACGCGGCCAACGTGCAGGCAGGCTCCCTCGGCCACGCCACGAAGGACCTCTACGAGGCCGTCGAGCGCGGCGAGTACCCGGAATGGGAGCTGCTCGTCCAGATGATGGACGACCACGACCACCCGGAGCTGGACTTCGACCCGCTGGACGACACCAAGACCTGGCCCGAGCAGGACTTCCCGCCCAGGGCGGTGGGCCGGATGGTGCTCGACCGGATGCCGGAGAACTTCTTCGCGGAGAACGAGCAGATCTCCTTCGGCACCGGGGTCCTGGTGGACGGCCTGGACTTCTCCGACGACAAGATGCTCGTCGGGCGGACCTTCTCCTACAGCGACACCCAGCGCCACCGGGTCGGCCCCAACTACCTCCAGCTCCCCGTCAACCAGGCGAAGCACGCGGAGGTGGCCACCAACCAGCGCGACGGCCAGATGACGTACCACGTGGACGGCGGCGGGCAGAACCCGATCGTCAACTACGAGCCCTCCGTCATGGGCGGTCTGCACGAGGCGGACTATCCCACCCATGACGAGCAGGGCCCGGAGATCCGCGGCCGGCTCACCCGCAAGCGGATCCCGCGCACCAACGACTACCTCCAGGCGGGACAGCGGTACCTGCTGCTGGAGGACTGGGAGCGCGAGGACCTGGTGAAGAACCTCGTCGGCCAGCTCTCCCAGTGCGAGCGTCCGGTGCAGGAGCGCATGGTCTGGCACTTCCTCCTGGTCGAGAACGACCTCGGCCTGCGGGTCGGCGAGGGCCTGGGCATCACCCCGGACGACGTCCTGGGCCTGGAGCCCCTGCCGAACCAGAACCTCACGGAGGAGGACCGCGAGCGCCTGGGCAAGCTGGGCAAGAACCCGCCCCGGAACGTGGAGGGCCTCACCATGACCCACTGCGTCCCGGACACCCGCCACGAGGTCACCCGCTGAGCCTTCGGGGGCGACGGCGGTGAGGGCCCCGCACGGCCCTCATCCCCGCGCCCCCAGCACCTCCTCGAGCTCCGCCAGGATCTCCGTGACCCGCAGGCCGAAAGCCGCGTCGCAGGCGACGCCCCGTCCGGCCGGCGGCGCCCCGGCCGCCTCCACCAGGGTGTCGACCGCCCGCCCGAACGCCTCCACGACCGTTCCCGTGGCACCCGGCAGCGAGGTCACCCCCGACTCGCCCCGGAACTCCACGCCGACACCGGCCGCCGCCACCGGCGCCGTCAGGCTCAGGGTCACCGTGCTCGACGCGCCCCCCGCGTGCTCCAGCACGCCGTGCACCGTGTCCCCGGGGCCCCGTCCGGCCGCGCGCACCCGGGTCACGTCCCCGAGCACCGGCAGCAGCACCGACAGGGCGTGCGGGCCCACGTCCCACAGTGCCCCCTTCTCCCGCCGCCACGGTGAGGCCGCGTAGGGGCTGTCCCCGGTGAACACCGCGCCGAGCCATTCCGCGCGGGCCGTGAACCAGCCGCCGCGCGCGGACTGCTCGGCGATCCACGCCTCGGTCGCCGGCTGGAAGCGGGTGGTGAAGAACACCACGGAGGCGACCTCCGCCTCCCGCACCGCCCCGGCGAGCGCCCGCGCCCCGGCGGCCGTGGTCGCCACCGGCTTGTCCAGCAGCAGATGGCGGCCCGCCCGCGCGGCCCGCGCCGCGAGCTCCGCCTGTACGGACGGGGGCAGCGCCACCGCCACCGCGTCCACGTCCGCGAGGAGCGCGTCGACGTCCTCGTAGGCCCGCGTGCCGTGCAGGGCGGCCAGCTCCCCGGCGGCCTCGGGGCGCCGCCCCCACACCCCGGTGAACTCCACCTCCGGGTGTGCCGCGAGTGCGGGCGCGTGCGCCGTGCGCGCCCAGGGTCCGGTGCCGAGCAGTCCGATCCGCATGCTGTGCCGCTGCCTTCCCTCGTGCCGATGTCCCACGTCTGTGCCGATGTCCCATGCTGGGCCCGCCCGTACCGACGGCACGCGCCCGCGTGCCGTGAGGGTGCCACGGGAGGCGCCCGCCACACACCCCCACCCCCGGCCGGCCCGGCCGCGGGAGGCTGTGCGCGCGCACAGCCCGGTGGGCCGGCCGCGGGGCACGGGCCCAGCGGACGCGGCGCCGGCACCCGGCGGACGGGGAGGGACGGGCCCCGCCGCCCTTCTCCCGCGCCCGTACGGGAATCGTGTGTGCACACCCCTGGGGACCGACCGGACGGTATGTCATTCTTCGGGGCAGGACTGCCCGACAGCCCGGCCCGGGGGAGGACCGTCATGCAGCACGCACTGCCGCACGCCATGCCCTACGCACGGCCACGCGGGGCGCCGCGCCCGCCCTCGCCGGCCGCCCCGCCCCCGCGCGGCCCCCGCGTGCGCTCCCTCATCGACGCCGACGCCCTCGGCGTTCTGCACCGGGCCGCCCGCACCCTCCTCGACGACCTGCCCGAACTCACCGAGCGGCTGCTCGCCGCCCTGCGCGAGCAGGAGCCGGCCTACCGGACCGCCCTCGGACGCGACCCCGAGGGCATCCGCCAGGAGGCGCACCGCTCGCTGCGTCACAGCGTCGCCTCCCTGCTCGACCCGCGCGGCACCCGCGAGGCCGCCCGGCGCTGCACCTGGCGGATCGGCACCGTCCGTGCGGAGGAGGGGCTGCCCCTCGACGCTCTGCTGCACGCCTTCCGGCTCGGCGGGTCCCTGGTCTGGCAGGCCCTCGTGGAGGAGACCTCCCGGACGGCGCCCGAGGACACCCGGCTGCTCATCCACGTGGCGGCCGACGTCTGGAACTTCGTCGACGAGCACTGCACGCTCGTCGCCGAGGCGTACCGGCAGGCCGAGCGGCACCTGCTGTGGCGGCGCGAGAACCGGCAGCGCGTGCTGGCCGCCGCACTCCTCGACGGCACCAGCCGCATCGCCGACCTGCCCGAGACCGCGCGGGCGCTCGGGCTGCCGGAGGACGGACGGTACGTCGTCCTCGCAGTGGCCGGGCCCGGGCGGCCCCGCACGGGGGAGGACGGCGCCCTGCGGGCCGCCCTCGTGCCCGCCGGGGCCCGGGTGCACTGGCAGACCGGCGCGGAGGCGGACCACGGCATCGTCCTCCTGCCGGAGGGCGATGCCGAGGCACTGCCCCGGCCGGGAGCGGAACCGCTCGCCGGGGCACGGGTCGGGATCGGTGCGGTGGCCGAGGGGCTCGCCGCGGTGGGCGAGGCACGCGCCCAGGCGGACCTCGCGCTCGGCATCTGCCCGCCGGGAGGCGGACACGTACGGCTGGACGAGCACCTGCCGGAAGCCCTGCTGCTGGCCAGTCCCGAACTGGGGGCGGCGCTGGTCGCCCGGGTGCTCGGCGGACTGCTGGCGGTGGAGCCGGGGGAGCGGGAGGTCCTGCTGGCCACGCTCGCCGCGTGGTTCGCGTGCGAGGGCTCCGCGCGGCGGGTGGGGGAGCGGCTGTTCTGCCATCGCAACACGGTGCTGAACCGGCTGCGCAGGTGCGAGCGGCTGACGGGCCGGCTGCTGGGGCGGCCGGCGGACGCGGCCGAACTCAGCCTCGCGCTCACCGCGCACCGCCTGCGGTCCGACGCCGGATGATCCCGCTCCCCGGGCGGGGGCTCCGCGCGTACCGCACCCCTCCCCGCGTGCCCTGGGCCCGCGCACAACCCCGCCCCTCGCCCGCTGGACCCCCGCCCCGACCCCCGCCGCCGCCCTGTGCGCCCCCGCCCGCCCGTGCTGTCGTGAACGCTCCCCGCCCCGAGGAGCCGCGATGCCCGCACCGCCGTCACCCGAGCCGCCGTCACCCGAGCCGCCGTCCCCCGCACCGCCGCCACCCGAGCCGAGCCTGCACGTCGAGGACCTGGACGTCACCTACGGCCGCACCGTCTCCGCGCTGCGCGCGGTCTCCCTGACCGTTCCCGCGCACGGCATCGTCGCCCTGCTCGGCGCCAACGGCGCCGGCAAGACCACACTGCTGCGGGCCCTCTCGGGCACGCTGCGCCACCACCGGGGCGCCGTCACCGGCGGCCGGATCCGCTACGGCGGCACCGTCCTCGACGGCCGCGACCCGGTCGCCGCCGTCCGCGCCGGGGTCGTACACGTACCCGAAGGGCGGCGGGTGTTCGCCGGGCTCACCGTGGAGGAGAACCTGCGCGCCGGCGCCCTCGGCCCCGGCCGCCGCACCCCCGCGGCGCGGCGCGCGGCCCGCGACCGCGTCCTCGGCCTCTTCCCCCGGCTGGCCGAACGCGGCGGACAACCCGCCGGCCTGCTCTCCGGCGGCGAGCAGCAGATGCTCGCCCTCGGCCGTGCCCTGATGGCCGACCCCCGGCTGCTGCTGCTCGACGAACCCTCCCTCGGGCTCGCCCCGCGCATGGCCGAGCACATCGCCGCCCTCGTGCGCACCATCCACCAACAGGGCACCTCGGTGCTGCTGGTGGAGCAGAACGCCGGACTGGCGCTGGCCCTCGCCGACCACGCGTACGTCCTGGAGGTGGGCCGCACCCGGCTCGCCGGACCCGCCGGGGAACTGGCCCGCACCGACGCCGTGCGCCGCCTCTACCTGGGCCAGGACCCGGACGGGACCCCCGAGGACCCGTCCGGCGGACGGGGGGCCGCGTGAACGCCCGCGAGCGCGGCGGACCGGCCGCGTCCCACCACCCGGGGCCACCCCCGCCGCTGCGGATCCGTGAGGTCACCGTGCGCTTCGCCGGGCTGACGGCGCTCGACGGGGTCTCCCTCACCGTCGCGCCGGGCACCGTGCACGCCCTCATCGGGCCCAACGGCGCCGGGAAGTCGACCTGCTTCAACGTCCTGTCGGGACTGTGCCGCCCGGACGCCGGACAGGTCCTGCTCGGCGGCACCGACCTCACCCGGCTCGCCCCGCACCGCATCGCCGCCCTCGGCCTGGCCCGCACCTTCCAGAACCTCGTCACCACCGGAACCACCGTCGCCGACAACCTCATGCTCGGCCGGCACGCCCTGTCCCGCGCCGGATACGCCGCCACCGCGCTGCGCCTGCCCTCGGCCCTGCGCGAGGAGCGCGCCCACCGGGAACGGGCCCGTGAACTCGCCGAACTGGTCGGCCTCGGCCCCCACTTCGACGCCCCCGTCGCCCACCTCTCCTACGGCGACCGCAAACGCGTCGAACTCGCCCGCGCCCTGTGCCTGGAGCCCCGGGTACTGCTCCTGGACGAACCGGTGGCCGGCATGAACACCGCCGAACGGGCCCGCACCGCCGACGTCGTCCGACGCGTCCGGGAGGCGCTCGGCCTCTCCGTCCTGCTCGTCGAGCACGACATGGCCCTGGTGATGCGGCTCGCCGACGAGGTCACCGTCCTCGACTTCGGCCGGCCCCTCGCCCACGGGACCCCCGAGGAGGTCCGCCGCCACCCCGAGGTGCTCCGGGCCTACCTCGGCGCCGAGGGCACCGGGGAGGACGCGGCATGACCGACCTGCTCGACCTCGCGCTCGGCGGACTCGCTCTCGGCGCCGTCTACGCCCTGGTCGCCCTCGGCTTCGTCATCGTCTTCAGGGCCTCCGGCGTCCTCAACTTCGCCCACGGCTCGCTGCTCCTGCTCGGCGGCTACCTCACCGCCGTGCTGCACGGCCCCCTCGGTTTCGCGGGCGCCCTCGCCGCCGCCGTCCTCGCGACCGCGCTGACGGCCGGCGCCGTCGACCGGCTGCTGCTGCGCGGGGACGGCACCGAACCGGGCACCGCTCATGTGCGCACCATCGCCACCCTCGGCGTCGACCTCCTGCTCGCCACCGAGCTGACCCGGCGCATCGGCGGCGACCTGCTCACCCTCGGGGACCCCTGGGGCGACGCCGTCACCACCCTCGGCCCGGTCACCGTCGCGGACAGCCGGCTCGCCGCCCTCGCGGTGTCGGCGGTCGCCATCGGCGCGGTGTTCGCCCTCTTCCGGCTCACCCCCTGGGGGCTGTCGCTGCGGGCGGCCGCCGAGGACACCGAGGCGGCCGCCCTCATGGGCATCCGGCTCGCCCGCGTCCGCACCCTCGCCTGGTGCCTGGCCGGGGCGCTCGCCGCGCTCGCCGCCGTCTTCCTCGCCGCCTTCCCGGCACCCGGCCTGGAGCGCACCACCGGGCAGATCGCGCTCAAGGCGTTCCCCGCCGCCGTCCTCGGCGGCATGGCCTCCCCGGGCGGCGCCCTCGCCGGCAGCGCCCTGATCGGGCTCACCGAGGCCCTCGTCGCCGGCTACCAGACGCAACTGCACGTGCTGGGAGAGGGCTTCGCCGACGTGGCGCCGTACGCGGTGATGGTCCTCGTCCTCCTCGTGCGGCCCACCGGGCTGTTCGGCGCGAAGGGGGCCGTCCGTGTCTGAACCCACCGGAACGGCGGGCCTCCGCCGGCCGCCGGCCCGCACCGTCCTCCTCCTGGCCGTACCGGCGCTGCTGTGCGCCCTCCCCTTCTACCTGGACGCCTTCTGGCTGCGCCTCGGACTGTTCTGCACGGCGGCCGCCATCGGCGCCGTCGGGCTCTCGTTGCTCACCGGTACGGCCGGCCAACTCTCCCTGGGACACGCCTTCTTTATCGCCGTCGGCGCCTACGGCTACGTCTGGCTGGCCGGCGAGCCCGGCCCCGGGCTGCCGCCCCCGCTCGCCCTCGTCCTCGCCGTCGCGCTCGCCGGACTCGCCGGGCTGCTGTTCAGCCCCGTGGCGGGCCGGGTACGCGGCATCTACCTCGGCGTCGCCACCCTGGCGCTGGTCTTCCTCGGCCATCACCTGCTGCTCGCCGCCGGCACCGTCACCGGCGGCTTCAACGGCCGTTCGGTGCCGCCGATGGCCTTCGGCGGGTTCGCCTTCACCGCGCAGGAGCCCGAACTCCTCGTCCTCGGTGTGCCGTTCGGGGCGGAGGAGCGGCTGTGGTACCTGGGGCTCGCACTGTTCGCCGGCTCCTGGTACACCGCGCGGAACCTGCTGCGCGGCCGTCCGGGCCGGGCCCTGGTGGCCCTGCGCGACAGCGAGACGGCCGCGTCGGTGCTCGGCGTGGCCGTCGCCCGCCACCGCTCGGCCGCCTTCGTCGTCTCCTCGATGTACGCGGGCCTCGCCGGAGTGCTGCTCGCGCTCGCCTTCCGCCGTGTCGTGCCCGACTACTTCGGGCTCGCGCTGTCCGTCGACTACCTCGCCATGATCGTCATCGGCGGCCTCGGCTCGGTGGCGGGCGCCACCGCGGGCGCCTGCTTCGTGACCGCGCTGCCGCTGCTGATGGCCCGGTACGCCGACCACCTTCCCTTCCTCGCCGCCCCCGGCACCACCGAGGGCGGCCTCGGACCCACCGAGGCCGCCCGCTACCTCTACGGCGCCGCCGTCGTCCTGGTCCTGCTCCGCGCCCCCGACGGGCTGCACGGAGCGGCGGCCCGCCTGCGCCGCGCCACCACCCGCCTCCGCTCCCGCCGCACCCCCGCCGACACCGGCCCGTCGGCCCCCAGGCCGCCGTCCTCCGCCGCCCGAACCAAGGAGCCCACCTCGTGAACGCCCCGCACACCCCGCGCCTCCCGCGCCGCGTCCTCCGCCCCGCCCTCGTCGCGGCCCTGGCCACCGTCCTGCTGGCCGGTGCCGCGTGCAGTTCCAAGTCGGCCGGGCAGTCCGGCGGCGACGGCGTCGACGGCGTCCGCACCGGACCCGGCGTCAGCGACTCCGTCATTCGGCTCGGCGCCCTGACCGACCTGTCCGGCCCGTACGCCACCCTCGGCAAGAGCATCGTGCAGGCCCAGCAGATGTGGGCCGACGAGACCAACGCCGACGGCGGCATCTGCGGCCGAAAGGTCCGCATCACCGTCAAGGACCACGGCTACGACGTGCAGAAGGCCGTCGGCGCCTACGCCGACCTCTCCGCGAACGTCGTCGCGCTGCCGCAGGTGGTCGGCTCCCCGGTGGTGGCCGCCCTCCTCGACGACCTCGGCCGCGACCACATGCTCACCTTCCCGCAGGCCTGGTCGGCCGACCTGCTCGGCAAGGACTCCGTGCAGGTCGTGGGCACCACCTACGACGTCGACATGCTCGCCGCCGTCGACCATCTCCTCCGTACGCGCAAGGTCGGCAAGGGCGACGCCCTCGGCCACGTCTACTTCGAGGGCGACTACGGGGCCAACGCCCTCCAGGGTTCCACCTGGGCGGCGGAGCGGGCCGGGATGAAGGTGGTCGGACAGAAGATCAAGGCGACCGACACCGACCTGTCCGCCCAGGTCACCGCGCTGCGCAAGGCAGGCGTCAAGGCCGTGCTGATCAGCGCGGGCCCCGCCCAGACCGCCTCGCTCGCGGGGGTGGCCGCCGCACGCGGACTGAAGGTGCCGATCGTCAGCAGCGCCCCGGGCTTCGCGCCCCAACTGCTCAAGACGCCCGCGGCCAAGGCGCTGGAGGGGATGCTGCACGTGGTCAGCGCGGCCCCCGCGGTCAGCGCCGACATCCTGGGAGTGCAGCGCATGGTCGCGGCGTACGGGAAGAGGTACCCGGGCTCCGTCGTCGACTCGGGCGTGCTCTCCGGCTACAACGCCGCCCGGCTTCTGGGCGAGGACCTGAAGAAGGCGTGCGCGAGGGGAAGCCTGGAGCGAGCGGACGTGGTGGCGGCGCACCGGACGCAGAAGCACCTCGACACCGGGCTCGGCACCCCGCAGGACTTCTCCGACGAGGCACGTCCGGCGAGCCTGAAGACGTACGTGCTCAAGCCGGACGCGAACGCGGTGGGCGGTCTGGTGAACGAGGAGGACGCACACGAGGCGCCGGGTGTGCGGGCGTACCTCTCCTCCCGCCGCTGAGCGGTGCGGGGACGGTGCTGCCGCCGTCCCCGGTGTCCGGCTCGGCGCCGTCCTCGCAGGCCAGCCACCGGGCCACCGCGCGGGCGATCGGCTGCTCGGTCTCCGCCTCGACGAAGCCGAACTGGCCCGACTGGTTGCACTCGAGGAACCACCAGATGCCGTCGGCGTCCTCGGCGAAGTCGAAGGCTCCGTAGGCGAGTTCCGCCTCCCGCAGATAGCCGCGCACGGCCTCGGTGACCCTCGGGGGCACCTCCACCGGCTTCCAGGGGGCGTCGGAGCGGGCGAAGCGGACGTCGACCTCGTCGGGGCCGGCGTCGGGGGAGACCGCCTTGCGGGCGGCGAGCATCCGGTCGCCGACGGCGGTCAGCCGGATGTCGGCGCGCTTGGCGACGCGGCGCTGCAGCAGCGTCGGCCCGTGGGCGACCGCCGAGAAGTCCGTGCCCGGGGCGACCCTGCTGGTGGGGACCGCGCGGGGCGGGTGCTGCGGATGGGTGCCCGAGACGGGCTTGACCACCAGGTCCGGGTACCGTCCGGCGAAGTCACGGGCGGCCTGCGGGAACGTGGTGATGAGGGTGGCCGGCACCGGAAGTCCGCTGCGCTGGGCCAGTCGTAGCTGCCAGGGCTTGTAGCGGGCGCGGCGGGCGGCGTCGGGGTGGTTCATCCAGCGGACGTCGGCGCTGCGCAGCATGCCGTACAGGGCCTGCCCGGACTCCTCGCTCAGCCAGTCGGAGGGCCAGCCGGCCCGGGCCGCCGGCGTGCCGGGTCTGCGCACCCAGACGGATCTCAGCCCGTCCATGCTCACCAGCCGCCCCCCGGCGGACAGATGGCCGCGGAAGCGGCCGTGGACGTACTCCCCGGACAGGGACACCGCCCCGGGCAGGTCGGCGGGGTCGAGCCGGACCACCGGGGCTCCCAGGGCGTGGAGCTGGGCCACCACCAGATCCGCCGTCACGTCCTCCTCGCCGGTGAGGATCAGCACCGTCATCGTCGCGCCCCGTGTTCAGTCGTCGAAGTGGGTCTTGGACCCGGCCGTCGAGGTGGTCGCCCCGAGTTCGCGCATCAGCGCCGCGTCGTGGGCGGCGATGCGGCCGTTGGCCAGGAGGTTCAACTGCAGTGCGGAGTCGTAGGTGTACGGAGCGCTGACCTCGAACTCTTCCACAGGGACGGCATAGTTGAGGGCGAACAGCTGCATCGTTTCTCCTCGCTCGAGAACTCCGGAGAAGCGGTCGGTGGTGCTCCGGATGCCCCCTGTGACCGAGGGCCCGCGCCGCTTCCACCCGGATATACGAATCGAACGAGTGAATGGTTGCCTCACCCTCTGTAACCATTGGGGCAGTTGAGGCGGGACTCGTGCCGAGGGGACCCGAGAGGCCTCCGAGGCGTTCCCGGAGCACCCTCGGGACGTGGGTCGGGGCACCATTTTCGGACGGTCCGGGGTGGGCTGTGCGGATTGGGCGGTACGGACCCCACTGTGGCGAGTCTCACGTCGGGAGGAGGGCATCCCTCGGCCGCCCGTCGGCGTCCGGACGGCCCGGTGGGCCCGTGCGCGGAGCGGACCGGAGTGGGGGAGTAGGGGAGTGGGGGCGGGCGGTGGGTGCGGCGGCCGGGCCGCACCCACTTCCGGGCCCCGGGCCGCCCGCGCCGTTCGGGCCGGCGGGCCTCAGCCGCCCAGACGGTCGATCTGGCGTATCCGGTTGGTCGCGTCCAGCGCGGCCACCTTGTACGACTCGGCGAGCGTCGGATAGTTGAAGACCGCGTCGACGAGGTAGTCCACCGTGCCGCCGCAGCCCATCACCGTCTGCCCGATGTGGATGAGTTCGGTCGCGCCGGTGCCGAAGCAGTGCACCCCGAGCAGCTTGCGGTCCTGCGGGGAGACGAGCAGCTTCAGCATCCCGTGCGAGTCGCCGATGATCTGCCCGCGGGCCAGTTCGCGGTAGCGGGACATCCCCACCTCGAAGGGCACGCACTCCTCGGTGAGTTGGGCCTCGGTGCGGCCGATGAAGCTGATCTCGGGGATCGTGTAGATGCCGATGGGCTGGAGGTCGTGCATCGGGTGCACCGGTTCCCCGCAGGCGTGGTAGGCCGCCGCCCGGCCCTGCTCCATGGAGGTCGCCGCGAGCGCGGGGAAACCGATCACGTCCCCGACCGCGTAGATGTGCGGGACCGAGGTGCGGTAGTGCTCGTCGACGGCGATCCGGCCGCGCTTGTCGGCGCCGAGCCCCGCCTTCTCCAGGGCCAGCCCGTCGGTCAGGCCCTGCCGGCCGGCGGAGTACATGACCGCGTCGGCCGGGATCTTCTTGCCGCTCGCCAGCACCGTGAGCGTGCCGTTGGTGTGCCGTTCGACCGCGCTGACGGTCTCCCCGAAGCGGAAGGTGACCGCGAGGTCGCGCAGGTGGTACTTGAGCGACTCCACGACCTCCGCGTCGCAGAAGTCGAGCATCCCGGGCCGCTGTTCGACGACGGTGACCTTGCTGCCGAGCGCGGCGAACATGGAGGCGTACTCCATGCCGATCACACCGGCGCCGACGATGACCATGGAGCGCGGCACCCGTTCCAGGTGCAGCACGTTGTCGGAGTCGAGGATCGTCCTGCCGTCGAACTCGACGGTGGAGGGGCGGGCCGGGCGGGTGCCGGTGGCGATGACGATGTGCTCGGCGGTGAGCGTGCGCCCCTCGCCCTCGGGTTCCTCCAGGACGAGGGTGTGCTCGTCCTCGAACCGGGCGGTGCCGGCCAGCAGGGCGACGTGGTTGCGGGACAACTGGCTGCGGATGACGTCGACTTCGCGGCCCACGACGTGCTCGGTGCGGGCGGTGAGGTCGGTGACGGTGATGTTCTCCTTGAGCCGGTAGCTCTGGCCGTACAGATCGCGCTGGGTGAGGCCGGTGAGGTAGAGGACGGCCTCGCGGAGGGTCTTGGAGGGGATGGTGCCGGTGTGCAGGGAGACCCCGCCGAGCCGGTCGGGACGGTCGATCACGGCGACCGTGCGGCCGAGCTTGGCCGCGGCGATCGCGGCCTTCTGCCCGCCGGGGCCGGATCCGATGACGATCATGTCGTAGTCGAACACCTCCGAAGTCTGTCAGCCGGGACCAACTCCCGGAAAGGGGTGGGCGCCAAGCCCCCGTGTCCCGTTCCGCGCGTACGAGGAGGGTGACTTGGGCATGTCAATCCATGCCGTGCACCCCGCACCCCCGTCGTCGCCCCCCGCCACCCAGTGGCCCGTGGCTGTCAGGAGGACACGTGAAGACCCGCTCGCGCACCCGGATCCGCAGAGCAAGCCTCACCCTCGGCGCCGCCGTCACGCTCGTCGTGGCGGCCTCCGGCCTCGCCTTCGCCGCCCCGCCACCCGCGCTCCCCACCAACGCGGACGCCCTGGAGCTGACCTTCCAGCCGGCCTACGACTACGACACCGACGGCTGCTACGCCACCCCCGCCATCGGACCCGACGGCACCCTCAATCCCGGCCTGAAGCCGACGGGCGCCCTGAACGGGAACTGCCGGGACGCCTCCGACCTGGAGAACACCAACGGGTACTCCCGCGAGAAGTGCGACAACGGCTGGTGCGCGATCCTCTACGGCAGCTACTTCGAGAAGGACCAGGCACTCCCCGGCATCGAACTCGGCGGGCACCGGCACGACTGGGAGCACGTGGTGGTGTGGGTGCACGAGGGCGAGGCGAAGTACGTGGCGACCTCCGCGCACGGGAACTTCGACATCCACTCCGCCGACCGGATGCGCTGGGAGGGCACGCATCCGAAGGTCGTCTACCACAAGGACGGCATCGGCACCCACTGCTTCCGCCCGGCCACGGCCAACGACGAGCCGCCGGAGAACCACCGCCACACCTGGCAGTACCCGCCGCTCGTCGGGTGGAACGGCTATCCGCCCGGGCTGCGCGAGAAGCTCGTGGCGGCCGACTTCGGCAGTGCGCACTTCGGCCTGCGGGACGACAGTTTCGTCTCCCACCTGCGGAAGGCGCTCCCCGCGGGGGTGCCCTTCGATCCGAACGCCTGACCGCGGGCCCGAGGGGGCCCGGGGGTGCTGTCCGGGGTGCGGGGACCGGGGGTGGCGGGAGGTCGCGCCGCCCCCGGAGGGTTACCGTCCTCGATCACGGAAACACGGGTCACAGCGACCCGCGCGAACCGTACGAAACACCCCGGAGAGGAGGGCCCCGATGGCCGCCGACCGCATGGGAGACGACGTCTACCAGCCCACCGGCACCAACGAGGAGCAGGAGGACGCCGCACCCCTGGACATGCAGGACGCCGTCGGCGAACGCACGTACGACGACGCGCTCGACGAGGGCTACTCGCCCCCCGAGAAGCCCCTCGGCGTGACCAAGACCGGCACGACCGCCGCCGAGCAGCACGAGGGGGAGACGCTCGACGAGCGCCTGTCCCAGGAGGTCCCGGACGTCGAGGCCGCCCCCGGTGACGGCATCGGCGACGCCTCCGACACCGACGGCGAGCCCGTCGACCCCGAGGCGGGTGACGCCCGCTCCGGCCGTCTCGTCGCCCCCGACCAGGGCGCCCACTCCGACACCACGAAGGAGCTGGTCGCCGAGGACGAGGGCATCGACGCCGGCGCGGCGGGGGCCGAGGAGGCGGCGATGCACACCATCGAGGACGACACGGCCCTCCCGGAGGACCGGTAGGCCCGAGCGGTAGGCATACGCCCCGACCAGCACATATAACAGAATGTAGCGAACAGGGCACGCAGAGGTGACACGAACGCGCGTCTATATGGCGAAATGGGTCATACCGACCATAACTTCTTCGTATGACGAAACCTCAACTGCGTGCCCTCGCGCTGTCCGCCGCCACCTCCGCCGTCCTCGGCCTCGCCTGGGTGCCACAGGCCCACGCCGCCGGGACCGTCCTCAAAGTGGACGCGGGGGAGTCCGTCCAGCGGGCCCTCGACGCCGCCCGGCCCGGTGACACCGTGTACCTCGGCCCCGGCACCTACCGGGAGAGCATCCAGGTCAAGAAGTCCGGTGTCACCGTGCGCGGCGCCGGCGACCGCACCGTCCTGGTCCCCGCGACCACCAAGGCGCGCAAGGCCGACGCCTGCGCCGCCGCCGGCAACGGCATCTGCGTCGAGGGCACCGCAGCCCACCCGCTCAAGGGCGTCCGCATCAGCAACCTGACGGTACGCGGCTTCAAGAAGAACGGTGTCTGGGCCAGCCGGACCGACGAACTGGTCGTGCACCACGTGATGGCCGAGAAGAACGGCACCTGGGGCATCGCCCAGGAACGCTCCACCGAGGGCCGCCTCATCAACAACACCGCCCGCGCCAACGGCGACGCCGGGATCTTCCTCGCCAACACCGTGGACACCGAGGCCGGCGCCACCGACACCGACGGCACCCTGGTCCGCGGCAACGACCTCGTCGACAACCGCATCGGAGTCACCGTGCGCCGGCTGCGCGAGGTGAGGGTCGAGGCCAACGACATCACCGCCAACTGCGCCGGCGTGATGGTCGTCGGCGACGAGAACAAGCCCCGCGTCGGCGACATCACCGTCCGCCTCAACCACGTCCACCACAACAACAAGTTCTGCGCCGCCAACTCGCGACTGCCCGCCATCCAGGGCGCCGGCATCGTCCTCACCGGCGCCGAGAAGGTCACCGTCGTCCGCAACACCGTCGAGGACAACAAGGGCACCACCCCGATGTCCGGCGGCATCGTGCTGTTCAAGAGCTTCGTGGGCGCCCTCAACGAGAACAACACGATCCAGGACAACACCCTCCAGGACAACGGCCCCGCCGACCTCGCCGACCGCGACACCGCCAAGACCAACACCTTCCAGGGCAACACCTGCGGCACCTCCGAGCCCGCCGCCCTGTGCGGCAACCGCACCCTGCCCGCCGCCGCCCCGGCGGGAGGCCGCCGATGACCACCGTCGAGACCGGTTCCCCGGCACCCGCCGCGGCCACCGGCGAGGAGACGGCGGCTGCCGGGACCCCCGCCCCCATGCTGCTGCGCGGCCTCGCCTTCGCCGCCGCCCGCTGGGCCGCCCTGCGCGCCGCCGCCCGGGTCGGCGTGGCCGACGCGCTCGGCAGCGCCCCCGCCACCGCCGAGGAACTGGCCCGCTCGGTCGGGGCCGAGCCGGGACCGCTGCGGCGGCTGCTGCGCGCCCTGGCCTGCCAGGGCGTCTTCACCGAACGCGTCGACGGCACCTTCGCCCACACCGAGCTCTCGCGGCTGCTGCGCGAGGACGAGGAGCACAGCCTCAAGGACGTCGTCCTGTGGTGCACCGAGCCCTGGACCTGGGAAGTGTGGCCCCTGCTCGACGAGGCCGTCCGCACAGGGGGCAACGTCGTCGAGGGCCTCTACGGAAAGGGCTTCTTCCAGTACCTCAACGAGGACGCGCCCGCCTCCGCCGCCGTCTTCAACCGCGCCATGACCCGCTCCAGCGAGCAGTCCGCGCGCGACGTGGCGGCCGCCCTCGACCTCACCGGCGCCGAGTCGGTCGTCGACATCGGCGGCGGCCAGGGCCACGTCCTGGCCAGCCTGCTGGAGAAGTACCCGGACGTCCGGGGTGTGCTCATGGACCTGCCCAAGGTGGTGGAGCACGCCGACGCCCGGCTGCTTCCCGGCGGCGCGCTCGCCGGCCGGGCCCGCACCGTGGGCGGCGACTGCCGCGAGGACATCCCCGTCCACGCCGACGTGTACGTCATCAAGAACGTCCTGGAGTGGGACGACGACAGCACCCGCCGCGCCCTGGCCAACATCCGCGCCGCGGCCCGCCCCGGCGCCCGCGTGGTGGCGATCGAGAACCTCGTCGACGACACCCCGTCCATGCCCTTCACCAGCGCCATGGACCTGCTGCTCCTGCTCAACGTGGGCGGCGCCAAGCACACCGAGCGCAGCCTCAGCGAGCGGCTGGACGCGGCGGGCCTCGTCATCGACACCGTCCGCCGGATCAACCCCTACCTGCACGCCTTCGAGTGCCGCGTCCCGGAGTGATCCGGGAGGCTGAACCCGACATGCCGCCGGCCCCCGCCTCTGCGAAGGCGGGGGCCGGCGGCTTCGTGCGGCGCGGGCGCGTCAGCCGCGTCCGGTGGCGGCGGGCGCGCCGTCCCGCTCGGCGTCACGGTCCCAGTGGTAGAACCGCTGGGCCATCGCGTCCTTCGGGCCGCGCCACGTCTGGGGGTCGTACGGCATGACGTACGCCTCCAGGCGCTCGCTGATCCCCCGGAACTCCGGGTGCTCGGCGAGCCGGGCGATGGCCGGGCCCGGGTCCTGCTCGCTCTCGATGAGGTGCAGGTACACGTCACCGAACTGGAACAGGCTGCGGCTCTTCACGCCCACCAGGTGCGGCAGTTCGCCCCGGTCGGACTCGGCGAAGACCTTGGCGATGTCCGGGCCCGCGCCCGGCTTCATCCTCGCGACGATCATCGTGTGATGCACAGGGTTCCTCTTCCGTTCTCCGGGTTCCTCGTCCGGCTCACTCGGCCCGGACCGCGGCGGGCTGCCGCTCGCGTGCGGCCCGCTCGACGCGCTCACGGATCAGGTCGAGCTGGATCCGGGAGTTGGTGTTGATCCGGGCGGTCATCCCCGCGTCGTCCACCGGCGCCTCGGGCTTCATCGCGAAGTCCTGCGTCCAGTGCATGCGGGTGCCGTCCGGCGTCTCCTCGTACTCCCAGCGGATGTCCATGAACTGGAACGGGCCGGGCTCGACCCGGCGGGCCCGCACGGTCCGCGCGGCCCGGTCGACGGTGCGCTCGGAGACCCAGCTCCACACCGTGCCGTTCTCGTCGGGGTGCATGGTGAGCCGGAACTGCGTCCGGTCGCCGTCGCGCTCCATGATCTCCACGGCCGCGTACTCGCTGAACAGGTCGGGCCAGTTCGCCAGGTCGTTGGTCATGTCCCAGACCAGGTCGAACGGCGCCGCGATCGTCACCTCGTTCTCGGTGTGCCCCGCCATGTCACACCCCCGCCGCGAGCGAGCCGTTGACCATCTTCAGGAAGTCCGCCGGGCTCTTGCACTTCTCGGCGTCCTCGGGCAGCGCGAGCCCGTAGCGCTTCTCCAGCTCGCCGACGATGCCCAGCAGGCCCAGGGAGTCCAGGCCGAAGGCGTCGAACCCGGAGTCCACGCCGCGCTCCAGCTCGGCGGGGTCGACGGCGACGCCGGCGGTCTGCTTCATCAGCGCCGCCAGCTCCCGCACGGTCACCTTCAGTGTCGTCTGTTCGGTCATGCTGTCTCGCTCCTTCACTCGTCGGAACCGGTGGCGCCGTGCCGCAGCACGAGCGCCGAGTTGGACCCCATCAGTCCGCGGCTGAGCACCAGCGCGGTGCGCAGCTCGGCCGGCCGGGCACGGCCGGCGACGAGGTCCAGGTCGTGGCAGACGTCGAAGACGTTCGGGGTGGGCGGCACCAGACCGTGCTCCATGGCGAGCACGGCCGCCGCCGCGTCCAGCACCGCCGAGCCGCAGTAGGCCCGTCCGGTGCCCGTCTTGGGCGCGGTCACCGGCACCCGGCGGGCGTGCGGGCCGAGGGCGTCGGCCAGCGCCAGCGCCTCCGCCCGGTCCGCCTCGGGGGTGCCGAGCGCGTCGGCGAAGACCACGTCCACGTCTCCGGGGCGGCAGCCCGCCTGCGCGAGCGCGCCCTCGATGGCGTGCGCGAGCCCCTCGCGGGACTTCTCCCACTGGGAGGCCCCGGTGAAGGTGGCCGCGTGCCCGGCGACCGTCGCCCGCAGGTCCGCGCCGCGCGCCCGGGCGGTGCCCGCCTCCTCCAGGAGCAGCACCGCACCGCCCTCGGCGGGCACGAAACCACAGGCGGACGGCGTGAACGGCCGGTAGGCGCGGTCGGGTTCGCTCTCCCGGCTCAGCTCGGCGTACCCGAGCTGGCAGGCCATCGAGTACGGGGCGAGCGGCGCCTCGGCCGCCCCGACCACCAGCGTGTCGGTGCCCCGGCGCACCTCCCGGTCGCCGTGCGCCAGCGCGTCCAGACCGCCCGCCTCGTCGCTCGCGACGACCCCGCAGGGGCCCTTGAAGCCGCCGCGGATGGAGATCTGGCCGGTGCTGGCCGCGTAGAACCAGGCGATCGACTGGTACGGGCCCACGTGCTTGGGCCCGTTGGCCCACAGCTTCTGCAGCTCCCGCTGGCCGAACTCGCCGCCGCCGGAGCCGGCCGCGGTGACCACACCCACGGAGAACGGGTCGGTGAGATCGCCGCGGCCCAGCCGGGCGTCGGCCAGGGCCATCTGGGCTGCCGCCATCGCGAAGTGGCTGAACCGGTCGGTCTGCACCAGGAAGGTGTCCTCGACCATGGCCTGCGGGTCGAAGCCGCGGACCTCGCCGGCCACCCGCATCGGGAAGTGCCCGCAGCCCTCCCGGGTGATGGGACCGAGCGCGGTGACGCCCTCGGCCGTCGCCTTCCAGTAGGCCTCGACACCGACGCCCGTGGGCGCGACGACGCCGATGCCGGTGACGACGGCGCGCCGCTTCTCGCCTGCTGTCATGGTGTCCTCCCGGTCGGTCGGGTCAGTACGACCGCGGACTGGAAACCGCCGAAGCCGCTGCCGACGGACAGCACCCCGCGCAGCCGCCGCTCGCGGGCCTCGCGCGGCACGTAGTCCAGGTCGCACTCGGGGTCCGGGGTGGTGTAGTTCGCGGTGGGCGGCACCACCTGATGGGCCATGGCCAGCACGCAGGCGGCGACCTCGATCGAGCCGATCGCGCCCAGGGAGTGGCCCACCATCGACTTGATGGAGCTCATCGGGGTGGCGTACGCGTGCGCGCCCAGGGAGCGCTTGACCGCGGCGGTCTCGTGCCGGTCGTTCTGCTTGGTGCCCGAGCCGTGCGCGTTGACGTAGTCGATGTCCTCCGGGGCCAGCCGGGCCTGGGCCATCGCGGTGTCGATGGCCCGCGACATCTCCAGGCCCTCCTTGGTCAGGCCCGTCATGTGGTAGGCGTTGCCGTAGGTGGCGTATCCGGAGATCTCGCAGTACACCTCCGCCCCGCGCGCCCTGGCCGACTCCAGCTCCTCCAGGACCAGCACCGCGCAGCCCTCGCCCATCACGAAGCCGTCGCGGTCGGCGTCGAAGGGACGGGAGGCGTGCGCCGGGTCCTCGTTGTTCGGGGAGGTGGCCTTGATGGCGTCGAAGCAGGCCATCGTGATGGGGGAGATGGGCGAGTCGGAGGCGCCTGCCAGGCAGGCGTCCATCCTGCCCTCGGCTATCGCCTGGACCGCGTAGCCCACCGCGTCCAGGCCGGAGGTGCAGCCCGTCGACACGGTCTGCACCGGGCCCCGCGCCCCGAACACCTCGGCCACCGCGGAGGCCAGCGTGCTGGGCGCGAAGGCACGGTGCAGATGCGGTTCGGCCCGCTGGTGGTCGACCTCCCAGCGGGCACCCTTCTCGCTGACCAGCACGTAGTCGTGCTCCAGCCGGGTGGTGCCGCCCACCGCGGTGCCCAGGCTCACGCCGAAGCGCCACGGATCGTCCGGCGGCCCGTCCAGGCCCGCGTCCCGCACCGCCTCCGCGCCCGCCGCCAGCGCGAACTGCACGTAGCGGTCGTTGCGTTCGACGGTGCGCGGGTCCAGACCGTGCGCGGCCGGGTCGAAGTCGCACTCGGCGGCGATCCGGGACCGCAGGCCGCTCGGGTCGAAGAAGGTGATGCCCCGAGTGGCCGTGCGCCCGGCCGACAGCAGGTCCCAGAAGGCCGGGACCCCGATCCCGCCGGGGGCGACGACGCCTATGCCGGTGACCGCGACCCGGCGGCTCATGAGGCCGCCCCCACGGGCCGCTCGTGCTCCCCGGCCCCCTCGGCTCCCGAGGCCGGGGTCTCCTCGGTGTCCACGTGGCCCAGCTCGGGGCTCGGCGCCAGCGGGCCCAGGTGGAACACCAGACGTGCCTCGGACCGGCCCACGTTGCGGAACCGGTGGCGCATGTACGCCGGGATCATCAGGCCCTGGTCCGGGCGCAGCGGGTGCGGCTCGCCGTCCAGGTCCACCTCCAGCTCCCCGGCGACGACGTACACGAACTCCTCGGAGTACGGGTGGTAGTGCTCGCCGATCCTGTCGCCCGGCGCGACAGTGGCCAGCCCCATGAAACCGCTGGTCGCGCCTACCGCGGTGGGGGTGAGCATGGCACGCAGGTCACCTCCCCGACGGGTGTTGTGCGGGGTCTCGCTCAGGTCGACGATACGGACGTGCTGTTGGCTCATGTGGTGCTCCGTGGTCTCGCGAAAGGGATCGGTGCGGGTCCGTACGCCCTGGTCAGCGGGGCTCGGAGGTGCGGTCGGTCAGGGGCCGCATCCGGGCGCGGGCGAGCAGCCCGGCCAGGGCGCGGTCGTCGCCGAGGTCCCGCGGCGCGTCGAGCGCGGCGGTGTCCAGCAGCCGCAGCACCTCCGCACGGACCGAGGGCTCGGCCAGCCCGAGCACGGCAGCCGGCTCGGCGTCCGGGTCGCCGGCCACGTCCACGACGCGGACGACGATGTCGTCGCGCTGGTAGAGGGCGACGCCGAGCACCGGGCTGCGCGGGTCCTCGGCGGCCCGCTGGTCCTGCTCCGCCAGCAGCTCGGCGAGACGCATGCCGCAGCCCGGCCGGGCCGGCAGGAACAGGCCCTCGCGGTGCGCCGAGTCGGCCTCGGGGCCGGCGGCGACGTGGTGGACGGCCGGCAGCGCGGCACGGGTGAAGAAGATCCGTGCCGACTGGGGGTCGCTCATGTCGCGTTCCTGCTCCAGATACGGATTGATGGCCTCCTCCACCGCCCGCACCTCCGGCTGGCGCGACACGTGGCGCAGGGCCGCCATCAGGTCGCCCTCGACCTCCACCGCCCGCACGATCCGGTTGCCGTGCATGAACAGGGAGGTACGGCGCAGCCGGGTCTTCTCGTCCACCTGCGGGCTCGGGGAGGCGTACTCCGACAGGTGCCGGGCCACCTCCGGCTCGCTGCCCGGCCTCACGGTGAAGGTGAGCGCGTGCCGCACCACGCCGTCGCCGACCCGCGGGGCGGCCTGCAGCGTCTCCACGCGGATGCCGGAGCCGTCGTGCGTGGTCTCGCGCAGCACGCTGTAGCGCATCGAGCGGGTGTCCCGCACGCAGCTGTGCAGCGGCTTCACCGTCTCGATGTGTTCCTCGCTGTTGACCCAGGCCAGGAACGGCGGGGCGCTCTCCCACTCGCTGGTGATCAGCCACTGGGAGGGGTTCTCGATGGACTGGCAGAGCTGGTCGCTGAGGTGCCCCTCGACCGACGCGACCGCGTCGCACATGCGCTCGTAGGCGTCGAGGAACTCCTGCTGGGCGCCGTCGTGGATGTCGAGCATCAGCACGACCCGCAGCCGGGAGCCGTCGAAGGCCGACGTGCTGACCCGGTTCGGAGCCGTGGAGACGGCGGGGGAGGCTGTCATCGGAGGAACACCCTTTCTTCGGGGGCAGCGGTGGTGCCACGCCCCGCGGCCGTGCCCGACCGGTCGGCGGCCGCACGGCAGGGGCGGTTGTGAGGGCTGTGTGCCGATCGTGTTCCGCCTGCCGCCCGCGCGCGATTCCGGACGATCAACCGAGTGAATCCCCCACGAGGCGCGCCCCGCCGGGGCATGGATGCAGAGCCGGGCGCGGGGATCGTCGCGGCCGAGCCGGGCGCGGGGATCCCCGCGGGTCGTGTCGTCACGTACGGCGGCCGCGCACCCGCGCGGCCGCCCGACAGGAAAGGCAGACATGCGCAAAGGCGCTGACACCGAAGTGCCGGTCCTTGTGGTCGGTGGCTCCCTGGTCGGGTTGTCGGCCTCGGTCTTCCTGGGCCGGCTGGGGGTGCCGCACCTCCTCGTCGAGAAGCACAAGCACACCTCCACCCACCCCAAGGGCCGCGGCAACAACGTCCGCACGATGGAACTGTTCCGGACCGCCCGTGTGGAGCCGGCGATCCGCGAGGCGGCCTCCGTCCTCGCCGGCAACCACGGCATCCTCCAGGCGCCCACGCTCGTCGGCGAGGCCGGCGAATGGCTGTTCCGGGAGATCGACCCCGGCGGCGGCCTGGCCCGGTTCAGCCCCAGCGGCTGGTGCCTGTGCAGCCAGAACGACCTGGAGCCGGTCCTGCTGGAGCACGCCCGCGCGCTGCCCGGCGCCGACCTCAGGTTCGCCACCGAGCTGATGTCCTACGAGCAGGACGCGGACGGGGTGACCGCGCTGGTCAAGAGCCGGGACACCGGCGAGCACACCACCGTCCGCGCCGAGTACCTGATCGCCGCCGACGGCCCCCGCAGCCCGATCCGGGACTCCCTCGGCATCACCCAGTCGGGCCCGGGCGACCTCTTCCACAACGTGAGCGTCACCTTCCGCTCCCAGAAGCTCGCCGAGATCGTCGGCGACCGCCGCTTCATCGTCTGCTACCTGACCTCCCCCGAGGCCGACGGGGCGCTGCTGCCCGTCGACAACCGCACCCAGTGGGTCTTCCACGCGCCCTGGCACCCCGAGCGCGGCGAGACCCTGGAGTCCTTCACCGACGAGCGCTGCGCCGCGCACATCCGCCGCGCCATCGGCGACCCGGACCTCGATGTGCAGGTCACCGGCCGTGCTCCCTGGCACGCCGCCCAGCGGGTCGCCCGCGCCTACGCCTCCGGCCGGGTCTTCCTGGCCGGGGACTCCGCCCACGAGATGTCGCCCACCGGCGCCTTCGGCTCCAACACCGGCATCCAGGACGCGCACAACCTGGCCTGGAAACTCGCCGCCGTCCTCAACGGCTGGGCCGGTCCCGGGCTGCTGGACAGCTACGACGCCGAACGCCGCCCCGTCGCCGAGGCCACCGCCGCCCGCGCCGCCGACCGCTCCGGCGAGCACAGCCACCCCGGCTACGACGCGCCGCCCCCGGCGGCCGGCGGGGGCGGCCGCCCCGGCGGCATCCTCAACGTCGTCCTCGGCCACCGCTACCCGCGCGGCGCCGTCCTCGGAGCGGCGCCCGACGGTCCCGCCGTCCCCGAGGGACTGCGGCTGAACGGCGAACCGGGCAGCCGCGCCCCGCACCTGTGGCTGCGCCGCGGGGCCGAGCGGCTGTCCACGCTCGACCTGTACGAGCGCACACCGGTGCTGCTGTGCGACGCCACCACGCCCGTCTGGCACGAGGCCGCGCGGAAGGTCGCCGCCGTCCTGTCGATCCCGCTGCGCGCCTACCGCCTGGGCACCGCACCCGGAGCCGACCTGGAGCCCGAGGACGACTGGGCCGAGGCCCACGGAGTCACTCCCCAGGGCGCCGTCCTGGTCCGCCCCGACGGCTTCGTGGCCTGGCGCTCCCCGTCCCTGCCCGCGGACCACGAGGAGCCCGGGGACCTGCTCCACCGGACCCTGTCGCTCCTGCTCGACCTGGCCTGAGCCGGGGGAGTGGGACGCCGCCCCGCTACACGCGCGGGGCGGCCGGGGCCGCGAGCCGGCCGCCGAGCAGCCGGTCGTCGATCTCGTCGAGGGCGAGCCGCAGGGCGCCCAGTGCCACGCTCTCGTCGCCCAGCGTCGAGGCGCGCAGCTCCGGCAGGCGCAGGCAGTGCTTGGTCAGTTCCTGCCGCAGCATCGGCAGCACGACGTCCGCCGACCGGGAGAAGCCCCCGCCGTAGACGACGACCTGCGGATCGAGGGTGAGGGTGAGCGCGGCCACGCCGACGGCGAGGTCGCGCGCGTAGCGCCGCACGGCAGTCCGCGCGGCCCGGTCGCCCTCGCGGGCCGCGCGGAACACCCAGGCGGCGGCCTCGCCCTGCGCGGCCGTCGAGGGCACCCCGGGGCAGCCGGCGAGGTGGCCCGGCGCGTCCAGCCAGCGCACGGCCTTCAGCGCGCCGATCTCGCCCGCGGCCCCGCCGTGCCCGCGGCGCAGCGTCCCGTCGATGATCAGCCCGGCGCCGGTGCGGATGCCGGCCAGGACGTACACGATGTCGTCCGCGTCCTGTGCCACACCCTTCCAGCGCTCGGCGACCGCGGCCAGCTTGCAGTCGTTCTCGACCTGGACGGGGCAGCCGAAGCGTTCGGTGAGATGGGCCACCGGATCGACCGCGTTCCAGCCGGGCAGAGGGGTGAACAGGGACGTGCGGCCGCTCGCGTCGACGGGCCCGGTCACGCCGACGGTGACCGCCCAGATGTCGGCCGCCGTCATCCCCGCCTCGCGCAGCACCTCGTCGACGCACCGGTCGACCGTGGCCAGGCGGTCGTCGGGACCGGCCTCCGGATCGGCCGGCCGGCGCAGGCTCTGGACGAGGTTGCCCTCCAGGTCGCTGAGCATGACCAGGATCTTGTGCACCCCGACGTCGATGCCGAGCACGTGCCCGGCGCCGGCCCGGAAGCGGTACCGCCGGGCGGGCCGCCCGACGGTGCTGCTGGCCCCCGGCTCCTCGACCTCGGCCCAGCCCTCCGCCACCAACTGCTGCACCAGCACGTCCACGGCGGGCCGGGACAGCCCCGTCCGGCCGGCGAGTTCGGTGACCGTCGAGGGCGGGTTGCCGCGCAGCGCCCACACGATGGTCAACTGGTTCATCTCGCGCATCCGGGCCGGATCGGTGCCGGTCGTCGCCATGTGCTGCTCCCTGCAGTGGGCCGCGGTACTCACCGCTGGATAATGCTAGGCAGTTTACTAACTCCGCCGGACGGCCGGAGGAGACCTCCGGCCGATGTCAGGCGACGGGATACCGCTGCTCCTCGTCCGGGTGCACCACCGGGGTGAAGTCCACCTCCCGCCCGTCGAGCAGGAAGTGGTAGCGGCCCGTCCTGCGGACCTCGGGGCGGGCCCGCAAGTACCGTGTCATGGCCTGCAGTTCCTCGGGACGCAGCCAGCCCGGGGGATCGGACACGGCCCGGAACCCGCAGATGTCCGCGAGGTCGCGCAGCAGTCCCTGCTGCCGCTCGGTGAGGAGGTTCAGCCGGCTGCGGAAGTACACGACGTCCGGGTCGACCTCCAGCAGCGGGGACTGCCACAGCCGGTGCACGGTGTTGACGACGGCGTTGCGCGCCAGCGCGTCCGAGGGGTCCCGGGTGGCGTAGTGCTCCCACAGTGGCGCCACGTCGGGACCGCTGCGCAGCCCGTCGGCCAGCCCGAGCGAGGGCAGCAGCGGCGCCCCGCTGGCCAGGAGGTACGTGTCGGGACCCGCCTCCTCCCGGATGATCCGCAGCCCGGTGCGGTAGACCTCCTCGCGGCCCGCGGGGTGCGCGTGCCGGCCGGGCGTGGTGCCGGCCTGGAGGAAGTCCAGCTTGAGGTAGGTGTACCCCCACTCCCCGACGAGCCGGCGGACGAGGCCCCGCAGGTGCTCCTGGGCCGCGGGCAGGGTCAGGTCGAGGACCCAGTAGGGGCTGCCCCAGTTGTGGCCGGCCACCGCGGGCCGGCCGTCCTCCTCGCGCAGCAGCAGTTCGGGGTGTTCGCGGGCGGTGCGGGAGTCGGGGAGCACGATGAAGGGCGCGATCCACAGCCCGGGACGCAGTCCCGCGCCCCGGATGCGTTCCGCGAGGTCACGCATCCCGGAGGGGAACTTGTCGTTGGCCTCCCAGTCGCCCACCCTCGTCTCCCAGCCGTCGTCGACCTGGACGACGTCGAAGGGGAGGCCGCGCAGGGCGTCGATGTCCTTGGTGAGCTGTTCCTCGGTGATGTTCTCGTAGTAGGCGTACCAGCTGCACCACACGTTGCCCGCGCGCCGGGTGCCGCGCCCCAGGCGGTCGCCGAGGTGGCGGGCGTAGGCGGCGAAGACCTCCTCCTCGGTGCCGTAGGCCAGGAACCAGGGTGCCGCGGCGTCCTCGTACCAGCCCGCGAGGGTGTCGCGGTCGGCGGTGAGCCGGGGCACGTCCAGGCCGAGGGCGCCCAGCAGCAGCACCTGCCCGTCGGCGCCCTGGAGGGCCGCGACGGCGGAGGAGTGGTGCCGGGAGGGGTCGTCCCACGTGGTGTCGTCGGCCGTCAGCCGCCGCTGGGCGCTCTCGATGCGCAGCGGTGCCTCGGAGAGCCGGCGCCAGCCGCAGGGGCTCCAGGAATTGTGTCCGTGCCGGTAGAAGAGGGCGTCGCCGAGCCCGTGCAGGACGGCGGCGCGTCCGGGAGGCAGCAGCAGGCCGCCGTCGACGGCCTGCGGCGGGGCGTCGTCCTCCAGTTCGACGGCGAAGGTGCGCGCGCCGAGGGTGAGGAGCTGGGCCATGGATCTCCTTGCGTGAACCGGTGGGGAAGTGCGGTGCCGGGTGGACCGGACGGCTACTTGAAGAGGGCGTTGACCTTGTCGTTGGCGTCCTTGAGCGCCTTCTGCGGCGTGGCCTGTCCGAGGACGACGGACTGGACGGCGTCCTGCACCAGCGGGTTGATCTCGGTGCCGTGCTCGGTGACGGGCAGCGGGAAGGTCTCCTTGGCGGCCGTGACGTCGGTGAACACGCCGACGTCATGCCCCTTGGCCTCGTGCGCGGCCAGTGCCTTCCGGGTCGCGCTCTTCAGCGCGGGGAAGACCACGGCGTGCGCGGCCACCCGGTTCTGGCAGTCGGCGGAGCCCAGGTACTTGACCCATTTCCAGGACTGCTCCTGGTGCTTGGTGCCGGCCCAGACGGAGTCGGCCAGCCCGTTGATGGCGCTCTTGCGTCCCGCGGGCCCGACCGGCAGCGGCGCGAAGGCCAGCTTCTCCTTGACCTTGGGGTCGGTGAAGGTGGAGATGGTCCACGAGCCGGTGACCATGATCGCGCCCTTGCCCGCGGAGAGCAGCTCGGAGTTGGCGACCGTGGACTGCTTGTCGAAGCGGGGCGCGTACCCCTTGTCGATGAGGTGCTTGAACCAGGCGATGGTCTCGGCGAGCTTCGGGTCGTCGTACTTGTAGTGGGTGCCCCAGGGGTTCTTGTCGAGGTAGCGGAACCCGTTGGCGGCGGCCAGGTCGCCCCAGCCGTTCTGCCCCTGCGAGCCGTCGGCCCACTCGGGCAGGAACCCGTAGACCTTGATGTGCTTCCTGTCGAAGTCCGGGTCGAGTCCGTTGCGGCCCTTGGTGTCGAGGGTGGACCTGGCTATCGCCCGCTCCAGCGTGCCGCCGTCCGAGGGGTTCCACGTCAGCTTGTCCAGCTCGGCCTTCTTCAGGCCCTGCTTCTCGAGCATCGTGGTGTTGTAGACGAGCGCCATGGTGTCCCAGTCCTTGGGCAGCCCGTAGCGCTTGCCGTCCTTCGCCCACACGTCGGCGAGGCCGTCCTGGTAGGCGGACAGGTCCACCTTGTCCCGCTCGATCAGCGGCTGGAGGTCCAGCAGTTGGTTGCTGGTGGCGAACTGCGGATAGTACGAGCTCTGGTTGGTCCACACGTCCGGGGCGTCGCCGGAGGTGAGCTGGGTGGTGAGGTTCTGCCAGTACTGGGCCCACGCCGTCTGGGTGATCTTGACGGTGATGTCCGGGTTGGCCTTGTGGAACGCGTCCGCGCACTCCTGGTAGGCGGGGAGCTGCTTGTCGTCCCAGAGCCAGTAGTCGAGCGTGGTGCCGCCGGAGCCCTCGTCGGAGCTGCCGCAGGAGACGAAGGTCGAGGTGGCGGCCAGGCACAGCAGTGCCGCGGCGGCGCGCCGGTGAAGGATTCTCATGTCGGGGTGCCTCTCTCAGGAGCGTGCGGTGACGAAGGAGCGTGCGGTGACGAACGGGCGTGCGGTGACGAAGGGGCGGGAGGAACGGCTCACTTGATGCCGGTGAAGTTCAGGGACTCGACCAGACGGCGGCCGAGAAGGATCAGGATCACGAGGACGGGGAGCACGGAGAGGGTGGAGCCGGCCATCAGACCGGTCCAGTCCGGCTGGGTGTTGGGCGACTGCTGCTGGAAGATGCCGAGCGCGACGGTCAGCACGCGGGTCTCCTCCTCACGGCCGGTCAGCAGCGGCCACAGGTAGTCCTTCCAGGCCCACACCGCGGTCGTCAGCCCGATGGTGAGCAGGGGACCCCGGCTCATCGGCATCACCACCCGCCAGAACACGCCCCAGGCCCCGACCCCGTCGAGGACGGCGGCCTCCTCCACCTCGCGCGGGATGGACAGGAAGAACTGGCGCAGGAAGAACACCGCGAACGGCGTCATGAGCACACTCGGGGCGACCATCCCGGCGAAGGTGTTCAGCCAGCCGAGGTTCTTCACGAGCACGAAGTTGGGCAGCACGGTGAAGATCGGCGGCACCATCAGCGCGGCGATCAGCACACCGAAGACCGCGTCCCTGCCGGGGAAGCGCAGCCGGGCGAAGGCGTACCCGGCCATCGCGCAGAACAGCGTCTGGAGGAAGGCGATCAGACCGCTGTAGACGACCGAGTTCAGCAGGTAGCGCAGGAAGTCGACCTGTGCCCCGGACCCGCCGGCCGCCCTGGCCTCCTCCTGGCTGGTCAGCCCGAGCACCCGCCAGAAGTTGATCATCGTGGGGTGCTGGGGGAGCGGGCCGGTGGAGTCGGAGTAGAGATCGGCCGCGGGGGTCAGTGCGGTGCGGACCATCCAGTAGAACGGGAAGAGCGTCGCCACGAGCGCGACGGTCATCAGCGCCCAGGCCAGGATCCGGCCCGGCGTCGGCCGGGTGCGGGTGCGGGTGCCGGTGCCGGTGCCGGTGCGCGTGCGCGTGGAAGTCATGGTCGCTCCTCAGGCCAGGTCCGAGCGGGACGCGCGCAGCAGCCGCATCTGCACGGCGGTCAGCACACCGAGGAGCAGCGCGAGGATCACGGCGACGGCGGAGGCGTACCCCATGTGGAAGTACGTGAAGGCCTGTTCGTAGATGTAGAAGTAGATGACCCGGGTGGCGCCGACCGGGCCGCCCTTGGTGGTCACGGCGATCGTGTCGAAGATCTGGAACGAGCCGATCAGGGAGACCACCAGGACCAGTGCCAGGACCGGGCGCAGCAGCGGCAGGGTGATGCGGGTGAACATGCGCCACTCGCCCGCGCCGTCCAGGGAGGCGCTCTCGTAGAGATGTCGGGGGATCTGGAGCATGCCCGCGTAGAGCAGCAGCGCCGTGTAGCCGGTGTACGCCCAGGCGTTGATGCCGGCGACGGTGGGCATCGCCCAGGTCGGTGAGGTGAGGAAGCCGGTGGGGCCCACGCCGAAGGCGCCCAGGAGGTGGTTGACGAGGCCGAGGTTGGCGTCGAGCATCCACATCCACAGCAGGCCCACGGTGACGTTGGGCACCAGCCAGGGCACGAGCAGCATCGCGCGCAGCGCCACCGAGCGGGTCAGCCGGTGCATCAGGGTCGCGAGCCCCAGGGCGAGGATCATCTGCGAGCCGATGTTCAGCACGACGTAGTACCCGGTGACCTTGAGCGCGTTCCAGAACTGGTCGTCGCCGATCAGCTGCCGGTAGTTCTCGGTGCCGGTGAAGTGCGGGTCGTTGAGCAGGCTGTAGTCGGTGAGCGAGTAGTACACGCCCCGTGCGGTCGGGTACGCGTAGAACAGCGCGAATCCCGCCAGTGCCGGAGCGAGGAACAGCCAGGCCGCCCTCCTGTCGTCCCGGGCCCTGCGGGGCCGCCCCGGGCTCGCGCCCTTGCCCGTGCGGCTGCCGCCGCGCTGCCGGGGCGACGCGATGGCCGTGCTGGCGCCCATGGTCAGGCCTCCGAAGAAGATCTGCGCCGCACCTCTTGCCAGTGGAGCGCTGTGCCCACATATTGATGAGCAACAGCGAAACTTTGTCAATGGTGGCGCATAACTGAGCGAAAATCAGTCACACCCGCCGGACCCCGTACCGGACCCCGCCCCGTACCCGGACCGACGGCCGGGGCACACCGGCCACCCCCACCTCGCGACCGAACCCCCGGAGGTCGACCATGCGTACGTTCAGGCCCGGGCGCCGCGGAGAGCCGTGGGCCGCTCTCTGCGCCGCGGCCCTCGCCCTCGCCCTCGCCCTCGCCCTGGCCCTCACCGCGCTGCCCGGCCCCCGCGCCCACGCGGCCCCCGGCGCCGGCGCCCACGCCACCCCCGGCGCCGCCGCCTCCACGGGCGGAGTCCCCGACCGCCCGGCTCCGGGCCCGGACCCCGACCCCACGCTCCCGGTCCACGCGCTGGCCGCCGCCGACGCGCCGCTGGACAACCCGCTCAAGGGGTTCGCCCGCTTCTACCAGCCGGGGAGCGACCAGAACACGGGCTTCCCGCACTCGCTGACCTGGTCCTACTTCGGCCTGTCCGAGGTGATGAAGGACGCCTCCGACTGCGGCCGCCTCGACTGGAGCGCCCTGGACGCGTCACTGGACGCCATCGCGGCGGCCGGCAACCAGGCCGCGGTCCGGTTCTACCTCGAGTATCCGGGGGACGCCGGAGCCCATCCGTCCAACGCGATCCCCGCCTGCTTCGCCGGGCACGTGGACAACCGCGACAACGCCTACTGGCACACCACCAGCCCCGACTACGACAGCCCCTACCTGCGGGACGCGCTCAAGGACTTCATCGCCGCCTTCGGCGCCCGCTACGACGGCGATCCGCGCCTGGGCTTCGTGCACATGGGGCTGATCGGACTGTGGGGCGAATGGCACACCTGGCCCTACGACACCGACACCTCCGGCGACACGTATCCCGACTACATGCCCACCGACGCCCACGCCGCCGAGATCGTCGACGCCTACGACAGGGCCTTCACCCGTACGAAGATCGAGCTGCGCTATCCCGACTCCGCGGGCGGCGCCGCCGACGACCGGCCCTCCGTCGGCTACCACGACGACTCCTTCTGCTACCGGGAGGGCTCACCCGCACAGGGCGTCACCCTGCCCGAGTCGATGGGCGGCGCCCCGTGGGCGCAGTTGCAGAAAGCCGTCGAGCACGGGGTGGAGAACCGCTGGACCACCGCGTCGATGGGCGGTGAGGTACGTCCCGAGATCCAGCCCACCGCCTTCGCGCACTGGCCCGGCGGTTCCGGCGACGTGGACGACATGAAGGCGTGCGTCGAACTGGAGCACACCACCTGGAAGATGAACGAGGACAGCGCCGACTACCCGGCCACCGACCCCGGCGCGGCGGCCGCGGTCCGGCTGGTGGGCTACGACCTCGGCGTCACCCAGGCCTACTTCCACGACACCGCGCAGGGCACCACCAAGGTCGGCGTGCGGATCGCCAACACCGGTGTCGCACCCTTCTACTACCCGTGGAAGGTCCGCCTCGGCCTGAAGAACGCCTCCGGCGACCTCGGCGGCGTCGCCCGGGGCGGCTACCGGCTCGTGATGAAGGCGGACAACCCCCTGGAGAAGGTGAGCCCCCGCGCCAAGAAGCTGCGCTTCGCCAACGCCGGGCAGAACGGCGACGGCTGGCTCGACCTCGGGGCGATGACGGTCGGCCCCGGCGGGAGCGCCGGTCCGGCGAGTCACGAGGCCGAGGCCCCCGGCAACACCCTGACCGGCGGGGCCGTCGTGACCGGCTGCGGCGGCTGCTCCGGCGGGGCCAAGGTGGGATACGTCGGCAAGGGCGCCACCCTCACCTTCCGCCACGTCGACGGCGGCAGCGGCGGCACCCGTACCGTCACCGTGCACTACGCCACCCGCGAGTCCCGTACCGCCACCGTCCGGGTGGGCGGGGGCACACCCCGTACCCTCACCTTCGCCCCGACCGCCGACTGGGACACCACCGCGACCCTCGCGGTGCGACTGGATCTGCGCGCGGGTGAGGACAACACCGTCACCCTCGCCGGCCCCGACGGCTGGGCGCCCGACATCGACCGGATCACCGTGAGCTGACCGGTCACCCGCACCCGACCACGAGGACCCTCACGTACCTCGCACCACCCACCAGAAAGGCGCAATTGTCATGACCGACGCCCCCCGCGAACTCCGCCTCGGTGTCCTCGGATTCGGACTTCGAGGCTCGCTCGCCCGCCTCGCGCACCGGCCGGGCAACGGCTCGGAGGTCGTCGCGCTCGCCGACCCCGACGGCACCGTCCGCAAGGAGGCGGCGACCGCGTTCCCCGGGGCGCGCCTGACCGAGGACCACCGGGACGTGCTGCACGCCCCCGACGTCGACGCCGTCCTCGTCCTCACCCCCGACCACACCCACGCCGACCTCGCCGGCGAGGCGCTCAGGGCGGGCAAGCCGGTCTTCGTGGAGAAGCCCCTCGACATCACCGTCGAGCGCTGCGACGCCCTGCTGCGCACGGCCTACGAGACCGGCACCCGCCTGTACGTCGGCCACAACATGCGGCACATGCCGGTGATCCGGCTGATGCGCGACGTCATCGCGCGCGGCGAGATCGGCGAGGTCAAGACCATATGGGTGCGGCACTTCGTGGGGTACGGCGGCGACTGGTACTTCAAGGACTGGCACGCGGAACGGCGCCACACCACCGGGCTGCTGCTGCAGAAGGCCGCCCACGACATCGACGTGCTGCACTGGCTCGCGGGCGGCTACGCGCGACGCGTCCAGGCCCTCGGCGACCTGATGGTCTACGGGGACAACCCGCACCGCAGGGCCCCCGGCGAGCCCAAGCACGCCGACTGGCACACCGTCGACGGGCACTGGCCGCCGCACACCCAGCGCGGGCTCAACCCGGTCATCGACGTGGAGGACGTGTCGCTGCTCAACATGCGTCTGGACAACGGGGTGCTGGCCGCCTACCAGCAGTGCCACTTCACCCCCGACTACTGGCGCAACTACACCGTCATCGGCGACGCGGGCCGGCTGGAGAACTTCGGCGACGAGGAGGGCGCGGTGGTCAGGGTGTGGAACTCCCGCCGCTCCACCTACCGGGCCGAGGCGGACGCCGAGTACGCCGTGCCGCTCGCCGAGGAGGGCGCCGACGGGACCGAGGAGGAACACGGCGGCGCCGACCCGCTGCTGATCGAGGAGTTCCTCAGGTTCGTGCGCGAGGGCGGCGCCACCGACACCTCGCCGGTGGCCGCCCGGATGGCCGTCGCCGCCGGGGTGCGGGCCACCGAGTCCCTGCGGGACGGCGGCACACCCCGCGAGGTCCCGGACCTGGACCCGGAACTGATCGCGTACTTCGAACGCGGCCAGACGCGCTGACGGAACGCGACCGAGCGAACCGGGAAGGGCGGCGGGGAGGGCGGGCGGCGGGTCACCCGCCCCCGCCGCTCCTCAGGCGGCCGGGGCCTCGCGTTCCGGTGCCTTCGGCGCCTCGTGGCGCAGATCCGTTCCCCGGCGGGCGAGCACCAGGACACCCCCGACGATCAGCCCCACACCCAGGAGCTGCGGCAGCAGCCACCAGCCCGTGCGGACGTGCTCCTGGTACAGCACCACCCCCAGCAGCAGGCTCACCGTCGCGTCGCCGAGGGTGAGCGCCGGCTGGGAGGCGACCAGGGGGCCGCCCTGCATCGCGTGCTCCAGCAGCAGCACCGCGCACACCCCGGTGGCCGCGAACGCGTACGTCTGCCACTCGGTGAGGAAGGCGAGGAGCCCGTCGGAGGCCAGGACCGCCACCGCGGACTTCATCAGACCGGCGGTCAGCGCGTAGCAGACCGCGGTGGCCGCGCCCAGGCAGCCGGCCCTCGCCTTGCCGTTCGGCCGCCTGAACCCGACCGCGACCAGCAGCAGCGCGAGCCCCGCGCAGGCCACCAGGGCCGGGATCCACCGGTCGGGGGACACGTGCTCCCGCTGCCCCGAGGGCGCGGCGGCGGCGAGGGCCACCCCCAGCCCGGCGACCACCGCCGCCACGGCCAGCCACAGGGCACCCGGCAGCCGGGTGCGCGCCGCGAGCGAGGCGAGCAGCAGGGCCAGCGGCAGTTCCAGCACGAACAGCGGCTGGACGAGGGAGAGCGGCCCGGTGGCCAGCGCCGCCGCCTGCCCCACCCCCGCCACCACCACCGCGAGCATCCCGGCGACCCACACCGGCCGGTGCAGCAGGTCGACGACCAGCCCGAGGCGGAACCCCCGCGACTGCGGCACGCTCAGCGCGGCCCGCCGCTGCAGCACGGTGGCCAGCGCGTTGCTGAACGCCGCGCACAGCGCGAAGACCACCGACAGCACGAGTCCCAGTCCCACACCCATCCACCGATCCTCGCGCGCCCGCGCCACGACCGCGCGCCGTCGTTGATCCAAGGGGCGGACACGCCCTGCCGGCGACCGCTCAGGACACCGGTGCCTTCGGCCGGGCGGACTGCGCCGCCGGCGCCGTCACGCGGTCGCCCGGATGGCGCAGGGCGCACAGATGAGCCAGGCCGAGGCAGATGGCCATGCCGTAGAACACCCACTGGTTGGCCTGGGCGAAGTCCATCCGCACGGCGGCCATCGCGTCCCGCGCGGCCGAGGCCGCCTGCCCGCTGCCCTGCGGGACCCGCTCGTCCCCGTTGCCCGTGACGGCCTCGGCGACCTGCCGGGCCACCCCGTCCGCCCTGCCCGCCGGCACCCCGCGCGAGCGCAGCGTGCCGGCCACGTTCTCGGCCGTGACCCGGGTGAGGAGTGCGCCGAACACGGCCAGCCCCACGCTGGCCGCGTAGTTGCGCACGGTCTGGGTGACACCGGTGACCTCGCCGTACGAGGCACCGATCGCCCGGTTCACGGCGTCCGTCGAGGCCGGGGCGAGCAGGAGCCCGATCCCGGCGCCCGCCATCGCGGCGTACGGCCACTGGTCGTGCATCGACAGGTCCGTCAGCCGGTTGGCCCACAGCGCGAAGCCCACGGCACCCAGGGCCGTCCCGAGTCTGAGCGCCGGCCGGGCACCCCGCTTGTCCAGGATGTGCCCGCCCCACTGGGAGGCGAGCGCGAAGCCCGCGAAGAAGTACAGCAGGAACAGCGCCGCCTGGGTGGGGGAGGCGCTCAGGCACACCTGCGCGTACACCGAGGCGAAGAAGAAGAGCGGGACGAACGCGAGCATCGCGAAGAACAGCACCAGCGCGTCCGCCCGGAACGCCGGGTCCCGGAACACCCGCAGCTTGATCAGCGGATGGCGCACCCCGCGCTCGTACCGCCAGAACAGCACCAGCAGCGCCGCGCCGCCCGCGATGCACCCCCAGGTCGCCGCGCTGCCCCAGCCCCAGGTCGCGGCCTGCTGGAAGCCGAGCACGCTCAGACCCATCCCGGCCACGATCAGCAGGGCCCCGCGCACGTCGAGGGACTCGGCACGGGGACGGTCCTCCAGCCGGGCCAGGAACGTCAGCACCAGCGCCACGACCGCCACCGGCACGTTGACCCAGAAGATGGCACGCCAGGTCCACGAGGTGAGCCAGCCGCCCAGCACCGGCCCGAGCACGGTCAGCGCCCCGGACAGCCCGAAGAACAGCGCCAGCGCCCGGCCCCGGCGGTCCACCGGGAACACCGCGACCACCACCGCCAGCGCCGCCGGGAACAGCAGGGCCGCGCCCACCCCCTGGGTCACCCGGAAGGCGATCAGCCAGCTCTGCGCGACGCCCCCCGTGGGAACGCACCCGCACAGCACCGACGACACCACGAACAGCAGGGTGCCGACGACGAGCACGCGCCGCGCCCCGAGCAGGTCCGCGAGCCGGCCGCCGATCGCGAAGAACGCGGCGAGCGCCAGCAGGTAGGCGTTCACCACCCACTGCATCCCGGAGGCGGACAGGCCCAGCTCCCGGTCGATCTCGGGGGCCGCGACGGCGACGATGGTCTGGTCGATGAACGTCATCGCGACGGCGAACAGCATCGCCGCCAGCGCGAGGGTCCGACGATCGGTCCGGCGGGTCGTGGGGGCACCGGTACCCCGGAGGGCGTAGGTACGGTTCACCGGTCCAGGATGCGTCCGTACGGGTGGCCCCGCATCCGCACCCGGCAGGCACCGAGCGGCCGATGCGGGGTAGACGGGAGGGGCCGGTGCGAGGCGGCGGAGCGCGCCCGAACCGCCGGTGCAGCGCCCGGCCCCGAAAGGGGACGGCGAGGACCGCGGAGGTGCACGCTGATGGAGGAACGCGGCCGGGACGGACACAGGATGCTGACGGAACTCCTCGCCGCCAGCCACCTGATGCCCGTCGAACTGCTGCCCGCCAAGACCGCAGAGTGCGCGGCGGCCGCCGGTTTCGACGAGATCCTGATCTACCTCGCCGACCTGCAGCACAACGTCCTGCGCCTCCTCCCGGGCGAGGGACCCCCGCCCCCGGGGGTGCCGGACACGCTGCCGGTCGGGGGGACCGTCGCCGGGCGGGCCTTCCAGTACCTCGACCTCCTGCCCGCAGTACCGGCCGCCGAGGGCACGCCGGCGTGGTGGGTCCCGCTGCTCGACGGCACCGAACGCATCGGCGTGCTGCACCTCGCCTCCGCGCGCGAGGACACGGAGGCCCGGGCCGACATGGAGGCCCTGGCCGGGCTCGTCTCGCTCGTCGTCGTCAGCAAACGGGACACCAGCGACACCCTGGCCGGACTGGTGCGTACCGGGCCGATGAGCGTGGCCGCGGAGATGCAGTGGACCCTGATGGCCCCGCGCACCTACGCGGACGGCCGGGTGGCCGTCTCCGCCGCCATGGAGCCCGCCTACGACATCAGCGGCGACGCCTTCGAGTACGCCGTCGACGGCCCGCTGGTCCACCTCACGGTCTTCGACGCGATGGGCCACGACACCGCCGCCGGACTGTGCGCCACCCTCGCCCTGGGCGCCTGCCGCAACGCCCGCCGCCAGGGGGCCGGCCTCGTCGCGACGGGGGAGGCCGTCGAGGCGGCGCTCGTCGAGCAGTACGACCGGCAGCGCTACGTCACCGGGATCCTGGCCGTCCTCGACACCCGCACCGGCGTCCTGGAGTGGGTCAACCGCGGCCACCACCCGCCGATCGTGATCCGCGAGAACCGCTGGGTCACCCCGCTGCCCTGCGCTCCCGCCCATCCCATGGGCACCGACCTGGGCCTGCCGAGCACCGTGTGCCGCGAGCAGTTGCAGCCCGGTGACCGGCTCGTCCTGCACACCGACGGCATCACCGAGGCCCGCCGCCGCGGCGGACCGGAGTTCGGCCTCGAGCGCTTCGTCGACTTCCTCCTGCGCCACCACGCCGACGGCCTGCCCGTCCCCGAGACCCTGCGCCGGCTCGTCAACGCCGTCCTCGACCACCACGAGGGCCACCTCCAGGACGACGCCACCGTCCTGCTCTGCGAGTGGCTCGGCCCCCACCTCGAGCCCGTGGCACGGGCGGCGGCGGCCGTGGGGGTGTCGGCCCCCGGCCCGCGCGGGGGCGAAGGGCGGCCGACGCCGGCGTGACCCCCGGTGCTGCCGCGCTCAGTCGAACAGGATGTGCCGCAGGGCCCGGGTGAGGTGGGCGACGAGCCGCTCGGGCGGCATGGAGGCGAGGGGTTCGGTGCGCGCGATGTACCGGCCGACGGTGATCCCGATCAGCTGCGCGCCCACCAGCGCCACCCGTTCGTCGAGGTCGTCCCGCGCCTCGCCGGGCCCCGGGGAGGCGTCCGCCGTCAGCACCGCCCGGTAGGCGTCGACGCTGCGTTCCTGCATCGCCGAGAGCAGCTCGGCGGCGGTTCCCTGGTCCGAGGCGGCACTGCGCACCAGGGCGACGAGGGGGTCGTTGACCGCGTCGGTCTCCATCCGCTGCACGAAGGCGCGGGCGATCCGGTCCGGCAGTGTGTCCGGAGGCCCCGGAGTGACCTGTTCGAGGTCGCGGTTGCCCGGCACCGCCGCGAGGAACAACCGCTCCTTGGAGGCGAAGTGGCGGGTGATCAGCCCATGGGTGACGCCGGCCCGGCGGGCGATCTCCCGCAAGGTGGTGCGGGCGTACCCGCGTTCGGCGAAGGTCTCCCGGGCCGCCCGCAGGATGTCCGCCCGATGCCCCTCAGGATCCCTGCGCCGCCTGCGCGGGGCGTCCGTGGCCTCCGCGGCTCCCTCGCGTTCACTCACACCGACTCCCGCATGCGTTCACCCTAGGGTCTGTCTGACAATTCGCGCCTGCCGCGCGGGGTCTGGCACGCACGCTCGCGGCGTTGCCGGAGCGCCCACGTGACTCCGCCACGTGGGCGCTCCGGCGCCTTGCGATCGCACGCACCGGACCACGCGCGGCCCGCCCTTCGGCCGGACGACGGGAATTGTCAGACAGGCCCTAGTGCTCCTTCCGCCGCCTGCCCGCCGGTCCCTCGGGCGGTGCGCCCACCGCACACGGTACGATTAATATCCAGTTGGATATTAACTGCCCCGCAAGGCGCACGACCGAAGGGACACCCCTGCCATGACCACCACAGTCGTCGTCGGCGGAAGCGGCGGCCTGGGCGGTGTGCTCGCCCGCCGCTTCGCCGACCGGGGTGACGACGTCGTCGTCACCAGCACGGACCGCGCCCGCGCCGAGAGCGTCGCCGCCGACCTCGGGCCCGGCGCCCGTGGGCTCGCACTTGACCTCGCCCGGCCCGAGACCATCGAGGCCGCACTGACCGGCGTCCAGGAGGTGGACCACCTCGTCGTCACCGCCGTCGGACAGGCCGCCAACACCCTGCGGCGCTTCGACGTCACCAACGCCGTGGCCGCGGTGACGATGAAGCTGGTCGGCTACGCCGAAACCGTCCGGGTACTGCGCGAACGGTTCACCCCGGGCGCCTCGGTCGTCCTGTTCGGGGGCCTCGCCAAGGAACGGCCCTACCCCGGCTCCACGGTCGTCTCCACCTTCAACGCGGGCATCACCGGCCTGGTCAGGACCCTCGCCGTCGAGATCGCCCCACACCGCGTCAACGCCCTGCACCCCGGCCTCATCGGCGACAGCCCCCGCTGGAAGGACGTGCCGAACCCGCCGCACTCGGACCGGACGCCGATCGGGCGCCTCGTCATGATGGCCGAGATCGCCGACGCCACGGAGTTCCTGCTGCACAACGGCGGCATCAACGCGCACGACCTGCACATGGACGGCGGCCTGCTGGTGACGTGAGCCCCGCTCCGTCCCGCCGCCGAACCCACCCCGGCAGCGGGGGAGTTCGGCCGGGGGGGGCTCATCGGCGCCGCTGGGCGCCCCCGGCGGGAGTCAGGTCGGCGTACAGCATGTGGTGGTCGGAGTGGGCACTTGCCCGGACCCGGTGGCCGCTCGCCCCGACGCCGCGCAGGAAGACGTAGTCGAACCTGCTGTGCCAGTCGGTGGTGGGCTCGCAGGCGCCGCCGGCCGAGGGACCGCACCGCGGGTCGGCATCCTTCACCAGCGGCCACATCGCGTCGAGTTCGGCGGCGTACGGCACCGCGTTGAAGTCGCCCATGACGACCGCCCGGTCGTAGCGGGCGACCACCTTCGCGAGGACGTCCACCTGCTTCGCCCGCACCGACTCCTGGCGACGCTCGGCGAGATGCGTGTTGAACACCCTGAGCTCCCGCCCGCCCACCGTGGTCGTGACCGCCATGTATCCGCGGTCCTCGGACCCGCCGTCGGGATACTCCACGGCGACGGCGTCGGTCATCGGCGCCGCCGAGAGGATGGCCTCGCCGTAGCCGCCCGGCTTCCACGGCGCCCCTCCGCAGCGGCCCCACCGGTGCAGGACGGTCCCGTACTCGACGTGGTAGTCGAGGCCGTGACGGTTCCTCAGAAGAGTGCGGATCCGCTCCACCTGGCCCGTGCACGACTCCTGGAGACCGACGACCTGGGGTGCCGAGGCGGCGATCTCCGCCGCCAGGTCGGCGTCCCCGCTCTTGCACGGGTTGCACAAATTCCACGTCATGACCCGGTTCGGCACGGCCTCGCGGCCGGTCGCCCCCGGCTTCGGCCCGGCGGAGGCGTCACCGTGCGGGAACCCGGGGCCCGCCACCGCGATCCACACCGCGACGACGGCGCCCACGAACAGCCATGTGCCCTTCGCCCGCACCCTCGCCTCCTCGTCCGGACGGACCCGGCGGGGACGGCCGGGCGGTCCCGCTCGCGGTCCGTGCCCCGGACATCGTAGAGGGCCCCGGGACGCGGGCGGGGGCGAGCGTCCGGAACGTGCGAGGGGGACGGCAGGGCGGCCGCCGCCCCTCCGCACGGTTCCGTCAGGAGGCCGCCTCGGCCCCCGCCAGCCGTTCGGCGCGCAGGGCGGAGCGCCTGATCTTGCCCGCCGGGCTGCGCAGCGGAGTGTCGACGAGCTCGATCGACCGGGGCCGCTTGTGCGGGGAGAGCCGGCCGCTCAGGAACGAGCCGATCTCCTCGGCCGTCGCCGTGGACCCCTCCTCCACCTGGACGATGGCGTGGATCCGGTTGCCGCGGTCCGCGTCCGGCAGTCCGATCACCGCGCTGGAGAGCACCTCGGGGTGCTCGGCGAGGGCGCCCTCGATCTCGGCGGGGTAGACGTTCACCCCGCCCACCAGCAGCATGTCCGAACGCCGGTCGTGCAGATACAGGTAGCCCTCGGCGTCGAACTCGCCGATGTCACCGAGCGTCGACCACCCCTCGACCTCCTTCACCTGTGCGCCCAGGTAGCGGAAGGCGGGCGGATTGCCCGGCGGGACCCGCATGAAGACCTCACCGCTGCGGCCGGACTCGGTGACCGGGGTCCCGTCCAGCGCCACGATCTTGATCTCGCCCCAGGTCGGGCGGCCCACCGAGCCGCGGTGCTCCAGCCACTCGGGGCCGGAGATCGTGCACCCGGCCTGCGCCTCGGTCCCGGCGTAGAGCTCGAAGATCCGCTCCGCGCCGAGCCAGTCGATCCACGCCTGCTTGATCGCCGGCGGGCAGGGTTCGGCGCAGTGCCACACCGACACCAGCGAGGACAGGTCGTAGTGACGACGTGTCGCCCCGGGCAGGGCCAGGATGCGCCGCATCATCGTCGGCACCAGGTACATCCAGGTGATCGCGTGGCGTTCCACCTCCGCCAGCACCCGTTCCGCGTCGAATCTTCCGAGCAGGGTGACCGTGCCGCCGTTGAACAGGACCGTCATGGCCGTGGAGAACGGCGCGTTGTGGTGGACCGGCGCGGTGATGAGCGCCCGCTGCCGGGCGCCGATGCCCCATGCCTCGCTGTCGAAGGCGTGGAAGGTGCCCGAGGAACCCGAGAGGATGATCTTCGGCCGCCCGGTGGAGCCCCCGGACGTCGGCGCCTTCCACGAGGGGCCGACCACCGTCGGCAGCCCGTCCTCCGAGCCGCCGAGCCGGCGCAACGCGGCCACGGTGGTGGTCCGGGACCGGCTGTCGCCCACCGGCGTGCCCTCCTCCCGGCCGAGGACCACCACCGGATCGGACAGTTCCAGGACGGCCTGCTCCTCGGGCGGCGCGAGCCGGGTCGAGAGCGGCTGCGGAACGGCCCCGATCTTCAGGCAGGCGAAGGCCGCCACGATGACGTCCACGCCGTTGGGGAGCATCAGCGGGACGATCCGCCCGGGGCCGACGCCGGAGCGCTTCAGGCCGCGCGCCACCGCGTTGCTCGCCCGGTACAGCCCGTCCCAGGTCAGCTCCTCGTCCTCCGCCCGCACCGCGACCGCCTCCGGGCGCTCCGCCGCGTACTCCCCGGGGATGTCACCGAGCGGGAATCCGGGTTCAGGGGTGAACATATGTGCCGTCTCCTGTCTTTCGGAGTCGTTCGGAACCGGCCGGACACCGAGGACGCCGGTGCCCGGCCGTGTGTCAGCGGTACAGATGCGCCCCGGGGAGCGCCTCGGGATCCCGGCGCACCTCCGCGGTGTTGGTCTCCGGCAGGAACCAGGCGCAGACGAAGGTGATCGCGCCCATCAGCGCGATGAACGCCGCGACCAGCACCGTGCTGTCCGTCTTCGCGATCAGCCAGGTCATCAGGACCGGGGTGCTGCCGCTGACGACGATGGCGGAGAGCTGATAGGACAGGGAGGCCCCGGAGTAGCGGACGTTCGGCGCGAACAGCTCACCGAAGTAGGCCGCCATCGGGCCGTAGGTCAGCCCCTGGAAGACGAAGCCGACCGCGACCGCGATGAAGATCATCGGTGCCGAGGCCGTTCCCACCAGTGCGAAGTAGGGGAACGCCCAGGCCACCACGCCCAGTCCGCCGATCAGGATCAGCGTGCGCCGGCCGTAGCGGTCCGACAGCTTCCCCGTGTACGGCAGGAACGCCGTCATCACGACCGCGCTCAGCAGGGTGGCCGTCAGCAGGGAGTTGCGGTTCATGTCCAGCGTCTTGGTGCCGTAGCTGAGCAGGCCGGTGATGCTGACGTAGAACAGGCTGTTGGTGGCGGACAGCGTGCCGCAGGCGAGCAGGATGGTGCGCCAGTTGCGGCGCACGGCCTCCGCCAGCGGCGCCCGCACCACGGCCTCCCCCTGCTTCCGCGCCGCCTTCTCCCGCAGCCTGCGGAAGTCCGGGGTGTCCTCCACCCTGCGCTGGATGTACAGCACCACCGGGAACATCACCGCGCTGAGCAGGAACGGGATGCGCCAGCCCCAGTCGATCAGGGCGTCCTCCGACATGGAGGCGCTGACCGAGGTGAAGATCAGGGTGGAGATGATGACCGCCACCGGCACGCTGGTCTGGCCGAACGTGCCCGCGAACCCGCGCCGTTTGGGGCCCGCCGACTCCGTCAGGAGCAGCGCGATCCCGCCCCACTGGCCGCCCGCCGCGATGCCCTGCGCGAAACGCAGCAGGACCAGCAGGACCGGGGCGAGGACACCGACGGTCCCGGCGCTCGGCAGGCAGCCGATCAGGAACGTGGCGAGCGCCATGCCGACGAGACAGACCACGACGGTGGGCTTGCGGCCGTACTTGTCTCCGAAGTGACCGGCGAGGAGCCCGCCGAGCGGACGGGCCACGAACCCGGCCCAGAAGGTGCTGAAGGACAGCAGGGTGCCGGTGAGTGCGGAGGAGTGCGGAAAGAAGACGTCCGGGAAGACGAGCGCCGCCGCCGTGCCGTAGAGGAAGAAGTCGTACCACTCGATCGAACTGCCCAGCAGGCCCGCGGCGAGCAGTTTGCGGTGGGCGCGTCGCTCGTCGACGGATGGGGGCGCGGCGCCGGGGACGGCGCCGGCGCCGCCTTCGCGGTCGAGGTCGGGGCCGCTGTCGTTGTCGCTGTCGCTGTCGGGGAGGTGTGCGTGAGCGGAGGAAGTCATGGGTGGGTGCCCCCTGGGGTGAGGAAGGGATGAGCGAGGGACGTTCGCCCGCCGGCCGCCGGGCGCCGCTGCTGTCGACGGGCGGCTGCGACCCGCATCACAACCGTCCGCGTGGGCTGAGAGTAGGGCCGGGCGAGGGCTCCGCAGGATGGAACGTACGTACACTTGTGGCCGACTCGTGGTGTGAGCCTCCTCCACCCCGGGCCGGCCCGCCCACCACGCCTCCTCGCGTGTACACCGACAGGGACACAGATGGCGCAGAGCGAAGCGGGCGCGGACGGCGCCCGGGACCACGGTGAACTCGTCTCCTACCGGCTGCGCCGCGAGCGCGAACTGAGCAGCCTGTACGCCACGGCCCGCTCACTGGCAGCGCTCGGCGAGGTGGGCGAGGTGCTCGCCACGATCGTCCGGCACGCCCACGAGCTGATCGGCAGCGACATCGCCTACCTCTCCCTGCTGGACGCGGAGGGCAACCTCAAGCTGAGCGCCTCGGCCGGCACCATCTCGCACGAGTTCTCCACGGCGTGGATGCCACCGGGCGGCGGACTCGGCGCCCGCGTCATCGAGTCACGGGCCCCGTTCTGGGTGAGCAACTACCGCGAGGCCCAAGTCCTCAGCCACCGCCCCGTGTTCGACTCCCTGGTGCCCGACGAGGGGCTCGTCGCGCTGCTCGGCGTGCCGCTCCTGGTGGGCGAGAGGGTCGTCGGCGTCCTCTTCGCCGCCGACCGCACCGAGCGCCCCTTCGAGAAGGACGAGGTGGCGCTCCTCAGCGCCTTCGCCGACCACGCCGCCATCGCCCTCGACAACGCCCGGCTCTACGAGGAGAGCCGGGTCTCCCTGCGCCGGCTGCGGGAGGCGTACCGCACCATCGAGGAACAGGTCACCTCCGTGGAACGGGCCGCCGCCGTGCACGAGGCACTGACCCACGTCGTGCTGACCGGCGGCGGACCCGGTGACATCGCGCGACTTCTCGTCGAGCATCTGCGGGGCACGGTCACCGTCCTGGACCGGGACGACCGGATCGTCGCCGTGCGGTGCGCCGAGGGACAGCCGGCCGACCCGGACCGGGAACCCGTCCGGGAACTCCTGGAGGAGGCCCGCAGCACCGGACGCTGCGCCTCCGCGCGAGGCGCTGACGGGGTGGTGCGCAGCGTGGCTGCCGTCCACGCGGGCGGCAGCCACCTCGGCTCGCTGTCCCTGGCCCGGAGCGCCGCACCGGACCCGGCGGACATCCGCATGCTGGAACGCGCGGCCCAGATCATGGGCCTGCTGGTCCTCATGCGCGACGCCCGGGTCGAGGCGGAGGAACGCGTGCGCGGCGAACTGCTCACCGAGCTGCTCGCCCGCGCCCCCCTGCACCCGGCCCACCGCGAGCGGGCACTGGCCCGTGGTGTCGACGTGGACCACCTCGACGTCCTCCTCGTCGCCGACTGCCCCGGCAGACCCGCGAGCGACGTGGTGCGCCGCCTCAACGCCGTCTCGCCCGAGTGGTCGGGGCTCGCGGGGGAGTACCTCGGCCGGGCGACGATGCTGCTGCGCGCCGAGGACGTCGAGGAGGCGGCCCGCGCCCTCCACCAGGGGCTGCGCCGCGCCCTCGGGGCGCCCCTGCTGCTGGTCGCCGACCGGGTCACGGGGGAGGAACGCTCCCGCTCCTTCTCGCTGGCCCAGCGGTGCGTGGAGGTGATGCGCGCGCTGGGGGAGGAGGACCGCGGGGCGACGACCCGCCAGTACGCGATGTACGCCCTCGTCTTCGACCCCCAACGCGCCCACGACCTCGACCGGTTCCTCACCGACGAGCTCGGCGTGCTCCTCGACTACGACCGGCGGCGCGCCACCGACCTGGTGGCCACGACCGCCGCCTACTTCGCCCAGTCCGGCAATCTGCGCCGGACGGCCGACGCGCTGCACGTGCACATGAACACGCTGCTGAAGCGGCTGCACCGGATCGGTGTGCTGCTCGGCGAGGACTGGCGCTCCCCGGACTCCGCGCTGCGCCTGCACCTGGCGGTCCGGCTCCACCAACTGCGCGCCTCGCTGGACCGGTCGGCCTCCGGGCCCGCCGGGTGAGCGGGACCGCCGAGCCGCGGCGGTGGGTCACAGGTCCACGACGAGCCGCGGGGACAGCGCGCGGGACACACATGGATACATGCGCCCGGCGGGGGCGCCGAGTTCGTCGCGGTGCTCGGGTTCGCCGTCGAGCACGGTGATCTCGCAGCTTCCGCAGACACCCTCGCGGCAACTGGAGGGCACCGCGTGCCCCGCGTGCCGGAGCACGTCGAGCAGCGACTCGTCCGCCGGTACCCGCAGCGTGTCGCCGGAGCGGGCGCACTCCACCTCGAACGGGGCGTCGGGAGCGAACCCGCGGGCCTCGGGGCGGAAGCGCTCCACGTGCAGCCGCCCGGCGGGGAACACGGCCTCGGCCGCGCGCAGCATCGGCGCGGGACCGCAGCAGTAGACGAGGGTGTCCGGGCCGAGCGCGGCGGCGTGACGGGCCAGGTCGGGCCGGCCGCGCTCGCCGGTGGCGAGGATGTCCACCCGGTCGCCGGCCAGGGAGCGCACCTCCTCCAGGAAGGGCATGGAGGCGGCCGACCCGCCCGCGTACACCAGGGAGCACGGCGTCCCCGCCCCGACGGCGGCCCGCAGCATCGGCAGCAGCGGGGTGATGCCGATGCCCCCGGCCAGGAACAGGTACTCCGGCGCGGGCAGCAGCGGGAAGTTGTTGCGGGGCAGCGACACCTCCAGGGGCCGGCCCGCGCGCAGGAACCGGTGGACGTACTCCGAACCGCCCCGGCTGAGCCGCTCGTGCCGCACCGCGACGCGGTAGGTCTCCCGGTCCGCCGGGTCCCCGCACAGCGAGTACTGCCGGGTCAGCCAGTTCGGCAGCCGCAGGTCGACGTGGGCCCCCGGCTCCCAGGGCGCGAGCGGGCCCTCGGCCCCGCGCAGGACGAGGGAGACGACGTCCCGGGCGAGCGGCTCCACCCGCTCCAGGAGGGTTCGCTGCATCGGTGTTCCGCCTTGTCCGTCGGTCGGGGAAGGGAGCGGGGGCACGATCGGTGGCGTGGTCGGCGGCATCTCAGTACAGCTTCCGGTAGGCCTCTTCGAGGCCCTCGTCGATCACCCGGGGGTCGATGTCGAGCGAGAGCTGGGCGGTGAGCATCTCCCCGGGCGTCGGCATCTCCTCCGCCAGGGCCCGGCTCGCCGGATCCCACAGCCGGGAGCGGACGAGCGCGCGCCCGCAGTGCGCGTACGCCTGCTCCACCCGCACGACGATCGCCAGCCGGGGCGTGCGGCCCTCGGCCTGCAGCCGGGCGAGCACCTCGGGCTCGTCGGTGGGGTAGGCGCGGCCGTTGACCCGCAGGGTCTCCCGCATGCCGGGGATGAGGAACAGCAGTCCGATGCCGTCGTTCTCGGCGAGGTTCCTGAAGCTGTCGGCGATCCTGTTGCCGGGCCGGTCGGGGATGGCGAGCGTGTGCGCGTCCAGGACCTTCACGAAGCCCGGGTAGTCGCCGCGCGGGGAGCAGTCGGTGTTGCCGGCCGCGTCGGACGTCGCCATCGTCAGGAAGGGCGAGTGCGCGATGAAGCGGTGGTACTGCTCGTCGATGTGGTCGATGATCTTGTTCTTGACCATCGGCTCGGGCTCGCCGACCAGGGCGAGGACCTGCTCGGGCGAGAGCGGCCGGGGGCGGGTGCGGGTGTGCGCCATGAGGCTCCTTCCACAGCGGGCGTCGGCGGGTGGGCGGAGCCGTACCGCCCCGCCCACCCGCCGACGGCGGCGCGGATCCTCGTGGAGGACCGCTGCGCCGCAGGTCGTGGCACTATTGTGAGCAATTGTTCAGGTCGTCCGCCACTCGCGTTCCACGCCCCGCCCAGGAGGTGCCGTGACCTCGGACCGACGCCGGATCCACCCACGTAAACAGCCCCGCCAGGCCCGGGCCGAGCTCACCCGGCAGCGCATCCTCGACGCCGCTGCTCACGTTTTCGGCGAGATGGGCTACGCCGCCGGGACCACCAACCGGATCGCCGAGCGGGCCCGCGTCTCCATCGGATCGCTCTACCAGTACTACCCGAACAAGGACGCGATCCTGCTGGAGCTCGTGACCCGCCACCTCGACGAGGGGCGCCAGGCGCTGGAACGCCTGCGGGAGGAGACCCTCCCCGGCACCCTGGCGGGCATCTTCCGCGCCCACGTGCGCATCGTGATCGACAACCACCGGGACGATCCGCACCTGCTGCAGGTGATGGCCGAGCAGGCACCCCGGGCCTCGGAGGTGCTGGATCGGGTCTCCCGCTACGAGAGGGAGCGCGTCGCCTACGTCGAGGAACTCCTCACCCGGCACCCCGACGCCCGCGTGCGGGACACCCATGTCGCGGCCCGGCTCATCGTCGCCACGGTCGAACTCCTCGTCCACCAGCTCACCGCCGCCCCCGACCCCGTCGAGGCCGGCCGGCTGGAGAACGAACTCGTCGCCATGGTCACCCGCTACGCCACGGGCGGCGGGGCAGTGTGATGTGTCACAGGCGTGTCCACCGGGTTTCGGGGGTATGTGCGAGCGCGTGATGGGGGCAACGAAGGCGGCCTGTATGGAAGCGGTACCCGGCGACGAGGACGGCACGGCGTCGGGCGGTGGTCTCCCACGGACCTCCGCCGCTCTGGACGGTGCGTCGGCCTCCATCGCGGACGCCCGGCGGCTCGCCGCCGACTTCCTCACCTCGGCGCGCACCGAGTACGCGCTGCCGATCGCCCAACGGGCGCTGGACATCACCCAGCTCGTCGTCAGCGAACTGGTCACCAACGCCAGGAAGTACGCGCCCGGACCGGTGGTGCTGAGCCTGGGGATCGTCGGCGACATGGTCGAGGTGGCCGTCTGGGACAGCGACCCGGCGCTGCCCACGGCCAGGGCGGCGGACCCCGGACGGGTGGGCCAGCACGGTCTGGAGATCGTGCACGCGCTGGCGGAGGACCTCCGCATTCGCCGCGAGGCCGTCGGCAAGCGGGTCACCGCCCTGATCTCCTACCTCGACGAGCCGACCGGAGCGGAGTCCGACGGTGCGCCGCGGTGAGCGGCGCCGCCGTTCGTGGCCGCCCGGTGCCGCGGGCAGGGGCGTGCAGCGTGCGGAGTGCGGAGCGCGAGCCGGGGTAGGTGCGCCGCAGGTGCTTGGGAAGCAGGCATGCCCGGAGTGTCCGGGCGACCGGTCGCACCGGGCGCGGTGCCCCGTGGTCATGTCCTCGCCTGCCGAGTTTCACCCCAGGAGCACCCCCGTATGAGCCAGGAACCGGAGTATCCACCGTTGCGCGACATGGGCGGCCGGAACGCCGAGACCACCGCTGTTCCCGAGGATTCCCTCCCCGCACGCGAGACCGGCCTGGAGGCCCTCCGGCGGGAGAACGCCGAACTGCTGCGCCGCACGACCGAACTGCGCAACCGGCTGCACGCCCACCCCGGCATCACCCTGGCCCAGGGCATCCTGATGGAGCGCTACCGGCTGCCCGACCCCGCCACGGCGTTCACCCTGCTGCGGGAGGCCTCGCAGCGCAGCAACATCAAGCTGCACACGCTCGCCGACGCGCTCGTGCGCACCCCGGCCCCCGACCACGACGCCACCGCCTGGTTCCCCGGCCGCGCCCGCTACAGCCCGCCCCCGCTGCCGGGCGTCCGAGTCGCCCCCGCCGACCGCTCCAGCCACGGCGCCGTCCTGTCCGGGGTGCTGCGCCGCGTACTGGACGTCACACAGGCCGGGATGGGCAACGTCCAACTGGTGGAGGGCGGTGTGCTGCGTATGGAGAAGCACACCGGGCTGAACCGCCGGTTCACCGACTTCTTCGCCTTCGTCGAGGGGCACACCACCTCCTGCTCCGAGGCCGCGGAGGAGCGCCGCCAGGTGACCGTGCCGGACGTGGCCGTCGCGGACGTCTTCGACGAGGAGTCCCGCGCGACGATCCTCCAGGCCGGCAGCCGCGCCTGCCACAGCGTGCCCCTGGTCAACCGGGCCGGCTCGGTCCTCGGCATCGCCTCCTCGCACCACAGCCGCCCGCTCGCCGGATTCACCCACGCCCAGCTCCGGGCGCTGCAGGAGACCGGCGACGCCGCGGGCCGCTGGCTGTCCTGGCACCGCCGCACCGTCGTCCTCGACGCACTCGAACACCTGCACGCCCTCGGCCGGACCGCCCGCTGACCCGCACCGCCCGCCGGGCCACGGAGACCGTGCGTGCGCCGGGTGTCCCGGGGCCGGAGTGTTGGCCGAGGCGGAGGAGGAACCCGGGATACGAAGGGGATCCGGGGCCACGGGGCGGGGCACGGCGGCGAGGGGGACACCCGGGACGAGCACACGAGCACACGGTCAGCGGGCACAGCGAAGGGCGAGCCGATGGACGGACGCGGGAACGGACGGACGAGCGGGCAAGAGGGGCGCGGTACGGCACTGGTGACGGGCGCCTCCTCCGGCATCGGCGCGGCCTACGCCGAACGCCTCGCCGCCGACGGGTGGGACACCGTCCTGGTGGCCCGGCGCGCCGACCGCCTGGAGGACCTGGCGGCCCGGCTTCGCGCGGAGACCGGCACCGAGGCCGAGCCCCTGGTCGCCGACCTCGCCTCGCCGGACGGCCTGGCCCGGGTGACCGCGCGCGTCGCGCGCGGGGACGTCGGCTTCCTGCTGAACAACGCGGGCATCAACGGATACGGCCCCTTCGCCGAGCTGGAACCGGCCCTGATGGCCAAGGTCCTGCACGTCAACGTCCTCGCCGTGACCGCGCTGACCCGCGCGGCGGTCCCGGTCATGCTGGAGCACGGCCGCGGCACGGTGGTGAACGTCGCCTCCCAGCTCGCCTTCGCCGGCGCCCTGCCGCCGCGTCCGCTGCCCGAACGCGCGGTCTACGGCGGCTCCAAGGGATACGTGGTCACCTTCACGCGCACCCTCGCGGCGGAACTCGGCGGCACCCCGCTGCGCGTCCAGGTGCTGTGCCCCGGCCTGACGGCCACCGAGTTCCACCTCTCGCGGGGTGAGGCTCCGGTGCCCGGGCCCGAACAGGCGGTGCACGAGGAGGGCGGCATGCCCGTGGGCGAGGTGGTCGACGCCTCCCTGCGCGACCTGGAGAAGGGCACGGTGGTCTGCGTGCCGGGGGTCGAGGGCGCCTCCCCGGTCGTCACCCTGGAGGCCGCCGAACTCGCCATCCGCTCGGCGTCGCGCGGCACCCTGGCCTGACCCCCGGCCCCCGACCGCGCCGGGCCCCGACCTGGCACCGGCCGGCGGGGACGGCGGTCGCCGCGCTGCCGGCCCCGGGGACCGGGCACCGGCTTCCCTCCCCTCGGGGGGCGAGCAGCGTCCCGTCCGGCTCAGCGGGCCAGGCCGTGCAGCAGCAGTTCCGCCAGGTGGGCATAGGCCTGGGCGTCGGTCAGCCCGGTGGTGGCGGCCACCTGGCGGCGCTGGATGCGCACCATCACCGAGCTGATCACGTCGGCGGCGAACGCCACGTGGACCTCGCGGAAGGCTCCCGAGGCCATGCCCTCGTCGATGAGCTGCTGTATGCGCTGCGCGGCGGCCCGCGTATTGCGGTCGTAGACCTCCGCGGCCGGTTCGAACGCGGCCACGTCGTCGAAGAAGCGCGGCGAGGCCGGGGCCAGCTCCGCCGAGACCGCGCCCAGATAGGCGGCGAGCCGGCGCGCGGGATCGCTCTCGGCCGCGAGCGCGCCCTCCACGTGGGCGGTCGCCCGCCGGAAGAAGTGCACCACGGCGGTCCGTACGAGCTGCTCCTTGCTCCCGGCGAGGCCGTACAGGGTGCGCTTGGAGCAGTGCAGGCGGGCGGCCAGGTCGTCCAGCGTGAAGTGGGCGAACCCCTCGGCCACCAGGAGATCCACCAGCTCGTCGAAGAGCTCGGAGCGGCGCGCGGCGCCCCGCCCGGTCGGTCTGGGGCCGTCCACGGCCGAGGTGTCGATCACCCGGCCAGTATTCCAAGAGAAGTGGCGGGCGACACGTGAAGCGGTACTCTGGTACCACCAGGAGTACCGCTAGGAGTCGCCATGGACGTCGACCGACTGCTTCCCACCCCCGAAGCCGCGGACCTCATCGCCCTCACCAGGGAGATCGCCGACAAGGAACTCGCCCCGCGCGTCGAGGAGCACGAGCGGGCCGAGAGCTATCCCGAGGGCCTGTTCGCCACCCTCGGCCAGGCCGGGCTGCTGGGCCTGGTCTACCCGGAGGAGTACGGCGGCGGAGGCCAGCCCTACGAGGTGTACCTCCAGGTCCTGGAGGAACTCGCCGCCCGCTGGGCGTCCGTCGCGGTGGCCACCAGCGTCCACACCCTCGCCTGCCACCCCCTGCACGCCTACGGCACCGAGGAGCAGAAGGAGCGCTGGCTGCCCGCCATGCTCGCGGGCGAGCGGATCGGCGGCTACAGCCTCTCCGAACCCGGCGCCGGCTCCGACGCGGCCGCCCTGACCTGCAAGGCCGAGCCCACCCCCGAGGGCTACCGGATCACCGGCACCAAGGCGTGGATCACCCACGGCGGCAAGGCCGACTTCTACGCCCTCTTCGCCCGCACCGCCCCCGGCCCGCACGGCGTCTCCTGCTTCCTCGCCCCCGGCGCCGTCGAGGGACTGAGCTTCGGTCTGCCCGAGCGGAAGATGGGCCTGCACGCCGTGCCCACCGCCGCCGCCCACTGGGACGGCGCCCTGCTCGAGAAGGACCGGCTGATCGGCGCGGAGGGGCAGGGGCTGGCCATCGCCTTCAGCGCCCTGGACTGCGGCCGGCTCGGCATCGCCGCCTGCGCCACCGGCCTCGCCCAGGCCGCGCTCGACGTCGCCGTCGACTACGCCAACGAGCGCACCACCTTCGGCCGGCGCCTCGTCGACCACCAGGGCCTCGGCTTCCTGCTCGCCGACATGACCGCCGCCGTCGACTCGGCCCGCGCCACCTACCTCGACGCGGCCCGCCGCCGGGACCGGGGGCACGCCTTCAGCCGACAGGCGAGCGTCGCCAAGCTGGTCGCCACCGACGCCGCCATGAAGGTCACCACCGACGCCGTCCAGGTGCTCGGCGGATACGGCTACACGCGCGACTTCCCCGTCGAGCGGTACATGCGGGAGGCCAAGATCACGCAGATCTTCGAGGGCACCAACCAGATCCAGCGGCTGGTCATCAGCCGCGGCCTGGCCGCCTGACCATCCCGCGACAGCCGCCCCGGCACCCGTACACCCCCGACGCCCCTACGCCCCGGACGCCCGCCTGCCCCCGGGCGTCCGCACACCTCAGGAGTGGGAAGACCTCATGAAGCTCGCAGGAACCACGGCCCTCGTCACCGGTGCCGCCTCCGGTCTCGGCGCCGCCACCGCCGCCGCGCTCGCGGCCCGCGGTGCCACCGTCTACGGCCTCGACCTCGACAAGGCCGTGGCGGAGACCGGGGCCCTCCCCGAGGGTGTCACCCTGCTCGCCGCCGACGTCACCCAGGAGGCGCCGGTGCGCGCCGCCCTCGACCGGATCGAGGCCGACGGGGCGACGCTGCGCCTCGCCGTGAACTGCGCCGGCATCGCGCCCTCCGCCCGGCTCGTCGGCCGCAGGGGACCGCACGACCTGGACCTCTTCCGCACGGTCGTCGACGTCAACCTGGTGGGCACCTTCAACGTGCTGCGGCTGGCCGCGGCCGCCCTCGCCGCCCAGGAGCCCGACGAGGACGGGCAGCGAGGGCTCGTCGTCAACACCGCCTCGATCGCCGCCTACGAGGGGCAGATCGGCCAGATCGCCTACGCCGCCTCCAAGGCCGGTGTCGCGGGCATGACGGTCACCGCGGCGCGGGACCTCGCCCAGTACGGCATCCGCGTCGTCACGATCGCGCCCGGCATCGTGGACACCCCGATGATGGCGGGCTTCAGCGAGGAGGTCCGCGCCGGGCTCGGCCGAAGCGTCCCCTTCCCGCAGCGCCTCGCGCGCCCGGAGGAGTACGCCCGCCTGGTCACGATGGTCGCCGAGCACGACTACCTCAACGGCGAGACGATCCGGATGGACGGCGCCCTGCGCATGGCGGCGCGGTGACCCGCGCCCGGGAAGCCCCGGGGCACGGGGGTGTCCGGGCCACCCCGGGTCAGGCGCGCAGCGCCGAGCGGGCCGCCGCCAGGGCCTGCCCGGCGTAGCCGCGCCCGAACAGCACCGTGTGCACCAGGAGCGGGAACAACTGGTGCAGGCCGATCCGGTCGCGCCACCCCTCGGCGAGCGGGGCCGCCTGCCGGTAGGCGCCGAGGATCCGGTCCAGCCCGGGGCAGCCGAACAACCGGAGCATGGCCAGGTCGGTCTCCCGGTGGCCGCCGTGCGCGGCCGGGTCGATCAGCCAGGCCCGTCCGTCGGCGCCCCACAGCACGTTGCCGTTCCACAGGTCGCCGTGCAGCCGGGCGGGCGGCTCCGGGGGACCGGCCAGCTCGGGCAGCCGCCCGCACACCTCCTCGACCGGCCTCGCCTCGGCCGGCCCCACGGTGCCCTCGTCGACCGCGCGGCGCAGATACGGCAGCACCCGGTGCTCGGCGTACCAGCGCGGCCACTCCGCGCCGGGCACGTCGCGCATCGGGGCGCGTCCGATGTACGCCTCCCGCGGGCCGCCCGGCGGCGGCGCGCCGAAGGCGGCGGCACCGGACGCGTGCAGCGCGGCCAGGTCCCGGCCGAAGCGCTCGGCCGCCTCCGCTGTGGGCTCGCCCGGGGACACCCGGTCGGTGACCAGCCAGTACGCCTCCTCGCCGCGCACGGCCGGCACCGGGACCGCGCCCGCCTCGGCCAGCCAGCGCAGCCCGGCCGCCTCGGCCCGCACCGCGCGGGCCTCCTCACCGTGCTTGACGATCACCGACCCGCCCGCGGCGAGCGTGACCTCCGTGACCCCTGCGGACAGCCGCCGCCGGCCGGTCACGGACCGCCCGGTCACCCGCGCGGCGACCGCCTCGGGGGTCTCGTCGGGGCCGCCGGGGGACGGGGGAGCGGCATGTGCGGCCATGGGGCGGCCGGTCACGCGCCGCCGGGACGGGCGCCCGGGCCGCGGCCCGTACCCGTGTCGGTTCCGTCGGCGGCCCCGGCCTCCGCGTCGAGACGCTCGCGCACGTGCGCGAGCAGTCCCGGCACCGTCGCCTCGATCAGGGACAGCACCTCCTCGAACCCCTCGGGCCCGCCGTAGTACGGGTCCGGCACGTCGAGGCCGCCGCTCGCGTCCGGGGCGAAGGAGCGCAGCATCCGCACGCGGGAGGGGTCCGCGACGAGGCGGCGCAGCGCCTTCTCGTGGCCCCGGTCCATCGCCAGGAAGAGGTCGGCGTCCAGGTGCTCGGCACCGAGCTGCGCGGCGACGTGCTCCACCGGGTAGCCGTGCCGGGCCAGCACCTCGCCGGACCGCTCGTCGATGGGCTCACCGGCGTGCCAGGGCTCGATCCCCGCACTGCTGACCTCGACCGCCCCGTCCAGCCCGGCCCGGCGCAGATGTTCGGCGAGGACGAGGGCGGCGGAGGGCGAGCGGCAGATGTTCCCGGTACAGACGAAACAGAGATGCACGGGGTCAGGGTACGGCGGGAATGCCCGGCGGGGGTGCCGTGTTGGACCCCATGTGACTGACATGCCCGAGACAATCCCGGGCGGTGTCGGTGGAAGGAGGCCCCTCATGGCACGCAGCACCCTGCGCCCCGTCGTCAAGCTCAGGTCCACGGCGGGAACGGGCGTCACCTACGTGACCCGCAAGAACCGCCGCAACGACCCCGACCGGCTCGTCCTGCGCAAGTACGACGCCGTGGCCGGGGAGCACGTCCTGTTCCGCGAGGAGCGCTAGCACTCGCCAGCACGCGGGCCGCTCCAGGGCCGAGCGCCCGGCGAACACCGCGTCCCGCACCGCACCATCGGCCGTCCGCCCCGCCGTACGGCCATGAGGAGGCACACACCATGAGGTCCGGTATCCATCCCGAGAGCCGCCCGGTCGTCTTCCGCGACCGTGCCGCCGACACCGCGTTCCTGACCACCTCCACCGCCTGGACGTCGAAGACGATCGAGTGGACGGACGGGAACACCTACCCGCTGGTCGACGTCGAGATCTCCTCGGCGAGCCACCCGTTCTACACCGGCGCCCAGCGCGTGGTGGACACCGCCGGCCGCGTCGAGCGCTTCGAGCGCCGCTACGGCCGCGCAGGCCGCACCACCGGCTGAGCCGGCCCGCCGCCGGGGCACCACCCCGGCGGCCACCCGCGGCCCGGTTCCCGCTTCCGCGGGGCCGGGACCACGTGCGTCCCGGCCCC
>BNBP01000010.1 GCA_014656015.1 Streptomyces griseoaurantiacus | reverse complement strand
CCTGCGGGGCGGGCTGCGCCGGGGCGGGCTCGGGCGCCGGGGTGGGCTCGGGCTGGGCCGGTGCGGCGGGGGCGGCCGGAGCCGCCGCCGGGGCGGCCCCCGGCTGTCCGATGACGGCCAGCTTCGCGCCGACCTCGGCCGTCTCGTCCTCGCCGACCACGATCTCCAGCAGCACGCCGGAGGCGGGCGCCGGGATCTCGGTGTCGACCTTGTCGGTGGAGACCTCGAGCAGCGGCTCGTCGGCCTCGACGGACTCGCCGACCTCCTTCAGCCAGCGGGTCACCGTGCCCTCGGTGACCGACTCGCCGAGCGCCGGGAGCACCACGTCGGTGCCCTCGGCGGAACCGCCGCCGGAGGTGGCCTCCGGGGTCGGCGCCGGGGCGGGCGCGGCCTGCTCGGTGGAGGGGGCGGCCGGGGTCTGGGCGGCCGGGGCGGCCGTCTCGGCCGCGGCCGGCTGCGGCTCGGGCTCGGCGGCGGGCGCCGGGGCCTCCGCCGGGGCGCCGGAGCCGTCGTCGATGACGGCCAGCTCGGCGCCGACCTCGACCGTCTCGTCCTCGGCGACCTTGATGGAGGACAGCACACCCGCGGCGGGCGAGGGGATCTCGGTGTCGACCTTGTCGGTCGACACCTCGAGCAGCGGCTCGTCGGCCTCGACGCGCTCGCCCTCGGCCTTCAGCCAGCGGGTGACAGTGCCCTCGGTGACGCTCTCACCGAGCGCCGGAAGGGTTACGGAAACCGCCATGGTTTCGGTTGCTCCTTAACGGAAGTGCGGAAGTCTGTTGTCGTCGACCGAGGGGGATCAGTCGTGGGCGTGCAGCGGCTTGCCGGCCAGGGCCAGGTGGGCCTCGCCGAGCGCCTCGCTCTGCGTCGGGTGGGCGTGGATGAGCTGGGCGACCTCGGCCGGCAGCGCCTCCCAGTTGTAGATCAGCTGCGCCTCGCCGACCTGCTCACCCATGCGGTCGCCCACCATGTGCACGCCGACCACCGCACCGTCCTTGACCTGGACGAGCTTGATCTCGCCCGAGGTCTGGAGGATCTTGCTCCGGCCGTTGCCGGCCAGGTTGTACTTCAGCGCGACGACCTTGTCCGCACCGTAGATCTCCTTGGCCTTGGCCTCGGTGATGCCCACGGAGGCGACCTCGGGGTGGCAGTACGTCACCCGGGGGACACCGTCGTAGTCGATCGGCACGGTCTTCAGGCCGGCCAGCCGCTCCGCCACCAGGATGCCCTCGGCGAAGCCGACGTGCGCGAGCTGGAGGGTCGGGACCAGGTCGCCGACCGCGGAGACGGTGGGCACGTTGGTGCGCATGTACTCGTCGACGAGGACGTAGCCGCGGTCCATCGCGACACCGGCCTCCTCGTAGCCCAGGCCCTGCGAGACCGGGCCGCGGCCGATGGCGACGAGGAGGACCTCCGCCTCGAACTCCTTGCCGTCGGCGAGGGTGACCTTCACACCGTCCTGGGTGTACTCCGCCTTCTGGAAGAAGGTGCCCAGGTTGAACTTGATGCCGCGCTTGCGGAAGGCGCGCTCCAGGAGCTTGGAGGAGTTCTCGTCCTCGACCGGGACGAGGTGCTTGAGGCCCTCGACGATCGTGACGTCGACGCCGAAGGACTTCCACGCGGAGGCGAACTCGACGCCGATGACGCCGCCGCCCAGGATGACCGCGGACTTCGGCACGCGGTCCAGCACGAGGGCGTGGTCGGAGGAGATGATCCGGTCGCCGTCGATGTTCAGGCCCGGCAGCGACTTCGGCACGGAGCCGGTCGCCAGCAGGATGTGCCGGCCCTGGATGCGCTGCCCGCCGACGTCCACCGAGGTGGGCGAGGACAGTCGGCCCTCACCCTCGATGTACGTCACCTTGCGGGAGGCGACCAGGCCCTGCAGGCCCTTGTACAGACCGGAGACGACCCCGTCCTTGTACTTGTGGACACCCGCGATGTCGATGCCCTCGAAGGTCGCCTTGACGCCGACGGACTCGCTCTCGCGGGCCTGGTCGGCGATCTCGCCCGCGTGCAGCAGGGCCTTGGTGGGGATGCAACCCCGGTGCAGGCAGGTACCGCCGACCTTGTCCTTCTCGATCAGGGCGACGTCCAGGCCCAGCTGCGCCCCGCGCAGGGCCGCGGCGTACCCACCGCTACCACCGCCGAGGATCACTAGGTCGAAAACGGTGCTGGCGTCGTTCGCCACGTCACGTCCTCCATGCATGTGCGCCACCGGTCGTCGGTGACCGGCTGACGGCTGGTGTCCGGCCGCTCGTTCTTCGGCCCTCGGATGGGGCCCTGTCCTGCCAGGCCCCATCTTCGCACTTGTCACCGCCGGGTGAGACGCGGGGCCGGGAGTGAGACGCCCCACGCTCACCTGAGAAGGGGGCCCGCGCACCGCGGGCCCCCTTCCACCGGGGTGACTCAGCCGAGGTCGCCGGCCGCCGTCAGCTCCGCGAGCCGCACCAGAGTGCGCACCGCGGTGCCCGTGCCGCCCTTGGGGGTGTAGCCGAAGGGCGCGCCCTCGTTGAACGCCGGGCCCGCGATGTCCAGGTGGGCCCAGGTGATGCCCTCGCCCACGAACTCGCGCAGGAAGAGACCGGCCACCAGGCCGCCGCCCATCCGCTCGCCCATGTTGGCGAGGTCGGCGGTGGGGGAGTCGAGCCCCTTGCGCAGGTGCTCCGGCAGCGGCATCGGCCAGGCCGGCTCGCCGACCTCCTCGGCCGCCACGTGCAGCGCCGTGCGGAAGGCCTCGTCGTTGCCCATGACGCCGAAGGTGCGGCTGCCGAGCGCCAGCATCATCGCGCCGGTCAGCGTGGCCACGTCGACGATCGCGTCCGGCTCCTCCTGGGAGGCGGCCCACAGCGCGTCGGCGAGCACCAGCCGGCCCTCGGCGTCGGTGTTGAGGACCTCGACCGTCTTGCCGCTGAACATGCGCAGCACGTCGCCCGGCCGGGTGGCGGAGCCGGAGGGCATGTTCTCGGCCAGCGCCAGCCAGCCGGTGACGTTGACCTCCAGTTCGAGCCGGGCGGCGGCGACGACCGCGGCGAACACGGCGGCGGCACCGGCCATGTCGCACTTCATCGTCTCGTTGTGACCGGCCGGCTTCAGGGAGATGCCGCCCGAGTCGTAGGTGATGCCCTTGCCGACGAAGGCGAGGTGTTTGGCCGACCGGGCGCCCTTGGCGGGGGTGTACGACAGCTTCACCAGGCGCGGCGGGGTCGCGGAGCCGGCGCCGACGCCGAGGATGCCGCCGTAGCCGCCCTTGGCGAGCGCCTTCTCGTCGAGCACCTGGATCTTGAGGCCGTGCTCCTTGGCAGCGGTCTGCGCGAACGCGGCGAACGCCTGCGGCGAGAGGTCGTTCGGCGGGGTGTTGACGAGGTCGCGGGCGCGGTTGAGCTCCTCGGCGACGGCGGTGGCCCGGGCGAGCGCGGCCTTGTGGGCCTTGTCGCGGGGCTTGGCGCCGAGCAGGGCGGCCTCGGCGAGGGGGGCCTTGCCGTTCTTGGCGTTCCTGCCCGCGCGGCCGTTCTCCTTGTACGCGTCGAAGGCGTACGCGCCGAGCAGCACGCCCTCGGCGACGGCGCCCAGGTCGGCGGCGTCGGCGATCGGCAGCGCGAAGGCGGCCTTGCGGGAGCCGGCCAGCGTGCGGGCGGCCGTACCGGCGGCGCGGCGCAGGGCCTCACCGGAGTACGCGCCGTCCTCCTCGGGCTCGGCGCCCAGGCCGACGGCCAGGACCACGGGGGCCTTGAAGCCGGCGGGGGCCGGCAGCTTCGTCACCTCGCCCTCGGCCCCGGAGGCGCCGAGGGTTTCGAGCACGGTGGCGAGTGTGCCGTCGTACGCCGTGTCGACGGCTTCGGCGCCCGGTGCGACGACCGGGCCCCCGGCGCCCTTCGCGACACCGACCACGAGCGCGTCGGCGCGGAGGCCGGACGCGGCGGCGGTGCTGAGAGTGAGAGCAGTCACGGTAGTGAATTCTCGCTTCCGTCTATGTGTTCCTGTGGCCGAACGGAGGGGGTCTGCCGCCCGGAGCAGACCCTGAATCCGCGGTGCGCACTGGCCCCGACCGGCCCGGTCATGTGCCACCCCCGAGCCTACGCGCCACCCGTGGCCGGAACCGGCCGCACCCCTGGGGCCCCGTTCCCGCGTGCTGAGGCAGGACTTTCCGCGCACCCGCCACGCGCCTCAGCCGAGCGAGAGCACCACCAGCGCCGCCGTCCCCGCCGTCTCGGCGAGCGCCCCGAAGACGTCCCCCGTCACCCCGCCGAAGCGGCGCACGCAGTGCCGCAGCAGGGGTTCGGCGGCCCCGAGGGCGAGCGGCACGGCGAGCCCCGCGCGGACGGCCTCGTACACCCCGCCCACCGCGCCCCCGGCCACCGCGGCCAGGACGGTCACGGCGGCGGCGACCAGCAGCGCCGCGTTCCGCGGCACGGTCCCGGCGACCGCCGCGCCGAGACCCTCCGGGCGGGCCGCCGGCACACCCCGCCGCGCGGCCAGGGTGAGGGCGAGCCGGGCCGCCGCCGCCGACACCGCCGCCGCGAGCAGCCCGCGCTGCCAGGAGGCGCCGTAGGCCTGGGCGAGCGCGGCGACCTGCCCGAGCAGGACCAGCAGCAGGGTGATCACGCCGAACGGGCCGATGTCCGAGCGCTTCATGATGTCCAGGGCCTCGGCGGCGGGCTTGCCGCTGCCGAGGCCGTCCGCGGTGTCGGCGAGCCCGTCCAGGTGCAGGCCCCGGGTCAGCGCCGCCGTCACGGCGACGGCGGCCACCGCGGCGAGCGGTGCGCCGGCGCCGAGCCGGGTCAGCAGCGCCCCGAGGAACCCGGCCGCCGCTCCCACCGCCAGCCCGGCGACCGGCGCGGCCAGCATCCCGGCGCGCGCCGCCTCCCGGTCCCACCGGGTGACGCGGACGGGGAACACCGTGAGGGTGCCGAAGGCGAAGCGGAGGCCGGCCGAGCGGGGGGTCGTGGACACCGGCGCAGGTTACCGGGCGGTCGGCCGGGGCCGGCAGCCGCTGTACCGCCACCCGTCCGCGGGACGGCCCCGGAGCCCGCCGCCACCCGTCCGGGGGACGGCGGCGCTTCCCGCCCCGGTCCGCGCGGGGTTCCCGCACCGGGCGCCGCCACCCACCCCACGCATAAAGTACGCATATGGGGCACTGGTGGTACCGCAACATCGTCGAGCCGGGGAAGCTCCCCCTGCTGCTCGCGCTCGCCGCCTTCGTCCTCACCTTCCTGATCACCCGCCTCGTCACCCGCATGATCCGGGCCGGCAAGGGGCCCTTCGGCAACGTCAGCGCGGGCGGGGTGCACATCCACCACGTGGTGCCCGGCGTGGTCCTCACGGTCCTCGGCGGCTTCGGCGCCGTCGCCAGCGGCCGGTACGGCTTCGGCGCCGGCGCGTTCGCGGTGATGTTCGGCCTCGGCGCGGGCCTGGTGCTCGACGAGTTCGCGCTGATCCTGCACCTGGACGACGTCTACTGGACCGAGGCCGGGCGCAAGAGCACGGAGGCCGTGGTCGTCACGGCGGCCCTGGTCGGGCTGGTCCTCGCCGGATTCCTGCCGTTCGGCGTCAACGACATGACCGGCCAGGAACTGCGGGACCGGGGCGGCGTCATCGTCAGCGTCGCCGTCAACTTCCTGTTCTCGCTGCTCGCCCTGAGCAAGGGCAAGACGCGGCTCGCGCTGTTCGGGGTGATCGTGCCGCTGATCGCGCTCGTCGGGGCGGTCCGGCTCGCCCGTCCCGGCTCGTTCTGGGCCACCCGCTTCTACCGCCGCCGCCCGCGCGCCCGGGCCCGCGCCCGGCTGCGCGCCTACCGGCACGACCGGCGGTGGAGCGGCCCGCGCCGCCGGTTCCAGGACTGGATCGCCGGCGCCCCCACCCCGCCGGACCCGCCGCCCCCGCGCCTCGGCCGCCACTGAGCCGCCGCCCGCCGGGCGGGGCGAGCGCCCCGGCCACCAGGGAGCGGGGCCCGCCTCAGCGGCGGGAGGCCAGATGCCGCCGGTGCAGCCACTTCGGCAGCCCGGGGGCCTCCAGGAAGCCCTCGGCACGGGCCGCCGCGACCGCGATCCGGGGCAGGTCCGCGCTCTTCTCGAAGAGCACGAAACGCGGCTCCCAGATGGGCCGGTACTTCGCGTTCGCCCGGTACAGCGACTCGATCTGCCACCAGCGGGAGAAGAAGCTCAGCAACGAACGCCACAGCCGCAGCACCGGCCCCGCGCCGAGGCGCGCCCCGCGTTCGAAGACCGAGCGGAACATCGCGAAGTTGAGGGAGACCTGCGCGATCCCCAGCCCCGGCGCGGCCCGCAGCAGCTCGATCACCATGAACTCGATCAGCCCGTTGTCGCAGTCCCGCGCCCGCCGCATCAGATCCAGGGAGAGCCCGCGCGGCCCCCAGGGCACGAACGACAGCAGTGCCCGCAGCCGCCCCTCGGCGTCGGCGCACTCCACCATCACGCACCGCCCGTCCGCCGGGTCGCCGAGCCGCCCGAGCGCCATGCTGAAACCGCGCTCGGTGGCACCGTCGCGCCAGTCGTCGGCGCGCTCCAGCAGATACGCCATCTCCTCGGCCGGGATCTCCTCGTGGCGCCGGATCCGCACCCGGTGGCCCGCCCGCCGCACCCGGTTGTGCGCCTGGCGGACGGTACGCATGGCCCGGCCCTCCAGGGTGAACTCGGCGGTCTCCACCAGTGCCTCGTCGCCCAGCTCCAGCGCGTCCAGACCGTGCCGCGCGTACACGGTGCCGGCCTCCTCGCCGGCGCCCACCACCGCGGGGATCCAGCCGTGCGTGCGGGCCTCGGCGAGCCACGGCACGATCGCGCCCGGCCACGCCTCCGGGTCCCCGAGCGGATCGCCCGAGGCCAGCGAGACCCCGCCGACGACCCGGTAGGCCACCGCCGCCTTCCCGGTCGGCGACCACACCACGCTCTTCTCCCGGCGCAGCGCGAAGTACCCGAGCGAGTCCCGCTCGCCGTGCCGCGCCAGCAGTTCCCGCAGCCGCCTCTCGTCCTCGGCGGTGAGCGGGTCCACGGCCCGGCGGGACCGGAACGCGGCGTGCACCACGGCCAGCAGCAGCACCGTGCTGAGCACGTTGATCGCGACGTCGACCCCGTTCGGGGTGGCGATCCCGGGGAAGCGGGCGTTGTCGGCGGCGACCGAGACCAGCCGCAGGGCGCCGTAGTGCCAGCGTTCGAGGAAGGTCGAACGGGCCGCGTCCGGCGCCTGGTTGGTGACCGTCACCAGCAGCGCGGCCAGCAGCGAGCAGCACAGCAGTCCGCCGGCCGCGAGGGCGGCGGCGAGCCGGGGGTTGGCGCGGTCCCCCACGGCGTAGAACTCGCGGCGTCCGGCCAGCAGCGCGCCGACGAAGGCGGCGGTGAGCACCAGGGAGACCCAGTTCTGCGGGGAGCGGCGGACCTCCGGCAGCGTCATGGCGAGGCCGAGCAGCACCAGGAAGGGCCCGGCGAGCGCCAGGTTGAGGATCCACGCGGCCCGCTTGCGGCGGCGCAGCGTCACCGCGAGGAACAGGGTGAAGACCCCGGAGGCGAAACCGGCGGTCAGCAGGTACGGGGTGAACAGATCGGCGTGGTTGTGCCGCCGCACGTCCTGGCCGAGGGAGACCCAGACGGCGCTCAGCAGGTTGACGCAGGCGACGGCCCGCACGTACCAGACGACGAACGCGGCGGCCCGCCGCGCGAGTGCCGCCCGCCGCTCCGAGGTGCCGCGCCAGGGCCCCCCGCGCCCCCAGGCCGTGCGGAGCCGGGAGACGGGACGGAACCGGAGCCGGGGAACCGGACGGCCGGGCCGGGAGACCGGGAGGGGCGGGGGCGCCGGACGGTCATCGGGTCCCACTGTGACTCGGGCATCTGCCATGAAACCGGATCATATCCGCCTCTCCCGGCGGTAATTCCCCGTGCCCCTCTCTTCTAGAGGTCACGCTCCCCGGGGGCGTTGCGCCACGACGCGGTATGCGTTGGCAAAACGTGTGCGGCGCAGCGCGGGCGCCAGCGCGTGCTCGACCGCCGCACCCGCCGCGATCAGCGGGGCCCCAGCCCCGAGCAGCACCTCGCGGACCGTGCGCGCCGGGGGCGAGGGCGGGGCCGGACGCCACGGCGTGTCCGGCGCGGGGGCCGCCCGGGACACCGCCAGGGTCAGCGCCGCGGCCAGGTCGCCGGGGGTGTGCGGCCGCGTCCGGTCCACCGCGAGGACCTCGCAGCCACGCGCCCGGAGCTCCGCCGTCAGATTGCGCACCGGCGGCAGATGCAGGTGCCGCGGCTGGTCGTACGGTGCCCACCAGCGCCCCAGCAGCATGGCGAACAGGCAGCCGGGATCGGGGAGTTCGAGCAGCAGCAGGCCGCCGGGCCGCAGCACCGCGAGCGCGGCGCGCAGCTCGGCACGGGGCCCCGGCACCCGCGGCAGGTGATGCAGCATGCTCACCACGTCGTAGCGGCCCCGCAGCCGGGCGAGGACGTGCGGGTCGGTGAGGTGCCCGCGGTACGCCTCCTCCACCCGGCCCGCCTCCCGCGCCCGGGTCACGCGCTCCGTGGCGTCCAGCCCGTCGAAGGAGGTGTACGGGAAGAACTCCCGCGCCGCCGCCGGGAAGTGGCCGTATCCGGTGCCGACGTCCAGCCAGCTCTCCGGTTCGCCGTACGCCAGCATCGCCCGCGCGGCCGCCCGGTGCCGCAGCCGCGCCGCCCGTGCGAGCCCCGGCCAGGGCGTCGACTCCCCGGCCTCCAGGGGGCTCTCGGCGAGGTCGCGGTGGTGGAAGGCGAGCCCCTCGGGGGACAGCGGGGGGTTCTGGAAGGCGTGCCCGCAGTCCCGGCAGCCGTCGACGGCGAAGCGGCCGGGGCGGTGCCGCGGCAGGTCGGGTGTGCGCACCCGGGTGCGCAGCCGGCCCGAACCGCACCAGGGGCAGGTCTCGCGCGGGGGGCCGAGGAACCGCTCGGTGCCCCGGGCGAGTTCGCCCAGGCACACGGTCCGCCGCGCGGTGATCGCCTGCGAGGTGCTGCGGGACATGGGCGGCTCCGGGGAGGCGGTGGGGGGCGGGGGAGGCCGTACAGCGGAACAATCGGGCGAAACGGAACGTATGGGATCGTGATCACCGGTGCAACGACGTGGCCCCGACGTGGCGCGGGCCGGTCCCGCCGCTGCCGGTACTGTTCGGCGAATGAGCTCGCTGAATCTCGACGACTTCACCGACCTGATCGAGCGCCCCGACGGCGGGGTGCGGCGCGACGCGGAGGCGCACCGGGAGAGCAGGCTCGTGCCCCCCGGGGCCCTGGGCCGCCTCGACGAGCTGGGCGAGTGGCTCGCGGCCGCGCAGTCCTCGGTGCCGGTGCGGGCGATCGAGCGGCCGCGCGCGGTGCTGTTCGCCGGCGACCACGGGATCGCCGCGCTCGGCGTCTCGGCCCGCCCCGCGGGCGGCGCCGCGCGGCTGGTGCGGGACGTACTGGACGGGGCGGGCCCGGTGGCGATCCTCGCCCGCGGGGCCGGGGTGCCCGTCCGCGTGATCGACATGGCCCTGGACTGCGATCCCGGGTCCCTGCCGGCCGAGGTCGTACGGCACCGGGTGCGGCGCGGCAGCGGGCGCATCGACATCGAGGACGCGCTCACCGAGGAGGAGGCCGAGGCGGCGTTCCGGGCCGGGATGGCGGTCGCCGACGAGGAGGCCGACGCCGGCACCGACCTGATCGTCCTCGGCGACCTCAGCGTCGGCGGGACGACCGCGGCGGCCGTGCTCGTCGCCGCGCTGTGCGGGACCGACGCGTCCGTCGTGACCGGGCGGGGCGGGCAGGCCATCGACGACCTGGCGTGGATGCGCAAATGCGCGGCGATCCGGGACGCACTGCGGCGGGCCCGGCCGGTCCTGGGCGACCAGCTCCGGCTCCTCGCGACCGTCGGCGGGGCCGATCTCACCGCGATGACGGGCTTCCTGCTCCAGTGCGCCGTGCGCAAGACCCCGGTCATCCTGGACGGCGTGGTCTCGGCCGCGTGCGCGCTGGTGGGCCAGCGGATCGCCTTCCGGGCCCCCGACTGGTGGCTGGCCGGGCAGAACAGCGGGGAGCCGGGACAGGCCAAGGCCCTGGACCGGATGGCGCTGGAACCGCTGCTCGACCACGGCGTGACGGTCGGCGAGGGCACCGGCGCCCTCCTCGCCCTCCCCCTCGTCCGCGCCGCCGCGTCCCTGGCGGCCGAACTCCCGGAACGCCCGGCGGAAGCGGCGGACGCCACGGAGACCACGGACGTCACCGACGTCACGGAGGCCGCGAACGCCACGGACTCCCTGGAGCCGGCCGCTCCGGCGGACCCGGAGTGACGGAAGGGGGCGGGCCGTTCCCCCGCCCCCCTTCACGGCCCCGCCCGCCCTCGACCGAGGGGGGCGGGTCCGCCGTTCAGCCGCGCAGCGTCAGTGCCTGGCCGGCGACGGTCAGCAGGACCGTCTCGCACTCCGCGGCCACCGCCGCGTTCAGACGGCCCAGTTCGTCGCGGTAGCGGCGGCCCGAGGCCGTCGCCGGGACGATGCCGGAGCCGACCTCGTTGGACACGGCGACCACCGTGCGCCGGGTGGTCCGCACCGCCTCCGCGAGTTCACCCACCCGCGCGCGCAGTGCCTTCTCGCCCCCGCCGGACCATTCCGCGTCGTCCCACGCGCCCACCGCGTCCATCGCGTCGGTCAGCCACAACGACAGGCAGTCGATCAGCAGCGGGGCACCGCGCTCGCCGAGCAGCGGCACCAGGTCGCACGTCTCCACCGTTCGCCAGGACCCCGGCCGCCGCTCCCGGTGCGCGGCGACCCGCTCCGCCCACTCGGTGTCCCCGCCCCGCGTGCCACCGGTCGCCACGTACAGCACGTCGGGGAAGGACTCCAGGCGCCGTTCCGCCTCCACCGACTTCCCCGACCGGGCGCCGCCGAGCACCAGCGTGCGGCGGGGCACGTCGGGCACGTCCTCGTAGACGCCCACCGTCAGCGTCGTTCCGTCCGGCACCGCCCGCGCGCCCGCCGCCGCGAGCCGCCGCCGGGTCTCGGCGCCGGGCGGCACGTCGTGGTCGAGATGCGCGGCGAGCACGTCCGTCGCCGCGCCCACCGCGCCCACCGCACGCAGCCGCGCCAGCGCGTCGGGCCGCCCCAGCACGTCGGCGACGACCATGTCGTACGGCTCGCGAGCCCCGTTCTCCAGTCCGGCCGGCGCGCCCCCCGGCGGCAGGTACAGCAGCCGGGTGCCGTCCGGCCCCGTCACCGCGTACCCGGTGCCCGGCGCGTCCAGCGCCACCGCCCGCACCCGGTGCCCGGTCAGCAGCGCCAGCTCCCGCCCGTCCGGCACCCGCCCCGGCTGCGGCAGCCCCGCCGGGACCTCCACCGCCGGCCCGTCGTGCGGATGCGAGAGCAGCACCTGCCGCACGCCGCCCAGGGAGCGTCCCGCGCGGGCCGCCGCGAAGGCCGCGCCCGGCGTCAGGTCGAGGAGCAGCGTGTCGTCGAGGAGCAGCGCGGTCGCCGCGCGCGCCTCCGCGCCGAGTGAGGTCGCGCAGGCCGCGCAGGGGCAGTCGGGGCGGGGCAGGCCCGCGGGGGCGCCGGTGCCGAGCAGAGTCAGTTCCACGCACCCGATTTTCACTTGTCTCCACCGGTCCCCGCAGATCTTGCGCGCCCGACTAGGCTTCACCGCGGGAGCCGGAGCAAGATCCGGCTCCCGCTGTGCAGTGTGCTCACACCTTGGAGGCGTACATGGCGGCATGGACGTGGCGGTTCGAGAAGGCCGACGGGGCGGAGGTCGAGCCCGCTGTCGTGCCGGAGGAGTTCACCACGCAGGGGGATGCCGAGTCCTGGATCGGGGAGTACTTCAAGGAGCTGCGCGAGGGCGGCGCCGACCAGGTGCGGCTCTTCGAGGACGGCACGCAGATCTACGGGCCGATGAGCCTGCACGCCGAGGAGGCGCAGCCGGCCGAGGAGCCCGGGGACTCCCCGGAGGAGCCGCAGGACTCCGCGGAGTAGGGGGCACCGGCGCCGGACGGTGGCGCCGCCGCCCCGGCGGCGTCACTGCTCGCCCAAAGTCACCCGGGCCGTCCTGCGGTCGCCGTCCCTCGTGTACGTCACCTCGGTGCGGTCGCCGGGCTCCTTGCCGGCCAGGGCCTCGGCGAGCGAGGTGAGGGTGGTGACCCGGGTGCCGCCCAGGGCGGTGATGACGTCGCCGGGCCTGAGCCCCGCCCGGTCGGCCGGTCCGCCCTCGGTGACGTCCACGACCGCGACCCCGGCCGGCCGGTAGTCCTCGCCGACCACGGTCCTGGCCGTGATGCCGAGCGCCGCCCGGCCGGAGTCGGTCACCTTGCCGTTCTTCACGATCTGGCCGGCGACGGTCCTCACCATGGACGAGGGGATCGCGAACCCGATGCCGGGCGCCGCGCTGCCGCCCAGGGCGGGGTCGGTCGCGGCGAGCGTGGGGATGCCGATCACCCGCCCGTCGAGGTCGACGAGCGCGCCCCCGCTGTTGCCGGGGTTGATCGCCGCCGAGGTCTGCAGCATGTTCGGCAGGGTCGCGCCCGTGCCGCCGTCCGAGCGGCCCTCGCTGACGGTGCGGCCGGTCGCGGACACGATGCCCTGGGTCACGCTCGAGGAGAGGCCGAGCGGGGAGCCCATCGCCAGCACGATCTGCCCGACGGCGACCTTCGAGGAGTCCCCGAGACGGGCCGGCCGCAGCCCCTGCGGCAGCTCGTCCAGCTTGATGACGGCGAGGTCCTGCTCGGGGTAGGCGTACACGAGCCGCGCGGTGTACGTGCCCTCGCTGTTGGCGGTCGTCACGGTGAACGTCTTCTCGTCGCCGACCACGTGCGCGTTGGTGACGATGTGCCCCTTGTCGTCGTACACGACCCCGGAGCCCAGGTCCTGGCTCGCCCGGATCTGCACCACCGAGGGCAGGACGTCCTTGATGACCTTCTGGTAGTCGCTCTGCAGGTCGTTCGCCGCCATGGGCCGCGCGGCCGGGGAGGCGGTGGCACGGGGCGCCCCGCCCGAGCCGCCGTTCCCGGAGCAGCCGCCCAGGAGGACGGCGGAACCGAGGACGGCGGAAACCAGGGTGACGGCCGCGAGCGCGCGGCTGCGGGAAGCGTGCATGGGACCGAGTCTGGGGGCCGCCGCCCGTGCCGTCCCGCGGTGGACGCCCGAACGGGCCCGCTCCGGGCCGTCCGCCCCAGCAGGCGACGGCCTCGCTCAGCCGCGCACGCCGCCCAGGCGCACGCTCAGCCGCGTACGCCGCACAGGTGCAGCAGCGCCGCCACCCGCCGGTAGGGGTCCGTGCGCCCCGCCCGCTCCTCCGCCGCCAGCAGCGCGGACAGCTCGTCCTCGGCCGCCGGGGGCGGTGTGCCGTCCGGCACGGTGTCCGTGAGGACCCGCACGCCGTACCAGGCGTGCAGCGGCGCCCCGATCCCGGCGAGCGTCGCCGTCAGCGCCTCCAGGCGGTCGGCGCGCACCTCCAGACCGAGGCGGTTGGTGTACGCCGTCGTGTCGAAGGCGGCCAGTGCCGACCGCCAGTCGCCGGAGAGGCCCGGCCGCATCGCGAGCGCGTCGCCGTTGCGCACCAGCAGGGACAGCAGACCGCCGGGGGCCAGCATCCGGGCCAGCCCCGCCACCAGCGGATCCGGCTCCTCCACGTACATCAGCACCCCGTGGCACAGGACCACGTCGAAGCTGCCCGGCAGGAAGTGCACCCCGGTGTCGCGGCCGTCGCCCTCGATGATCCGCATCCGCTCGCGGACGCCCTCCGGCTCGGCGGCCAGCGCCTCGTGCGCCGCCGAGAGCATCCGCGCGTCACGCTCGAGCCCGGTCACCCGGTGCCCGGCCCGCAGCAGCCGCAGCGCCTGCGTGCCCTGACCCATGCCGACGTCCAGGACCCGCAGCCGCTGCCCGACCGGGAACCGGCCGGCTATCTGTTCGTCGAGCTGCCGGGTCACCAGCTCCTGGCGGACCACGTCACGCAGCGCGCCCAGCTTGTCCAGCCAGGCGTCGGCCGCACCCCTCGAGAACTCCTCCGTACTCAGGGCCGCTCTCCGCGCTTGACCTGCGCCTTGGGCAGCCGCAGCCGCCGCATCTGCAGCGAACGCATCAGCGCGTAGGCCACGGCGCCCCGCCGGTTCTCGTCCGGGAAGCGGGCGGCGAGCCCCTTGCGCAGGCGGAACCCGGAGACGATCGAGTCGAGCACGATCAGCACGATCACGACGAGCCACAGCAGCAGCGCGATGTTCTGCAGCGAGCCCACCCGCACCAGGCTGAGCGCCAGGATGACGACGGCCATCGGCAGGAAGAACTCGGCGACGCTGAACCGCGAGTCGATGAAGTCCCGGGCGAACTTGCGCACCGGTCCCTTGTCGCGCGCGGGCAGGTACCGCTCGTCGCCGCTGGCCAGCGCCTGGCGCTGGCGCTCCATCGCGGCACGGCGCTCGTCGCGCTGCCGCCGGGCGGCGTCCTTGCGCGTCAGCGACGTGTTGGCGACGCTGCGGCGCTGCGACTGCGCCTCGCTGCGCTTGGGGGTCGGCCGGCCCTTCGGGGCCTGCGGGTCACGGGGCTGCTTGGAGCCGGTCGCGTTCACCTTGTCGGCGACGGCGACCTTCTCGTCCTTGGCACGGCTACGGAACACAAAGCCCAAGGGTACGGGGTGCATCGGCATGGACGGCAGTCGCATGGGGAACGATCCCGCAACACCATTCGTCTGCAGGCGGAGGGATGCGGGGGTTTCTGATGGTTGCGCCGGGGGTGCTCCGGCGGGACCCGTCAGTGAATTCCCGCCGCTTCGGGGAGGCACCTACTCCCTGGGCGGGAGCGGGATGGCCCGCAGTCGTCCTTGGGGATGAGCGCATCGGTCCCCGAACAGTGCGGTAATGGAGGCAGGGCCCGTACTGTGGGTTCTGTCGCAGTCGCAGGAGCCGGAGTCCGTCAGAAGGGGGCGCGCGAAGCCCATGAGCGGTGTCATGAAGCGTATGGGGATGATCTTCCGCGCGAAGGCGAACAAGGCCCTTGACCGGGCCGAGGACCCGCGCGAAACCCTCGATTACTCGTATCAGAAGCAGTTGGAGCTGCTGCAGAAGGTGCGCCGCGGCGTCGCCGACGTGGCGACCTCGCGCAAGCGCCTGGAGCTCCAGCTCAACCAGCTCCAGTCGCAGTCCGGGAAGCTGGAGGACCAGGGCCGCAAGGCGCTCGCGCTCGGCCGGGAGGACCTCGCCCGCGAGGCGCTCTCCCGCCGCGCCGCGCTCCAGCAGCAGGTCACGGACCTGGAGACGCAGCACCAGACCCTCCAGGGCGAGGAGGAGAAGCTCACCCTCGCGGCCCAGCGCCTCCAGGCCAAGGTGGACGCCTTCCGCACGAAGAAGGAGACCATCAAGGCCACGTACACCGCCGCCCAGGCGCAGACCCGGATCGGCGAGGCCTTCTCGGGCATCTCCGAGGAGATGGGTGACGTCGGCCTGGCCATCCAGCGCGCCGAGGACAAGACGCAGCAGATGCAGGCCCGCGCAGGCGCCATCGACGAACTCCTCGCCTCCGGTGCCCTGGACGACCCCTCCGGCATGGCCAAGGACGACATCCAGGCCGAGCTGGACCGCCTGTCCGGCGGCACGGACGTGGAGCTGGAACTGCAGCGCATGAAGGCGGAGCTGGCCGGCCCCGCCGAGCAGCGGCAGGCGATCGAGGGCGGCGAGGGACAGGACCAGGCCCAGTCGCAGTCCCAGGCACAGCCGCAGGACACCCCGCGCTTCGACAAGCAGTGAGAGCGGGCATCGCCCAGAATGCGGTCACGGGCCGGTGCGGCCCGACCGGGTCCCACGCGCGCCTGAGGAGGGCGACATGATCGTACGGATCATGGGGGAGGGCCAGGTGAGGCTGGACGACTCCCGGCTCACCGAGCTCAACAAGCTGGACGAGGAACTGACGGCGGAGCTGGAGGGCGGCGACGAGGCGGGCTTCCGGCGCACGCTGACGGCCCTGCTCGACGCCGTGCGCGCGCTCGGCGAGCCGCTGCCTGCCGACTCGCTGGAGCCGTCCGACCTGATCCTGCCCTCGCCCGAGGCGACGCTGGACGAGGTCCGGGAGATGCTGGCGGAGGACGGGCTGCTGCCGGGCTAGGGTCCTTCGTTCGGATCGGGCCGGCTGGGGGGCGCGGTGCGTCTTCGGCCACCCCGCGACACCGGGAGGATCCGAACGAGAGGCCCCGGGCGTGTTGCGCCACACGCCTCGGGACGGCGGGCCGCGGCATCTCCGGAGACGAAGTGGGGCGCCCCCGCCGGGGCGCCCCCGTCGCGGCGCCCCGTACCTTTGAGCCGTGGGCAATCCGGCCGTGGACAACCTGTCGCAGATACGGTGCTGGCTGGCGAGGCACCCGCTGACGCTCGACGCGGGGCTCGCCGTCGGCGTCTTCGTCTGCATGATCGCCGGTTCCTTCGTGGATCCGCACGGCGCGCACGGCGTGAGCTGGGTGCTGCGCGGCCCCTCCACCCTCAGCCTCGCCCTGATGCTCCCGGCCGCCGCCGCCCTGGTGCTGCGCCGGCTCGCACCGCTGCCCGTGCTGGGCGTCACCACGGCCCTCGCCCTCGTCGAGCTGATCACCGGCGACCCCCGCGCCCCCGTCTCGATGGCCGCCGTCATCGCGCTGTTCACCGTCGCCGTCGCCACCGACCGCCCCACCACCTGGCGGGTCGGCGTGCTCACGATGACCGTGCTGACCGGCACCGCGATGCTCAGCGGGCCGCTGCCCTGGTACACCCAGGAGAACCTCGGCCTGTTCGCCTGGACGGGCATGGCCGCGGCGGCCGGGGACGCCGTCCGCAGCCATCGCGGCTTCGTGCACGCCATACAGGAGCGCGCCGAACGCGCCGAACGCACCCGCGAGGAGGAGGCCCGGCGCCGGGTCGCCGAGGAGCGGCTGCGCATCGCAAGGGACCTGCACGACGTCGTCGCCCACCACATCGCCCTGGTCAACGTCCAGGCAGGGGTCGCCGCGCACGTCATGGACCGGCGGCCCGACCAGGCCAAGGAGGCCCTCTCCCACGTACGGGAGGCCAGCCGCTCCGCGCTGAACGAACTGCGTGCCACCGTCGGCCTGCTGCGCCAGTCCGGCGACCCGGAGGCCCCCACCGAGCCCGCCCCCGGACTGGCCAGGCTCGACGAACTCGCCGACACCTTCCGGCACGCGGGCCTGCCCGTGGAGGTGGCCCGCGCCGACCACGGCACGATCCTGCCCGCCGCCGTCGACCTCGCCGCCTACCGCGTCATCCAGGAGGCCCTCACCAACGTGCAGAAGCACGCGGGCGAGGGGGCCAAGGCCGAGGTCAGCGTGGTGCGTGTGGACGGGCGCGTGGAGATCACCGTCCTCGACGGCGGGGCCGGCGGGGCCCACGGCTCCGAGGACGGGGGCGACGGCGATCACGGCCGGCCCGGGGACGGAGGCGAGAGCGAGGACGGCCACCCCGGGGACAGGGGCGGGCACGGTCTGCTCGGCATGCGCGAGCGGGTCACCGCGCTCGCCGGGAGCCTCACCGCGGGACCCCGGTACGGGGGCGGCTTCCGCGTCCATGCGATCCTGCCGCTCGACCGCCGTGCCGCCGCCACCACGAAGGACAGCCCATGACGATCCGCGTGCTGCTCGCCGACGACCAGGCGCTGCTGCGGAGCGCGTTCCGCGTGCTCGTGGACTCCGAGCCGGACATGGAGGTCGTCGGGGAGGCCTCGGAGGGCGCGGAGGCGGTGCGCCTGGCCGGTGAGCGCGCGGCCGACGTCGTCCTCATGGACATCCGCATGCCCGGCACCGACGGCCTCGCCGCCACCCGCCTGATCAGCGCGGACCCCGCACTCGCCCAGGTCCGGGTGGTCATGCTGACGACCTTCGAGGTCGACGAGTACGTGGTGCAGTCCCTGCGGGCCGGTGCCTCCGGGTTCCTGGGCAAGGGCTCGGAGCCGGAGGAGCTGCTGAACGCGATCCGGGTCGCCGCCGGCGGCGAGGCCCTGCTCTCGCCGGCCGCCACGAAGGGCCTGATCGCCCGGTTCCTGGCACAGGGCGACGCGGACGAGGACGGCCGCGACCGGGTGCACGCGGAACGGCTGGCCGCGCTCACCGGCCGCGAGCGCGAGGTGCTGGTGCAGGTCGCGGGCGGCCACTCCAACGACGAGATCGCCGAGCGTCTCGAGGTGAGTCCGCTGACGGTGAAGACGCACGTCAACCGGGCCATGAGCAAGCTCGGCGCCCGGGACCGGGCCCAACTGGTCTTCATCGCCTACGAGTCGGGCCTGGTCCGCCCCCGGACGGACTGAGCCCGCCCGGGACGGACCGGCCCGCTGCCGCCGGACGCGTCCGGCCCGCCCCGCCCGCCCCGCGAACGGCGGGGCGGGCGGAACGGGCCGGCGGGAAGCGCGAGGCGGGGCGAGGGCCTACGGGAGGGCCAGCATCCGCTCCAGGGCCAGCTTGGCGAAGGCCTCGGTCTCCGCGTCCACCTCGATGCGGTTCACCAGCGTGCCCTCCGCCAGCGACTCCAGGGTCCACACCAGGTGGGGCAGGTCGATCCGGTTCATCGTGGAGCAGAAGCAGACCGTGCGGTCGAGGAAGACGATCTCCTTGCCCTCCGGGGCGAAACGGTTCGCCAGCCGCCGGACCAGGTTCAGCTCCGTGCCGATCGCCCACTTGGAGCCGGCCGGGGCCTCCTCCAGAGCCTTGATGATGTACTCCGTCGAGCCCACGTGATCGGCCGCGGCGACGACCTCGTGCCGGCACTCGGGGTGCACCAGCACGTTGACGCCGGGGATCCGGGCCCGCACGTCGTTCACCGACTCCAGGCTGAAGCGGCCGTGCACCGAGCAGTGCCCGCGCCACAGGATCATCTTGGCGGCCCGCAGCTCCTCCGTCGTCAGCCCGCCGTTCGGCTTGTGCGGGTTGTAGACGACGCAGTCCTCCAGGGACATCCCCATGTCGCGCACGGCGGTGTTGCGCCCGAGGTGCTGGTCGGGCAGGAAGAGCACCTTCGTCGAGGCCGGGTCCCCCTGGCCGAAGGCCCACTCCAGGGCGCGGCGGGCGTTGGAGGAGGTGCAGATGGTGCCGCCGTGCTTGCCGGTGAACGCCTTGATGTCGGCGGAGGAGTTCATGTACGAGACCGGCACCACCTGCTCGGCGATGCCCGCCTCGGTCAGCACGTCCCAGCACTCGGCGACCTGCTCGGCCGTCGCCATGTCGGCCATGGAGCAGCCGGCGGCCAGGTCGGGCAGGACGACCTTCTGCTCGGCGGAGGTCAGGATGTCGGCGGACTCGGCCATGAAGTGCACGCCGCAGAAGACGATGTACTCCGCCTCCGGGCGGGCGGCGGCGTCCCGGGCCAGCTTGAAGGAGTCGCCGGTGACGTCCGCGAACTGGATGACCTCGTCGCGCTGGTAGTGGTGGCCGAGCACGAAGACCTTGTCCCCGAGCTTCTCCTTGGCCGCACGGGCGCGCTCGACCAGGTCCGGGTCGGACGGCGAGGGCAGGTCGCCGGGGCACTCCACACCGCGCTCGCTCCTCGGGTCGGCCTCCCGGCCGAGCAGCAGCAGCGCGAGGGGTGAGGGCTGTACGTCGAGCTCGGTGGTCTGGGCGGTGGTCACGACACGCACCCTTTCTGTTCTGCGGCTCGCCGGCCGGGGCACCGGACCGACGGGGCATGCGGGGCGAACGGGATGAGCGAAACCGACTTCTCGTCGGATTGACGCTATTATCATATCCGCTTCGCGTCAGTTTGACGACGGCCCTCGCGTCCATGTGACGTGAATCCCGGTCGCCCGGAAGCGGGAATGCGGCGCCTGTCCCCACCGGCGACGTGTGTGCGAGCATGAAGGGGAAGAAGGAAGCGGGACGAAACGAGAAGCACACGCCCGGCCCGGAATGAATCCACGGCCCCGCGGGTTGCACTCGTCGGCAAGCAGTCTCCGTACAACCCGGGAGAGATGTAGATGTCCGTATCGGACGAGACCACCACCGTCACCGACGGCATCATCCTGACGGACGCCGCCGCGTCCAAGGTCAAGGCCCTGCTCGACCAGGAAGGCCGTGACGACCTCGCGCTGCGCGTGGCCGTCCAGCCCGGCGGCTGCTCCGGCCTGCGCTACCAGCTCTTCTTCGACGAGCGCTCGCTCGACGGCGACGTGAAGAAGGACTTCGGCGGGGTCGCGGTCGTCACCGACCGCATGAGCGCGCCGTACCTGGGCGGGGCCACCGTCGACTTCGTGGACACGATCGAGAAGCAGGGCTTCACGATCGACAACCCGAACGCGACGGGCTCCTGCGCCTGCGGCGACTCCTTCAGCTGACCGACGCTGACGACGACGGCGCCCCCCTTTCTCGAGGGGGGCGCCGTCGTCGTGTGCGGGGGTGCGTCAGCGGGAGGGACTCCCCGCCGGCAGGGGAGCGGTGGCCCGCGGCACGGCCTCGCCGCGCGAGTCCACCACCGCGCGGTCGCCGAGCGGCGCGTCCAGGTGCACGGTGGCGCGGTACACCCGGGCGACCGCGAGGCACGGGCGCTCCGGATGCGCCGTCGTCCCGCGGACGGTCACCGTCACCTTCTTCGCGTCCTCACGCGCGCTCGCCGCGTAGTCGGTGCACACCCCGCCCTCGTAGACGACGGTGAGATCCGTGCCCCGGGCGCGGTGGCCGGTGACACGGGCCTCGCGCGCGGGGGAGGAGGAGGCCGAGGGGGTGGGGGAGCCGGGGGCCTCGGGGCCGGTCAGGTGCGCGGGGTCGATCGCGGGGTGGGCGACGGTGGACGTCTCCTTCTCGCCCGCCGGCCGCACCTGGAACAACCAGGACGGCACCAGCACCGGACGGCCCGCCGAGGTGCGCGCCGCCAGGCCGAACTCCGCGCGCTCCACCCGTACGGTCGGCCGCGCGCCCGCCGTGCCCGGGGCGGAGCACGGCTTCTCGTCCCGGTCCTTCAGCGGAACGGGGCTCGCGCAGCCGCCGATGCCCTTGCGGCCGGACCACGCCGGTGCGCCGTTCATCAGGTCCAGCGCCTTCCCGGCCCCGATCACGGGGTACTCGGTCCCCTCGACGGGCGGGGTCAGCCTGCCGCTGCCGCCGAGAACCTCGCCCCCGGCGCCGATCTGCAACCCCGTCGTCCACCCGGAGGTGGGCAGCCCGCCCACCCGGGGTTCGGCGTTGACGACCCGCGCTCCTCCCAGGACCTGGTGCGCGTCCAGCTTCGCGTCGCCCTGGCCGAGGGCCTCGAGCACCGGGGCGGCCGCCTTCCTCGCCGCGGCCTCGCCGACCGGGTCGGTCGCGGCCGGGTCGAAGGACCCGGCGCCGCCGGGCTTGCACGGGCGGCCCCGCGCGCAGTCGTCGCCCCCGGGCTTCAGCGCGCTGAACGTCCAGGTACCGGGCGCCTCACGGTCCACCCGCAGCAGGGGCTCGGCCCCGCCCTTGCCGTTGCCCACCTGCCAGTGGCCGGCGACCGGGCGCGGGGCGCCGGTCAGGTCCAGCGCCTTCGCCAGTCGGGCCACGTCCTCCTCGGACACCCGGCCCTTCGCCCAGTACACCGGCGCCGTGTCCGGCCCCTCGGGCAGCTCACCGCTCGCCCGGTAGACCGCCCCGTACGGATTCGGCTCCCCGACCGCGATGCCGGCCCGCCCCGCGGCGCCGTACCCGTCGAGGGCGAGCGCGGGCGGAGCCGAACCGCCGCCGTCACCGGGGGAGGCGCCGCCGTCGCCGCCGGACGCGGTCGCGGCAAGGTAGGCCCCGCCGCCCGCGACCAGCACGACCGCGGCCACGACACCGCCGACGACGCCCCGCGCCCGGCGGGGACGGTGCGCATCGGGGCCGCCGGGTCCGTCCGTTCCCGCACGGGGTGCGCCCGGCCCGCCGGCCCTCCCGCCTCCGGGTGAGCCGTCTGCCGCGGCGCCGGAGCGGCCGGCCGGCTCCGGATCGCCGGAGGCATCGTGCGCGCCCCGCCCCGCGGCCGCGTCCGGTGCGCGCCCGGCGGACGGGCCGGACGGGCCGGCGCCGTCGGCGGAGCCCTCGGCGGCGTCCGCGCCACCCGGCGGGGCCGCCGCTCCCGGAGCGCTCCCGGAGTCCGCGGCGCGGGGGGAGGCGGGCGTGCCCGTCGTGTCCCGGGGGCCGTTCGGGTCGTCGTCGGTGGGGGGCTCGGTGGTCACCGCATCGCTCCTTCCGCTCCGCTGCTGTCCGCGAGTCGTAGCTCGCCTCCCCCGCACGGGGGACGGCGATGGGACGCAGCGGGGGAGCGCACGGTTCCCCCCGGGTGACGGGTGACGGGTGCCGCTCAGTCGCCGTAGTCGGACATCGCCTCCAGCAGCCGGGCGGAGCCCGCCGGCACCCGCACCCCGTGGATGCGGGAGGGGGAGACCGGAAGGGGAGCCCGCCCGGCGGGGGCGGACGTCCAGCGCGGGGCCATCCGGGCGCCGTCGCCGGGCAGCGACACCAGGTCGCCCTCCAGGTCGACCGGGCCGGCGGCCGGGGCGCTGCCGTGGAACTCGAGGTTCGTCATGCTCGCACCGTAGGCACGGGCACCCCTGCGAAGAAAGACCTACTATCGGGTAGTTTCGGCTGCTTCAGTGGCGGGTGCCGACCGGGTAGCGTGAACTGTCAATCCCCCTCCTTCTCCTTCGAGGAGCGTGCCCTCGCCGTGCGTATCGCAGTCACCGGCTCCATCGCCACCGACCATCTGATGACCTTCCCCGGCCGCTTCACCGATCAGCTCGTCGCGGACCAGCTGCACACGGTCTCCCTGTCCTTCCTGGTCGACAACCTCGACGTGCGCCGGGGCGGTGTCGGGGCGAACATCGCGTTCGGCATGGGCCAGCTCGGCACCCGTCCCGTGCTGGTCGGCGCGGCCGGCGCGGACTTCGACGAGTACCGGGCGTGGCTGGACCGGCACGGCGTCGACACGGACTCGGTCCGGATCTCCGAGACCCTGCACACCGCGCGCTTCGTGTGCACCACCGACGCCGACCACAACCAGATCGGCTCCTTCTACACCGGCGCGATGAGCGAGGCCCGGCTGATCGAGCTGAAGACGGTCGCCGACCGGGTGGGCGGTCTCGACCTCGTGCTGATCGGCGCGGACGACCCGGAGGGCATGCTCCGGCACACCGAGGAATGCCGTTCGCGCGGCATCCCCTTCGCCGCCGACTTCTCGCAGCAGATCGCCCGGATGAACGGCGACGAGATCCGGATACTGCTGGACGGGGCGACCTACCTCTTCTCCAACGAGTACGAGAAGGGCCTGATCGAGTCCAAGACCGGCTGGACGGACGCGGAGATCCTGGAGCGGGTCGGGCACCGGGTGACCACGCTCGGCGCGCGGGGCGTGCGGGTGGAGCGGGTCGGGGCCGAGCCGATCGAGGTGGGATGCCCCGAGGAGGAGCGCAAGGCCGACCCGACCGGCGTCGGCGACGCCTTCCGGGCGGGCTTCCTGTCCGGACTGGCGTGGGGCGTCTCCCTGGAGCGCGCGGCCCAGGTCGGCTGCATGCTCGCCACGCTCGTCATCGAGACGGTCGGCACGCAGGAGTACCGGCTGAGCCGGGCCCACTTCATGGACCGCTTCACCAAGGCCTACGGCGAGGAAGCCGGCCTGGAGGTCAAGGCGCACCTGCGCTGACCTCCGGGGAAAGGGGCACGCCGGGGGCGGCGGGGGAGTCCGCCGCCCCTCACGGAAGGACTCCGCCCTCCCTCACGAGACGCGCCGGACCAGGTACGCGACCCCGGTGCCCCCCTCCACCGCCTCCTCGCCCTCGTAGCGCTGCCCCCGCATCTCGCACCACGCCGGGATGTCCAGCCGGGCCGCCTCGTCGTCCGAGAGCACCCGCACCACCGCGCCCACGGGCACCCGCTCCCACACCTTCGCCAGCTCGATCACCGGGATCGGGCAGCGCTTCCCCAGCGCGTCGACCACCACGGTCCCGGCCTCCGGTTCCTCGGCCGCGGCCGGCCCGGAGGCCACCGACACCCCGAGCTTCTCCCGGACGCCCCGTACCACCTCCGGCAGCACGGCAAGGAAGCCGTCCACGTCCTCGGCCGAGACCCCGCCCGCCTCGCCCGCCGGCAGCGACACCCGCACATTGCCCTCGCTCAGCACCCCCATCGCCACCAGCACATGGCTCGGCGTCAGCGTGCTGCTCGTGCAGGAGGAGCCGGAGGAGACCGAGTAGCCCGCCCGGTCCAGCTCGTGCAGCAGGGTCTCCCCGTCGACATAGAGACAGGAGAAGGTGACGATGCCGGGCAGCCGCCGCTCGGGATCGCCGACGACCTCCACGTCCGGCACCAGCTCCGGCACCCCGGCCCGGATCCGCGCCGTCAACTCCCGCAGCCGTTCCGCCTCCCGGGCCGCCTCGGCGCGCACCGCCCGCAGCGAGGCCGCCGCCGCCACGATCGCGGGCAGGTTCTCGAAGCCGGGCGCCCGCCCCGACTCCCGTTCGTCCCCCGGCCCGGCCGGCGCGAACCGCGTCCCCTTGCGCACCGCCAGCAGCCCGACCCCGGCAGGTCCGCCCCACTTGTGCGCACTGGCGGTGAGCAGCGACCAGTCCCCGGCCACCGGCCCCCACCCCAGCGACTGCGCCGCGTCCACCAGCAGCGGCACCCCGGCCGCCCGGCAGGCCGCCGCGACCTCGCCCACCGGCTGTTCCGTGCCCACCTCGTGGTTGGCGGACTGCAGACAGGCCAGCGCGGTGTCCGGACGCAGCGCGGCGGCGTACGCCCCCGGGTCCACCGCACCCGTGCGGTCCACCCCGACCCGGGTGACCGTCCCGCCCGCCGCCTCGTGCGACTCGGCCGCGTGCAGTACCGAAGAGTGTTCGACCGCTGACACGATCAGGTGGCGTCCGAGGCGCCGCCGACCGCCGAGCGCCCCCGCGATCCCGGAGTGCACCGCCCGGGTGCCGGAGGAGGTGAAGACCAGCTCGTCCGGCCGGCACCCCACCGCCTCCGCGGCCGCCTCCCGCGCCGCGTCGAGCAGCAGCCGGGCCCGGCGGCCCTCGCGGTACAGCCGCGCGGGATCGGCCCAGCCCTCGTCCAGGGAGGCCAACAGCGCCTGGCGGGCCACGGGATGGAGGGGAGCGGCGGAGGCGGCGTCGAAGTAGGGCATGGCCCCACGCTAGGCGCACACGGCGGCGGGAGGGCGCCCGGCCGCCCGGACCCGGCCTCAGCCCGCCCCCGTCGCGCCGCCGTTCCGCCCTCCACGCCCCGCCGCGCACCCGGGTTCCGCCCCATCGGGGTGACCCGTGACGCGTATGCCACCCTCCCCGCGACCCCCGAAGGGGCGTCGGCTAGGGTTTGGTCCGCATAAACATCAAACCCCTGCCCGACGCAGGGCGGCGACCGACCAGCGAGAAGGCCGCAGCCAACCAGCGCGGGCGAGACTCTCGGGAAGGCGCTACGTGAGTCCCAACGGCTCCGACCGCTCGCCGCGGCGCCCGATGCGGCGGAAGCTGCTGCAGGCACTGACTGCGGGCCTGGTCCTGGTGACCGCCACCGGTTGCACATACAAGGACTTCCCTCGCCTTGGTATGCCCACCCCGACCACGGAAGAGGCTCCGCGGATCCTCTCCCTGTGGCAGGGATCCTGGGCGGCCGCGCTCGCGGTCGGCTGCCTGGTCTGGGGCCTGATCCTGTGGAGTGCTTTCTTCCACCGGCGCAGCCGCACCAAGGTCGAGGTTCCCCCTCAGACCCGGTACAACATGCCCATCGAGGCGCTGTACACCGTGGTCCCCCTGATCATCGTCTCGGTGCTGTTCTACTTCACCGCCCGGGACGAGTCGAAGCTCCTCGACACCTCCAAGAAGCCCGACGTGACCATCAACGTCGTCGGCTTCCAGTGGAGCTGGGGCTTCAACTACATCGAGAACGTCGACGGCTCGACCGGTGACGCGAAGACCGACAAGAACCTGGCGCCCATCCCGGACCGGTTCAAGAACGCCTTCCCGGCCAACGCCGGCGGTGTCTACGACATCGGCACGCCCGCCTCGAAGAACCCGCAGAACGGCAACCCCGGCCCCACCCTGTGGCTGCCCAAGGGCCAGACCGTCCGCTTCGTTCTCACCTCCCGCGACGTCATCCACTCCTTCTGGGTGCTGCCGTTCCTGATGAAGCAGGACGTCATCCCCGGCCACACCAACGCGTTCCAGGTGACTCCCAACAAGGAGGGCACCTACCGCGGCAAGTGCGCCGAGCTCTGTGGCGTCGACCACTCCCGGATGCTGTTCAACGTGAAGATCGTTTCGCCTGAGCGCTACCAGCAGCATCTCAAGGACCTCGCCAAGAAGGGGCAGACCGGTTACATTCCCGCCGGCATCGCGCAGACGAGCCACGAGAAGAACCGGGAGACGAACAACCTGTGAGCATCCTCAATCAACCCCAGGGTGCCGCGGCAGCAGGATCCCACTACGAGGACGAGCTGCCGGTCCGGCGCCAGAATCGCGGCAACGTCGTCGTCAAGTGGCTCACCACCACTGACCACAAGACGATCGGTTCGCTGTACCTGATCACGTCGTTCGTGTTCTTCTGCATCGGCGGCGTCATGGCGCTCTTCATGCGCGCCGAACTCGCCCGTCCCGGCCTGCAGATCATGTCGAACGAGCAGTTCAACCAGGCGTTCACGATGCACGGCACGATCATGCTGCTGATGTTCGCGACGCCGCTGTTCGCCGGCTTCACGAACTGGATCATGCCGCTGCAGATCGGCGCGCCCGACGTGGCGTTCCCGCGGCTGAACATGTTCGCCTACTGGCTCTACCTGTTCGGCTCGACCATCGCGGTCGGTGGCTTCCTCACCCCGCAGGGCGCGGCCGACTTCGGCTGGTTCGCCTACTCCCCGCTGTCGGACGCGGTCCGCTCGCCGGGCGTCGGCGCCGACATGTGGATCATGGGTCTGGCCTTCTCCGGCTTCGGCACGATCCTCGGCGCGGTCAACTTCATCACCACGATCATCTGCATGCGCGCCCCCGGCATGACGATGTTCCGGATGCCGATCTTCACCTGGAACGTGCTGCTCACCGGTGTTCTGGTGCTGCTCGCCTTCCCCGTGCTGGCCGCCGCGCTGTTCGCCCTGGAGGCGGACCGAAAATTCGGGGCACACGTCTTCGACGCCACCAACGGCGGCGCGTTGCTCTGGCAACACCTCTTCTGGTTCTTCGGCCATCCAGAGGTGTACATCATCGCCCTGCCGTTCTTCGGCATCATCAGCGAGGTCATCCCGGTCTTCTCCCGCAAGCCGATGTTCGGCTACATGGGCCTGATCGGCGCGACCATCTCGATCGCCGGCCTCTCGGTGACGGTGTGGGCGCACCACATGTACGTCACCGGCGGTGTGCTGCTGCCGTTCTTCTCCTTCATGACGTTCCTCATCGCCGTCCCGACCGGCGTGAAGTTCTTCAACTGGATCGGCACGATGTGGAAGGGCTCACTCAGCTTCGAGACACCGATGCTGTGGGCCACCGGCTTCCTGATCACCTTCACCTTCGGTGGTCTGACCGGTGTCATCCTGGCCTCGCCGCCGATGGACTTCCACATCTCGGACTCGTACTTCGTGGTGGCGCACTTCCACTACGTCGTCTTCGGCACCGTCGTCTTCGCGATGTTCTCCGGATTCCACTTCTGGTGGCCGAAGTTCACCGGCAAGATGCTCGACGAGCGGCTCGGCAAGATCACCTTCTGGACGCTGTTCATCGGCTTCCACGGCACGTTCCTCATCCAGCACTGGCTGGGTGTCGAGGGCATGCCGCGCCGGTACGCGGACTATCTCGCGGCCGACGGCTTCACCACGCTGAACACGCTGTCGACGATCTTCTCCTTCCTGCTCGGCCTGTCGATCCTGCCGTTCCTCTACAACGTGTGGAAGACCGCCAAGTACGGCAAGCCGGTCGAGGTCGACGACCCGTGGGGCTACGGCCGCTCGCTGGAGTGGGCGACCTCCTGCCCGCCTCCCCGGCACAACTTCCTCACGCTGCCGAAGATCCGCAGTGAGTCCCCGGCCTTCGACCTGCACCACCCGGAGATCGCGGCGCTCGACCAGCTCGAGAACAGCGGTCACGGCGAGAAGACCCTCGCGGGCAGCAAGGAGGCCGGCAAGTGAAGGTCCAGGGCAAGATGTTCCTGTGGCTGGCGGCCTTCCTGGTCGCCATGGCCATCATCTACGGCCTGTGGTCCAAGGAGCCCGCCGGTACGACGGCGCTGTTCCTGGCCTTCGGCCTGAGCCTGATGATCGGCTACTACCTGGCCTTCACGGCCCGGCGGGTCGACGCGGGCGCACAGGACAACAAGGACGCGGACGTCGCGGACGACGCCGGCGAGCTGGGCTTCTTCAGCCCGCACAGCTGGCAGCCGCTCTCCCTGGCCTTCGGTGGCGCCCTCGCCTTCATGGGTGTCGTCTTCGGCTGGTGGCTGCTGTTCTTCTCCCTCCCGATCATCCTGATCGGCCTGTGGGGCTGGGTCTTCGAGTACTACCGCGGTGAGAACCGCACCCAGTAGCACGCCCTCGCACCACCGGGAGCCCGGACACTCCGTCAGGAGCGTTCGGGCTCCTTCGTTCGGCCCACCCCGCGTCCCCCGTACGGCCCACTCACCGTGCCGCCGCCGTGGGGCGTCCCTACGTTGAGGCCATGAGTACCTCACCGCGCAGCCGCACGGTCGTCGGCTGCAGCCTGCTGGTCGCCGTCGCCGCGGGGCTCACCTCCTGCAGCGGCGGCCACCCCCTCGCGGCCAGGCCGTACGACGCGGGGGACCGGATCGCCCTCAGCGCGCCGGTCGGCGACGGCAAGAAGGCCGACCCGGACAAGCCCCTGGAAGTCACCTCACGGGACTCCGGCGGACGCCTCACCGACGTCACCGTCACCGACGCCGCCGGACGCCGTGTGCCGGGCGAACTCACCGCCGACGGCAGTCGCTGGCGCAGCACCTCACCGCTGGCCTCGGGCGCCCACTACACGGTCCGGGTCAGCACCGAGGACGAGGACGGCGCCCCCGGGCGCAAGGTCGTCGAGTTCGACACCGGCGCCGGGTCGGCCAAGAAGGTGAACGTCGCCTTCGGCCCGGACGCGGGCACGTACGGCGTCGGACAGCCCGTCACCGCCACGCTCAGCGAGCCGGTCAAGGGCAAGGCCGCCAGGGCCGTCGTGGAACGCTCCCTGCACGTGAGCGCCAAGCCCGCGGTCGAGGGCTCCTGGTACTGGGTGGACGACACCACGCTCCACTACCGCCCCAAGGAGTACTGGCCCGCCCACGCCACCGTCGAGGTCTCCAGCGACCTGCGGGGCCTGAAGGTGGCCGACCGCCTGCGCGGCGGCGAGGCCAGGCCGCTGAAGCTCACCACCGGCGACAAGATAGTCGCGGCGACGGACGCCGCCACGCACACGATGACGGTCTACCGCAACGACGAGGAGATCAACGCGATCCCCGTCACCACGGGCAAGTCCGGCTTCGAGACCCGCAACGGCGTCAAGGTCGTGCTCGGAAAGCAGTACTTCGTACGTATGCGCAGCACCAGCATCGGCATCGCCGAGGGCTCCACCGAGTCCTACGACCTGCCCGTCTACTACGCCACACAGCTGACGTTGAGCGGCGAGTACGTGCACGCGGCCCCGTGGTCCGTCGACTCCCAGGGCTCGGCCAACGTCAGCCACGGCTGCACGGGCATGAGCACCAGCAACGCGGAGTGGTTCTACGAGACGGTGCGCCCCGGGGACGTGGTGACCGTCGTCAACTCCGAGGGGGACCCGATGGCGGCGTTCGGCAACGGGTACGGCGACTGGAACCTGTCCTGGAAGGACTGGCGGAAGGGCAGCGCCCTGAGCCCGGCGAAGCCGGCGAAACCCGCCGGCCTCCTCGACCAGGCCCGCCTGCGCCCGCAGGGCGCGTAGCGGGCCCGCCGGGGCGCGTGGCGGCTCGGGGGACGCGTGCTTCGGCGATTGCGGGCGCGTCGTGGCTTGTCGCGCAGTTCCCCGCGCCCCTGGGAAGCAGGGGGCGCTCCCCGCCGACAAGGGGCGCGGGGCTGTGTCGATCTGCGACTCCGCCGCGCGGGCGCGTGCAACCGGTGAGCCCCGAGTCGTCACGCGCCCCGGCGGAGCCGTCAGGCGCTGAGGGCGACCCTCTTCAGGAGCGTGCCCAGCGTCGTGGCGAGGTCGACCGGGTCGACCGGCAGCGTCACCGCCGCGTCCGCCCGGCTCCACGTCGCCAGCCACGCGTCCTGCGGGCGGCCCATCAGGACCAGCACCGGCGGGCTCTGGAACACCTCGTCCTTGATCTGGCGGCACAGCCCCATGCCGCCCATCGGCACGGACTCGCCGTCCAGGACGCACACGTCGATCCCGCCGCGGTCCAGCTCCCGCAGGACCGCCTCCGGCGTGGCGCACTCCAGGAACTCCACCTCCGGACCGTCCGGGACGGGCCGCCGGCCGGACGCGAGCCGCACCTGTTCGCGGGTGGTGGAGTCGTCGCTGTAGACCAGCACGGTGGCGGTCGGCTGCATGCTTCCTCCGGAAGACCTCGTCGTCGCGCGGACATGGACCGTTGGGCCGGATGCTACTCCCTCGCACCCGCCCCCGGCAGCGGTCGGAACGGCCCGGCGATGCGCCATACGAGCAGCGCACGGGGTGCGGACACTCCGAACGGCACCCCCCGGGGTGAGGGCGGGATAAGCGACCGACATAATGTCGGTCGTGGCGACAGCAACGACAGTAGATACCGGGCACGCACACCCGTCGGTCAATCGGCCGAACCTCACCAGCGTCGGAACCATCATCTGGCTGAGTTCCGAGCTGATGTTCTTCGCGGCCCTCTTCGCGATGTACTTCACCCTGCGATCGGTGACCGGCCCCGATCACTGGAAGGAGATGGCGAGTGCGCTCAACGTCCCCTTCTCGGCGACGAACACCACGATCCTGGTGCTCTCCTCACTCACCTGCCAGCTCGGCGTGTTCGCGGCCGAGCGCGGGGACGTGAAGAAGCTCCGGGGCTGGTTCATCGTCACCTTCATCATGGGCGCGATCTTCATCGGCGGTCAGATCTACGAGTACACCGAGCTGGTGAAGAAGGACGGCATCTCGCTCTCCTCCGACCCGTACGGCTCGGTGTTCTACCTGACCACCGGCTTCCACGGCCTGCACGTGACGGGCGGTCTCCTCGCCTTCCTCTTCGTCCTCGGCCGTACGTACGCGGCGAAGAGGTTCACGCACGACCAGGCGACGGCGGCGATTGTCGTGTCCTACTACTGGCACTTCGTCGATGTCGTCTGGATCGGCCTCTTCGCCACGATCTACTTGATCAAGTAGTCGAAGCGCCGAGACCGGCCACCCGACCCTTCCGAAGCATCGACGCAGAAGATCCTGACACCGGGGTAATCCGTGAAAAAGCTCTCCGAACGACGACGCCATCCGCTGGCGGCGATCGTCGTCCTACTCTTCGCGCTGGCGGCCACCGGGGGGCTGTACACCGCGTTCGCGCCCGCGGACAAGGCACAGGCCGACTCCACCGCCCAGTCCCTCGCCATCGAGGAGGGCAAGAAGCTCTACGAGGTGGGCTGCGCCAGCTGCCACGGCACCGGTGGTAAGGGCAGCTCCGACGGTCCCTCCCTGGTCGGCGTGGGCGCCGCGGCGGTCGACTTCCAGGTCGGCACCGGCCGCATGCCGGCCTCCACCTCGCAGCAGGCGCAGGTCGAGAAGAAGAAGAACATCTACTCGCAGGCGCAGATCGACCAGCTCGCCGCGTACATCGCCTCCCTCGGCGCCGGTCCGGCCAAGCCGACCAAGGACGAGTACAGCCCGGAGGGCGCGGACGCGGCCAAGGGCGGGGAGCTGTTCCGCACCAACTGCTCGCAGTGCCACAACTTCACCGGCAAGGGCGGAGCGCTGACGGACGGCAAGTTCGCGCCGAGCCTGGAGGGTGTCGACCCCAAGCACATCTACGAGGCCATGCAGACCGGCCCGCAGAACATGCCGTCCTTCCCGGACACCACGCTGACGTCGCAGAACAAGCAGGACATCATCGCGTACCTGAAGGCAGTCGACGGCGACGAAACGACCAACCCCGGCGGTCTCGAGCTCGGCGGGCTCGGCCCGGTCAGTGAGGGCCTGTTCGCCTGGATCTTCGGACTCGGCGCGCTGATCGCGGTCGCCGTCTGGGTCGCCGCTCGGACCGCAAAGGCCAAGAAGTCATGAGTAGCCAAGACATTCCAGAAGAGAAGCTGCCCGCCGGGCGGGACCAGGAGCACGGGGCCGCCGGCGCCATGGCCGTCGCGGACGAGGAGAACCCGTTCGCGGACCCCGGTCTGCCGCCGCACGAGCACCGTCGCCAGGACGTGGACGAGAAGGCCGCCAAGCACTCCGAGCGCACGGTGGCCCTGCTGTTCACGCTCTCGATGCTGGCCACGATCGGCTTCATCGCGTCCTACGTGGCCATCTCGCCGGACAAGTCGATCTACGTCTTCCCGGTGGGGCACACCAGCGCGCTCAACTTCGCGCTGGGCCTGACCCTCGGCGTGGCGCTGTTCGCGATCGGCGCCGGCGCGGTCCACTGGGCCCGCACGCTGATGTCGGACGTGGAGATCGCCGACGAGCGTCACCCGATCGAGGCTCCCCCGGAGACCCGCTCGAAGGTCCTCGCCGACTTCAAGCAGGGCGCCAAGGAGTCCGCGCTCGGCCGGCGCAAGCTGATCCGCAACACCATGTTCGGCGCGCTCACCCTGGTGCCGCTGTCCGGCGTCATGCTGCTGCGCGACCTCGGTCCGCTGCCCCACACCAAGCTCCGCCACACGGCGTGGGCCAAGGGCAAGCTGCTGGTCAACATGAACACCAACGAGCCGATCCGTCCCTCGGACGTGGCCGTGGGTTCGCTGACCTTCGCCAAGCCCGAGGGGCTCGAGGAGCACGACGAGGAGTTCCAGACCGAGATCGCCAAGGCGGCCCTGATGATCGTCCGGCTCCAGCCGGAGAACATCAAGGACAAGAAGGAGCTCGACTGGAGCCACGAGGGCATCGTGGCCTACTCCAAGATCTGCACCCACGTCGGGTGCCCGATCTCGCTGTACGAGCAGCAGACGCACCACGTCCTGTGCCCGTGCCACCAGTCCACCTTCGACCTCTCCGACGGCGCCCGGGTCATCTTCGGTCCGGCCGGTCACGCCCTGCCGCAGCTGCGCATCGGTGTGAGCGAGGACGGTTACCTCGAGGCGCTCGGCGACTTCGCGGAGCCCGTCGGTCCTGCATTCTGGGAGCGCGGATGAGTACTGCATCAGCCAGCAACGAGCCGCGCAGGCGCGGCAAGGCGCCCGCCGGTGAGCGGGTCGCCGACTGGGCCGACGGCCGCCTGGGGATCTACTCCCTGGCCAAGGCCAACATGCGGAAGATCTTCCCCGACCACTGGTCGTTCATGCTCGGTGAAGTCTGCATGTACAGCTTCATCATCATCATCCTGACCGGTGTCTATCTGACGCTGTTCTTCCACCCGTCGATGAACGAGGTCCAGTACCACGGCAGTTACGTGCCGTTGCAGGGCCAGATGATGTCGGAGGCGTTCAACTCCACCCTGCACATCTCCTTCGAGGTGCGCGGCGGTCTGCTGATCCGGCAGATCCACCACTGGGCGGCGCTGATCTTCCTCGCCGGCATGTTCGTGCACATGATGCGCGTGTTCTTCACGGGCGCCTTCCGCAAGCCGCGCGAGGTCAACTGGCTGTTCGGCTTCCTGCTGTTCGTCCTGGGCATGTTCACCGGCTTCACCGGCTACTCGCTCCCGGACGACCTGCTCTCCGGCACCGGTGTCCGCTTCATGGAGGGCGCGATCCTGTCCGTGCCGATCGTCGGCACGTACCTGTCGTTCTTCCTCTTCGGCGGCGAGTTCCCCGGCGGCGACTTCGTGGCCCGGTTCTACTCGATCCACATCCTGCTGCTGCCGGGCATCATGCTCGGCCTGATGGTGGCGCACCTGATCCTGGTCTTCTACCACAAGCACACGCAGTACGCGGGTCCCGGCAAGACGAACAACAACGTCGTCGGCATGCCCCTGCTGCCGGTGTACATGGCCAAGGCCGGAGGCTTCTTCTTCCTGGTCTTCGGTGTCATCGCGGTCGTCGCCGCGATCGCGCAGATCAACCCGATCTGGGCGATCGGCCCCTACCGGCCGGACCAGGTCTCCACCGGCGCCCAGCCCGACTGGTACATGGGCTTCTCCGAGGGCCTGATCCGCGTCATGCCCGGCTGGGAGATCAACTTCTGGGGCCACACGCTCGTCCTGGGCGTGTTCATCCCGCTGATGATCTTCCCGCTGGTCCTGGTGGCCATCGCCGTCTACCCGTTCATCGAGTCCTGGGTCACCGGCGACAAGCGCGAGCACCACATCCTGGACCGCCCGCGCAACGCCCCGACCCGGACCGCGTTCGGTGTCGCCTGGATGACGTGGTACTTCGTCCTGCTGATCGGCGGCGGCAACGACCTGTTCGCCACGCACTTCAGCCTGTCGATCAACGCCATCACCTGGTTCGTGCGGATCGCGTTCTTCGTCGCCCCGGTGCTCGCGTTCATCATCACCAAGCGGATCTGCCTCGGCCTCCAGCGCCGCGACAAGGAGAAGGTGCTGCACGGGCGCGAGTCCGGCATCATCAAGCGCCTGCCGCACGGTGAGTTCATCGAGGTGCACGAGCCGCTCAGCCAGGAGCAGCTCCACACCCTCACCGCGCACGAGCAGTACAGCCCGCTCGAGCTCGGCCCGACGGTCGACGAGAACGGTGTCGAGCGCAAGATCAAGGCTCCGCAGAAGCTGCGCGCCAAGCTCAGCAAGGCGTACTACGGGGAGCACAACCAGGTCCCCAAGCCCACTGTCGAGGAGTACAAGGAGATCACCAGCGGCCACGGCCACCACTGATCACCCGCTGTCGCCACGCCACGCGGAAGGGCCCCGTCCGAGCATCGGACGGGGCCCTTCCCCGTGCCCGGGGCTGGATAGGGTGGAGTCCGGCCGGGGCACGCCCCGCCGACGTGCCGGAACTTCCCTCAGCAACGACCCAGGAGCGGCGTATGACTGCTGTGACCCCCGCTGGAGGCGACACCGCGGCGGGCCGTTCCTGGCCCGCCCTCCTCAACGGCCTGCTCGACGGGCGCGACCTGTCGGCGGACGACACCGCCTGGGCGATGAACCTCATCATGCGCGGCGAGGCGACCGACGCCCAGATCGCCGGCTTCGCGGTGGCACTGCGCGCCAAGGGCGAGACGGTCCAGGAGATCACCGGGTTCGTGCGCGCGATGTACGAGCACGCGCACGTCATCGACGTGCCGGGGGAGACCGTCGACATCGTCGGCACGGGCGGGGACGGCGCGAAGACCGTCAACATCTCCACGATGTCCGCGATCGTCGTCGCCGGAACGGGCGCCAAGGTCGTCAAGCACGGCAACCGGGCCGCCTCCTCGGCCTCCGGGGCCTCGGACGTCCTGGAGAAGCTCGGCGTCGACCTCAACCTCACCCCGCGACGGGTGGTGGAGGTCGCCGAGGAGGCCGGCATCACCTTCTGCTTCGCGGCCAGGTTCCACCCGGCGCTGCGGCACGTGGCCGCGGCGCGCGGACAGCTCGGCATCCGCACGACGTTCAACTTCCTCGGGCCGCTGACCAACCCCGCGAAGGTACGGGCCCAGGCGATCGGCGTGGCCGACGCGCGGATCGCGCCGATCATCGCCGGCGTCTTCGCCGAGCGCGGCAACTCCTCACTGGTCTTCCGCGGCGACGACGGACTCGACGAGCTGACGACCACGGCCACGTCACGGGTGTGGGTGGTACGGGACGGCACGGTGACCGAGGAGGCCTTCGACCCGCGGTCGGTGGGCATCCCGCTGGTGCCGGTGGAGGCGCTGCGGGGCGGGGACCCCTCCTACAACGCCGACGTCGCCCGGCGGCTGCTCGACGGGGAGCGGGGGCCGGTCCGGGACGCGGTGCTGCTGAACTCGGCGGCGGCGCTGGTGGCGCTGCGCGGCGAGGAGGGCCCGCTGGAGGACCGGATCCGCGAGGGCATGGACCGCGCGGCCGAGTCCATCGACAGCGGCGCGGCACGGGACGTCCTCGACCGCTGGGTACGGGCCACGCGCCGCGAGTAGGTACGGCTTCGCCCCCGCGGCGCGGGTGTCCCGGGATGTGGGACACCGGGTTGCGGGGGCGGGCGGCGGTCCCGTAGCGTCGTCGCCAGGTCATGAGTGACAGTCATGAGGCCCCGGCCGACTGTCCGGCAACCCTCCGTCCGTGGCGGGGTGCCCCGGGTGAAGACCAGGCCGCGCCCACAAGGCGCGCGGCAAGCGCGGACCCCTCGCACACGTGTGGCACGTGTGGGGCCAGGGGTCCTGGTCTCGAGGAGTCTCCCGTGAGCAAGCGAATGCGATAGGGCCGCAGAGCCCCGCCTCCGCACACCCCTCTCACCTTCACCCCCGCGTTCACCCACGCGCCGGCGCCGGCCCTCGGCCGCCCCTGCCCGCGTGGTGATCCCGGCTGCTTCCACGGGAGTTCACCCATGTCCGTCACCACCGCCACGCCCGCCGCCACCTCCCCCGCCGCCGCCCCGGCAGGCGTCCCCGCCCCCCTGCCCGTCCTCGGCCGCGATGTCACCGTGCCCCTCGTGACCGGCGGCGAGGTCACCTACGCCGCCCTCGACTACGCCGCCAGCGCCCCCGCCCTCCAGCGGGTCTGGGACGACGTCGCCGCGTACGCCCCCTACTACGGCAGCGTCCACCGCGGCGCCGGCTACCTCTCCCAGCTCTCCACCGACCTGTTCGAGAACGCCCGCCTGACCGTCGCGGAGTTCCTCGACTGTCGGGCCGAGGACCAGGTCGTCTTCACCCGGTCCACGACCGACTCCCTCAACCTGCTGGCCGCCGCGCTGCCCGCCGGCTGCGAGGTGTTCGTCTTCGAGACCGAGCACCACGCCGCGCTGCTGCCCTGGCGCGGGGCGCGCGTGACCTTCCTGGACGCCCCCCGCACCCCCTACGAGGCCGTCGACACCCTGGAGCGCGCCCTCGCCGCCCGCGACACCGATGCCCCGGCCCTGGTCTGCGTCACCGGCGCCTCCAACGTCACCGGAGAGCTGTGGCCCGTGCGCGGGCTGGCGGCGGCCGCGCACGCGCACGGTGCCCGCATCGTCCTGGACGCCGCCCAGCTCGCCCCGCACCACCCCGTCTCCGTGCAGGACCTGGGCGTCGACTGGGTCGCCTTCTCCGGGCACAAGCTCTACGCCCCCTTCGGCTCGGGCGTCCTGGCCGGCCGCGCCGACTGGCTGACCGCCGCCGAGCCCTACCTCGCGGGCGGCGGCGCCAGCCGCAGGGTCGCCAGGCGCGCCGACGGCGGCGTCGACGTGGAATGGCACGAGGGAGCCGCCCGCCACGAGGCCGGCTCGCCCAACGTGATCGGTGTGCACGCCCTCGCCTCCGCCTGCAAGGCGCTCACCGAGGCCGGCTGGGACACCCTGGTCACCCGGGAGAACCACCTGATCGACCGGGTCCGTGCGGGCCTCGCCGACGTGCCCGAGGTGCGCGTCCTCTCCCTGTTCGGTGAGGACGCCCCCCGCGTGGGCGTGCTCTCCTTCGTCGTCGAGGGCTGGAACAGCTCGCACTTCGCCGCCGCGCTCTCCGCCGAGTACGGCATCGGCGTCCGCGACGGGCTGTTCTGCGCCCACCCGCTGGTGCGCACGCTGCTCGGCGGCGACCCGGAGTCCCAGGGCGAGTGCGGGGCGCCGGAGGCCGCGCCGGGCGAGAAGTCCCTCAACGCGATCCGGGTGAGCTTCGGCGCGGGCACTCCCGACGAGCACGTCGACCGCTTCGTGCGCGCGGTGCGGGAGCTGGTGTCCGAGGGCGCGAAGTGGGAGTACCGCACGCGGGACGGCCGCTGCGCCCCCGCCGTCTGACCGGCCGCCCCGCCGCCCCGGAGGGCTGGAGTCCCTACGACTCCAGCCCGATGGAGAACGCCGCCTCCAGATCGTGCTGCGAGTACGTACGGAAGGCGACGTGCGTGTCGGTGCCCTCGACGCCGGGGATCTTGCTGATGCGGCCCGGGATGACGTCCGCGAGCTCGTCGTGCGCCCCGACCCGGACCATCGCGATCAGGTCGTACGTCCCCGTCACGGAGAACACCTCGCTGACGGACTCCAGCGCGGCGATCGACTCGGCGATCTCGGGGATCCGGTCCACGCTGGTCTTGATGAGCACGATCGCGGTGATCACGGCTGGTTCTCTCCCTCGGCGGCCGGGCTTGTGCCCCTCACTGTAGCCATCGGGCCGTGGCGCACCCACGCGTACCCGAGGCCGAGCGCGAACCCCACCACGTGCGCCAGGTAGGCCACGCCCGGGCCCTCGCCCTCCCGGCCCGCCGCCACCCACTGCAGGACCGCCCAGAACGGCAGCACCACCCAGGCGGGGAAGCGCAGCGGCAGGAAGAACAGGAACGGGAAGATGCTGGTCACCCGCGCCCGGGGGAACAGGAACAGGAACGCCCCGAGGACGGCGGAGATCGCCCCCGAGGCGCCCACCAGGCTCTGCGCCGAGTCGGCCCGCGCCGCCGCGTAGCCGAGCAGCGCCAGGGCGCCGCAGCCCAGGTGGAACAGGGCGAACTCCACGTGCCCGAGCCGTTCCTCGACCATCGGGCCGAAGACGTGGAGGAACAGCATGTTGCCCAGCAGGTGCACCCAGGTGCCGTGCACGAACAGGGCGGTGACCGGGGAGAGGGCGGCGCGGGCGGAGCCCCCGAACAGTTCGACGGGGATCACCCCCCAGCGGGCGAAGTAGGTCTGCTGGGCCAGCAGCAGCCTGTCCCCGGTGCCGTACGCCGGGTTGAACCCCGAGGCGGGGCTCAGCAGGAAGAGCACGAAGCACACGGCGATCAGGCCGTACGTCACCGGTGCCGGCTGCCGGCGCAGCGCCCGTACGGCCGACGCGGCCCTGTCGCGGATCATGTGAAAAAGCATGACGTACCGGGCGGACCGGTGCGGAGTGCCCCGCCGCTGTGGACACGTCGGCGGCGGATCCCGCGCAGGCCGTAGGGTTACGACCCACACGCACCAGGGAAACTGGGGCATCACGGAGACCGGAAGAAGGAAGAGCAGCCACGATGACGGTTCCCCTGCCGACCGACACGACCCGGTGGCGCTGCACCCTGTGCGGCAACCTCACGCGCTTCGACGTGACCCGCTCGTCCAAGACGGTCGAGTACGTCCACCTGGACCTGTCCGGCACGCCGAAGGTGGAGGAGCGGGAGGTGGTCAGTGAGACCATCGAGTCGGTGCGCTGCCGGTGGTGCAACGCCGTGGATCAGGTGGAACTCGTGGACAGGCCGGGCGCCGGCTCCTGAGCGGAGCGGGTACCCGCCGCAGGGAGCCCGCTGCGGGGCTCCCGTACAGGCATAGGGGTGACGGATGGCTCAGACACAAGGCGGGGAGCCGGGCGACGGCGCCGCCGAGGTGCTCGACCGTCCGCTGCCCGACGGCGTCCGCAGACGCGTGGTGGGGATCGTCTCCGACGGCTTCGGCGGGCTGACCGTGGCCGAGCTGCCCACCCAGCTCCGGCAGTACGCGCGGTTCACGCCCACCCGGCGGGCCAAGTTCGCGGGGAACGCGATGGCGGCCGCGGTGGAGGCCGACCCGCTGTTCCGCCAGCGCATCGCCGAGAAGCTCAGGGAGGCCCAGCCCGAGCTGACCGGTGCCCTCGACGCGGGCTCCCCGCCCCCGGCCGCCGATCCGCTCGACGTGGCGGCCGCGGCCTACGTGCTGCGCCCGGCCGGCTGGGTCAAGCTCGTGACCGCGGCCGGCGAGGAGGCCCAGCGGGCGGACGCCGAGCGGGCCGGTGAGGAGAGCCGCGCCGAGCTGGAGCGGCTGCGCGCCGAGCTGGCCGCCGCCCGCGGCCAGGTCCGCACGGAGACCGAGCGGCTGCGCGGCGAGCTGGAGACGGCCAAGAAGGAGTCCGAGTCGCTGCACCGCAAGCTGCGGGCCGCCCTCAGCGACGTCAAGCGGGGCGAGGCGGCGCTGCGCAAGGCGCGGGCCGAGCGGGAGGCCGAACGCGCGGAGGCACAGGTCCGGCTGTCCGCCGCCGAGAGCGAGTCCCGGCGGCTCAAGGCGCGGCTCGGGGAGTCCGAGGCCGCCCTGGAGGCGAGCCGCAAGGCCGCCCGCGAGGGCCGCAGCGTCGAGGACATGCGGATCCGGCTGCTCCTCGACACGGTCCTGGAGGCCTCGCAGGGGCTGCGCAGGGAGCTGGCGCTGCCGCCGGTGTCCGTGCGGCCCGCCGAGACCGTGGACGCCGTGGAACCGGGCCGGATGACCCCGAAGGACATCGCCAACCGGGCGCTGTCCGAGGACGATCCGGCCATCGTCGACCAGTTGCTCGCGCTGCCGCAGGCGCACCTCGTCGTCGACGGCTACAACGTCACCAAGACCGGCTATCCGCAGATGCCGCTGGAGAAGCAGCGGCTGCGGCTGCTCGGGCAGCTCGCCCAGCTCGCCGCGCAGACCGGGGCCGAGACCACGTGCGTCTTCGACGGCGCCGAACTCGCCGCCCCCGTGCTGCTCGCGCCGCCGCGCGGGGTGCGGGTGCTGTTCTCCAAGCCGGGCGTGACCGCGGACGAGTTGATCCGCCGGCTGGTGCGCGCGGAGCCCCCGGGACGGCCCGTGATCGTCGTCTCCACGGACCGCGAGGTCGCCGACGGGGTGGCGCGGGCCGGAGCCCGTCCGGTCGCCTCCGCGGTGCTCCTGAAGCGTTTCTCGCGCGGCTGACCCTTTCCCCCCGTTCCGCCGGCCCTTTCCCGGTTCTTCCGTGGGGCTCGTCCGTCGGAGGCCGTGCCCGAAGCGGGCTGTACGCGCCAACCGCAACATCCGCGCCGCATGCCCCAATTGACCGCCTCGTCACGCAACGTAGCGTCAACACTGGGTCACTGGTTGTGTGTTGTGTGCAAAATATGCCCGCGAGAGCCGTGTTTTTTCTGATGAGGATTTGAACTGATCACAAGAGGGTCACTAGGGTCAGCCCCAACCTCCACTCGGTTGATCACTTATGGGAAGTGACGGTGGAGGGGCACCGCCCACCGGTGTGTCGGTAGGCGGCTGGAGGAAGAAGGAGCTCGCCTCCGTGGCGTCCCACCGTCGACCCAAGCAGCCGAGCCGCACGCGGGTGACCGCGCTCACCACCGTCGCGGCCGCCGCCGTCGCCCTGAGCGCGCAGGCCGCCAACGCCGCGCCGAGCGAGAAGCCCAGCAAGAGCGAGGTCAAGGCGAAGGTCGACAAGCTCTACGAGCAGGCCGAGCAGGCCACCGAGAAGTACAACGGGGCCAAGGAGAAGCAGGAGAAGCTGCAGAAGCAGATCAGCACCCTGCAGGACAAGGTCGCCCGCGGCCAGGCCGACCTCAACGAACTGCGCGAGGGCATCGGCACGATGGCCAGCGCCCAGTACCGCACCGGCAGCATCGACCCCTCCGTGCAGCTCTTCCTCTCCGCCGACCCGGACGACTACCTGGACAAGGCCGCCACCCTGGACCAGCTCAGCGGCCAGCAGGTCGACGCGCTGAAGAAGATCCAGGAGAAGCAGCGCGAACTGGCCCAGGAGCGCAAGGAAGCCTCCGACAAGCTCAAGGACCTCGCCGACACCCGCACCGAGCTCGGCAAGAAGAAGAAAGAGGTCCAGGGCAAGCTCGCGGAGGCGCAGCGGCTGCTCAACAGCCTGACGGCCAAGGAGCGGCAGGAGCTCAAGGACGAGCAGACGCGCTCCAGCCGCTCCTCCGAGTCGCGTGTCGACCTCGGCAACTCCACCCCCGCCTCCGGGCGCGCGGCCGCCGCCTTCGCCGCCGCCCAGAGCAAGATCGGCTCGCCGTACGTCTACGGCGCCACCGGCCCCTCCTCCTTCGACTGCTCGGGCCTGACCTCCTGGGCCTACGCCCAGGCCGGCGTCTCCATCCCGCGCACCTCCCAGGCGCAGGCGAACATCGGCACCCGCATCGGCTCGCAGAGCGACCTCCAGGTCGGCGACCTGGTGTTCTTCTTCAGCGACCTCCACCACGTGGGCCTCTACGCCGGCAACGGCCAGGTCCTGCACGCGCCCCGGACCGGCACGGTCGTCCGCTACGAGTCGATGAGCACGATCGGCGGCCCCTTCATGTTCGGCGTCCGCGTCTGAGGACCCCGGACTCCGTGTCCGGGGCGGCACGCGCACCGGCACCCGCATCCCGGGTGCCGGACCCGCCGGCCACCGCCTCCCCATCCGCCCCTCATGCCGCCCGAACGGGCGAATTCCCGCACCCCGCGCTGACCCCGCGCCCCGCCGGTGACCTGCGTCAGCGGCGGGGCGCACCGCTGTCCGCCGGTCACTGCCCGTAGCCGGACGGTGACCGACCCGGCTACTGTCTGCCGCCGTGCCCCCGTGGACGGGGGTTCGTCAGCGGAAGGGAGTGCGCCGGTCGTGGGGTCCCATCAGCGTCCTGCACCACACGGACTCGGCCGGGGGCGTGGCGCCACGCTCGCCGTGCTGTCCGCCGCGGCCACCGCGGCCGCGGCACTGGGCGCCGTACCGGCCGGTGCCGCGCCGCGCGAGGGCCGCGCGGAGGTGGACCGGCTGTACCAGGAGGCCGAGCGCGCCACCGAGGCGTACAACGAGGCCGACGAGCGCGCCGACACCCTGCGCGGTGAGGTCCACCGTGCGCGGGACCGGATCGCCCGCACCCAGGAGCGGGTCAACACCCTGCGGGAGAGCCTCGGTTCGCTCGCGGGCGCCCAGTACCGCTCCGGCGGGATCGATCCCTCTCTCGCCCTGCTGCTCTCCTCCGACCCCGAGAACTACCTCGACCGGGCCGCCGCCCTCGACCGCGTCGGCGAGGGCCAGGCCACCCGGCTCAGGCAACTGCGGTCGGCGCTGCGGGAACTGGACCAGCAGCGCACCGAGGCCGGGGGCAAGCTCGCCGAACTGGAGGAGAGCCGCAAGGCGGTGGCCCGCCACAAGCACGCGGTGGAACGCAAGCTCGCGCGGGCCCGGCAGGTGCTGAACGCCCTGCCCGCCGGGGAGCGGGCCGCCTACGCGCGGGCGTCCCGTTCCGCCGGCCGCCCGACGGCCCCGCTGCCCGGGACGTCCGCCACTCCCGGCGACGAGGCCGCGATCGGCGCACGGGCGGCCGCGGCGGTGGCGGCGGCACGGTCCGCGCTCGGCCGGCCGTACGTGTGGGGAGCCACCGGCCCCAACGGGTTCGACTGCTCGGGGCTCATGCAGTGGGCGTACGCGCAGGCCGGGGTGGGGCTGCCGCGGACCTCGCAGGAGCAGCGGTACGCGGGGCGGCAGGTCCCGCTGTCCGAGGCGCGGCCCGGAGACCTCGTGCTGTACCGCTCCGACGCGAGCCACGTGGCGATGTACGTGGGGGGCGGGCAGGTGATCCACGCGCCGTACCCGGGGGCCGTGGTGCGGTACGACCCCGTCGGGATGATGCCGGTCTCCGCCGTCACCCGGCCGTGAGGACGGGGGCACCCGCCCCGGGTGCCCCGATCCGATGGTGCCCCGGGCGCCGTCCCGGGGGCCCCGGGTGCCGTGAGTGCCCTCCGGTGCGTCTTCCGGCGGGGAAAGCCCTCGTCCGCCGGTGGGTGCGGGGCACGTACGATCGTCCCGTGGCTGGGTTCGGACGGGTACTGGGGTGCCTCCTCGTGGTGGGGGCGCTCGCGGGGTGCGGGAGCGCGGTGGTGGGGGACTCCGGGCGCGGGGACGCCCAGCGCATGCTGGACCGCAGGGCCGGGGCCGTGCTGGAACGGGACCGCGAGGCGTTCCTCGGCACCGAGTCGCCGACCGCCGACCCCCGCAAGCAGCTCGCCACCGGCGCCGCCGAGTTCGCCAACCTCAGAAACGTTCCGCTGGCCTCCTGGTCCTACCGCATCACCTCCTTCCGCCGCACCGGGGAGCACGCCACCGCCGGGGCCGAGCTGCGCTACCGGGTGCGCGGGCAGGACCGCGCGCCGGTCACCTCCGGGCGGGAGCTGCGCCTGGTGCACCGCGGCCGGCACTGGTACGTGGCCTCCGACGAGCCCGCGCGGAAGTCGGGGCAGCAGCTCTGGGAACAGGGCCCGGTGCGCGCCGTGAAGGGCCGGCGCAGCCTGGTCCTCGGCGTGGGCCAGTCGACGGCGGGGCTGCGGGCCTACGCCCGGCTCGCCGACGAGGCCGTGCCGGCCGTCTCCCGGGCCTGGGGCACCGGCTGGGCGGGGCGGGTCGTGGTCTACGTGCCCCGCTCGGTGAAGGGGATGGCCGGGCTGCTCGGCTCCACGGACGGCGACTACCGGGGCATCGCGGCCGTCACCACCGGCGAGGCGGGCGGCGCGGGGGCGGCTCCCGCCGACCGGGTCATCGTCAACCCCGACGCCTACGGCCTCCTCGGCGACTTCGGCCGGCAGGTCGTGCTCACCCACGAGACCACCCACGTCGCCACCCGCGCCCACACCACCGCCGCCACCCCGCTGTGGCTCTCGGAGGGCTACGCGGACTTCGTCGGCTACCGCGGCAGCGACCGCACGGCGGCGGAGGTGGCGCCCGAGCTGCGCGAGGAGGTGGCCGCGGGCCGGGTGCCGGCCGCGCTGCCCGCCGACGCGGACTTCGGGTTCGGGCAGAACGCGGAGCGGCTGGCGCGGGCCTACGAGGGCGGCTGGCTGGCCTGCCGGATGATCGCCGAACGATGGGGCGAGGAGCGGCTGCGCGCGTTCTACCGGGCGGTGGGCGCCCACGGCACGCGGGCGGGCGCGGTCGAGGACGCGCTGCGGGACGTCCTGCACACCGACCTCGCCACGTTCACCCGGGACTGGCGGGCCTCCCTCCGCGACCGGCTGGGCTGAGCGCCTCCGGGGGTGGGACAGAGGGCTCGCTCCGGCGTGATTGCGAACCGAAAGTTTCGGTCTGTCCGGAGGTGTCCTGCGGTGTGCCTCACCGCCCCTGACGACGGCCGACCGACGCGAGGCCGGGAATTCGGAATCGGCCGAGAGGCGCGGGGTGGTCCGTGCGCCGGGCGCCTTTCGGACATGTTTCCGGGGGAAGCGTCCGGCCGACCTCCTGAGGGGTGCTCGTTTCGGGGAAGTTTCCTAAACTTGCGGCTGTGAAGGGTTTGCTGCTGCGGCTGTCCTCGCTCGACGCCGACGCGACCGCCGCGGTACGGGTGATCGCGCACTTCCAGGCGCTGCTCGCCGCCGACCGCGTCGACCCGGCGGCCCTGCTGCGGTCCACCGCGGCCCTGGCCGAGTGCCCGGCCGGATGGGAACTGGCGGACGGCCGCGTGCTGCGCGCGGGACCGGACGGCACCGCCCTGGCGGACCGCCCCGGACGGATGTCGGGCGCCGCCGACCTCGGCACGGCGGGCCGGGTCTGGCTGGAACGGCCGGGACCCCCGGGCCCCTTCGACGACCTGGTCCTGGAATGGCTGGCCGTCGCCGCCCGCACCCTCGCGCAGCCCTCGCCCGCCGCCGATCCGGGACTGCTCGAGGTGGTGCTCTCCGGCCGCGAGACCGTCGCCGACCGCACCCGGGCGCTCCGGCTGCTCGGCTTCGCCCCGCAGGCACCGCTGCGCGCCGTCGTCGTCGCCGCGCCCGGCGAACCGGAGGCGCTCGTCCCGGCCCTGCTGGCCCGGGGCGGGGCACCCGGCACCGTGCGCGCCGCCCGGCTCGGCGGGGACGGGGTCGTGCTCCTGCAACGGGCCCGGGTGCCCGGCGCCCCGCCCGCCGCGGGCGGCGGCGACTCGCCGGCCGGGGAGCTGCGGGAGGTGCTGCGCGGGACCGCGCGGGTCGGGGTGGGCGGCGCCGTCGAGGCCCTGCGGGCGGCGGAGTCCTGGCAGCAGGCCGTGGTGGCCCTCCGGTTCGCGGTGCCCGGGGTGCCGGCCGAGGCCGTCGCGGACCACGAGGAGCTGGGCACCGCCGCGGTCCTGGCCGAGCTGCCGGCGGCCCGGCTGCGGGAGCTGCCCGACGTGGCGCTCCTCGCGGCGGTCGCCGCACGCGAGGGCGGCGCGGCGGGGATCGAGGCGCTGTCCGCGTTCTGCCGCACCGGCTCGCTGCGTCAGGCCGCCGCCGAACTCCACCTCCACCACAGCTCGGTGGCGACCCGGCTGGAACGGGTCGAGGCCGCCACCGGCTGGCGGCTGCGCGACTGCGGCGACCGGTTCCGGGCCCGGCTCGCGCTGTACGCCTGGCGGCTGGCCGGGGCGGAGGAGGGCGAAGCGCTCACCACGCCAGGGCGCGGCGCAGCACCGTGAGCTCCTCCGCGGCCATCCGCTGTGCCACCGCGGCGTGCCGCACCATCGCGGCGCCGTGGAACGTGCCCGGGAACAGGTGCAGTTCGGCGGCCACCCCGGCGTCCAGCAGCGCGCGGGCGTAGTCGACGCCCTCGTCGCGCAGCGGGTCGTAGGCCATGACGACCACGTGCGCCGGGGGCAGCCCGGCGAGGTCGGTGGTGCCGGCCCGGGAGGGCGCGGCGGTGACCGGCACACCGGCCGAGCCGGGGACGCCCTCGCCGAGGTAGGCGGTCCAGCTCAGCCGGGCGTTGCGGCGGTTCCAGACCGGGGTGTCGGTGAAGCGGCGGGCGCTGAGGGTGGACAGCCGGTCGTCGAGCGCCGGGCTGTCCAGGTACTGCAGCCGGAGCTCCGGGCCGCCGCGGTCCCGGGCCAGCATCGCGACGGCCGTCGCGAGACAGGCGCCGGCGCTGTCGCCTGCCACGGCGAGGCGGTCGGCCCGGATGCCGAGTCCGACCGCGTTCTCCCCGGTCCAGCACAGGGCGGCGTAGCAGTCCTCCAGGCCGGTCGGGTAGGGGTGTTCCGGGGCGAGCCGGTAGCCGGGGGAGACGACCACGCACGGCAGTTCGCGGCACAGGCGGAGGTTGGCCTCGTGGTCGACGTCGGGGCTGCCGAGGACGAAGCCGCCGCCGTGGATGCGGAAGACGGCGGGCAGGGGGTGGGTGGCGCCCTCCGGGCGGTAGACGCGCAGGGAGACGCCGGCCTGCTGCACGTCCATCACCGTCACACCGGTGGTGTCCGTGTCGGTGACGCGGAGGAAGGTCTCGGCCTTCTGGGCGGCGCGGGCGGCCGCGAGGTCGGAGATGTCGACGGGCGGCATCATCGCCAGCGCGGCGGCGAGCTCGGGGTCGAGGGGGTGGGGGCCGGGGTGGGGGTGCGTCATGGGGACACGGTGACACCGCTCGCGCGGCGGGGGCAGCCGACAGGCGTCGGGGGGCGGGGGGTGGCTGTCCGACGGGTGCGCGGGTCGCGGCGGAGCCGGGGTGGTGGCGCGCGGGAGGGCCCGGGGGTGCGCGTCCGTCGGCGGGTGCGGGTGCGCGGTGGCCGGTCGCGCGGTTCCGCGCGCCCCTGACGGCGCCCCGCGTACCCCTACGCGGAGGGCGTCGCGCTGCTCTGGCGGACGACCAGGCGCGTCGCCAGTTCCATCCGCAGGGCGGGGCGGTCGGCCTCGGCTGGCTGGAGGAGCATGCGCGCCGCCTCCTCGGCCATCTGCCGCAGCGGCTGGTGCACGGTGGTCAGCGGCGGGCTCGACCACTGGGCGAGGGGCACGTCGTCGTAGCCCACCACCGAGAGGTCCTCCGGCACGCTCAGGCCCTGCCGGCGCGCCGCCTCCAGGACGCCCAGCGCCTGGAGGTCGCTGCCCGCGAAGATCGCGGTGGGGCGGTCGGGCAGGGTGAGCAGGTCCATGGCCTGCTCGAAGCCGCCCTGGACGTGGAAGTCGCCGTAGCGCACCAGACGTTCGTCGGTCTCCAGGCCCGCCATCGTCATCGCGGAGCGGAAGCCGTCCAGCCGGGCGAGCGAGCACATCATGTCGGTGGGGCCGGTGATGATGGCGATGCGCCGGTGGCCGAGTTCGGTCAGGTGCCGGGTGGCGGCCATGCCGCCGGCCCAGTTGGCCGAGCCCACCGAGGGCACGTCGGCCTCGGGGTCCCCGGCCGGGTCGATGATGACGAACGGCACGGCACGGGAGCGCAGTTGGCGCTTGACCTTGTCGGGCAGCGAGGAGAAGACCAGCACCACGCCGAGCGGGCGGCGCTGCAGCACGCCCTCGATCCACTCGCGTCCGGGTGCGTGCCGGTCGCCGCTCTCGCTCAGCACGACGCTGGCCTTGTGCTGCTTCGCCACGTTCTCCACGCCGCGGATCAGCTCCATCGCCCAGACGCTCTCCAGCTCGGGGAAGACGAGCTCGATGAGCGGCGCGTGGGAGGACGTCGCCGCCCGGCGCCGGTACCCGTGGTTCTCCAGGAGTTGCTCGACACGGGTCCGGGTGGCCGCCGACACGTCCGACCGTCCGTTGAGGACTTTCGAAACCGTCGAAAGGGACACACCGGCCTGTGTGGCCACCTCCGCGAGGGTCACCCTGCCGGTCGTGTTGTCCTCGTCTGTCACGCGCATGGGCAGCAGCATAAGGCAACGGGGCCGGTAACGGTTCGGTCGCGGCCGCACACCCCCGTTGACCGCGCGGAAACACTCGCCTAATGTCCCGGCAACAGCGAATTTCGGTAGCTCAATCGAAACTTTCGAAAAGGGGTGGGTGATGCGGACACGTACTCGGTTCTCCCGCATGCTCGTCGGCGGTGTGACCTTGGGCATGGCGCTTTCACTCTCCGCGTGCGGGGACGACGGCGGTTCGGGTTCCAGTGACGGGAAGATCCACGTACTGGTCTACGGGGACGCCACCAACAAGGTGGAGAAGGCGGTCGTCGCCGAATTCAACAAGACCTCCAAGGTCAAGGCGGTCCTCGACACCATCCCCGGTGCGACGTACCAGCAGAAGCTCCAGACCATCATCAACACCCCGCAGGCCCCCGACGTCTTCTACAACTGGGGCGCCGGCAGCATCCAGCCCTTCGTCAAGGCCGGCCTGCTGATGCCGCTGGACGACTTCATCAAGGACGACCCCAAGCTGAAGTCGGCCTTCCTGCCGAGCGTCTTCAACGCCGCGCAGGTCGACGGCAAGTCCTACGGCGTCCCGATGCGCGGCACCCAGCCCGTGCTGCTCTTCAGCAACGACAAGGTACTGAAGGACGCCGGCACGAAGGCCCCCAAGACCTGGGACGAGCTGATCGACTCGGTCAAGAAGCTGAAGAAGTCGGGCGTCACCCCGATCGCCCTCGGCGGCGGTGACCAGTGGCCGACCCTGATGTGGTTCGAGTACCTCTACGACCGCATCGCCGGCCCCGACCTGCTGGAGAAGGCCGTCGGCGGCGACAAGGACGCCTGGGCGAGCGAGGACAGCAAGAAGGCCCTCAACAAGCTCAAGGAGCTCGTCGACACCGGCGCCTTCGGCACCAACTACGACTCGGTGAAGTACACCGACGGCGGTTCGCCCGCGCTGGTCGCGCGCGGCAAGGCCGGCTACGAGCTGATGGGCTCCTGGTACTACTCCCAGCAGCAGGAGAACGCCAAGGAGTTCGCCGAGAAGGACCTCGGGTACAACTCCTTCCCGACGATCGACGGCGGCAAGGGCGACCCGGCGAACGTCGTCGGCAACACGAACAACTACTACTCGGTGATGAAGAAGACCAAGCATCCCGAGGCCGTCGCCAAGTTCCTCAAGCTGATGTACTCCGACAAGTTCATCAAGCAGCAGCTCGCCATCGGCAACCTGCCGACGACGACGAACACCGAGAAGTTCCTCGACACCGCGGCCGACCCGAAGTACGCGCGCTACCAGTTCGACCTGGTGAAGAAGGCCCCGTCCTTCCAGCTCTCGTGGGACCAGGCGTACCCGCAGTCGGCGAGCGAGCAGATGCACCAGGCCGTGCAGCAGTTCTTCAACGGATCGCTGGACGTCGACGGATTCATCAAGGCCATGCAGGCCCTGCCGACCGCCTGAGCACACCATGACGACACAGCTGACACGCGCAGCCGCCCCCGTGAAGAGCTCCGGCCGCAAGAGCGGCCGGGCCCGGGGCGCGCAGAGCGCGGACGTGGGCCGCCCGGGCTTCGCCTGGGCGGTCCCCGCCACGATCTTCTTCGTCCTCTTCGCCATCCTCCCGCTGCTCGCCGTGGCGGCCCTGTCCTTCATGAGCTGGGGCGGCATCGGCGACCCCGAGTGGGTCGGCCTCGACAACTGGAACCGGGTCTTCGACGACCCGGTCATGATCAAGAGCATCTGGCTGACCCTGCTGCTCACCGTGCTCGGCGTGGTCCTGCAGACCCCGCTCAGCATTTTGATCGGCGTCTGGGCGGCCGGCACGCAGCGCAACCGCGCCGTGATCTCCGCCGTCTACTTCGTGCCGCTGCTGCTGTCCTCCACCGCCGTCTCGGTGCTGTGGCGGGCGCTGCTCGACCCGAACTTCGGCATCCCCTCCGAGGCGACCTGGCTGTTCGGCGACGGCAACCTGTTCGGCAAGCAGACCACCGCCATCGGTGTCCTCGCCTTCGTCAGCACCTGGCAGTTCACCCCGCTGCACAGCCTGATCTACCAGGGCGCCGCACGGGCCATCCCGCAGGTGCTCTACCAGGCCGCCGAGATCGACGGCGCCGGCCGGGTGCGGCAGTTCTTCCACATCACGCTGCCCCAGCTGCGCAACTCGATCATCACCTCGATGATCCTCATGGTCGTCGGCGGCCTCACCACCTTCGAGACCGTCCTCATCCTGACCCAGGGCGGACCCGGCACCGACACCACCATCAGTGCCTACTACATGTACCAAAAGGCCTTCAAGAGCTTCGACTTCGGTGCGGGCGCCGTCATCGCGCTCCTCCTGGTCGTCGCGGCCACGATCATCTCGCTGATCGTCGTGCGCCTCTCCGGCTACGACAAGATGCGCTCCACCATGGAGGGTGTGTCATGAGGCGACGCCCCAACTACCTGGCCGGCGTGGCCGCCGTCGCCTGGCTGATCATCGTCGCCCTGCCGCTGTACGTCATGCTGTCCGCGACCGTGCAGAGCAAGGGCGACTACGCCAAGGGCAGCCCGCTCTCCTGGCCGGAGCACTTCACCTTCGAGAACTACTCGGGCGCCTTCGACGAGGGCTTCGGACAGTTCTTCGTCAACACGCTGATCGTCACCGTGGCCGTGGTCGGCATCGTCGTCGTGCTGGTGCCGCCGCTCGCGTACGCCGTCGTCCGCAGCCGGTCGCGCGTCGCCTCGGGGGTCTTCCGGCTGTTCCTGCTGGGCCTCGCCATCCCCGCCCAGGCGGTGATCGTGCCGATGTTCTACCTGATCAGCGAGGCCGGGCTGTACGACAACCTGATCGGTGTCATCCTGCCCACCGCCGCGTTCTGCCTGCCCATCTCCACGCTGATCCTCAGCGGTGCGATGCGCGACATCGGGCACGAACTCTTCGAGGCCATGGCCGTGGACGGCGCCTCGCCGCGCCGGATGTTCCTGCAACTGGTGCTCCCCCTGTCCAAGGGTGGCATCTCCACCATCGTGGTGTTCTCCGCGCTGCAGGCCTGGAACGGCTTCCTGTTCCCCCTCGTACTGACCCAGTCCGACTCCACCAAGGTCATCACCCTGGGTCTGTACAACTTCCAAACCGAGCACGGCATCAACGTCCCCGGCACGCTCGCCGCGGTGTTCATGTCCATGGTGCCGATCCTGCTCGTCTACCTGTTCGCCCGCCGGGCCCTCGTCCAGGGCCTCATGGGCGTCGGAGGAAAGTGACCGCCAACGTGGCTGTTGAGACAACCCCCGTCACCCCGACCACTCCCACCACCCCCACCCCGCCGGTCTGGCAGGACAGCGGTCAGGATCTCGACACCCGGGTCACCGCCCTGATCGAGGCCATGACCGTCGAGGAGAAGATCGCCCAGCTCGTGGGCGTCTGGGTCGGTGCCTCCAACGAGGGAGGTGAAGTCGCCCCGCACCAGCACGACATGGAGGAGGCCGTCGACCTCGACGCGCTGCTCCCCTCGGGTCTCGGGCAGCTCACCCGCCCCTTCGGCACCGCCCCCGTCGACCCGGCGCTCGGCGCGCTCTCCCTGCTGCGCACCCAGCAGCGCATCGCCGCCGCCAACCGCTTCGGCATCCCCGCCCTCGCCCACGAGGAGTGCCTGGCCGGCTTCGCCGCCTGGCGGGCCACCGCCTACCCGGTGCCGCTGTCCTGGGGCGCCACCTTCGACCCGGGTCTGATCCGGGAGATGGCCGCCGCCATCGGCCGCGACATGGCCTCCGTCGGCATCCACCAGGGCCTCGCCCCCGTCCTCGACGTGGTGCGCGACGCCCGCTGGGGCCGCGTGGAGGAGACCATCGGCGAGGACCCCTACCTCGTGGGCACCGTGGCCACCGCCTACGTCCAGGGCCTGGAGTCCGCGGGCATCGTCGCCACCCTCAAGCACTTCGTCGGCTACTCGGCCTCCCGCGCCGGACGCAACCTCGCCCCCGTCTCCCTCGGGCCGCGCGAGCGCGCCGACGTGCTGCTGCCGCCGTTCGAGATGGCCCTGCGCGAGGGCGGCGCACGGTCCGTCATGTCCGCCTACACCGACATCGACGGCATCCCCTCCGCGGCCGACGAGGAACTCCTCACCGGCCTGCTGCGGGACACCTGGGGCTTCACGGGCACCGTCGTCGCCGACTACTTCGGCATCGCCTTCCTCAAGACCCTGCACGGCGCGGTCGGCGACTGGGCCGAGGCCGCGGGCACCGCGCTGCGGGCCGGCGTCGACGTCGAACTGCCCAGCATCAAGACCTTCGGCGAGCCGCTGCGCGCGGCCGTCGCCGAGGGCAGGTTCCCCGAGGAACTCCTCGACCGCGCCCTGCGCCGCGTGCTCACCCAGAAGGGTGAACTCGGTCTGCTCGACGCCGACTGGGACCCGGTGCCGCCGGCCCTCGCCGGGGCCGCCCTCAACGACACCGAGGCACTGCGCGGCACGGTCGACCTCGACTCCTCCGAGAACCACCGGCTGGCCGCGGAGATCGCCGACCGGGCCGTCGTCCTGCTCGGCAACAACGGCGTCCTGCCGCTGTCCGCGCCCCGCCGGATCGCCCTGATCGGCCCCCAGGCCGACCAGCCGAACGCCGTGCTCGGCTGCTACTCCTTCCCGGCGCACGTCGGCGTCCACCACCCCGACACCCCCGTCGGCATCGAACTGCCCACGCTGCGCGAGGCGCTCGTGCGGGAGTTCCCGAACGCCGAGATCGTCACCGTGCGCGGCACCGACGTCGACGGCGAGGACACCTCCGGGTTCACCGCGGCCGTGCGCGCCGCCCGCGAGGCCGACGTCGTGGTCCTCGCGCTCGGCGACCGCGCCGGGCTGTTCGGCCGCGGCACCAGCGGCGAGGGCTGCGACGCCGAATCGCTCGCTCTGCCGGGCGTGCAGCAGGCCCTCCTCGACCGGCTGCTCGACGTGGGCACGCCGCTCGTGCTGACGCTGCTCGCGGGACGCCCGTACGCGCTCGGCCGGGCCACCACGGAGGCCGACGCCCTCGTGCAGTCCTTCTTCCCCGGCGAGGAGGGCACCGCCGCGATCGCCCGCGTCCTCAGCGGCCGCACCAACCCCTCGGGCCGGCTCCCGGTCAGCGTCCCCGCCGGACCGGGCGTCCAGCCCTCCACCTACCTCGCCGCGAAGCTCGCCCAGGCCAGCGAGGTCTCCGCGATCGACCCCGGCCCGGCCTTCGCCTTCGGCCACGGGCTGTCGTACACGAACTTCGCGTGGAGCGACCTCACCGTCGAGAACGAGGAGACCGGCACGGACGGGGAGTTCCGGCTCTCCTTCACCGTGCGCAACACCGGTGACCGGGAGGGCACCGAGGTCGTGCAGCTCTATCTGCACGACCCGGTGGCCTCGGTGGTCCAGCCGGTGCAGCGGCTGATCGGGTACGCGCGGGTGCCGCTGGCACCGGGCGAGTCCCGGCGGCTGACGGCCCTCGTCCCGGCGGACGTGGCCTCCTTCACGGGGCGGGACGGACACCGGGTCGTCGAGCCGGGCGAGCTGGAGCTGCGCCTGTCGGCCTCCTCGGCCGACGCGCGCCTGACGGCCACGGTCCACCTGACGGGCGAGCCGCGGAGGGTGGACCACACCCGCCGCCTGCACGCCGAGATCGCGCCGGAGTAGGGGCCGGCACGGCGGGGGAGGGGCGGGCGCGAGGACGGTTCCTCGCTCCCGCCCCCTTTGCCGTACCCGCCCCCCCCACCGGGCTAGCGGACGCCCGAAGGGGACGAGGCGACGGAGTCCCTCGAGTCCCTCGATTCCGTCGCGCCCCTCGAATCCGTCGAGTCCCTCGAGGGCAGGGCGGGGAAGCGCGGCGCGGGCGGGAGCACCCGCTCGTCGGCCGGCACCGTGTCCCGCCACAGCCTCCGGGCCGCGCCCACCGTCGCGCACACCAGCAGCCCGTTGCGCACCACCAGCAGGGTGACCCCCAGCCCGTCACTCGCCACCACGTGCCCGAAGTACACCGGGAACTCCAGCACCGTCACCGGGCACGCCAGCAGCACCAGCAGCGCCGGCACCGTCATCCGCGCGCCCCGCCGGCCCAGGCAGACCGCCGCGAGCCCCACCAGCCACACCAGGTACTGCGGGCTGATCACCCGGCTCGTCACCGTGAAGACCAGCACCGCCACGAACCCCGCGTCCGCGAGCGTGGCCGGGGAGAACCTCCGGGCTGCCAGCCGCCACACCACCAGCCAGCCGAGGCCCGCCACGCTCAGCCCCAGCGCCCCCGCGCTCACCGTCCCCACCCACGGCCCGAGGAACTCCACCGAGCCGTAGTGGAGCAGCACCTCCCCCTGCCACCCGAAGTGCCGGGCCACGTGCAGGACGAGCGCCCCGAGCGACTCCACCTCCGTGCCCCGCCCGCCCTGGGCGCGCAGGAACGAGAACGCGCCCGGCATCGCCAGTGCGCACACCAGGGCGAGCCCGCCCGCCGTCACCGCCGCCGCGCCCCAGGCCCGCCGCCGCACCGCCCCCGCGAGCAGCAGCGCCGGCCACACCTTCAGCAGCGCCCCGCACGCCGCCAGCACCCCCAGCGCGCGCGGATGCCGGGCGCCCGCGACCAGCGCGGCCACCGCCACCGCCGTCACCATCACGTCGTAGCGGGCGTACACCGTCGGACCCAGCAGCGCGAGCCCCAGCGTCCACAGCCACGGCCCGCGCGCCCCGCCGCCGTCCCGCGCCCCGGCGTACAGGAGCAGGGCCAGCACCGCCAGGTCGGCCAGGAGCGCGAGGGCGAAGAAGGCGTGCGCGTACGACAGGAACGGCAGCAGCGCGGGCGAGAGGACCGCGAGGGCGGCCCCGGGCGGGTACTGCCAGGAGACGTCGCCGCTCGGGAAGCCGCCGGTCAGCAGCACGTCGTACCAGCCCCGGTAGATCACCGACACATCGCCGGTGACGTCCGGGCCCGGGAACACCCACACCTTCAGCAGGCACAGCAGCAGGGCGGAACGGCTCGCACCCCAGACGAGGAACAGTGCCACCGTGATCCGCCGCGTACCCGCCATGCCCACCGAGACACCGTCCCCGTCCGTCCGTCACCGCCGCCGTCCGGGGCATGATCGCGCGGCGGGCGGTGGTGCGGCCGTGAGGCAGGGCCGGGGGCCGCGGGAAAACGACCGGGCGGCGGGCCCCGCACGGCCCGTTCGGTACTGTCGTCGGCGATGCACAAGACCCTGATCGTCACCAACGACTTCCCGCCCCGGCCCGGCGGCATCCAGGCCTTCCTGCACAACATGGCGCTGCGGCTCGACCCCGAACGGCTGGTCGTCTACGCCTCCACCTGGAAGCGGAGCCGGGAAGGGGCGGAGGCGACGGCCGCCTTCGACGCCGAGCAGCCCTTCACCGTCGTGCGCGACCGCACGACGATGCTGCTCCCGACGCCCGCCGTCACCCGCCGGGCCGCCGGACTGCTCCGCGAACACGGCTGCACCTCGGTGTGGTTCGGGGCGGCGGCACCGCTCGGCCTGATGGCGCCCGCGCTGCGCCGCGCCGGGGCGGAGCGTCTGGTGGCCACCACGCACGGTCACGAGGCGGGCTGGGCCAGGCTCCCCGCCTCCCGGCAACTGCTGCGCCGCATCGGCGACTCGGTGGACACGGTCACCTACCTCGGCGAGTACACCCGCTCCCGCATCGCCCCCGCGCTCACCCCTGCCGCCGCGGAGCGGATGACACAACTGCCGCCCGGCGTCGACGAGAAGACCTTCCACCCCGGCTCCGGCGGCGCCGAGGTCCGGGCCCGGCTGGGGCTGAGCGACCGGCCCGTGGTGGTGTGCGTCTCCCGGCTGGTGCCGCGCAAGGGGCAGGACACGCTGATCCTCGCCCTGCCCCGCGTTCTCGCCGCCCACCCGGACGCGGTGCTGCTGATCGTGGGTGGCGGCCCCTACGAACGGGACCTGCGCCGCCTCGCGCGCGAGACGGGCGTCGCCGGCTCCGTGCGCTTCACCGGCTCCGTGCCCTGGGAGGAACTGCCCGCGCACTACGGCGCCGGCGACGTCTTCGCCATGCCGTGCAGGACCCGGCGCGGCGGACTGGACGTGGAGGGCCTCGGCATCGTCTACCTGGAGGCCTCCGCGACGGGCCTGCCCGTCCTCGCCGGGGACTCCGGCGGGGCCCCCGACGCCGTGCTCGACGGCGAGACGGGCTGGGTGGTGCGGGGCGGCGCCCCGGCGGAGGCGGCGGAGCGGATCAACGCGCTCCTCGCCGACGAGGAACTGCGGCGCCGCATGGGCGAACGGGGCCGCCGGTGGGTCGAGGAGAAGTGGCGCTGGGACCTGCTGGCGGAGCGTCTGAGGGCCCTGCTGTAGGGCTGTTCTCCGGAGCCGCGGTCACGGAGCGGCGGTCACGGAGCGGCGGTCACGGAGCGGCGGTCACGGAGCCGCGGTCACCGCCGTCCGTTTCCGGCCAGGGCACGGCCTTCACGAACGGGGTCCGGCCGCGGTCACCGCGACCGGTTCCCCGCCGGGGTCACCGCGCGTAAATCTCCTCGATCTCACTCGCGAAGTCCTTCGCGACCACGCCCCGCTTCAGCTTCAGCGAGGGCGTCAGGTGCCCCGACTCCTCAGTGAACTGCCCCGGCAGCACACGGAACTTGCGCACCGACTCGGCCTTGGACACCGCCGCGTTCCCGTCGTCCACCGCGCTCTGCACCGCCGCGAGCAGATCCGGGTCCTCCCGCAGCGAGGCCGCCGTGGACCCGGCGGGCTTCCCGTGCTCGGCGGCCCACCGGCCGAGGAACTCCTCGTCCAGGGTGACCAGGGCGCCCACGAACGGCCGCCCGTCGCCCACGACCATGCACTCGGCGACCAGCGCGTGCGCCCGGATGCGGTCCTCGATCACCGCGGGGGCGACGTTCTTGCCGCCGGCGGTGACGATGATCTCCTTCTTGCGCCCGGTGATCCGCAGATAGCCGTCCTCGTCGAGGGTGCCGACGTCGCCCGTGTGGAACCAGCCGTCGGCCAGCGCCTCCGCGGTCGCCGCCTCGTTGTTCCAGTACTCCTTGAACAGGTGCTCCCCGTGCAGCAGCACCTCGCCGTCGTCCGCTATGCGGACGACCGAACCGGGCAGCGGCTGTCCGACCGTGCCGATCTTCTGCCGGTCCCAGGGGTTGAACGCGGTCGCCGCGCAGGACTCCGTCAGGCCGTAGCCCTCCAGGACCGTGAAGCCGATGCCGCGGAAGAAGTGGCCGAGCCGCTCGCCCAGCGGGGCGCCGCCGGAGATGGCGTACTCGCCGCGCCCGCCGAGCACCGCCCGCAGCTTGCGGTAGACCAGCTTGTCGAAGACCGCGTGCCGGATGCGCAGCCCGAGGGAGGGCCCTGAAGCGCTGTCCAGCGCCCGGCTGTAGGCGATCGCCGTGTCGGCCGCCCGGTCGAAGATCTTCCCCTTGCCCTCGGCCTGTGCCTTGGCGCGCGCCGAGTTGTAGACCTTCTCGAAGACGCGCGGCACACCGAGGATCAGCGTGGGCCGGAACGAGGCCAGTTCGTCGGTGAGGTTCTTGATGTCGGGGAGACAGCCCAGCTTGATCGGCGCCATCATCGGCGCCACCTGCACCAGCCGCCCGAAGACGTGGGCGAGGGGCAGGAACAGCAGCACCGAGCACTCACCGGTGCGGAACAGCGGGCGCAGCCGCTCCACCACGTTCCCGCACTCGGCGAAGAAGCTGCGGTGGGTAAGGACGCAGCCCTTGGGGCGGCCCGTCGTGCCGCTGGTGTAGACGATGGTCGCCGGGTCGTCCGCCCGGGCCAGCGAGGAGCGCTCCTCCACCGTGGCGTCGCTGACGTCCCGGCCCAGGCGCTCCAGCTCCGCCACCCCGCCGGCGTCGATGCCCCACACGTGCTTGAGCGCGGGCAGCGCCTCGCGCACCGACTCCACGGCCGCCGCGTGCGCCGCGCTCTCCACGAGGCAGGCGGTGGCGCCCGAGTCGCCGAGGATCCACTGCACCTGCTCGGCGGAGCTGGTCTCGTAGACCGGCACGGTGATCGCGCCCGCGCTCCAGATCGCGAAGTCCAGCAGCGTCCACTCGTAGCGCGTACGGGACATCAGGCCCACCCGGTCGCCGGGCTGCACGCCCGAGGCGATCAGTCCCTTCGCCGCAGCCCGCACCTCGTCGAGGAACACGGTCGCCGTGACGTCCTGCCAGCCGCTGTCCGTCCGGCGGGCGATGACCGCCACGTCGGGATGCTGCGCGGCGTTTCTGCGGACGATGTCGGTCAGATTGCCGTCCGCGGGGACCTCGTACAGAGCCGGAAGGCTGAACTCGCGCAAGACTGCTGCTCCTCATAGGGCACCGACGCCACGACGTCGTGCTGCGACGGTGCGGTCCAAGGCTGGGGCGGGTGCGCGGGACCCGGCGAACGCGATGGCCGGAAACCTGTGCACGACTGGACCGCCTGGACGTTACCCGTCGGTATGGTTCCGGGACAGGGGTCCCGGGGAGATGTTCGGTGTGTCACACGCCGTGGCGTCACCGGGGTCACGGTAGTGCAGCCGGGCGAGAACCGGCCAGTAACCGCCGGTTCGGCCCGGACTGTTCACAAGCGTTCCGCTCCGCCTACCCTTGATCACCATGGCACGGACTCCCGGCGGTGACGGCAGAACTCCCAAGACCAGGATCCATGTGGTCAGCGACGTGCACGGCAACGCGCGCGACCTGGCCCGGGCGGGGGAGGGCGCGGACGCCCTGGTGTGCCTGGGTGACCTCATCCTCTTCCAGGACTACGCCGACCACTCGCGCGGCATCTTCCCCGACCTCTTCGGCGTCGAGGCCGCCGACCGCGTCGTCGCACTGCGCACCGCCCGCCGTTTCGAGGAGGCCCGCGAGTTCGGCGCCTCGCTCTGGCAGGCGCTCGACGTCGACCGGACCACTGCCATCGAGTCGGCGGTCCGGCGGCAGTACGCCGAACTGTTCGCCGCCTTCCCGACCCCCACGTACGCCACCTACGGCAATGTCGACATGCCCGCGCTGTGGCCGGAATACGCCGGTCCCGGCACCCGCGTCCTCGACGGCGAGCGGGTGGAGATCGGCGGGCGGGTCTTCGGCTTCGTCGGTGGCGGACTGCGCACCCCCATGCGGACGCCCTTCGAGATCGGCGACGAGGAGTACGCGGCGAAGGTCGAGGCCCTGGGCGAGGTGGACGTGCTGTGCACCCACATCCCGCCCGAGGTGCCCGAACTCGTCTACGACACGGTCGCGCGCCGCTTCGAGCGCGGCAGCCGGGCCCTGCTCGACGCGATCCGGCGCACCCGGCCGCGGTACGCGCTCTTCGGCCACGTCCACCAGCCGCTGGCCCGGCGGATGCGGATCGGCGGCACGGAATGCGTGAACGTGGGCCACTTCGCGCGGACCGGACGGCCGTGGGCCCTTCAGTGGTGAAGACGGTGGTGGGAGCGGTAGCGGGAGCGGTGGTGCGGCCGGTCGTGAGGCGCGGTGGCAACGAGATCGCCGCCGCGCGGTAGCCTTCCGCTGCACATACGTGCGCTTTCGCGCACACCCTCCCTCACCGGACCGCATCTGGAGGAGCCACGTCGATGGCGGAACACACCAGCTCGAGCATCACGATCGAGGCGGCACCGGCCGACGTCATGGGGGTGATCGCCGACTTCGCCCGCTACCCGGACTGGACGGGTGAGGTGAAGGAGGCGGAGGTCCTCGCGACGGACGGACAGGGGCGCGCGGAGCAGGTGCGCCTCGTGATGGACGCGGGCGCGATCAAGGACGACCAGGTGCTCGCGTACACCTGGGGCTCCGAGCACGAGGTCTCCTGGACGCTGGTGAAGTCGCAGATGCTGCGCTCGCTGGACGGCTCCTACCTCCTCAAGCCCGCCGGCACGGGGGCCACGGAGGTGACGTACCAGCTCACCGTGGACGTCAAGATCCCGATGCTCGGCATGATCAAGCGCAAGGCGGAGAAGGTCATCATCGACCGGGCCCTGGCCGGCCTCAAGAAGCGGGTGGAATCCAGCCGGTAGCCGGTAGCCGGTAGCCGGTAGCCGGTAGCCGGTAGCCGGTAGCCGGTAGCCGGTAGCCGGTAGCCGGTAGCCGGTAGCCGGGCGCGCGGGGCGGCGCGGTGGCGGGTGCACCGCGCGGCCCGCCCGCCGCCGCCGGCGGTGCGCGGCAGCCGCGCGAGGCAGGCTTCCCGTATCCGCACCCGCCCGGGCAGCCGCCCTCCGCACCCGCCCTCCGCACCCGCCACCCGCATCCGTCCCGAGCCCGAGGGCCCCACTTTGCGCACCCTCCTCGTCACCGGCCCCGGCGGCTCCGGCCGGACCACCGTCGCCGCCGGCGCCGCACTGCGCGCCGCCCGCCTCGGCGTCCGCACGCTGCTGCTGTCCGCCGACCCCGCCGACACCCCCGGTGCCGTGCTCGGCACCGTCACCGGCGCCAGCCCCCGACCCGTCGCAGGGGTGCCGCACCTCACCGTCCTGCGGCCCGATGCCGACACCCGCTTCCGCGAGGACCTCCTCGCCCTGCAGACCCGGGCCGCCTCCGCCCTCGACCTGCTCGGCGCCGCCCGCCTGGACGCCGAGGAACTCACCCCGCTGCCGGGCGCCACCGCGCTCGCCCTGCTGAGCGCGCTCCGCGAGGCCGCGCACGCGGACGACCACGACCTGGTCGTCGTCGACCTGCCGCCCGCCCCCGACGCCCTGGCCCTGCTCGCCCTGCCCGAACAGCTCCGCCGCTATCTGCGCCGGCTGCTGCCGCCGGAGCGGCAGGCCGCCCGCGCGCTGCGGCCGTTGCTCGGCCGGCTCGCGGGCGTCCCCGTGCCCACCGAGCGGCTCTACGAGGCCGCCGCCCGCTGGGACACGGCCCTCGGCGCGACCGAGGCCGTGCTCGCCGACCCCGGCACCACCGCCTGGCTGGTGGCCGAACCCGGCCCGGCCGGCGCCGAGGCGGTGCGCGCCGCGACCACCGGGCTCGCCCTGCGCGCCCTGCGCCTGGACGCCGTGCTCGCCAACCGGGTGCTGCCCGAGCCCGGTTCGGACACCTGGCTGGCCGGCCCCGCCGTACAGCAGCGCAAGACCCTGGAGGAGTGGGGGGACACGTACGGCACCGCCGCCGTCCACGCCGTCCCGCACCTCGGGCGCGATCCGCGCGGCACCGAGGACCTGAGCGCGCTGGACCTCCCCGTGCCCGCGCCGCGGGAAGCGCCGCCGGGCGCCGTCGAGTGGCCCGTCACCGAGGAGCCGGCCGGCGTGGACGGGGACGGTGCCGGCCCCCTCCTCGTCTGGCACCTCCCGCTGCCCGGTGCCGTGCGGGAGGAACTGGATCTGGTCCGGCGCGGCGACGAACTGATCCTCACCGTCGGCCGCCTTGACCGCATCGTTCCGCTCCCCTCCGCGCTGCGCCGCTGCACCGTCGTGGGCGCGGCCCTGCGCGAGGGCGAGCTGCGCGTCCGGTTCGCCCCCGATCCGGCGTTGTGGCCGGGGCGGTTCGGGTAACGTCGAAGGGACGAGACGCAGTCAGGAGTCCGCCATGAGCGATGAGCGCCGCCCTCCCGAGGCCGACGATGCCGACAAGGGCAACGGCAACAAGGGGGACGAGGGTGTCAAGGGCGGCAACGCCGACAGCACCGCCAACGCCGACAGCACCGCCAACGCAGGCAACACCGCCGACGCCGACGGCACCGCCGACGCAGGCAACACCGCCGACACCGACGGCACCGCCCGCGAGGCCGAGCGGGAGCCGGCCCCAGGCGGCGGGACGGGCCGGCCGCGCGTGAGCGACGCCGACGCCTGGGCCACCGCCGTCGCCGAGGACCTCGCCGAGGAGAAGGCCCGCCGCAAGGAGCGGTACGGGGCCCCGCCCGGATCGGCCGCCGAGGAACTGCGCCGGCTCGTCGACACCGTCGCCGACAAGCTCTCCGGCCTCCAGTCGCCGCTGCTCGGCGCCGCGGCCTCCGGCGCGGCCCAGCAGGTGGTCGGCCAGGTGGTGCGGCAGGCCCGCGCGGTCGTGGAACCGGTCATCGAGCGCAACCCCGACGTCTTCGACCACCTCGCCGCCGCGGGCACCGAGCTGCTCGCCGCCTACCGCAGCGCCGTCCAGGCGCAGGAGAGCCGCTGGACCGCCCGTGACCAGGCAACCGACCTCCGGAAGGACGACGAGGGGCCCGGCCCCGGCGAGCACATCGACGTGGAGTGACACCGCCCTCGGGTACGGTTGGCCCTAGCGGGGCTCGACCGGAACTGAGGGATTCATGGGACTCACCATCGGCGTCGACATCGGCGGCACGAAGATCGCGGCCGGCGTGGTCGATGAGGAAGGCAACATCCTTTCCACCTTCAAGGTGCCGACCCCCACCACACCCGAGGCCATCGTGGACGCCATCGCCGCCTCGGTGGAGGGCGCGCGGGCCGGGCACGAGATCGTCGGGGTGGGTATCGGTGCCGCCGGTTACGTCAACCGGCAGCGGTCGACGGTCTACTTCGCGCCGAACATCGACTGGCGGCAGGAGCCGCTCAAGGAGAAGGTCGAGGCCCGGGTCGGGCTGCCGGTCGTCGTGGAGAACGACGCGAACGCGGCGGCCTGGGGCGAGTACAAGTTCGGGGCGGGCGCGGGCCACCGCAACGTCATCTGCATCACGCTCGGCACGGGTCTCGGTGGCGGCATCATCATCGGCAACAAGCTGCGTCGCGGGCACTTCGGGGTGGCGGCCGAGTTCGGCCACATCCGCATGGTGCCCGACGGGCTGCTGTGCGGCTGCGGCAGCCAGGGCTGCTGGGAGCAGTACGCCTCCGGGCGGGCGCTCGTGCGGTACGCGAAGCAGCGGGCCAACGCGACGCCGGAGCGCGCGGACATCCTGCTCGCCCTCGGCGACGGCACCCCCGACGGCATCGAGGGCAAGCACGTCTCGGTGGCCGCGCGGCAGGGCTGCCCGGTGGCGGTGGACTCCTACCGCGAGCTGGCCCGCTGGGTGGGCGCGGGTCTGGCCGACCTGGCCTCGCTGTTCGACCCCTCGGCGTTCATCGTGGGCGGCGGCCTGTCGGACGAGGGCGACCTGGTCCTCGACCCGATCCGCAAGTCGTACAAGCGCTGGCTGGTCGGCGGCAACTGGCGCCCCGTCGCCGACGTGATCGCCGCCCAACTGGGCAACAAGGCGGGCCTCGTCGGCGCGGCCGACCTCGCCCGGGAGCCCGACCCCGTCATGTGACGGGCCGTCGGCAGGGCTTCCCCCCCCGCCGCCCCTGCCCTCCCGGCCGGACCGGGGAGGGCAGGGGCGGCGGGGGCGAGAACGTCTCCGGCCCCGGACCGGCGCGGCGTATCTTGATCACCATGCCGACCACAGCCCCGCTGCCCGCCTCCGGCACGGACCCCGACGGCACCGCCGTCATCCGCGCCCTCAGCTACAACGTCCGCTCCCTCAAGGACGACACCGACGCCCTCGCCCGCGTCCTCACCGCCTGCGCCCCGGACCTCGTCCTCCTCCAGGAGGCCCCCCGCTTCTTCCGCTGGCGCAAGAAACTGGCCCGCGTGGCCGCCGCCTCCGGGCTCGTCATGCTCTCCGGCGGCGGCACCGCCGCGGGACCGGCCCTGCTGTGCTCCCTGCGCGCCACCGTCGAGCGCACCGAGGACGTCCTGCTGCCGCTCACCCCCGGGCAGCACCGCCGCGGCCTGGCCACCGCGGTCGTCCGTTTCGGCGGCACCCGGCTCGGCGTCCTGAGCTGCCACCTCTCGCTCCAGGAGCGGGAGCGGTACGAACAGGGCGGCCTGCTCCTCGACCGGGTCGCCGCCCTCGGCACCCCGCACGTCCTGGCCGGCGGCGACCTCAACGAGGACCCCACCGGCCGCACCTTCCGCCGTATCGCGGCCGAGCTGCGGGACTGCCGGACCGTCGCGCCGTGGGGCGAGGAGCACACCTGGACCCGTACGGAACCGCACGGCCGCATCGACGCGCTCTTCACCAGCAAGGGCGTGGAGGTCCTCGGCTGCGGCGTGCCGCTCGGTCACCCGGGGGTGAGCGAGCGGGACCTGAGGGCGGCCAGCGACCACCTTCCGGTCCTCGCCGCCCTGCGACTCCCGCCCACCGGCTGAGCCCCCGGCGCGAGGGCCGTCCGGAGGGCTCCCGCCGTCAGACCACCGCGCCCCGGCCGGGGTCGTCCTCGTCCTCGTCGCCGGGGTGCATGCGCATCACCAGCGTGGCGCAGCCGCCGAGGAAGCCGCCGATGCAGGCGGTGGTGAGCCACCAGGTCATGTCCCAGCCGAGCAGCACGGCGATCAGGAGCAGGATCGGGCCGCCGATCGCGCCGAGCCAGGCGAACCGTGCCGTGGTGTCGGAGGCGGGCAGCGGCGGCGGCTCCGGCGGCACGAAGTGCCCCTCGTCGTCCTCCCCGCCGGGCCCCTCCGGAGGGGAGTAGTCCCGCGGCCCGACACCGGGCGCGAAGGAGATCGAACCGCCCAGCGGTGCGCCGGGAAGACCGGTACGCGACGGCCCGCCGTCCCCCGCCGCGGGGGCCTCGCGGCCGTCCGGTTCCTCACCGTTTCCCGCACCCGGACCGGCGGGCCCGGCCGCACCGGCGCCGGCGGGGAGGCCGGCCACGCCGGGCGTGCCGATCCCGCCGGGCGTCGTGACCGCGCCGGGGCCGGTGGGCCCGCCGGGCCCGCCGGATTCCGCAGTCTCACCCGAGGCACCGGGCCCAGTCGCCGCCGTGGTCCCACCGGCCGCGTCGGCCCCGCCGGCCTCGCCCGTTCCCTCCGCAGCCCCCGCCCCGGCCGCCGGGCCCGGCGGCTCCGGCAGGGGGACGTTCTCCACCGGGCGGACCGGTCTCACCGGCCGGAACGGTTTGAACGGTTTCGCGCCGGGCGGGTCCGGCGGCTCCTCGCCGTACCCCGCGACGATCGCCGCCCACGCGGCGTCCTCGTCGAGGGGGAGCCCTCGCTCCTCCGGCTCGTGGTCGGAGTCGTGCTCAGCCACCTACGGCCGTCCCTTCCTCGTGGTCGTGCCCCTCCCCGGGAGCGGACTCGGGTGCGAGACGGGCGACGAAGGCGTGACTCTCCTCGAAGATCCGGTCCGCGTCATGGTCCAACGTCGCCACGTGGTAGCTCTGTTCCAGCAGGATCTCGGTGACGTCCGTGGAGGACACCCGGCTCAGCACCCGTGCCGGGTCGGCGGCCGGTACGACGTGGTCCCGCGTGCTGCGCAGCACCAGCAGCGGCTGCGTGACCTGCGGCAGCTCGCCGTCCACCCGGCGCAGGAAGGACCGCAGGGAGTGCGCCGCGTGCAGCGGCACCCTGTCGTAGCCGACCTCCTCGGCGCCCTCCTTCGCGATGTCGCTGACGATGCCCCGGGTGCTCGGCACGAGGTGCCGGGCCACCGGCAGGGCGTGCGCGGCGAGACCGTGCACCTTGTTGGCGGGGTTGACGACCACGATCCCGGTCACCGCGTCCCCGTGCTTCGCGGCGAGCCGCAGCGCCAGCGCCCCGCCCATCGACAGGCCGAAGACGAACACGTGCGTGCACCGCTCCCGCAGGACGCGCAGCTCGCGGTCGACCTCCGCGTACCAGTCCGGCCAGCCGGTGAGCTGCATGTCCTGCCAGCGGGTGCCGTGCCCGGGCAGCAGCGGCAGGGAGACGGTCAGATGCCGCCGCGCCAGGTACTCCGCCCAGGGGCGCAACGACTGCGGGGAACCGGTGAAGCCATGACACAGCAGCACACCGACCGGGCCGCCCTCGTGGCGGTACGGCTCGGCTCCAGGGAGGACCGGCACGTCGGTCTCCTGTTCGTCAGTAGTCGGTACGGCGGGGAAGCTGCGCCCAGTGGTGAGGACTGTGCCCAGCAGTACGGAAACCGGCGACCGGCCGTTCGGATCGGCGGTCGGACGGCGTACTTCACCGTACGCGACCCCACCGACACCGACCAGGGCCGTCGGGCCCCGCGCCGGAGACCGCGGCGGTGCCCCCGCCGACCCGCCCGCTCGTCCCGCCCGGCCCGAACTCGCCCACGGGCACCGAGAGTTCGGATCGGGGCCGGTGATCGTCACAGTTACCGTCCCATGACATTCGTCCGTACAACTCATGGCCACGGGTCCGTGTCGAACTGACTGAACGCGGCATTCCGCGCCGCGCACCGACCGAGTCGAAAGGCCCCCCACATGACCCGACCGCACCGCCGCACCCGCACCGCGCGCCTCACCGCACCCCTCGCCGTCGCCGCGCTGCTCGCCGGCGGGCTCGGCGCCGTCGCGCTCTCGGCGGGCGCCGCCCAGGCGGCCCCCCGGGCGGGCACCGCCGCCGCACAGGACGACTTCAACGGCGACGGCTACGCCGACCTCGTCGTGGGCGCCCCGGACGCCACGGTCTCCGGCGCCGCCAAGGCCGGCTACGTGGCCGTCACCTACGGTTCCGCCGAGGGTGTCTCCCTCACCGACAAGAAGGTCATCAGCCGTTCCACCAGCGGTGTCCCCGGCTCCGCGACGGCCGGACAGCGCTTCGGCGCCACCTTCACCAAGGGCGACCTGGACGGCGACGGCTTCAGCGACCTGGTGATCGCGGGCGGCAAGGCCGGCTCCGTCGTCCTGTGGGGCTCCGCCTCCGGACTCACCGGCGGCACCGCGCTCGCCGGCTACGGCGCCGCCCCGCAGGCCGGCGACTTCGACGGAGACGGGAAGACCGACCTCGCCCTCTTCTCCGCCCAGTCCGTCGGCGGCGACGACCCCGAGGGCGCCCCCGCCGCCCTGTGGAAGGGCCCCGTCTCCCGGGCCGGCACCCCCGCCGCCAAGCTGCCCCTCCTCGACAAGTCCCTGTGGTGGGGCTACGACGCGGACGGCGCCTCCTGCGCCACCAACGGCGGCTGCGAGGACGGCGCCTCCTCGATCACCGGCCCCGTCGACTCCGGCCGGGTCGGCGACGTCAACGGGGACGGCAAGGACGACATCGTCCAGTGGGTCTACGCGGGCGACGGCGTCTGGGGCAACCGGCTGCTCCTCGGCGGCGGCGCCTCCGGCTTCACCCGCGGCTGGGTGCCCGGGGAGGACACCGGCCGCGAGACGGGCACCGGCATCGGCGACGTCAACGGCGACGGCTACGACGACGTCGTCGTCGGCCGCGACGGCTGGAACGACAAGGTCCGCATCGCCTTCGGCTCGGCCTCCGGCCTCTCCGAGAGCCGCGTGCAGTCCTTCGACCAGGACCTGCCCGGCTTCCCCGGCGCAGAGGAGGAGGGCGACGGGATCGGCACCACGGTGTCGGTCGGCGACGTCAACGGCGACGGCTACGCCGACATCGCCCTCGGCCTGCCCGGCGAGGACGTCGGCGACGTCGAGGACGCCGGCTCGGTCGCCCTCGTGCCCGGTACCGCCTCCGGGGTGACGGGCACCGGCGCGCAGACCTTCCACCAGAACACCGCCGAGGTCCCCGGGGTCGCCGAGGCCGGCGACCGCTTCGGCGTGAGCAGCGCGCTCCTCGACGTGAACGGCGACGGCCGCCTCGACCTCGCGGCCGGCTCCACCGCCGAGAACGAGGAGAAGGGCGCGGTGTGGGTGCTGCCCGGCACGGCGGCCGGCCTCACCGCCACCTCCTCCCTCGCCTTCGGCGCCGGTGACCTCTCGGCGCCCGCCACGAAGGCCCACTTCGGGGCGTACCTGCGCTGAGCCGGGGCACGGCGGTGACGTGCGGTGGGGCGGCCCGGTGCCGCCCCACCGCCATGTCCGGGGACATCGTCTATGGTCTGTCCGAGGACACGGGAGGCACTCGGTTGTTGTACGGCGCGATGAAGGTCACCGTCGGGGGCACGCTGAAGCTCGCCTTCCGCCCCTGGGTGGAGGGCCTGGAGCACGTGCCCGCCGAGGGTCCGGCGATCCTCGCCAGCAACCACCTGTCCTTCTCGGACTCCTTCTTCCTGCCCGCGGTGCTCGACCGCAAGGTCACCTTCATCGCCAAGGCCGAGTACTTCACCACCCCCGGCGTCAAGGGACGGATGACCGCCGCCTTCTTCAAGGGCGCGGGCCAGCTCCCCGTCGACCGCTCGGGCGCGCGCGGCGCCGGTGAGGCGGCCGTGCGCAGCGGCATCGAGGTGCTGCGGCGCGGCGAGCTGTTCGGCATCTACCCGGAGGGCACCCGCTCGCCCGACGGCCGCCTCTACCGGGGCAAGCCCGGCGGGCTCGCCCGGGTGGCGCTGGCCACGGGCGCGCCCGTCCTCCCGGTCGCGATGATCGACACGGAGAAGATCCAGCCGCCGGGGAAGGTGGTGCCCAAGCTGATGCGCCCGGGCATCCGCATCGGCAGGCCCCTGGACTTCAGCCGCTACCAGGGCATGGAGCACGACCGTTTCGTGCTCCGGGCGGTGACCGACGAGGTCATGTACGAGATCATGCGGCTCTCCGGTCAGGAGTACGTCGACATCTACGCGACGGCCGCCAAGCGGCGGCTCGCGGACGCCGCCAAGGCGGAGAAGCAGGCACAGGCGGAGAAGCAGGCAGAGGCCGAGAAGCAGTCACGGGCGGAGAAGCGGGCACCGGGCACCGGGGCGTAGCCGGGGGCCGACGCGGGGGCGCGCGGCCGGGGAGCACGGCGGAGGCGGGGGGAACATGCCGAAACGCGTGAAGGTCATGAGGATGTCGGTCGAGCAGCCGCTGTGGCGCGCGCTCACCGCCTACCGCGTCCTGACGATGCTGTACGCCCTGGGGCTCTTCCTCGGCGCGTACGGCGACTTCCGACGGCCCGGCGTGGCGATCGGCTACTTCGCCGTCCTGGTCGTGTGGACCCTGGCCACCCTGCCCAAGGTCGCGGGGGCGGCGCACTGCACCAAACCGTTCCTCGCCGTCGACCTGGGCATCGCGCTCACCGGCATCTTGCTCACTCCCGTGGCCGACGCCCACCAGCGGGTCGTCGAGGGCGGCCCGACGCTGCCCTCGATATGGACCGCGGGTTCCGTCCTGGCGTACGCCGTCAAGGGCGGCTGGCGCTGGGCGGCCTTCGCCTCCACGCTGGTGGCCGCCGCCAACCTCGTCGAACGCGGGGCCCCGACCCGGGACACCCTGCACAACGTCGTCCTCGTCTGGGTCGCCGCCATCGCCATCGGCTACGTCGTCGAGGTCGCCCGCGCCTCCGAGCGGACCCTCGCCCGCGCCCTGGAGATCGAGGCCGCGACCCGCGAACGGGAACGGCTCGCCCGGGACATCCACGACGGCGTGCTCCAGGTCCTCGCCATGGTCCAGCGGCGCGGCACCGCGCTGGGCGGCGAGGCGGCGGAGCTCGGCAGGATGGCCGGCGAGCAGGAGGTGGCGCTGCGCTCCCTGGTCACCGGCGGCCCCAGCCCCGTCTCCCGGCTGTCCGAGGACGAGTCCGAGGGCGCGCTCGTCCGGCTGGTGCAGGAACCGGAGGAGGAGAGCGGTGAGGCGGCCGGCGCGCGTGAACCCGTCGACCTGCGCTCCCTCCTCACCCCGTACGCCGGAGCCCGGGTCACCCTCTCCGAACCGGGCGCGCCGGTGCCCCTGCCCCCGGCGGCCGCGCGCGAGGTGGCCGCCGCGGTCGGCGCCGCGCTGGACAACGTGACGCGGCACGCGGGGGAGGAGGCCCGGGCCTGGATCCTGGTCGAGGACAACCCGGACGGGATCGTGGTGACGGTGCGGGACGACGGACCCGGCATCCCCGAGGGCCGGCTCGTCCAGGCCGAGGGGGAGGGCAGACTCGGTGTCGCCCAGTCGATCCGGGGCCGGCTGCGCGACCTCGGCGGCACCGCCGAGCTGCTCTCGGTCCCCGGCCAGGGCACCGAGGTGGAACTGAGACTGCCGAAGGAGGCGCCCGGCACAATGGCGGGCGCACAGGACGCGCGGGGCGGGACGGGACAGCGATGAACGACCAGCGGGACACGCACGGCACGCACGGCGGCGGCACGGCCGGGGAGCGGCCCGGCGCGGGAGCGGGCGGCGGCGCCGGGAACGGCGGCCCGATCCGGGTCATGGTGGTCGACGACCACCCGATGTGGCGCGACGCCGTCGCCCGGGACCTCGCCGAGTCCGGCTTCGACGTGGTCGCCACCGCGGGCGACGGCGAACAGGCCGTGCGCCGGGCCCGGGCCGTCGCCCCCGACGTCCTGGTGCTCGACCTCAACCTGCCCGCCAAACCCGGTGTCCAGGTGTGCAAGGAACTCGTCGGCGCCCAGCCGGCCCCGCGGGTCCTGGTGCTCTCGGCCAGCGGCGAGCACGCGGACGTGCTGGAGGCGGTGAAGTCCGGCGCCACCGGCTACCTGGTCAAGTCCGCCTCCACCGAGGAACTCGTCGACGCGGTGCGCCGCACGGCGGCCGGTGACCCCGTCTTCACCCCCGGGCTCGCCGGGCTCGTCCTCGGCGAGTACCGGCGCCTGGCCGCCGAGCCCGCGCCCGCCCCGGAGCCCGGCGAGGCGGGCGAGGCCGCCCGCGCGCCGCGGCTGACCGAACGCGAGACCGAGGTGCTGCGCCTCGTCGCCAAGGGGCTGAGCTACAAGCAGATCGCCGAACGCCTCGTCATCTCGCACCGCACCGTGCAGAACCACGTCCAGAACACCCTGGGCAAGCTCCAGCTCCACAACCGGGTCGAGCTCGTCCGATACGCCATCGAGCGGGGCCTGGACGACGCCTGACGGTCCCTCCGCCACCGCCCGGACGCCGCCTGACCGGGCGGTATGCCCTGATCCGTAAACATGTGTCATGGCGGCACTCGGCCAAACGAATCCCGATTGATCAACGTCCGAGTGATTCACCGGAATTGACCGTCCCGTGCATGCCGAAGTGACGTGGGTCACCATTAGCGTGGCCCGCGTCAGGCAACCGCGGCGAAGGGACACTGTCATGCGGGTAGGAGTACTGACCGGGGGCGGCGACTGCCCCGGGCTCAACGCCGTCATCCGGGGCATCGTCCGCAAGGGCGTGCAGGAGTACGGCTACGACTTCGTCGGCTTCCGGGACGGCTGGCGCGGTCCCCTGGAGGGCGACACCGTCCACCTCGACATCCCCGCCGTGCGCGGCATCCTGCCCCGCGGCGGCACGATCCTCGGCTCCTCCCGCACCAACCCCCTCCAGCAGGAGAACGGCATCCGCCGCATCAAGGACAACCTCGCCAAGGAGGAGATCGACGCGCTCGTCGCGATCGGTGGCGAGGACACCCTCGGCGTCGCCGCGCGCCTGGCCGACGAGTACGGCATCCAGGTCGTCGGCGTGCCGAAGACCATCGACAACGACCTCTCCGCCACCGACTACACCTTCGGCTTCGACACCGCCGTCAACATCGCCACCGAGGCCATCGACCGGCTGCACACCACCGCCGAGTCGCACATGCGGGTGCTGGTCGTCGAGGTGATGGGCCGGCACGCCGGCTGGATCGCCCTGCACTCCGGACTGGCCGGCGGCGCCAACGTCATCCTCATCCCCGAGCGGAGATTCGACGTCGACCAGGTGTGCGCCTGGGTGACCTCGCGGTTCAAGGCCTCGTACGCGCCGATCGTGGTCGTCGCCGAGGGCGCGCAGCCCAAGGACGGCGACATGGTGCTCAAGGACGACTCCCTCGACTCCTTCGGCCATGTGCGGCTGTCCGGAGTGGGGGAGTGGCTGGCGAAGCAGATCGAACGCCGCACGGGCAAGGAGGCGCGCACCACGGTGCTCGGGCACGTGCAGCGCGGGGGGACCCCCAGCGCCTTCGACCGCTGGCTCGCCACGCGCTTCGGCCTCCACGCCATCGAGTGCGTGCGGGACGGGGAGTTCGGGAAGATGGTGGCGCTGCGGGGCACCGACATCGTCCGCGTCCCGATCGCGGAGGCGACGTCCCGGCTGAAGACGGTCGACGCGTCCCTGTACGAGGAGGTCTCGGTCTTCTTCGGGTGACACACCCGCATGACACACCCGCGTGGCGCGCCCGGACGACACACCCGCGTGGCGCGCCCGGGCGGCGGGGGGCCGGCGGCGGGGCGGATGCCCCCTCCGGTCCCGTCCCCCGCCGCCCGGCGTCACCGGCCGGAGCGCCCCGTCACGGGCGCACCCCCTCCGACAGGCCCGCCAGCAGCTCCCGCACCACCTCCGCCCCGCGCACCGTCAGCACCGACTCCGGGTGGAACTGCACCCCCGCGAACCCCGGCCCCCGCAGCGCGTGCACCTCCCCGTCGGCCGAGCGGGACACCTCCACGCCCCGCTCCGCAAGCCGGGCCGCCGCCTCCTCCTCGCACCGGGCCACGAAGCTGTTGTAGAACCCCACGGTCTCCTGCCGCCCGAAGAGGTCGACCGCCACCTGCGCCCCCTGGTACGGCACCCGCTTGCGGACCACCGGCAGCCCGTACTCCGCCGCGATCAGCTCGTGCCCGAGGCACACCCCCAGCACCCCCTGCCGGTGCTCGCGCAGCACCTCGCCCGTCAGCCCCCGCAGGAACCGCATCTTCGGATCGTCCGGGTCGCCGGGGTCGCCCGGGCCGGGGCCCAGCACCACGACCCCCTCGTGCGCGCGCACCTCCTCGCGCAGCCCGGCCTCGTCGTAGCGGCGCACCGTGACCGCGAGCCCCGAGGAGCGCAGCAGGTGCGCGAGCATCGCGGTGAACGTGTCCTCCCCGTCGACGACCAGGGCGTGACCGGAGGGCTCGCCCACCGGCTCCCGCATTCGCAGCCAGAACGGCGCCAGCGCGGCCCGTCGCCCGTCCAGCGCCGCCCGCACCCGGGGGTCCTCGGCCAGCCGCGGCCCGGCGGTCTCCTCGCGCGGCCGCCCCGGCCGCACCCCGAGGGCCGCCAGCACCCCCGCCGCCTTCGCGTGCGTCTCGGCCACCTCGGCGGCCGGGTCCGAGCCGCGCACCAGCGTGGCCCCGACCGGCACCCGCAGCCGCCCGTCCGCCGCGATGTCGGCGGTGCGGATCAGGATGGGGGAGTCCAGCGTCTGCGCGCCCCCGGAGTCCCGGCCGAGCAGGGCGAGCGCCCCCGCGTAGTAGCCGCGCCCGGTGGGCTCGTGGCGCTCCACGACCCGGCAGGCGTTCTGCACCGGCGAGCCGGTGACGGTCGCCGCGAACATGGTCTCCTTCAGCACCTCGCGCACGTCCAGCGAGGAGCGCCCGCGCAACTCGTACTCGGTATGGGCGAGATGGGCCATCTCCCGCAGCCGCGGCCCGACCACCACCCCGCCCCGGTCGCCGACCGTGCACATCATCTTCAGTTCCTCGTCGACGACCATGGAGAGCTCCTCGATCTCCTTGCCGTCGGCGAGGAAGTCCAGCAGGTGCTCCGGGGTCGGCCCGCCCGCCGGATAGCGGTAGGTGCCGCTGATCGGATTCATTACCACCGTCCCGCCGGCCATCCGCACATGCACCTCGGGGCTCGCGCCCACCAGCGTCCGCTCGCCCGTGTGCACGAGGAACGTCCAGTAGGCGCCCCGCTCACCCACCAGCAGCCGGCGGAACAGCGCCAGCGCGTCCGCCCGCCCGAAGCCGGGGATCTCTCCCTCGTACGTCCGCCGGATCACGAAGTTCGCGCCCTCGCCCCGGCCGATCTCCTCCCGCAGCACCCGCTCGACGATCCCGGCGTACTCCTCGTCACCGACGTCGAAGCCGCCGCCCGTCACCCTTACCTCGTGCCGCGGCAACTGCGCGAGCGCCGCCTCCAGGGGGAGCGTGTGCGTCTCCTCGGGGACGAGGACCAGCAGCGGGGTGCCGTCGTCCCGCACGTCGAAGCCGCGTTCGCGGATCTGCCGGAACGGCACGAGGGCGAGACCCTCCCCGGGCAGGTCGGCCAGGCGCTCCCGCGCGGTGACCGGGCCCCGCAGCACCTCCACCGTGTCGTGCGCACGGCCGGGGGTGCGGCGGCGCAGCAACGCGAACGGCCGGTCGTCGGTCAGCAACGTGGACAGGTCCATGGGATCGGTTCCTCTTCCGTGGGAGTTCCGTGGAATTCGGGAGGAGGAGCGGTCCGGCCGGTCGTGGAAACACCGAAGGCCGCCCCTCGGGCGGCCTTCGCGGAGTTCAGTGCGTACGCGAGATCAGTGGGCCGCCGGGTGAGCGGTCCACCACCACATGCGGTGCACGGTCGCGAACATGGCCCGCACCCTACCCGATACCGCCCCGTCACGGCGGCCGCGCTCCTCCGACACGGCGGTGGGCCGCCCCGGACGGCCCAGGCGGGGCCCTGCCGCGGTTTCGCGGCACGGCCCTTGTTGGAAGGACGGCGAGCACACTGGCTCACCGGAGAGGTCCGTCCTCGTGCGCACCATTCCCGAACCCCCCTCGCCGCGCTCGCCCTTCCCCCGGACCCGCAGCGCGGCCCGCCGCACCGTCCGCACGCTCGCCGCGCTGACCGCGACCGTCGCCGCGCTCGGCGCCACGGCCGTCCCCGCCGGGGCCGAGGACGGCAGCACCCGCATCAGCTACCGCGGCCACACCTTCACCGTCCCGGCCGACTGGCAGGTCGTGGACCTGGAGCAGGACCCGACCGCCTGCGTCCGCTTCGACCGGCACGCCGTCTACCTCGGCACCCCCGGCGAGCACCAGGACTGCCCGGCCCGCGTCCTCGGCCGCACCGAGGCGCTGCTCCTCCAGCCCGTGGAGAGCTCCGAGCGCTCCCTCACCGAGAACTCCACCTCCCGCACCTACCGCGCCACCGACGAGCGGATCGAGGTGACCGCCGCCTACGGGCAGGACCGCGCGGCGATCCGGCGCATCCTCGACGGCGCCGGGCTCTCCGCGGGCGCCGCCCGCGCGGAAGCCTCCGCCGCGGCCCCCGCCCCGCTGCCCGCCGACGCCACCTCCTACCGGGGCCGGGGCTTCGACGCCTGCACCGCGCCCAGCCAGTCCTCGATGGACGCCTGGATGGACGACTCGTCCTACAACGCCGTCGGCATCTACATCGGCGGCGTCAACCGCGGCTGCTCGCAGGCCCGGCTCACCGCCCAGTGGGTGCGCAACCAGTACGCCAACGGCTGGCGGTTCCTGCCGTTCTACGTCGGCCCCCAGCCGGCCTCAGGGAGCTGCGGCAGCGCCTGCACCGCCCTGACCAGCCCCACCGCGCAGGGCACCGCCGCCGCCGACGACGCGGTCCGCCAGGCCGCCGCGCTCGGCCTGGGCAAGGGCACGGTCCTCTACAACGACATCGAGGCCTACCCCCGCTCCACCGCCGTCACCACCCAGGTCCTCACCTACCTCAAGGCCTGGACCGAACGGCTGCACACCCTCGGCTACCGCTCCGGCGCCTACGGCAGCACGGCCTCCCTCGTCACCGACCTGGTCGCGCACGCGAGCTCCACGACCCTGCCCGACGTGCTGCACTTCGCCCACTGGAACGACCAGGCCAACACCACCGACGCGGCCCTGCCCGCCCACCTGTGGGCCGCGCACCAGCGCGTCCACCAGTACGCCGGTAACCGCACCGAGACCCACGGCGGCGTCACCATCAACATCGACCGCAACCAGCTCGACGTCGGGCCGTTCGCCGGGGCGCCGTAACAACCGTCGTTCCCAGTCGTTGCACGGGGCGTGCTCCCCGCCGACGCGGGGGTGGTCCGAAGCTCAAAACGCTGCTCCAGATCGGCGCAGTCTGCTCCCCGCCGTCGCGGGGGTCCCAGGTTCTGCCCGGCTCCTGTCAGCCGGGCAAAACCGTCTCACGGACTGAGCGCGGACATGGTCGGCCCGGTCGACCACGTACTGTTTGACGGGTGACCGTGAACGCTGATTCCCGAAGCGTCGCCGCTCAGGCGACTTGGCGAGACCTGCCCGCGGCGCAGCAGCCCGAGTACCCCGACACCGAGGCTCTGCGCGCAGTGATCGCGGACCTCGAGTCGTATCCCCCGCTGGTCTTCGCGGGGGAGTGCGACCAGCTGCGCGCCCGGATGGCCGCCGTCGCCAAGGGCGAGGCCTTCCTTCTGCAAGGCGGCGACTGCGCGGAATCCTTCGACGCAGTGTCCGCCGACCACATCAGCGCCAAGCTCAAGACCCTCCTTCAGATGGGCGCCGTCCTCACGTACGCGGCCTCCGTGCCGGTCGTGAAGGTCGGCCGGATCGCCGGCCAGTACTCCAAGCCGCGCTCCAAGCCCACCGAGACCCGCGACGGCGTCACCCTGCCGACCTACCGCGGCGACTCCGTCAACGGCTTCGAGTTCACCGAGGCCGCCCGCGTGCCCGACCCCGAGCGGCTGAAGCGGATGTACCACGCCTCCGCCTCCACGCTGAACCTGGTGCGCGCCTTCACCACCGGCGGCTACGCCGACCTGCGCCAGGTGCACGCCTGGAACCAGGACTTCGTCCGCTCCTCGCCCTCCGGCCAGCGCTACGAGCAGCTCGCCCGGGAGATCGACAGCGCGCTGAACTTCATGCGGGCCTGCGGCACGGACCCGGAGGAGTTCAAGACCGTCGAGTTCTACTCCTCGCACGAGGCGCTGCTGCTCGACTACGAGTCGGCGCTCACCCGCGTCGACTCGCGCACGGGCCGGCTCTACGACGTCTCGGCGCACATGGTGTGGGTCGGCGAGCGCACCCGGCAGCTCGACCACGCGCACATCGAGTTCGCCTCGAGGATCCGCAACCCGATCGGCGTCAAGCTCGGCCCGTCCACGACGGCCGAGGAGGCGCTGCAGTACATCGAGCGGCTCGACCCCGACCGCGAGCCCGGCCGGCTCACGTTCATCGTCCGCATGGGCGCCGACAAGGTCCGCGACAAGCTGCCCGAGCTGGTGGAGAAGGTCACCGCCTCCGGCGCGACCGTCGCCTGGATCACCGACCCGATGCACGGCAACACCTACGAGGCGGCCTCCGGTCACAAGACCCGCCGCTTCGACGACGTGCTCGACGAGGTCAAGGGCTTCTTCGAGGTCCACAAGGCCCTCGGCACCCACCCGGGCGGCATCCACGTGGAGCTGACCGGCGACGACGTCACCGAGTGCGTGGGCGGCGGCGACGAGATCTTCGTCGACGACCTGCACCAGCGTTACGAGACGGCCTGCGACCCCCGGCTGAACCGCAGCCAGTCGCTGGACCTGGCGTTCCTGGTGGCGGAGATGTACCGGGACCAGTGAGCGTCATTCCGCTCAGGGGCATTCCGCTCATGGGCCGGTGAACGTCTTCGGCAGTGGTGGGGCGCGGATCACACGAGATCCGCGCCCCTTCCGCTTTCGTGTCTCCCGGCGTCGTGGTTAAGGTTAGGTTTGCCTCACCGAACGACGGGCCTCCCGGTACTCGGTACGGCACGACCCCTGACCCCGCCGGGAGGTGACCGCGTGTACGTCTGCAGCTGTTTCGGCGTGACCGAAGAGCAGATCAAGCAGCACGCGGAGAGCGGGGCATGCACCCCGCGCCAGATCGCCTCGCAGTGCAAGGCGGGAACGGACTGCGGAGGTTGCGTACGGCGTATCCAGGCGCTGCTGGGCCGGGGCGGCTGCCCTCGCCGCGAGCTCCTGGACCAGGGCCGCCCCGCCTTCGGCGCATCCGGGCCCGAGCGCGGGCCGGTCGCGGACGAGGCGCCCGCACGGCTGCCGGACGCCGCCTGAGCGCGGCGGGGGACCGCCGGGACGCCGCCCTCACCACCGGATTCAGTGCGGGCCGGGGCTGGAAGCGTCCGGCTGGGTCTGCTCGATGACCGTCGACAGGTAGAGCGATTCGCCGAGCTTCTCGATCAGGTCGAGCTGGGTGTCCAGGTAGTCGATGTGGTGCTCCTCGTCCGCGAGGATCGCCTCGAACACGTTGGCCGAGGTGACGTCCCCCTTGGCGCGCATCAGCTCGATGCCGCGGCGCAGCCGGTCGATCGCCTCGATCTCGATCTGCTTGTCGGCCTCGAACATCTCGGTCACGCTCTGCCCGACCCGGACGTGGAACAGCCGCTGGTAGTTGGGCAGGCCGTCCAGGAGCAGGATGCGGTCGGTGAGCAGCTCCGCGTGCCGCATCTCGTCGAAGGACTCCGAGCGGGTGTACCGCGCGAGCCTCGTCCATCCCTTGTGGTCCTGGAGCTTGGCGTGCAGGAAGTACTGGTTGATCGCGGTGAGCTCGGCCGTCAGCTGCTCGTTGAGGAATTCGATGACCTCGGGATCGCCCTGCATCGGCGGGCTCCTTCCGGGAGGTGGTGCGGGCAGGTTGCGCCGCATGATTGCACCGATCGCGTAGATCATCCAGTAAGTACGCACTTAGTGACTTCAGGCAGGTTTACCTGAGTTTCATGTGTCTATGTCCTGATTGGTGCTCCCGGTCATGGGCACTGTGCCCGGTCTGTCAGGATGGAGGCATGGGTCAGCCGGTGGAAAGGAACACGGGAGAAGCGGCACAGCAGCCCCCGCTCCCGCCGGGGCAGCGGCTCCAGCGCGGTTGGCCGGTGACCCATTACGGCCCGGTTCCCCGGTTCCGCCCCGAACGCTGGGACTTCCGCGTCTTCGGTGCCACCGCCGACGGGGACAAGCACTGCTGGAGCCACGAGGAGTTCACGGCCCTGCCGTACTCCACGGTCGTCGCCGATCTGCACTGCGTCACGAAGTTCAGCATGCTCGGTGCCGAGTGGGGCGGGATCCCGGCGCGCACGGTCCTGGAGAGCGCCCCGCCGGCGCCCGGGGTCACCCATGTGATGGTGTGGGCGGAGTACGGCTTCAGCTCGAACATGCGGCTGTCCGACTTCGTCTCCGAGCGCGCGCTCTTCGCCACGCACAAGGACGGTGAACTGCTCACCGCGGAGCACGGCTTCCCGCTGCGGCTCATCGTGCCGCACCTGTACGCGTGGAAGGGCCCCAAGTGGGTGCGCGGAGTGGAGTACATGACCGCCGACCGCCGCGGCTTCTGGGAGGAGCGCGGCTACCACAACGTCGGCGACCCCTGGAAGGAGCAGCGCTACTCCTACCAGGAGGAGCCGGGGGAGGGCCCGGAGCTCTGAGTTCGCCCCCGGGGTGCCGGGGCGGCCGGAACGAGGGCCAGGAGGCCGGGCCGATCGACCCGGCCGGTTCCCCGTGGCCGAGCACGGGCACGGTGGCGAGGGCGCTGAGCGCCTCCTGGCCGGGGTGCTCGGTGAAGCGGTCCCGGTCGTCGAGAACCGTGCGCTCGTCGACGTCATCGCGGTGATCCGCGGTCACACCGGCTTCGGCACCGCCCGGCAGCAGCCGCAGCCGGTGGGCGGGGAGCACGGGTCGGCGGTGGCCGCCGGACGGTGACCGGGATGTTCCTCACCGGCGCGCCCCCGGGCACCGGGGCAGCTCAGGCGTCGCGGAGCTTCTTGAGCAGGGCGACGTCCGCCGCGTGGCCCTCCTTGCCGCCGGGCGTCTCGATGACCAGCGGGACGCCCTCGGTGGCGGGGTGCGTCATCAGCGCACGGAACGGGTCCTCGCCGATGTGCCCGGCCCCGATGCCGGCGTGCCGGTCCTTGTGGGCCCCGACGACGTCCTTGGAGTCGTTGGCGTGGATGAGCTTCAGCCGGCCCGGGCCGACGGCCTCCACGAGCAGGTCCAGCGTCTGGTGGGCGCCGTTGGGGCCGGTCAGGTCGTGTCCGGCGGCGAACACGTGGCAGGTGTCGAGGCAGACGCCCAGACGGGGATGGGCGTCAAGGGCCTCGAAGTAGGGGACGAAGTCCCAGGTGCGGGAGCAGAGCGAGGAGCCCTGTCCGGCGGTCGACTCCAGCAGCAGCCACGGATCGTCGTCGTGTTCCAGCTCGTCCAGGAGCGGCAGCAGGTGCGCGCGTACCTGCTTCAGGGCGACGGCGCGGTCGCGGCCACCGGTGGCGCTGCCGGTGTGCACGACGACACCGGGGGCGCCGATGGCGCGGGCGCGGCGCAGGGAGTGCCGCAGCGACTCCACCGACCGTTCCACGGTGGCCTCGGTGTGGGAGCCGAAGTTGATCAGGTAGGGGGCGTGGACGTACGCCGGGATGTTCCGCTCCTCGCACGCCTCGCGGAAGGCCGCGTCCTCGCGAGGACTGCCGGGGGGCGTGGCCCAGCCGCGGGGGTTGGCGACGAACACCTGCACCACCTCCGCGTTGAGGTCGCGGGCGTAGGCGAGTCCGACGGTGTGCAGACCGCCGGCGACGGGGACGTGCGCGCCGACGGGATTGCGGGAGGGAGGAGATACGGCCACGCCCCAAGGGTCGCACGCGGTCCGCCCCGCCCCGGCCACGGGGAGGCGGCGGGGGCGGTGGGCGGCGCGGGCGGAACCCCGCCGGTCAGCCGATCTTCAGGGTGATCTTCGAACCGAAGGGCGCCCTGTCGCCGCCCTTCACCGACTGGCTCTTGACCTTGTCGCCGCCGAACAGGTCCAGGAAGCCGCGGTCCTCGTCCACCTCGAAGCCCGCCGCCTCCAGCGTCTTCCGCGCGTCCCCGGCCTTCTCCCCGACGACGTCCGGCACCTTCACCTGCTTGCGGCCCCTGGACACCGTCACGGTCACCGTGTCGCCCTCGGCGAGCCGCTCGCCCTCGCCGGGGGACACCGCGGCCACCTGCCCCTCGTCGAACTCGGAGGCCACGCGCCGCTCGGCGACCTTCACCTTCAGCCCGGCGTCCTCCAGCTCGTCCCGCGCGTCCTGGAGCGACGAGCCGGTCACGTCCGGCACCTCCACCGGACGTCCCCGGCTGACGGTGAGCGCGATCGCGGAGCCCCCGTGCCGCTCGGTCCCGGCCGCGGGGTCCGTGGTGACGACCTGCCCCTTGGGCACGTCCTCGTCGAAGTCACGCGTCACCATGCCCGCGGCGAGGCCCGCCTTCTTCAGGCGCGCCCGCGCGTCCGCCAGGGTGCGCCCCTTCAGGTCCGGCACCTTCACCGTCTCCGGGCCGTTGGACACGGTCAGCGAGACCGAGTCGTTGCTGCGGATCCGCTCCGCCGGGGCGGGATCACTGCTGATGACCCTGCCCTTGGCGACCGTGTCGCTGTACGCGTGGCGGACCGCGCCCACGTCGAGCCCGGCGTCGTCGAGCTGGTCCCTGGCCTGGGCCTCCGTCTTGGACAGCACCGGCGGCACCTTGGTGAACTGGCCGGAGTTGATGTACCAGACGCCCGTGCCGACGCCGAGCACCACCAGCAGGGCGGCCACGACCGCGAACAGCCCCCGGCGCGAACGCCGGTCCCCGCCGCGGGCCGGCCCGGGCGGGATCGGGGGGCTCTCCAGCCGGCTGGTGCGGTTCTCCCCGCCGCCGAAGCCGCCGCCGGGGCCGGCGGCGTCCTCGGGCTCGTTCACCGGCAGGGGCCGCACCGCGGTCAGCGCGCGCGGGATGACGCTCGTACGGTCCTCGGCGTTGTCGTGCCCGTCCCGGGTCGCGCCGAGCGCGCCCGGCGGCACCGCGTCGAGCTGCGCCTCGTCCAGTGCGGAGCGCGCCCGCAGCGTCTCGCCGAGCAGCGCGGCCGCGTCGGCCGGGCGCAGCCCGGGATTGCGGGCGGTGGCCGAGAGGACCAGCTCGTCCAGTTCGCGGGCCAGTCCGGGGACGGCGGCCGAGGGCGGCGGCACGTCCTCGTGGAGGTGCCGGTACAGCACCTGGGCGGGGGTCTCCCCGCGGTGCGGCTTGGCGCCGGTGAGCATCTCGTGCAGCAGCACCCCGCAGGCGTACACGTCGACCCGGGGGTCGGCCGTGCCGTGCTCGATCTGCTCGGGGGCGAGGTAGGAGACCGTGCCGAGGACGGCGCCGGTGGTGTTCGTGACCGTGTCCACGGCCCTGACCAGACCGAAGTCGGCCACCTTGACCCGGCCGTCGTCCCCTATGAGGACGTTCTCCGGTTTCATGTCCCGGTGCACGAACCCGGCGCGGTGCGCGGCGCCGAGCGCGGCCAGCACCGGCTCCAGGATGTCCAGCGCGGCCCGCGGCTGCAGTGCCCCGCGCTCGCGCAGCACGTCCCGCAGCGTGCAGCCGGCGACGTACTCCATCGCCAGGTACACGTACGACTCGTCGGTGCCCTGGTCGAAGACCTGCACCACGTTCGGGTGGGCCAGGCGGGCCACGGACTTCGCCTCGCGGATGAACCGCTCCACGAAGGACCCGTCGGCGGCGAGCGCGGGGTGCATCACCTTGAGCGCGAGCACCCGGTCCAGACGGGTGTCCAGGGCCCGGTAGACCGTGGCCATCCCGCCGGCGGCGATCCGCGCGTCCACGCGATAGCGGCCGTCGAGCACCTGTCCGACGAGCGGGTCCTGAAGGGTCGTATCCACGGGCCGCAGTCTACGAGCCCGCACCGACAGTCCCCCCGGGCCGGGGGAACCCGGAACGGGACTGCAGCGGAGCTGTGACGTGCACGGTCAGAACGCGGGCCGCTCCGGGTCGAGCACCGCGAGCCCCTCGGCGGGGGAGGAGGCCTCGGCGAAGAACCGGCGGGGGATGCGCCCCGCCCGCGCGGCCAGCCGCCCCGCCTCCACGGCACGGCGCATCGCCTCGGCCATCAGCACCGGCTCCTGGGCCCGGGTGACGGCCGAGGCCAGCATCACGCCCGCGCACCCCAGCTCCATCGCCAGCGCGACGTCGGACGCCGTCCCGGCCCCCGCGTCGAGGATGACGGGCACCCCGGCCCGCTCCACGATGAGCCGGAAATTGTGCGGATTGCGGATCCCGAGCCCGGAACCGATCGGGGAGCCGAGCGGCATGATCGCCGCGCAGCCCACGTCCTCCAGCTTCCTGGCGAGCACCGGGTCGTCGTTGGTGTAGGGCAGCACGGTGAACCCCTCGTCGACGAGGATCTCCGCCGCGTCGAGCAGCTCGACCGGGTCCGGCAGGAGGGTGCGCTCGTCCGCGACGACCTCCAGCTTCACCAGGTCGGTGCCCAGCGCCTCCCGGGCGAGCCGGGCGGTGAGCACGGCCTCCCCGGCGGTGAAGCAGCCCGCCGTGTTCGGCAGCACCCGGATGCCGAGCCGGTCCAGGACCGACAGCACCGAACCCCGTACGGAGGGGTCCACGCGCCGCATCGCCACCGTCGTCAGCTCGGTGCCCGAGGCCGCCAGGGCGCGCTCCATGACGTCGAGGCTGGGCGCCCCGCCGGTGCCCATGATCAGACGGGACGACAGCGTCGTGCCGCCGAGGACGAAGGGATCGTCGGCCATGGTCAGCCTCCTTGGACGGCGGTGAGGACCTCGACGCGGTCGCCCTCGGACAGCGGCGTGGACGGCCACTGCGCACGCGGGACGACGGTCTCGTTGAGGGCGGCGGCCACCCCGGAGGGGGCGGTGGTCAGGGTGCGTACGAGGGCGTCGAGGAAGGTCCCGGCGGCCACCTCGCGCGACTCGCCGTTGACGGACACGGACACGGTCGTCCCGTTCATGCCGGCTGCTCCGAGAGTGCGTGGGCGCCGAAGCGCCGTGGACGGAAGGGGAGGGCCTCGGGCGGCAGCTCCCCGGTGGTCAGCACGTTCGCCATGGCGTCGCCGGTGACCGGGGTGAGCAGGACGCCGTTGCGGTAGTGGCCGGTGGCGAGCAGCAGTCCGGGCAGGCCGGTGGGGCCGAGCAGCGGGGCGTTGTCGGGGGAGCCGGGCCGCAGCCCGGCGAGGGTCTCGGTGAGCGGCAGCTCGGTGATGCCGGGCACCAGTTCGTGGGCGTCGCGCAGCAGTTCGTACACCCCGCCCGCGGTCACCGTGGTGTCCCAGCCCAGCTCCTCGCTGGTCGCGCCGAGGACCAGCTCGCCGTTCTCGCGCGGCACCAGGTAGACGTGGCTGCCGCGGACCACGGCCCGCACCGTGCGGCTCAGGAAGGGCGCGTACCGCCGTGGCACGGTCAGCCGCACCACCTGCCCCTTCACCGGCCGCACGGGCGGCAGGACGTCCTCGGGCACCCCCGCGAGCCGCCCCGAGGCGCTGCCCGCGGCCAGCACGACCTGCCCGGCGGTGAGGGCGGTGCCCCCGCCGGTGAGCACGCCCGTGGCCCGGTCCCCGGCCAGGGTGAGCCGCTCGGCCCACGCCCGGTGGAACACCACCCCGGCCCGCTCGCAGGCCACGAGGAGGGCCGCGGCGAGCCGGCGCGGGTCGATCTGGTGGTCGCCGTCCACCCGCAGCCCGCCGCGCACGCCCGGCGCGAGCAGCGGTTCCAGGCGGCGGCACTCCCGCCCGCTGAGCCACTGCGAGGACAGCCCCGAACGCTGCTGCAGGGCGTGCAGTTCGCGCAGGTGGGCCCGGTCGTCGGTGTCGAGCGCGACGGCGAGCGTGCCGCACCGGCGGTAGCCGAGGTCGTGGCCGGTGGCCTCGGTCAGCTCGGCGGCGAAGTCCGGATAGCGGCGGGCGGACTCCAGGTTGAGCGCGAGCAGGGTCTGTTCGCCGTGGTGCAGTTCGGTGACGGCGGCCAGCATCCCGGCCGCCACCCGGGCGGCCCCGCCGCCGGGTTCGGGATCCACCACGGTGACGGACAGTCCGCGCCCGGCGGCCCGCCAGGCGGTGACCAGTCCGATGAGCCCGCCGCCGACGACCAGGACGTCGGGGCTCCCCCCGCTCCCGCCCGAAGATCTCTGCGATGCACGCGACATGGGCGTCCAGCTCCTCCCTTCGCCGGCATGACCCGGATCAGGTTCGTACGGTCGGAGGCCGCAGCCTCCCTCTCAGCCCGGTACGCCCGGGCTCCCGCGGGTGCTTTACGGTGGCCACCCTAGCCCTTCGTGCCCCGACCCCCACAGGGAGCCCCGCGCCATGACGCCCTCGCTGGACGGACTCGTCCTCGCCCCGGTCGCCGACCAGGCACCGGGTCAGGTGGGCACCCGCACCCGCTTCTCGTACCACGAGAAGGACGGTGAGATCTGGGCCGAGTACGCGGGCGGCGACGTGGTCCGCGGCCACCTCGTGGGCACCCGCGCGGGCGACCTGCTCGACTTCCGTTACGTGCAGCTCAGGACCGACGGCACCACCTCCTCGGGACACTGCGTCTCCCGCGTCCTCCTCCTGCCCGACGGGCGCGTGCGGCTGGAGGAGACGTGGCGGTGGGAATCGCGCGAGGGCAGCGGGACGAGCGTCGTGGAACAGCTCCCCGGCTGAGCCGGGCGTCAGGTCCCGGGGACCGGGCAGGACATCCGAGACGGGCATCCCAGACGGGCATCCGTGGTCGACACCGAGGTGGGCGAGTGAGCGAGCAGGCGAGGGAACCGGCCGGGCGGCGGGTCGTGATCGTGGGCGCGGGCATGGCGGGCGTACAGACGGCGGTCGCCCTGCGCGAACAGGGGTTCACCGGACCCGTCACGCTGATCGGCGCGGAACCCCACCAGCCCTACGACCGACCCCCGTTGTCCAAGGCCGTCCTGCTCGGCAAGGCCGAGGGCTCCGCCTTCGACATCGACTTCGAGGCGCTCGGCATCGGACTCCGGCTCGGCCGCGAGGTCCTCGGGGTGCGCCCCGGCGAGCACCTGCTCGACACCGCCGAGGGACCCGAGCCCTACGACGTCCTCGTCCTCGCCACCGGCGCCGAACCGGTCACGCTGCCGGGCACCGAGGGCGTGCCCGGGGTGCACCTGCTGCGCACCCTGGACGACGCCGAACGGCTGCGCCCGGTCCTCGCCGAGGGGCAGGACCTCGTGGTCGTCGGGGCCGGCTGGATCGGCGCCGAGTTCGCCACGGCCGCCCGCGAGGCCGGGTGTGCGGTGACCGTCGTGGAGGCCGCGGGACGCCCGCTCGCCGGGACGCTCCCGGCCGAGGTCGCCGTGCCGATGGCCGACTGGTACGCCGAGAGCGGCGCCGTCCTGCGCACCCACGCCCGCGTGGCCCGCGTCGAGCCCGGGGCGGTCGTCCTCGAGGACGGGGCGCGGCTGCCGGCCGGGGCGGTCGTCGTCGGCATCGGCGCCCGGCCCGCCACCGGCTGGCTCGCCGGGTCCGGGATCGCGCTCGGCGCCCACGGCGAGGTGCTCGCCGACGACCGCCTGCGCTCCTCCGCGCCCGATGTGTACGCGGTCGGCGACTGCGCCTCCTTCCCCTCGGCGCGCTACGGGGAACGGCTGCTCGTGCACCACTGGGACAACGCGCTGCAGGGGCCGCGCACGGTGGCCGCGCACATCGCGGGGGAGGAGGCCGATCCCTACGACCCGGTGCCGTACTTCTGGTCGGAGCAGTTCGGGCGGTTCGTGCAGTACGCGGGGCACCACGCGGAGGCCGACACACTGGTGTGGCGGGGGGACCCGGCGCAGGCGGCCTGGTCGGTCTGCTGGCTCCAGGACGGGCGGCTGGTGGCGCTGCTCGCGGTCGGCCGCCCCCGGGACCTCGCGCAGGGCCGCCGGCTGATCGAGGCGGGCGCGCGCATGGACCCCGCGCTCCTGCCCGACCCGGCGCGCCCCCTGAAGAAGGCGGTGGCGTGAGGGGCGATTCCGAGCCCTCCGCACCGCCACGCGGCCGACCCCCGGCCGCCCCGGCCACCCGCGCCCACCGGGGGACCCGCCCCCCGGCCGACCTGCGGCGCGTCCCACGACTGGCCGGTCCCACTTCCGACTGTCGGTCGGCAATGGCACGCTTGGTCCCGTGACCGAGATTGACGCAAAGATCGATGCTCTCGTCCCTGCCTGGCTCACCCTCCCCGACATCGCCGAACGGCTCGGCGTGGAGGTGACCCGCGTGCGCCAGCTGGTCAAGGAGGGCCAGCTCATCGCCGTACGCCGGGGTGAAAACCGCGCACTGCACGTCCCCGCCGCCTTCATCGACGGGGACAAGGTCGTCAAGGGCCTGTCCGGCACCCTGACGCTCCTGCGGGACGACGGCTACAGGGACGAGGAAATGCTGGAGTGGCTCTTCACGGCGGACCCGAGCCTGCCCGGCACCCCCGCGCAGGCACTCGCCGAGAACCGCGGCACGGAGGTGAAGCGCCGGGCCCAGGCGCTCGCCGTCTGACCCCGGGGACGTAACCTCCGGCGTACGGGCCGCCCTTCGCGGGGCGGCCCGTACGCCGCCGACCGCGCCGCCTTGCGAAGGGCGGCCCGGAGAACACCGAGAACCACCGGGGGAGCCCCACCGTGCCCGACACCGCCCGCGCCCGTCTCGACGAGGCCCTGCTCTACCTGTGCACGGACGCCCGCACGCGGCAGGGGGACCTCCCCGAGTTCCTCGACGCGGTGCTCGCCGCCGGCGTCGACATCGTGCAGCTCCGCGACAAGGGCATCGAGGCGGCCGAGGAACTGGCGCACCTGGAGGTCTTCGCCGAGGCCTGCGCCCGCCACGGACGGCTGCTCGCGGTGAACGACCGGGCGGACGTCGCCCACGCCGCCGGCGCCGACGTGCTGCACCTGGGCCAGGGCGACCTGCCGGTGCCGGCCGCCCGCGCGATCCTCGGCGAGGGCGTCCTCGTCGGCCGCTCCACGCACTCCCCGGCGGAGGCCGGGGCCGCCGCCGTCCAGGACGGCGTGGACTACTTCTGCACCGGCCCCTGCTGGCCCACCCCCACCAAGCCCGGCCGTCCGGCCCCGGGACTCGACCTCGTCCGGCACACGGCCGCCCTCGGCACCGAGCGGCCCTGGTTCGCGATCGGCGGCATCGACCTCGGCAACCTCGACGAGGTGATCGAGGCGGGCGCCCGCCGGGTCGTCGTCGTCCGCGCCCTCACCGAGGCGGAGGACCCCGGCGCGGCCGCGGCCGAGTTCGCGCGCCGGCTGCGTGCGGCCCGGTGACGACGGGACCGTGACGGCGGCTCCGTGGGCGGCGGGCAGCGGTCCGGTTGTCCGAGGGGTGGACAACAGGGTCGTAAACGCCCCGACAAAAGCGACAAATGGCCACCGTGCGGTTGGGGGACCGCGCGCCCCTGGCTAACCTGCCCGTATGGCCCTCGGAACCGCATCCACCAGGACTGACCGCGCCCGCACCGTGCGTGACATGCTCGCCGCCGGCAAGACGGTCTCCTCCTTCGAGTTCTGGGCGCCCAAGACGGAGAAGGGCGAGCGCAACCTCTGGAACGCGCTGCGCCGGGTCGAGGCGGTCGCCCCCGACTTCGTCTCCGTCACCTACGGCGCCGGCGGTTCCACCCGCTCGGGGACGGTGCGGGCCACCGAGCGGATCGTCGCCGACACCACGCTCACCCCGGTCGCCCACCTCACCGCGGTCAACCACTCCGTGGCCGAGCTGCGCAACATCATCGGCCAGTACGCCGACGCCGGGATCCGCAACATGCTCGCCGTGCGCGGCGACCCGCCCGGCGACCCGATGGCCGAGTGGGTGGCACACCCGGAGGGGCTCACCTACGCCGCCGAACTGGTCCACCTCATCAAGGAGTCGGGCGACTTCTGCGTCGGCGTCGCCGCCTTCCCCGAGATGCACCCGCGCTCCACCGACTGGGACACCGACGTGGCCCACTTCGTCGACAAGTGCCGGGCCGGCGCCGACTACGCGATCACGCAGATGTTCTTCGAGCCGGAGGCGTACCTGCGGCTGCGCGACCGCGTCGCCGCCGCGCACTGCGAGACCCCGGTCATCCCGGAGGTCATGCCGGTGACGAGTGTGAAAATGCTGGAGCGATTGCCACAGCTCAGCAACGCGGTGTTCCCAAGGGAGTTGAAAGACCGCATCCTCGCGGCACAGGGCGATCCGGCCGCTGTACGCTCCATTGGCATCGAGTTCGCCACGGAGTTCTGCGCGAGGCTGCTTGCCGAGGGTGTCCCCGGACTGCACTTCATCACGCTGAACAACTCCACCGCGACACTGGAAATCCACGAGAACCTGGGCCTGCACCACACTCGGCAGGCCTAGACCGGTCGCATCGTCGTACGACACACTGCGGAGCGACCACAGGGAGAGGGGCGTACATGGGCTGGACGGTCCTCTACATCGCGTTCGGAATCGTCGCGCTGTGGCTGCTCGGCGAGGTGCTGCTGCAGTACAAGGCGCGCCTGCGCTGGCGGCTGCTCGCCTTCGGCGGCTTCCTCCTCGTCGTCCTCGGGGTGCTGGTGCCCTCCGTGCTCGTGATCGCACTGGGCGCCGCGGCCTTCGCCGTGGGCCAGACGTACGTCACGCTGTCCTTCCGCCGCGGCTTCGCGGCGGGCTGGGCCGTCGGGCACCCCAAGCGGGAGCCGGGCGGCAGCAAGCGGCGCCGTGGGGAGAAGCCGCCGCCCGGGCCGGACCCCTCCGGGTTCGAGCCGGAGTCCGACGACGACGCCACCGGCACCGGAACGTATCGGCAGGCCGAGTCCTTCGAGGACGACCGCGACGACGTCTTCACGCCCGCCCGGCCCCTCGGCGCGGAGAACGCCGCCGAGGCGACCGCGGTGTACGAGCCGCAGCCGCTGCCCGACGAGACGGGTACCTACGGCGTCTACACCGACGCCGCCTACGCCGCCTCGAACGCGGCCGCCGGCCAGCAGCAGGCCGCCGCCCAGCAGCAGGCCGCCGGCCAGCAGCAGGCCGCCGCCCAGCAGCAGGCCGCCGCCCAGCAGCAGGGCTACGGCTACGAGGGCTACTCCTACGAGCAGCAGGGCTACGGCTACGACACCGGGCAGCAGAGTTACGCGGCCTACTCCGACCCGTACATCGGCGCCTCGTCCGCGTACCCGGAGGGCGGCGCCTACGACGCCGGCGCCGGATACGGGGACCAGCAGTACGGCGGGCAGGGCTACGGCCAGGAGCAGGGCCAGTACGCCGGGGGCGACCAGGGCGGCTACGGGGAGACCCCGCCCGGAGGCGTCTGGGTGCCCCAGCAGCGCGACACCGAGGAGGGCTACGGCGGCGAACTGCCCCCCGAGCAGTCCTACCCGTACCAGAACAACACCAACGGCCAGGGGTACGGGGACCAGTACCGCTACTGAGGCGGCGGGCGGTACCGGCCGAGAGGGCGGTACCGGCAGGCCGTCACGGGGACCGCGCCCGCGAGGGGAGCGGTCCCCCTTTTCCGGCCGGGGAGCCTACTGGGAGCCCCGGAAGCGGGGCCCCTCCACGATCAGCCCGGCGACCAGCGCCCCGGACATGCCCGCGTGCGGCAGCCCGCCGCCCGGCTGCGCCCGCCCAGCCGCCCACCGCGAACAGCCCGGGCCGTCCCGTCGTGTTGCCGGGGCGCAGGAAGCGGCCGTCACCGGCCGCGAGGGCGGGCCACGGGACCGCCCCGCTCCCCACCCCCGTCTCCGCCGCCGTGTCGGCCGGCGTGCGCACCTCCCGCCACAGCACCCGCTCCCGCAGCCCGGGCACGGCGGCCTCCGCCGCCGCCAGCACGCGGTCCGCGAGGCGCTCCCGGCCCTCCTCCGAGGTCCACCCGTGGCCGTCGCCCACCGGCACGGCCGCGGACACCACGACCGACTCGTGCCCCCCGTCCGGCCGCAACGCGGCGTCGTCGGGCCGCAGCACCGTCACCGTGGGCCGCACCGCAGCGGAGGGCGTGCGCCCGGCGAGGAGGTCGAGTTCGGCCGGGCGGTCCGGAGAGTGCACCACCGTGCGGTGAGCCGCGTCCGCCTCCCGCGCGCCGCGCAGCGCGAGGAGCACCGTGAACCGTCCGGCCCCCGCCGCCCCGGCGGCCGCGGCATCGGCCCCCACCTGGCCCTCCGCCCACGGCGGACGCCCGGCCAGCCCGGCCAGCCGCACCGGATCGACCCCGGCCACCACGTGCTCCGCCTCGGCCACCGTGCCGTCGGCCGTCTCCACGCCCGCCGCCCGGCCGTCCTTCTCCACCACCGCCGTGACCTCCGCGCCGAAGACGAACTCCACCCGGCGGGCCAGACACCGCTCGTACACCGCGCGGGCCAGCTCCCGCAGCCCGCCGCGCACGTACCACAGCCCGAAGGCGTGCTCCATGTACGGCAGTACCGCCGCGCTCGCCGGAGTCGTCCGGGGGTCGAGGCCCCAGGCCAGGGCGTGGCTCTCCAGCAGCGCGGCCAGCCGGGGGTCGGCCAGCTCCAGCGCGCCGACCTCGGCGAGCGTCGAGGCCGTGCGGGTGCGCAGCCGGCGGCGGCGCGGCACCGCCGGGTACGGCTCCCGCTCGGCCAGCACCCGCCAGTCGGCCCACAGCGGCTCCTCGAGGAGCGGGCGCCGGGTACGGTCCCAGGCCTCCCGCGCGCGCACCAGGAAGTCGCCCCACCGCGTCCCCGCCCCGCCGCCGAGCGCCGCGTCCAGCGCCGCCACGACGCCCGCCCGCGAGGCGTTGGGCAGCGAGACCCGCGTGCCGTCCGCGAACACGTGCCGGGCGGCCGGATCGACCTGCGTCAGCTCGACGCACTCCTCCAGCGGCTCCTTGCCGGTCTTGACGAACAGATCCCGCCAGACCGCCGGCAACGGCAGCAGCCCCGGCCCGGTGTCGAAGGAGAACCCCTCGCGCGTGAAGCGGCGCACCCCGCCGCCGTAGGTGTCCGTGCGCTCGTACACCGTCACCCGGTGGCCCGCGACGGCCAGCCGTGCGGCCGCCGCCATCGCGCCCATCCCGGCGCCGATCACCGCAATACGTGCCATGTCAGGGACTGTATCGGCCGCCCTCGGCGATCCGTCCCGGGGGCCACCGGCCCTGGGTGCGGGTACGGAGACCTGAGTAGCCGTACCCAGACGCGCGGATGAGTACCCGCGCGGATGGGCCGCGAGGCGCGCGGACGGCAGAGTGGAGGCACGGAAGAGGGGCACGGCTCCGGCACCGCCGACACGGGGCGGCGGAACGGAGCCAGGCCCCGGCCGCTCCTTCCGCCGACCCGTCGGCGGGAGCGAGGCACGGGGGATCCCGGGGGAGCCTCAGCAGCAAGGGGGAGTTCGGGGATCACGGGGGGAGGAAGCCGCCGGTCCGTACCGGCCCGCGGGGGACGCGGCCGGCCCGGGCCGGCGGCTTTCGCGCGCCGCGCGTCAGCCGCGGCCGCCGACCCGGCCCTGCAGCAGCCGTGACAGTGCCGCGTGGACGTCGTCCAGCGAGCGCTCCGGCTGGAAGGACTGCCAGTCGAGCGCCGCCACCAGCACCATGCCGACCAGGGCGGCGGCCGTCAGCGACACGTCGATCTCGCCGCTCAGTTCCCCCCGCGCCACCCCGGCCCGCAGCACGTCCTCGATGACCGCGACGACCTGCCGGCGCACCACCATCAGCGTCGGCTGCCAGGCCCTGTTGGTGCGCCACAGCTCGGCCACGTAGAGCTGGGTGAAGGCCGGATAGCGGGCGATGAACTCCAGGCCCGCGCGGACCATGGCGTCCAGGGCGTCCACCGTGCGGCCGCCCTCGCGCCCGGTGCGCTCGGCCGCCTCCTGGAGGGAGGCGGTCAGCAGCCCCACGCCGTGCCGCAACAGCTCCTCGAAGAGCACCGACTTGCTCGCGAAGTTGTAGTACACCGTGCCCTTGGCCACCCCGGCCCGCTCGGCGATCTCGTCCACCGTGGTGGCGGAGAACCCCTGCTCGGCGATGAGGGTGACGGCCGCCTCGTAGAGCTTCTGGCGGGTGGCCTCGCGACGGCTCGTGACGCCCGGCGTGGCGCTGCTGGTTTCGACCATGCCCCCGATTCTCACAGCAAGCCCCGACCGAACATCCTTCCGAACGTGTGAGCGAGGAAAAAGCGCAGGTCGGAACGGATTGTCAGTGCCATACCTCACTATGAGGGCATACGGCCACAGTGCCGTGAAGAAGACGACAGGAGGTTCGTCATGGCCCACCACGACGCGGGCACCGCCCGCCGGCGCCGCGCGACCGGCCCTGCCCCCTCACTGACCGGACCGGCGAGCGACGTGCACCCCGTGCTCCGCCGGACCACGGCCCCGCCCGCCGCGCTCGACCTGCTCGCCCAGGCCCGCGCCGGTCTCGAGGAGGCGGCCGTTCTGGAAACGCCCAACGAGCGGTACGCCACCGCCCACCTTGCCGCCCTGCGCACCGCCGCCGCGGTGCTCGCCGCCCGCGGCCGCCCCGAGCAGACGCCGAGGCGCCGCGCCCGGATCCGCAGCGCCTGGGAGGTGCTGCCCGAGATAGCGCCCGAACTCGACGAGTGGAGCGCCCTGTTCGCCTCCGGGGCGGACCGGCGCGCGCGGGCCGAGGCCGGCATCCGAGGCGCGGCCGGCCACCGCGACGCGGACGACCTGATACGCGACGTCGCGATGTTCCTCCGTCTCGTCGAGCGGATGCTGGTGCTGCAGCCGGTGCTGCCCGCCCCCCGGACCGACCCGGGCCGGCCGGGCCGCGGGGACCGGGAGGTGCCCCACGCGGGGTGAGGGTCCCGCGCGTGCGCCCCTGCCCGGCTCCGGGACGCGCGGCGCCCACCGGGCGGACGGGGCTCTTCGGACATGGCCGGAGGCAATAGGGTGGAAGGCGCCTGAAGCCCTCCACCCCCGGTGACGGCCGGTGAGCCCGGCGACACGCCGACCGGAGGGCAGCCCAACCCGCTCCGCCGTACCCCCGGCGGCGCCGCGCCGAGGAGTCAACTGCCGTGTCGGACCCGATGCGCCCCCGCGCCTCCCTCCGTACCGCCGTGGTCTGGGAGGTCCTCAAGGACGCCCTCGACCGCCGGGTCAAGGCCACGGGGCGGGACGTGCTGGACGTGCTCGACACCGGGGGCGGCAGCGGCAACTTCGCCGTGCCCGCCGCCCGGCTGGGCCACCGCGTCACCGTCGTCGACCCCAGCCCCAACGCGCTGTTCGCCCTGGAGCGCCGGGCCGCCGAGGCGGGCGTCGCCGACCGGGTGCGGGGCGTGCAGGGCGACGCCCACGGCCTGTTCGACGTGGTCGACCGCGCCGGGCACGACGCCGTGCTGTGCCACGGCGTCCTGGAGTACGTGGACGACCCCGGGGAGGCCGTCCGCAACGCGGTGGCCGCGCTGCGCCCCGGCGGGGTGCTCAGCCTGCTCGCCGCCGGCCTCGGCGGCGCCGTGCTCGCGCGCGCCCTCGCCGGGCACTTCAAGGAGGCCCGCCGGGCCCTCGACGACCCGAACGGCCGATGGGGGGAGGCCGACCCCGTCCCGCACCGCTTCACCGCCGAACAGCTCACCGCGCTGGCCGGGGACGCGGGGCTGAGCGTGGCCGCGGTGCACGGCGTGCGCGTCTTCGCCGACCTCGTCCCCGGGGTGCTGGTGGACACCGAACCGGGCGCCCTTGAGGCCCTGCTCGCGCTGGAGGCGGCGGCGGCCGAGCACACCGCCTTCCACGCCGTGGCCACCCAGCTCCACGTTCTGGGTGTTCTGGGTGTTCCCGATGTTCCCGAGGAGTCGCGAGGGACGGACGGGGCCTGAGCGCACCCCCGTGCCGCCGCGCTGATCAGGGACGCGACGGCGGATGGAGTACGCCACAGGCCCCCCGAACGGGTGCCCGGCGCCGTATGATCGAAGGAGACCGCCCGGCATGACGGAGCGGCCGCTGGGGAATGGAAGCCTCAGCGAGCCGGACGGCCATGGCGGATTCCGGTCGGTCGATTGGCGCAGAGGGGCGGGTTTCACGGGGGCGATTCCCTGCCTATCCTGAAGGGGACCCCCGGTCGCCCCCGGCGACTGCACGATGAGGAGGACTCCGTGCCGCTCTCGGAGCACGAGCAGCGAATGCTCGAGCAGATGGAGCGAGCGCTGTACGCCGAAGATCCCAAGTTCGCGACAGCGCTTGAGGGAAGCGCGCTGCGTACGTACACCCGGCGACGGGTCTACCAGGCGGTGGCGGGCTTCCTCGTAGGTATCGCGCTCCTCATGGCCGGAATGGTCGCACAGCAGATCTGGGTCAGCGTGGTCGGTTTCCTGGTCATGCTGGGCTGTGCGGTGCTCGCTGTGACGGGCTGGCGAAAGGCTCCCAAGCCGGGCGAACAGGCGGCCGGACCGCCGGCGGCCCGGCAGAGCCGACAGCGACGCTCCATGATGGACCGCATCGAACAGCGCTGGCAGCGCCGTAGGGACGAACAGGGCCAGTAGCTTCCGGCAGGTTTTCGCGCGGTTCCTCGCGCCCCCGTGGAGGGGGTGCGGGGAACCGCGCTTTTTTCGTCGTTCCCCCGGCCGACCGGGCGGGGTCCTCGGCTGGGGTGCGGTCCATCGGGGGCGGGGGCGGCCCGCCGGACCGCCCCGCCCCCCGCCGGTTACCTCAGCCCTGTGCCCGCCGGGGCATCGAGGGCATGCGGGCCCGCAGCGCGGCCCGCAGGGCCGCCCACCGCTGCGACACCGCCCATGTCAGCCGCCGCGCCGACGGGGGAGCGACCGCCGCCCGCAGGCGGGCGCTTCCGCCCGCCTGTGCCCGCAGGGCCCCCACGACGAGGCGCGCGTCCCGCGCCACCCCCGAGGCCGGCCGGGGCCGCGGCGCGTACAGCACCGCCTCCACCGCCGAGGCCAGCCGGTGCGTCGCCTCCGCCGCCCCGCCCCCGAGACCGCCCAGGCGCACGATCCGCTCCGCCGCCCGGCGCGGGGTCAGCGAGTCGTCCGGCGCGATGCCCAGGTCCCAGGCCGAGTCCGTGACCTCCTGCCACACCGCCAGGACGTGCCGGGCCGACTCGTGCTCGCCGCGCCCGTGGCCGCCGAGCCGCACCGCCCGCCGTCTCAGCCGCCACAGCATCGGCAGCAGCGGCACGAGCAGGACCAGCAGGACCAGGGCGGCGAGGCCGAGGATCTGCCACCACGGCGGCCCGCCCTCGCCCGCGGCGGTGCCCGCCAGGGCCGACTCCGTCGGGCAGGCCTGCAGCCGCTTCTGCTCCACCGAGCAGCTCTCGTCCGCCGAGGGCTCGGCCGAGGCGGACGCGGAGGCCGACTCCGTGACCTCCGGGGCCTCGGACTCCTCACCCGCCGGCGTCCGGGTCTGCGTGTACTCCGGCGTCGTCCCCCGGTTCGGGGTCGGCTCGAAACGGGTCCAGCCCACGCCCTCGAAGTACAGTTCCGGCCACGCGTGCGCGTCCCGCAGTCCCACCGACATCGACCCGTCGGCCTGTGCCGTCCCCGGGGTGAAGCCGACCGCGACCCGCGCCGGAATGCCCAGCGTCCGCGCCATCGAGGCCATCGCGAAGGAGAAGTGGACGCAGAAACCGCGCTTGTCCCGCAGGAAGCGGGCGATCGCCCCGGAGCCGGTGCCGACCTCCACCTGAGTGTCGTAGGTGAAGCCGCCGTCGAGGGCGAACCAGTCCTGCAGCTTCACCGCCTGCTGGTAGTGGTTGTCCGCCCCCCGGGTCACCTCGCGGGCCTTCTCGGCCACCACCTCCGGCAGCGCCCCCGGAACCTTGGTGAACTCCCGTGCCAGCTCCGCCGGCGGCTCGGGCGCCGTGGCCAGTTGCCGCGCGGTCGGCTGCACGATCAGGCTCCGCACCGTGTACTGCGCGCCCCGGGTGGTCTGCCCGTGGTCGCCGACGAGCGTGCGGCCCACCGGCTCGAACCGCCACTTGCCGCTCACGTCGACACCGCTCGCCGGATACGGCATCGGCAGCCAGTCCTGGGCGTAGGAGTCCGCGGCCGCTATCCGCGTACGGATCTCGCTGCGCCGGACGTCGGGGCTCAGCCCCACGGGGTTCGGGAAGGTGCCGGGCACGTCCTCGATGTGCCGCTGGGCCGGCCGCCAGGTGGTGCCGTCGAAGTCGTCCAGCGCCACGATCCGCAGGTACATGTCCTGCGTGTCCTTGGTGGTGGTGCGGTACGACATCACCTGGCGGTCGTCCTCGGTGTTCAGGCTGTCGCGCAGGGACACCAGCGGGTTGACCGCCGAGATCGTGCCGCCGCCCGTCCCCGTGCCGGAGCCCGCGCCGGCGGCGTCCAGCAGCCCGCCGTCCAGCGCGGGCAGCCCGAGCGGCACGACGAGGGCGACGCCGAGCGCGAGCAGTCCGATGCGCCGGCCGGTGCGCACGGGGGCCACCGTGCCGCCGCCCGCCGCGCGGGCGCCGCCGCCGGAACCCCCGAAGACCCGCCCCCACTGCGAGAGCCGGTCGCGGCCCTCCGCGAGCAGCAGCATCAGATAGCCGGCCGAGGCCAGCAGGAACCACAGCCAGGCGGCACCGCCGTCGGCCAGGCCCGCGGCCACCGAGTACAGGGCCAGCAGCGGCAGTCCGGCCGGGGCCGCGCTGCGGAAGGTGACCGCCAGGGTGTCCACCGCGAGACCGATCAGCGCCACGCCGCCGACCAGCATCAGCCGGATGCCGGGGGTGAGCGGCGCCGGGATCGCGTACTGGGCGACCTGGTCCGAACCGCTGTCCAGCAGTTCGGCGAAGTACCGGAAGGCCTGGGGGCCGGGCACGATCCCGGCGACCGCGTACTCCCGGGCGCAGAACAGCGTCAGCAGCAGCAGCGTGACCAGGGCCTGGCAGGCCAGGGTGAGGGTCCTGGCGAGCGGTACCCGCCGGGTCAGCGCGCCCACCCCGGTCTGCGCGAGCACCACGAGGACGGCCTGGAAGAACCACGTCGCCGGGGACACCAGCGGCAGCAGCGCGCAGGCGGCCAGCAGGGTCGCCGCCGCCGCGCACAGCGCGAGCCGCGCCCTTCCGCTCATGACCGTCCTCCCGCGAAGCCGCCGCTCAGCGCGCCCGGCCCGGTCCGCTGCCGGTCGGCCTCGCGCCACACCGCGTCCAGGGCGGCGCCGCGCGGCACCGGTATCGCCGTCCAGCCCGATTCGCGCAGCAGCCGCAGCGCCCGGGTGCCGTCGCCCCGACCGGCGGCGGGCACGTCGCTCGTCTCGTGCAGCCAGCCCGCGGGGTCGAGCACGAAGGCGACGGCGCCGCCGCGCCGGCTCATCCTCGCGGCCATCGCCGCCTGCTCCTCGTCGAGGTCGCCGAAGAACGCCACCAGCAACCCCTCGTTCCCGCCCCGCAGTACGTCGTGCGCGCCCGACAGACCGGTGCCGTCGGAGTGGTCGATGACCGCGAGGGTGTCCATCATCAGCCCGGCCGCGTCCGCGGACTCCTGGCTCGCGCCCGCGAACCCGTCGGAACCCTCGCCGGGCACCGAGCTGCCCGTGTCGGTCAGCAGCCGCACCGAGTAGCCCCGCTCCAGCATGTGCACCAGGACGGAGGCCGCGCCCGCCACCGCCCACTCGAAGGCCGAGTCGGGACCGGCGCCCTCGTAGGCGCCGCCCCGGGTGTCGAGGAGCACCGTGCAGCGGGCGCGCTGCGGCTGCTCCTCGCGGCGCACCATCAGCTCGCCGTACCGTGCCGTCGAACGCCAGTGCACCCGGCGCAGGTCGTCGCCGTGCCGGTAGCCGCGGGGGATGACGTCGTCGTCGCCGGCCAGGGCCAGTGAGCGCTGCCGCCCGTCGCCGTACCCGGTGGCCTCGCCGCCCAGGCGCACCGGCGGCAGCGGCTCCACGCGGGGGATGACGGTCAGGGTGTCGAAGGTCGAGAAGGACCGGGTCAGTTCGCACATGCCGAACGGGTCGGTGAGCCGGAGCTGGAGCGGGCCCAGCGGATAGCGGCCGCGCAGATCCGAGCGGACCCGGTAGGACACCTCGCGCCGGCCGCCCGCCTCCACCCGGTCCAGCACGAACCGGGGCCGGGGGCCGAGCACGTAGGGCACCCGGTCCTGGAGCATCAGCATGCCCGTGGGCAGCCGCGAGACGTTGTCCATCCGCAGGTGCACCCGGGCCTCGCTGCCCGCGGGCACGCGCCCGGGGGAGAGCCGGCGGCTGCCCGCGACCCGGTAGCGGGTGCGGTACAGCACGGTGGCGCAGATCAGCGGCAGTACGGCGAGCAGCAGCCCGACCCGGAGCAGGTCGCCCTGGCCGAGGACGTAGGCGCAGACGGCGGCCGCGAGCCCCGCGGCCAGGAAGGACCGCCCGCGGGTGGTGAGTCCGGCGAGCGCCGTGCGCGGCCCGCCCCGCTCCTCCGCGGTCGCCGGCCCCGGCGCTCCCGGCGGCATCACAGCCTCCGCGGCTGCTGCTGGCCGTACGCGGGTGTCGCGCGGCCCATGCCGAGGTCAGGGGTCTGCGGGGGCGTGGCGGCGGGCACGGCGGTGGTCCCCAGGATGTCCTCGACGACCTGCTCCGCGGTGCGGCGGTTGAGCTGGGCCTGGGCGGTGGGCAGCAGCCGGTGGGCGAGGACGGCGACGGCGAGCGCCTGCACGTCGTCGGGGAGCGCGTACTCCCGGCCGCCCAGGGCGGCGGACGCCTTCGCCGCGCGCAGCAGGTGCAGCGTGGCGCGCGGCGAGGCGCCGAGTCTGAGGTCGGGATGCGTGCGGGTGGCCGCGACCAGGTCCACCGCGTAGCGCCGTACCGGCTCGGCCACGTGCACCGCCCGGACGGCCTCGATCAGCTTGCCGATCTCGTGCGCGTGCGCCACCGGCTGGAGGTCCTCCAGCGGGGAGACGCCGCCGTGCACGTCCAGCATGCGCAGCTCGGCCTCGGGGCTCGGATAACCCACCGACACCCGGGCCATGAAGCGGTCGCGCTGCGCCTCCGGCAGGGGGTAGGTGCCCTCCATCTCGACCGGGTTCTGCGTGGCCACCACCATGAAGGGGTGGGGGAGTTCGTAGGTGTGGCCGTCGATGGTGACCTGGCGCTCCTCCATCGACTCCAGCAGCGCGGACTGCGTCTTGGGCGAGGCGCGGTTGATCTCGTCGCCGATCACGATCTGCGCGAAGACCGCGCCCGGCTTGAACTCGAAGTCCCGGCGCTGCTGGTCCCAGATGGACACGCCCGTGATGTCCGAGGGCAGCAGGTCGGGCGTGAACTGGATGCGCCGCACCGAACAGTCGATGGACCGCGCCAGCGCCTTGGCGAGCATCGTCTTGCCCACTCCGGGCACGTCCTCGATGAGGAGGTGCCCCTCGGCGAGCAACACGGTCAGCGAAAGCCGTACGACCTCGGGCTTGCCCTCGATCACCCCTTCCACCGCGCTGCGGACGCGCTCCACGGTGGCGGTCAGATCAGTGAGGCTCGCTCGATCGTCATAGGTCGTCACCCGGCCCTCCTCGGCCCGTACTTTCCATGGGCCGGCGCGTTCTGACGCGGACCGGCCCACCCCGATGCATGGATGCCGCGCGGAGGGAACCGCGGGGCATCACACCCGCATTCTTGTTGCCGTTACCGGTTCGTGTCACTCGCCTGTGGACAACTGACAGCGTTTTGTCAGGCTTACGCCTCTTTGCCCGCCGGGTGGATCTCGCGCAGCCGCCCGGTCCTCACGTCGAAGACGAAACCGCGCACGTCGTCGGCGTGGAGCAGGAAGGGCGAGGTGCGCACCCGCTGGATCGACTGCCGCACGTCCTGGTCGACGTCGCGGAACGCCTCGACGGCCCAGGAGGGGCGCTGGCCGACCTCCATCTCCAGGTCGTGCCGGAAGTCCTCGGTGACCGTCTCCATGCCGCAGCCGGTGTGGTGGATGAGCACCACGCTGCGGGTGCCGAGCGCCCGCTGGCTGATGGTCAGGGACCGGATCACGTCGTCCGTGACCACGCCGCCCGCGTTGCGGATGGTGTGGCAGTCGCCGAGCCGCAGGCCCAGTGCCTTGTGCAGGTCCAGACGGGCGTCCATGCACGCCACCACGGCCACCTGCCGCACCGGCCGGGCATCCATGCCGGGGTCGGTGAAGGCCTCGGCGTACCGCGCGTTGGCCTCGACGAGGCGGTCGATCACGGCGTCGTCGCCGCCGACGGCGATGTCCTGCGGCCCGGTGGAAGAGGATGCGGAAGTCGTCATACTCATGACGTTACTGGTCGAGGGCGGTCCCGTCCTGCTGTGCGAAACGGACAAAGAGTGCCATCGCGACGTCCTGTGAGCTACCCCACACGAACGGTGAAGCCCACGCCGGACGGGTGATTCCGGCCCCGGAAGGGTTCCCGCGCGGTCCCGGCGCGACGCGCAGGCCGGTTGATTGACGGCAAGACACCGTGGACTAAAGTGACGCGAAGCGGCAGGCGAGACCTCCTCGCCGCTCCCCAGCTCATCATTCACCACGGAAGGTTCCGGCCCGTCCGGAACCTCCCCGCGTGCGCGGCGCGTACGTTACGGCCCGGCCTCCTCCCGCCCCGGTCGGCTGACGCTTCCGGCGCCGGCCGGTCCCCCCTTCCCCGGCGGGCCAGCGGGGCCCCGGCGGTGCGGGCGCGGCGCGCCCGACTCGGAAGGGCCCGGCATTGGAAGCGCGCGAGGCGCAGGAGCCGCAGGCACACGCACAGCCGGGTGACGACGGCCACCGCCCGGCACCCGGCAGGCACGTCCCGGTGATGCTCCACCGCTGCCTGGACCTGCTGGCCCCGGCCCTGGAGCGGCCCGGCGCCGTCGTCGTGGACTGCACCCTCGGCCTCGGCGGCCACAGCGAGGCGCTGCTCGCCCGCTTCCCCGAGGTCCGTCTCGTCGCCCTCGACCGGGACAAGGAGGCGCTGCGGCTGTCCGCCGAGCGCCTCGCCCCCTACGGCGCGCGCGCCACCCTGGTGCACGCGGTCTACGACGAACTCCCCGAGGTCCTCGACCGGCTGGGCCTGGCCCGCGTGCAGGGCGTGCTGTTCGACCTCGGGGTCTCCTCCATGCAACTCGACGAGGCCGACCGAGGGTTCGCCTACGCCCAGGACGCCCCGCTCGACATGCGCATGGACCAGTCGACCGGGACGAGTGCCGCCGAGGTGCTCAACACCTACCCGCCGGGCGAACTCGTGCGCATCCTGCGGGCCTACGGCGAGGAGAAGCAGGCCAAGCGGATCGTGTCCGCCGTGGTGCGCGAACGGGAGCGGGAACCCTTCACCACCAGCGCCCGGCTGGTGGAGGTGATCCGCGACGCGCTGCCGCAGGCCGCCAAGCGCACCGGCGGCAACCCCGCCAAGCGCACCTTCCAGGCGCTGCGCATCGAGGTCAACGGCGAACTCACCGTCCTGGAGCGGGCGATCCCGGCCGCGGTGCGGGCGCTCGACGTCGGCGGGCGGATCGCCGTGCTGGCGTACCACTCGCTGGAGGACCGGCTCGTCAAACAGGTGTTCGCGGCCGGTGCCGCCGGCACCGCCCCGCCCGGGCTGCCCGTCGTCCCCGAGCGCTACCAGCCCCGGCTCAAGCTCCTGACCCGCGGTGCCGAACTCCCCACCGAGGAGGAGATCGCCGAGAACCGCCGGGCCGCACCGGCCCGGCTGCGCGGGGCCCTGCGCATCCGGGAGGACGCCGAGTGAGGAACGCTGGGCGGCGCACCGGACCGATGTGGACCGGGAGGGGACGTGAGTAGGAAACCGCACCTGAAGGGGCGGGCCGCCCGGCTCGCCCGGCTGTTCCCGGCGGCCCGGGGCCGGGCCGCCCGCACCCCCTTCGTCCTGCTGGTGGTGCTGCTGCTCGGCGGCGGTCTGATCAGCCTGCTGGTGCTGAACTCCGCCCTCAGCGCGGGCTCCTTCCGGCTCGACGACCTCCAGCAGGGGACCAAGAACCTCACCGACGAGGAACAGGCGCTCCAGCGGGACGTGGACGCCTACTCGGCCCCCGACGCGCTCCAGCGCCGCGCCCGTGAACTCGGCATGGTCCCCGGCGGCACCCCCGCCTTCCTCGGCCCCGACGGCACGGTCAAGGGCGACCCCTCGCCCGCCGCCTCCGGGGACACCCTCGTCCGGTCCGCCCTCACCGGCGCCGGCGCCACCGCCGGGGCGGCGGGCCCCGGCGCGAGCGAGACTCCGGGCGCGGCCCCGAGCACGGACCCCGGCGCCGACCCGGCCACGGCCCCGTCCCCGGACGCCCCCGGTGGCAGCCCCACGGCCACCGCCCCCGCAATGCCCGCGACGACCCCCGGCAGGTGACGGAAGTGGTTGACGACTCCGGCAGGCAGCCGCCGCGCCGCCGTGTGCCGGGCCCCGCCCGGTCCGCCCGCCCGGCCCGGCCCGAGCGCCCCGGCGCCCCCCGGCGGCCCGGACCCGGCGCCCGCCCCGCGCGCCGTCCGGCCCCCTCCCGCGCCATGCCGCGCACCATCCGGCTCGCCGGGCCCCGGCCCCGGCTGCGCATGGTCGGCGTCGCCCTCGCCCTGGTGCTGTCCGTCTTCGTCGTGCGCCTGCTCCAGGTGCAGGCCGTCGACTCCGCCACGTACACCGCCAAGGCGGACCGCAACCGCTACGTGGCCCACGTACTGGCCGCCGAGCGGGGCGGGATCACCGACCGCAACGGCGTCACGCTCGCCACCAGCGTGGACGCGAGCGACATCACCGCCGACCCGACGCTGTTCACCCGCGAGCAGCTGGGGATCGACGACGGTCCGGAGCAGGCCGCCGCCCTGCTCGCGCCGATCCTGAACCAGGATCAGGAGACCCTCGCCAAGAAGCTGCGCAGGAACACCCGGTACGTGCTCCTCGCCCCCCGTCAGACCCCCGAGGTGTGGAAGCAGATCCAGGACCTGCGGACCACCCTCGCCCGCAAGGCGCGCACCGAGAGCGGTGTCGTCGACGTCCTGGCCGGCGTCCTGCACGACCCGAGCAGCAAGCGGGTCTACCCCAACGGCGAACTCGCCGCCGGGATACTCGGCTGGGTCAACGCCGCCGGTGAGGGCGGCGGCGGCATCGAGCAGATGCTGGACAAGCGGCTCTCCGGCAAGGACGGCAAGATCCGCTACACCCAGTCGGGCGGCCGTCTGGTGCCCACCGCGAGCTCCACCGAGACGCCCGCCGTGCCCGGCAGCGACGTCGAGCTCACCATCGACCGCGACATCCAGTTCGCGGCGCAGAACGCCATCAGCGAGCAGGTGCGCAAGTCCAAGGCCGACCGCGGCTACGTGGTCGTCCAGGACACCCGCACCGGGCAGATCCTCGCGATGGCCAACGCCCCGGGCTTCGACCCCGGCGACCTCGCCCACGCCGACCCCGCGGCCCTCGGCAACGCGGCCGTCCAGGACGCCTACGAGCCCGGCTCCACGGCCAAGGTGATGTCGATGGCGGCGGTCCTGGAGGAGAACGTGGCCACCCCGGGCACCCATGTCGTCGTGCCCAACCGGCTGCACCGCGGCGACCGGCTGTTCTCGGACGACATCGACCACGAGACCTGGTACCTCACGCTCAACGGCGTGCTCGCCAAGTCCAGCAACATCGGCACCATCCTGGCCACCGGCGAACTCGGGAAGACGCAGGCGAAGGCCAACGAGGTCCTCTACTCCTACCTGCACAGGTTCGGCATGGGCAGGCCCACCGGGCTGGGCCTGCCCGGCGAGACCAAGGGCATCCTCGCGCCCCCGGGCAAGTGGTCCACCTCGCAGCAGTACACGATTCCTTTCGGCCAGGGTTTCTCCCTCAACGCCGTTCAGGCGGCCTCCATCTACTCCACCCTCGCCAACGGCGGTGTCCGCGTCGAACCCAGCCTGGTCCGCGGCACGAAGGGCCCCGACGGGCAGTTCACGCCGGCCGACCGGCCGGAGCGGAGCCGGGTGGTGAGCGCGAAGACGGCCAGGACCCTCGCCCGGATGCTGGAGTCGGTCGTGGACGACGAGCAGGGCACCGGACTCAAGGCGCGCATTCCGGGGTACCGGGTGGCGGGGAAGACGGGTACGGCCAACCGCGTGGATCCGGCCACCGGCAGGTACCACGGCTACACCTCGTCCTTCGCCGGGTTCGCCCCCGCCGACAAGCCCCGGATCACCGTGTACTGCGCGATCCAGAACGCCACCGAGGGCAGCTACTTCGGCGGCCAGATCTGCGGGCCGATCTACAAGCAGGTGATGGAGTTCGCCCTGAAGACCCTCCAGGTCCCGCCCACCGGCGCGCCCCCCGCCAAGCTGCCCGTCGAGTTCAAGCCATGAGCCCCACCCCGTGAGGAACCCGGCCGCGACCGCGGGACGGCCGCGCCGGGACCCTCACCGACCGCCGTACGCGCGTCCCCGCCGTACACCCCCGCAAGACCGATCAGGAACTGCCCGTGACTACGATCACTCCCGGCTCCGGGAACCAAGGACCGCCCCGCACTCCGCTTCGCTCCGGGCCAGGGGTGCCCGGTACGCTCACCGCCGTGCCACACGCCGATCAGTCCCAAACCACCCAGAAGGGCGCATCCGTGACCTACCCCGGGCCGCCCCGACCGGAGCACGTCCCCGCCACGCCCCTCGCGGAACTGGCCGGTCAGCTGGGTGTCGCCGCCCCGGAGACCGAGGCCGGGGTCACGGGCATCACCCACGACTCACGGGCCGTCCGCCCCGGCGACCTCTACGCCGCCCTGCCCGGCGCCCGCCTGCACGGCGCCGACTTCGTCACCCAGGCGGCCGGCCTCGGCGCCGCCGCCGTGCTGACCGACCCCAGCGGCGCCGAGCGCGCCGCCGCGACCGGACTGCCGGTCCTCGTCGCCGAGGACCCGCGCGCCGGGATGGGCGAGCTGGCGGCCACCATCTACGGCCGCCCGGGACGCGAGCTGCTGGGCATCGGCATCACCGGCACCTCCGGCAAGACCACCACCGCCTACCTCGTCGAGGGCGGGCTGCGCACGGCGAAGTCCACCGGCCTGATCGGCACCGTCGAGATGCGCATCGGCGACGAGCGCATCAAGTCCGAGCGCACCACCCCCGAAGCCACCGACCTGCAGGCCCTGTTCGCGGTCATGCGGGAGCGCGGCGTCGAGGCGGTCGCCATGGAGGTCTCCAGCCACGCGCTGGTGCTCGGCCGGGTCGACGGCTGCGTCTTCGACATCGCCGTCTTCACCAACCTCAGCCCGGAGCACATGGAGTTCCACTCCGGGATGGAGGACTACTTCCAGGCCAAGGCGCAGCTCTTCACCCCCGCCCGCAGCCGGCTCGGCGTGGTCAACACCGACGACGAGTACGGCCGCAGGCTCGCCGCGCAGGCCACGGTGCCCGTGGTGACGTACTCCGCCGAGGGCCACCCGGACGCCGACTGGCGGGCCGAGGACGTCGAGGTCGGCCCACTGGACTCCACGTTCACCGTGCTCGGCCCGGACGGTGTCCGCGTCACCGCGCGCTCGCCGCTGGCGGGCCCGTTCAACGTGGCCAACACCCTCGCCGCGATCGTCGCGCTGGCCGCCGCCGGGCTCGACCCGCAGGCCGCCGCCGACGGCATCGCCGCGGTGCCCGGCGTCCCCGGCCGGCTGGAGCGGGTCGACGCCGGACAGCCCTACTTCGCCGTCGTCGACTACGCGCACAAGACGGACGCCGTCGAATCGGTCCTCAGGGCGCTGCGCAAGGTCACCAAGGGCCGGCTGCACATCGTGCTCGGCTGCGGCGGAGACCGGGACACGACCAAACGCATGCCCATGGGCGCGGCCGCGGCGCGGCTCGCCGACACCGCCGTCCTCACCTCCGACAACCCCCGCTCCGAGGACCCCCTCGCCATCCTCGCCACCATGCTCCAGGGCGCCGCCTCGGTGCCCGCGCACGAGCGGGGCGAGGTGCAGGTCTTCGAGGACCGGGCCGCCGCGATCGCCGCCGCCGTCGCCCGGGCCCGGCCCGGCGACACGGTGCTGGTGGCCGGCAAGGGCCACGAGCAGGGCCAGGACATCGCCGGGGTGGTGCGTCCCTTCGACGACCGCCAGGTACTCCGCGAAGCAATCCAGCAGACCCAGGGATGAACTTGTGATCGCCCTCTCCCTCGCCGAGATCGCAGAAGTCGTCGGCGGGCAGACACACGACATACCGGATCCGTCGGTCATGGTCACCGGACCCGTCGTCCGGGACTCCCGCGAGGCGGTACCCGGCAGCCTCTTCGTCGCCTTCGTCGGCGAACGCGCGGACGGCCACGACTACGCGCGGGCCGTCGTCGAGACCGGCGCGGTGGCCGTGCTGGGCTCCCGGCCCGTCGGCGTGCCCGCCATCGTCGTGGACGACGTGCAGCGGGCGCTGGGCGCCCTCGCCCGGCACGTCGTGGAACGGCTCGGCGCCACCCTCGTCGCCCTCACCGGCTCGGCGGGCAAGACCAGCACCAAGGACCTCATCGCCCAGGTGCTGCGCACCAAGGCGCCCACGGTGTTCACACCCGGCTCGCTCAACAACGAGATCGGACTGCCGCTCACCGCGCTCAGCGCCACCGCCGAGACCAGGTTCCTCGTCCTGGAGATGGGCGCACGCGGCATCGGTCACATCCGCTACCTCACGGAACTCACCCCGCCGCGGATCGGCCTCGTCCTGAACGTCGGCTCCGCCCACATCGGCGAGTTCGGCGGGCGCGAGCAGATCGCACAGGCGAAGGGCGAACTCGTCGAGAGCCTCCCGCCGGCCGAGGAGGGCGGCGTCGCGGTCCTCAACGCCGACGACCCCTACGTGAAGGCCATGGCCGCCCGCACCACGGCACGGGTACTGCTGTTCGGGGAGAGCGACGAAGCGGACGTACGCGCCGAGAACGTGACGCTCACGGCTGCCGGACAGCCCTCGTTCAGCCTTCACACACCCTCCGGGTGCAGCGATGTGACGATGCGCCTGTACGGTGAGCACCACGTGTCGAACGCGCTCGCCGCGGCCGCCGTCGCCCATGAGCTGGGCATGTCCGCGAAAGAGATCGCCACCGCGCTCTCGGAGGCGGGCTCCCTCTCCCGCTGGCGCATGGAGGTCACCGAGCGCCCTGACGGCGTGACCATCGTCAACGACGCCTACAACGCGAACCCCGAGTCCATGAAGGCAGCGCTGCGCGCGCTGGCGGCCATGGGACGGGGGCGGCGGACCTGGGCGGTGCTCGGCAGGATGGCCGAGCTCGGGGACGAGGCGCTCGCCGAGCACGACGCGGTCGGACGGCTGGCCGTCCGGCTCAATGTCGGCAAGCTCGTCGCGGTCGGGGGCAGGGAAGCGTCCTGGCTGCAACTGGGCGCATACAACGAGGGTTCGTGGGGTGAGGAGTCGGTGCACGTGTCCGACGCACAGGCGGCTGTCGACCTGTTGCGCAGCGAGTTGCGCCCGGGAGACGTCGTACTCGTGAAGGCGTCCCGGTCGGTCGGGCTCGAGAGCGTTGCCCAGGCGCTGCTCGAGACCGGTGCCGAGGGTGAGGTTGCCGCCCGATGATGAAGCAGATCCTGTTCGCAGGTGTCATTGGTCTGTTCCTGACCCTGGTCGGCACCCCGCTGCTGATCAAGCTGCTGGCCCGCAAGGGCTACGGCCAGTACATCCGCGACGACGGCCCGCGCGAGCACGCCAGCAAGCGCGGTACGCCGACGATGGGCGGCATCGCCTTCATCTTCGCCACGATCGTCGCGTACTTCCTGGCGAAGGTGATCACGGTCTACCTGGACCCGGACGCCGACGCCTCGCCGACCTTCTCGGGTCTGCTGGTGCTCGGCCTGATGGCGGGCATGGGCCTGGTCGGGTTCCTCGACGACTACATCAAGATCGTCAAGCGGCGCTCGCTCGGTCTGCGGGCCAAGGCCAAGATGGCCGGACAGCTCATCGTCGGCATCGCCTTCGCGGTCCTCGCCCTGCAGTTCCCCAACGTGCAGGGACAGACGCCGGCCTCCACCAAGATCTCCTTCGTCCAGGACTTCGGCTGGTCCATCGGCCCCGTGCTGTTCGTCGTGTGGGCCCTGTTCATGATCCTCGCGATGTCGAACGGCGTGAACCTGACGGACGGTCTGGACGGCCTGGCCACCGGCGCCTCGGTCATGGTCTTCGGCGCCTACACCTTCGTCGGCGTCTGGCAGTTCCAGGAGTCCTGCGCCAACGCCGCGACCCTGATGAACCCGCAGGCCTGCTACGAGGTCCGCGACCCGCTGGACCTCGCCGTCATCGCCTCCGCGCTGATGGGCGCCTGCCTCGGCTTCCTGTGGTGGAACACCTCGCCCGCCAAGATCTTCATGGGTGACACCGGCTCGCTGGCGCTCGGCGGCGCCCTCGCCGGCCTCGCGATCTGCTCCCGCACCGAACTGCTCATCGCCCTGCTCGGCGGTCTGTTCGTCCTCATCACCATGTCCGTCGTCATCCAGGTCGGCTCCTTCCGCATGACCGGCCGACGGGTCTTCCGGATGGCGCCACTGCAGCACCACTTCGAACTCAAGGGGTGGTCCGAAGTCCTTGTCGTGGTCCGCTTCTGGATCATCCAGGGCATCTGCGTGGTCGTCGGACTCGGCCTCTTCTACGCGGGATGGGCGGCCGCCAAGTGACCACCGACGGGACCCGGGGGGCCGCCGCGGCCCAGGAGTTCGCGGGCCTGCGCATCACCGTCGCCGGCCTCGGCGTGAGCGGCCTCAGCGCCGCCCGCGCCCTGGCCGGCCTCGGCGCCCGGGTCACCGTCGTCGACGGCGGCGACTCGGCGGCGCAGCGCGAGAAGGCCGAGGCCCTCGCGGCCGAGGGCATCACGGTCCGCCTCGGCGACGCCGAGACCCTGCCCGAGGGCACCGAGCTCGTCGTCACCTCGCCCGGCTGGAAGCCCGGCTCGCCGCTGTTCGCGGCGGCCGCCGCGGCCGGTGTCGACGTCGTCGGCGACGTGGAGATCGCCTGGCGGCTGCGCGGGCGGAACGGCGCGAGTGCCGCTCCCTGGCTCGCCGTCACCGGCACCAACGGCAAGACCACCACCACGCAGATGCTCGCCTCGATCCTGCGGGCGGCCGGACTGCGCACCGCCGCCGTCGGCAACATCGGCACCCCGATCGTCGACGTGGTCCTGGCCGGCGCGGACGAATCCGGCGAGCCCTACGACGTGCTCGCCGTGGAACTGTCCAGCTACCAGCTCCACTGGGCCCCCTCGCTGCGCGTGCACAGCGCCGCCGTCCTCAACCTCGCCCCCGACCACCTCGACTGGCACGGCTCGATGGAGGCCTACGCCGCCGACAAGGGGCGCGTTTACGAAGGCAACCGGATCGCCTGCGTCTACAACATGGCCGACAAGGCCACCGAGGACCTGGTGCGCGAGGCGGACGTCGAGGAGGGCTGCCGCGCCGTCGGCTTCACCCTCGGCACCCCCGGCCCCTCCCAACTCGGCGTCGTGGACGGCCTCCTGGTCGACCGCGCCTTCGTCGAGGACCGGCAGAAGAACGCCCAGGAGCTCGCCGAGGTCTCCGACGTGAACCCGCCGGCCCCGCACAACATCGCCAACGCCCTTGCCGCGGCGGCCCTCGCGCGCGCCTACGGCGTGCCCGCGAAGGCCGTCCGCGACGGACTGCGCGCGTTCACCCCGGACGCCCACCGCATCGCCCACGTCGCCGACGTGGACGGTGTGGCGTACATCGACGACTCCAAGGCCACCAACACCCATGCCACACAGGCCTCGTTGGCGGCGTACGAGTCGATCGTGTGGATCGCCGGAGGGCTCGCCAAGGGCGCGACCTTCGACGAACTGGTCGCCGGGGCGGCGGGCCGGCTGCGCGGCGCCGTGCTGATCGGCGCCGACCGCGCCCTGATCCGCGAGGCGCTGGCGCGACACGCCCCGGAAGTACCCGTGGTCGACCTCGACCGGACAGACACTGGGGCGATGCGGGCGGCGGTCGCCGAGGCCCGGAAGCTCGCACGGCCGGGCGACACGGTGCTGCTGGCGCCGGCCTGTGCGTCCATGGACATGTTCACCAACTACAACAAGCGCGGGGACGCGTTCGCGGAGGCCGTCCGCGAACTCGGCACCGCGGACGGCTGACCCGGGCCTGCCGTTGCCGGCGGTGCCGGAATGGGAGGACGCGTGGAAGCGATGTGGTCCGAGCACCGGGGACTGCCGCCGACGGGCCCCGGCGGGTGCCGCTGATGCCCGGCAGCCGCACCGCACCCCGCCCGCCCGGCAGGAGACCCCCGGCCGCCGCCGTCCGGCCCCCCGGCGACACGGCCCTGCACCGCCTGCACGCGCGGGCCCGCAAGGCCTGGGACCGGCCGCTCACCGCCTACTACCTGATCCTCGGCAGCAGCCTGCTGATCACCGGGCTCGGCCTGGTGATGGTCTACTCGGCCTCGCAGATCACCGCGCTGCAGATGTCGCTCTCGGGCTCGTACTTCTTCCGCAAGCAGTTCATGGCCGCCGTGATCGGCACCGGCCTGCTGCTCGCCGCCTCCCGGATGCCGGTGCGGCTGCACCGCGCGCTCGCCTACCCCATCCTGGCCGGCTCGGTCTTCCTGATGATGCTCGTGCAGGTGCCGGGGATAGGGGTCGCGGTCAACGGCAACCAGAACTGGATCGCGCTGGGCGGCTCCTTCCAGATCCAGCCCAGCGAGTTCGGCAAGCTCGCGCTCGTGCTGTGGGGTGCCGACCTGCTCGCCCGCAAACAGGACAAGCGGCTGCTGACCCAGTGGAAGCACATGCTGGTGCCGCTGGTCCCCGCGGCCGGCCTGCTCCTCGGACTGATCATGCTCGGCGGCGACATGGGCACCGCGATCATCCTCACCGCGATCCTGTTCGGCCTGCTCTGGCTGGCCGGGGCGCCCACCCGGATGTTCGCGGGAGTGCTCGGCATCGCCGCCCTCATCGGCACCGTCCTGATCAGGACCAGCCCCAACCGTATGGCCCGGCTCGGCTGCCTGGGCGCCACCGACCCCGGCCCCGACGACTCCTGCTGGCAGGCGGTGCACGGCATCTACGCGCTCGCCTCGGGCGGGCTGTTCGGTTCCGGGCTCGGCGCCAGCGTGGAGAAATGGGGACAACTGCCCGAAGCCCACACCGACTTCATCTTCGCCATCACCGGTGAGGAACTGGGCCTCGCGGGCACACTGTCGGTGCTCGCCCTGTTCGCGGCTCTAGGCTATGCGGGTATCCGCGTGGCCGGACGCACGGAGGACCCCTTCGTGAGGTATGCCGCGGGAGGCGTGACCACCTGGATCACCGCGCAGGCGGTGATCAACGTCGGTGCGGTGCTCGGTCTGCTGCCGATCGCCGGTGTCCCGCTCCCGCTGTTCTCCTACGGAGGGTCCGCCCTGCTGCCGACCATGTTCGCCATCGGGTTGCTGATCGCCTTCGCGCGCGACGACCCCGCTGCGCGGGCGGCGCTCGCCATGCGGCAACCTCGCTTTGGTAGAAAGCGGACTGGCGGCCCTCGGGCCGCCAGGAGATGGAACACGATGCGACGGCGCGCCCCACGGGCGCGTCCGTCCGGAGAGCGGTGAATTTCGGTGCATGTCGTCCTCGCCGGTGGAGGGACCGCCGGCCACATCGAGCCCGCGCTCGCCCTCGCGGACGCCCTGCGCAGGCAGGACCCGACCGTGGGGATCACGGCCCTGGGCACGGAGCGCGGACTCGAGACACGTCTCGTTCCCGAACGTGGCTACGAACTCGCGCTGATCCCCGCCGTCCCCCTGCCGCGCAAACCCACCCCCGAGCTGATCACGGTCCCGGGCCGGCTGCGGGGCACGATCAAGGCGGCCGAGCAGGTCCTGGAGCGCACCAAGGCGGACGCCGTGGCCGGGTTCGGCGGCTACGTCGCGCTGCCCGCCTACCTGGCCGCCAAGCGGCTCGGCGTGCCGATCGTGATCCACGAGGCCAACGCCCGCCCGGGACTGGCCAACAAGATCGGCTCGCGGTACGCGGCCCAGGTCGCCGTATCCACGCCGGACAGCAAGCTGCGCGGCGCCCGGTACATCGGCATCCCGCTGCGCCGCACCATCGCCACCCTGGACCGGGCCGCCGTGCGCCCCGAGGCCCGGGCGGCGTTCGGGCTCGACCCCAACCTGCCGACGCTGCTGGTCTCCGGCGGTTCGCAGGGCGCCCGGCGGCTCAACGAGGTCGTCCAGCAGGTCGCCCCCTGGCTCCAGCAGGCGGGCATCCAGATCCTGCACGCGGTCGGACCGAAGAACGAACTGCCGCAGGTGCAGCAGATGCCGGGGATGCCTCCCTACATCCCGGTAAGTTACCTGGACCGGATGGACCTCGCGTACGCCGCGGCCGACATGATGCTCTGCCGTGCGGGCGCGATGACCGTCGCCGAACTCTCCGCTGTCGGGCTCCCGGCCGCCTACGTCCCGTTGCCCATCGGCAACGGCGAACAGCGGCTGAACGCCCAGCCGCTGGTCAAGGCCGGCGGCGGACTGCTGGTCGACGACGCGGACCTGACCCCCGACTGGGTCCGGGACACCGTCCTGCCCGTGCTCGCCAACCCGCACCGGCTGTACGAGATGTCGCGCGCGGCCGGTGAGTTCGGCCGCCGGGACGCCGACGAGCTGCTCGTCGGCATGGTGTACGAGGCGATCGCCTCGCGCCGTTAGCACCGTATGACGAAAGGGCAGGAGCGTGGCCGGACCCACCACCGCCGAACGCGGCGAACGGCAGCAGCCGAAGAAGTCCGGCCCGCCCCGGCCGCCCCTGCGGCGGCGGCTGCCCCGCCGCCGCACCCTCGTCCTCCTCGCGGTCGCCACCGTGGTCCTCGGCACCGGCCTCGGCTGGCTCCTCTACGGGTCCCCGTGGCTGCGCACCGAGCACGTCTCGGTCTCGGGGACCCGGGTGCTCACCCCCGAGCGGGTGCGCTCGACGGCTCGGGTGCCGCTCGGCTCGGCGCTGCTGTCCGTGGACACGGACGCGATCGAGGCGCGGCTGCGCGGGGAGCTGCCGCGTATCGACACGGTCGAGGTGTCCCGCTCCTGGCCGCACGGAATCACGTTGAAGGTCACGGAGCGTGTCCCGGTCCTCCTGATCGAGGAAACCGGTGAATCTGGTGCATCCGGCAAATCCGGTAAATCCGATGAAGGGGAAAAAAGCGATCAGCAGGGCACGGGAGGCGGTAATAATAATAAAGCGCGAAAATATGTCGAAGTGGACAAAAAGGGCGTGCGCTTCGCCACCGTCTCCCGCGTTCCCGACGGCGCCCCCCTGCTGGAATGGGACGTGGTCCGCGGCGCCTCCGCCCGCCGCTTCGGCACCGAGCGGCTGACGCGCGCGGCGGTGGACGTCGCCCGGGACCTCCCGGCCGGGGTCGCCCGCGACACCCGCGCCGTCAAGGTCCGTTCCTACGACTCCGTCTCGCTGGAGTTGAGGGGTGGCCGCACCGTGTTGTGGGGCAGCGCGGAGCAGGGGCGCGCGAAGGCCCGTACTCTCACCGCGCTGATGAAAGCGGCTCCTCGCGCACGGCACTTCGACGTCAGCGTCCCCACCGCCCCCGCGTCATCGGGGAGTTGACGCGCATCCGCGCAGGCCAGCACCCTGGTTGGGCAGCGCTACGGCTGATCACATAGGGTGAAAAGAAAAACGGGAGGTTCGGCGTGTTCGTTGAACGCGCGCCACTTGTCGACTTAGTGTCCTGTTCAGAAGACTTCAAGGAACAGACACACTGGTAACCCTAAACTTCAGCGTTAGGGTTCGGGTCGGCGTTCGGACCGTCCCATTCGGCATCAGTCGTCGGATCGCGGAGCCGGCAGTGCTCCGGTGATGCGGCGACACGTAACTCGAGGCGAGAGGCCTTCGACGTGGCAGCACCGCAGAACTACCTCGCAGTCATCAAAGTCATCGGTGTCGGCGGCGGTGGTGTCAATGCCATCAACCGGATGATCGAGGTCGGTCTCAAGGGCGTCGAGTTCATCGCCATCAACACCGACGCGCAGGCGCTGTTGATGAGCGACGCCGACGTCAAGCTCGATGTCGGCCGCGAACTCACCCGCGGACTCGGCGCCGGAGCCAACCCGGCCGTCGGCCGCAAGGCCGCGGAGGACCACCGCGAGGAGATCGAGGAGGTCCTCAAGGGGGCCGACATGGTCTTCGTGACAGCCGGTGAGGGCGGCGGCACCGGCACCGGCGGAGCACCGGTCGTGGCCAACATCGCCCGCTCGCTGGGCGCCCTCACCATCGGCGTGGTCACCCGCCCGTTCACCTTCGAGGGCCGGCGCCGCGCCAACCAGGCGGAGGACGGCATCGCCGAGCTCCGTGAAGAGGTCGACACCCTCATCGTCATCCCCAACGACCGCCTGCTGTCCATCTCGGACCGCCAGGTCTCGGTCCTGGACGCCTTCAAGTCGGCCGACCAGGTCCTGCTCTCCGGTGTCCAGGGCATCACCGACCTCATCACCACCCCCGGCCTGATCAACCTCGACTTCGCCGACGTGAAGTCCGTCATGTCCGAGGCCGGTTCGGCGCTCATGGGCATCGGCTCCGCCCGCGGCGACGACCGCGCGGTGGCCGCGGCCGAGATGGCGATCTCCTCGCCGCTGCTCGAGGCCTCCATCGACGGTGCCCGGGGCGTGCTGCTCTCCATCTCCGGCGGCAGCGACCTCGGCCTGTTCGAGATCAACGAGGCGGCCCAGCTCGTCAGCGAGGCCGCCCACCCCGAGGCCAACATCATCTTCGGCGCGGTCATCGACGACGCGCTCGGCGACGAGGTGCGGGTCACCGTCATCGCCGCCGGCTTCGACGGCGGTCAGCCGCCGTCCAAGCGGGACACCGTCCTCGGCTCCTCCTCGGTCAAGCGCGAGGAGCCCGCCCCGGTGCGGCAGGCGGAGAGCCGCCCGTCCTTCGGTTCGCTCGGCAGCGTCACCCCCAAGGAGGCCGCGCCGGAGCCCGCCCCGGAGCCGGTGAACGACCTCCCGGCCGGCCCGCCGGTCCCGCCCTCGCGGACCTACTCGGACAGCGCCGCCGAGGAACTGGACGTTCCGGACTTCCTCAAGTGATAGGCCCCCTCGACGCTCCCGACCCGAGTGGCGCGCACTTCGCCTTCACCGACCGGTGGGGCGGGGTGAGCGCCGCTCCGTACGAGGAGCTCAACCTCGGCGGGGCGGTCGGTGACGACCCCGACGCCGTGCGCACCAACCGCGAACTGGCCGCGAAGTCCCTGGGCCTCGACCCCGGGGCCGTCGTCTGGATGAACCAGGTGCACGGCGCCGAGGTGGCCGTCGTCGACGGACCCTGGGAGAGCGGCACCGCCGAACTCCCCGCCGTGGACGCGCTCGTCACCACGCGCCGCGGCCTCGCCCTCGCCGTCCTCACCGCCGACTGCGTGCCCGTGCTGCTCGCCGACCCCGTCGCCGGGGTGGCCGCCGCCGCGCACGCCGGGCGCCCCGGCATGGCGGCGGGCGTCGTCCCCGCCGCCGTCCGCGCGATGACCGGACTGGGCGCCGAACCCTCCCGGATCACCGCTCGCACCGGTCCCGCCGTCTGCGGTCGCTGCTACGAGGTGCCCGAGGAACTGCGCGCCGAAGTGACCGCCGTCGAGCCGGCGGCGCACGCCGAGACGAGTTGGGGTACGCCGGCGCTCGACGTGGCCGCCGGGGTGCACGCCCAGCTCGAACGGCTCGGAGTGCGCGACCGGACGCACTCGTCGGTGTGCACCCGGGAGTCGGGCGACCACTTCTCCTACCGGCGCGACCGCACCACCGGGCGGCTCGCCGGTTATGTCTGGCTGGACTGAAGGAACATGAGCGACCGCAGGACGCAACTCGCCGCGAATCTCGCGAAGGTGGAGGACCGCATCGCCGCCGCGTGCGCGGCCGCGGGACGTGCGCGGGAGGAGGTGACCCTGATCGTGGTCACCAAGACCTACCCCGCGAGCGACGTGCGGCTCCTCGCCGAACTCGGCGTGCGGCACGTCGCCGAGAACCGGGACCAGGACGCGGCCCCCAAGGCCGCCGCCTGTTCGGATCTGCCGCTCACCTGGCACTTCGTGGGCCAGTTGCAGACCAACAAGGTGCGTTCCGTGCTCGGTTACGCCTCTCTCGTGCAGTCCGTGGACCGCGCCCGGCTCGTCATGGCGCTCTCCCGGGAGGCCGTTCGGACCGGCCGCGAGGTGGGCTGCCTGCTGCAGGTCGCACTGGACGCGGGGGAGAGCGGGCGGGGTGAGCGGGGCGGCGTCGGTCCCGACGGCGTCGGGGAGTTGGCCGCCCTGGTCGAGGAGGCTCCGGGGCTGCGGCTCGACGGACTGATGACCGTCGCGCCCCTCACCGGTGAGTACGCCGGACGTCAACAGGCGGCGTTCGAGCGGTTGATGGATTTGTCGACCGTACTGCGCAAGACACATCCTGCTGCGAACATGGTTTCCGCGGGGATGAGTACGGACCTCGAGGAGGCCGTGGCGGCCGGAGCGACACATGTACGCGTCGGCACTGCGGTACTCGGAGTCCGCCCCGGGCTCGGGTAACGTCGCCAGGAAGTCGGACCACAGCAGAAAATATGGTCATTACCGCTGGTAGGCGGGCGTAACGACCTCGTGGATCGCGGGCACTTGGCAAGTCGTCAGTGGATCCACCACAGAGCGGAGGACTCGGAGCATGGCCGGCGCGATGCGCAAGATGGCGGTCTACCTCGGCCTCGTGGAGGACGATGGGTACGACGGCAGGGGCTTCGACCCCGATGACGACTTCGAACCGGAGCTCGACCCGGAGCCCGAACGGGAGCGCCGTCGGCACGAGCCGTCACATCAGTCACTTCAGTCGCAACGGGACGAATCGGTACGAGCGGTACAGCCGCCCGCCCCGCGCGACCCGCTGCCCCACGCCGCTTCGCTTCCCGCGGAATCCGGACGTCCGGCACGCATCGCGCCCGTGGCATCCATCACACAAGAACGCGCCAGCCTGGAGAAGAACGCACCGGTGATCATGCCCAAGGTCGTGTCGGAACGAGAGCCGTACCGGATCACGACACTGCACCCCCGGACCTACAACGAGGCCCGTACCATCGGGGAACACTTCCGTGAGGGCACCCCGGTGATCATGAACTTGACCGAGATGGATGACACGGACGCGAAGCGACTTGTCGACTTTGCGGCCGGTCTGGTGTTTGGTCTTCACGGCAGCATCGAGCGGGTGACACAGAAGGTCTTCCTGTTGTCTCCTGCTAACGTCGATGTCACGGCGGAGGACAAGGCCCGCATCGCAGAGGGCGGGTTCTTCAACCAGAGCTGAGAAGCAGTACCCGGCAGTACCAGGAATGACGCACGGAAAACAGGGGAGAGGGACGCACGGATCATGGGCGTGGTGGTGCAGGTCGTCTACGTCGTGCTGATGTGCTTCCTCGTGGTGCTCATCTTCCGGTTGGTCATGGACTACGTCTTCCAGTTCGCCCGCTCATGGCAACCCGGCAGGGCGATGGTGGTCGTCCTCGAGGCGACCTACACTGTCACCGATCCACCGCTGAAGCTTCTGCGGCGGTTCATCCCGCCGCTGCGTCTCGGGGGCGTGGCGCTCGACCTGTCCTTCTTCGTACTGATGATCATCGTCTACATCCTGATCTCCCTCGTGGGTAGTGCACTGGGGTGAGCGTGGACGACATGGGCCTGCCGACTGCCGACGACAACGTTGAGGTGAAGAAATGCCGTTGACCCCCGAGGACGTGCGGAACAAGCAGTTCACGACCGTCCGCCTCCGAGAAGGCTATGACGAGGACGAGGTCGATGCCTTCCTCGACGAGGTCGAAGCCGAGCTGACCCGGCTGCTGCGCGAGAACGAGGACCTGCGCGCCAAGCTGGCCGCGGCCACGCGTGCCGCCGCGCAGAACCAGCAGAACATGCGCAAGCCCCCCGAGGGCCAGGACGGACCGCCGCACCAGGGCGGCCCGCACCAGCAGCAGGGCGGCCCCCACCAGCAGCAGGGCGGTCCTCACCAGCAGGGCGGCCCGCACCAGGGCGGCCCGCACCAGCAGCAGGGGCACCCGCAGCAGGGAATGCGAGGTCCCGGCGCTCCGGTACCCGCCGGCATATCGGGCCCGCCGCAGCAGCAGATGGGTGGCCCCATGGGTGGTCCGCCCCAGCTGCCGAGCGGTGCCCCGCAGCTGCCCGCCGGCCCCGGTGGCGGTCAGGGCGGCCCGCAGGGTCCCGGCCCGATGGGCCAGGGCCCCGGTCCCATGGGCCAGGGACCGATGGGCGGCCAGCCGCCCATGCAGCAGATGGGCGGCCCCATGGGCGGTCCGATGGGCGGCCCCGGCCCGATGGGTGGTCCCATGGGCGGCCCCGGTCAGGGCCCCGGTGGCGACAGCGCCGCCCGTGTCCTCTCGCTGGCCCAGCAGACCGCCGACCAGGCGATCGCCGAGGCACGCTCCGAGGCCAACAAGATCGTCGGCGAGGCGCGTTCGCGTGCCGAGGGCCTGGAGCGGGACGCCCGCGCCAAGGCCGACGCCCTGGAGCGGGACGCGCAGGAGAAGCACCGTGTGGCGATGGGCTCCCTGGAGTCCGCCCGCGCCACGCTGGAGCGCAAGGTCGAGGACCTGCGGGGCTTCGAGCGCGAGTACCGCACGCGGCTGAAGTCGTACCTGGAGTCGCAGCTGCGCCAGCTGGAGACCCAGGCCGACGACTCGCTGGCCCCGCCGCGCACTCCGGCCACGGCCTCCCTGCCCTCGCCCTCGACGCCGTCGATGGCTCCGGCGGGCGCGAGCGCCCCGTCCTACGGCGGCAACCAGTCGATGGGCGGCCCGCAGGGACCCTCGGCGCCGTCCTACGGCGGTCAGCAGCAGATGACGCCCGCGATGACGCAGCCGATGGCGCCGGTACGGCCGCAGGGCCCCTCCCCGATGGGCCAGGCGCCGTCCCCGATGCGCGGTTTCCTGATCGACGAGGACGACAACTGAGCGCGGCCTAGCGGCCCAGCCACGCGACGGGTCATCGGCAGACTCGAAAGGCGGTCCCGGAGGGTTTCCCCTCCAGGACCGCCTTCGCGTTGTCCGCACAGTGGTTTTGTTCGTACGGGCCGCCCGCACGGGCCGGGGCGGCGGGGGTGAGCCCGCCGCCCCGGCCCTCGTGCTCACGCCTTGCGGAGGCGGAACGTGAGGGTCAGGGAGTCCTCCGTGAACGGGTCGCCGAACGTTCCGTCCGCCTCCCCGCGCACGAACTCCGTCGCCAGCACCTCGTCCGCGATCAGCCCGGAGTGCTCCGACAGCGCCGCCACGACACCCGGCTCCACCGCGTCCCAGCGCAGCACGATCCGGTCGGCGACGTCCAGACCGCTGTTCTTCCGCGCCTCCTGGATCAGCCGGATGGCGTCCCGCGCGAGCCCGGCCCGGCGCAGCTCCTCGGTGATCTCCAGGTCGAGCGCGACCGTCGCACCGGAGTCCGAGGCCACCGACCAGCCCTCGCGCGGGGTCTCCGTGATGATCACCTCGTCCGGTGCCAGCGAGATCTTCTCGCCGTCCACCTCCACCGAGGCCGTGCCCTCGCGCAGGGCCAGCGACAGCGCCGCGGCGTCCGCCGCCGCGACCGCCCGCGCCACGTCCTGCACCCGCTTGCCGAAGCGCTTGCCCAGCGCCCGGAAGTTGGCCTTGGCCGTGGTGTCCACCAGCGAGCCGCCCACCTCGCTCAGCGAGGCCAGCGACTCCACGTTCAGCTCCTCCGTGATCTGCGCGCGCAGCTCCCGGTCCAGGGACTCGAAGCCGTGCGCCGCGATCAGGGCGCGACGCAGCGGCTGCCGCGTCTTGACGCCCGACTCGGCACGGGTGGCCCGGCCCAGCTCGACCAGCCGCCGCACCAGCAGCATCCGCTGCGACAGCTCCGGATCGATGGCGTCCAGGTCGGCCTCCGGCCAGGAGGACAGGTGCACGGACTCGGGCGCGCCCGGCGTCACCGGCACCACCAGGTCCTGCCAGACCCGCTCGGTGAGGAACGGGGTCAGCGGGGCCATCAGCTTCGTCACCGTCTCGACGACCTCGTGCAGGGTGCGCAGCGCGGCCTTGTCGCCCTGCCAGAACCGGCGCCGGGAGCGGCGCACGTACCAGTTCGAGAGGTCGTCGACGAAGGCGGACAGCAGCTTGCCGGCGCGCTGGGTGTCGTAGCCCTCCAGGGACCGGGTCACCTGGTCGGTCAGCGCGTGCAGCTCGCTCAGCAGCCAGCGGTCGAGCAGCGGGCGCTCGGCCGGAGCCGGGTCCGCCCCGCTCGGCGCCCAGCCGGAGGTGCGGGCGTACAGGGCCTGGAAGGCGACCGTGTTCCAGTAGGTCAGCAGCGTCTTGCGCACGACCTCCTGGAGGTTGCCGTGGCCGACCCGGCGGGCCGCCCAGGGGGAGCCGCCGGCCGCCATGAACCAGCGCACCGCGTCGGCGCCGTGCTGCTCCATGAGCGGGATCGGCTGCAGGATGTTGCCCAGGTGCTTGGACATCTTGCGGCCGTCCTCGGCGAGGATGTGGCCCAGGCAGACGACGTTCTCGTAGGAGGACTTGTCGAACACCAGGGTGCCGATGGCCATCAGAGTGTAGAACCAGCCGCGGGTCTGGTCGATCGCCTCGGAGATGAACTGCGCCGGGTACCGGCTCTCGAACAGCTCCTTGTTCTTGTACGGGTAGCCCCACTGCGCGAACGGCATCGAGCCCGAGTCGTACCAGGCGTCGATGACCTCCGGCACGCGGGTCGCCTGCGCCTCGCAGCCCTCCTCGGGGCAGACGAAGGTGACCTCGTCGATGAACGGGCGGTGCGGGTCGAGCCCGGACTGGTCGGTGCCGGTCAGCTCGGTGAGCTCCGCGCGCGAGCCGACCACCGTGAGGTGGTCCTCCGTGCAGCGCCAGACGGGCAGCGGCGTGCCCCAGTAGCGGTTGCGGGACAGCGCCCAGTCGATGTTGTTGGTGAGCCAGTCGCCGTACCGGCCGTGCTTGATCCGCTCCGGGTACCAGTTGGTCTTCTCGTTCTCCTCGAGGAGCCGGTCCTTGACGGCGGTGGTGCGGATGTACCAGGACGGCTGCGCGTAGTAGAGCAGCGCGGTGTGGCAGCGCCAGCAGTGCGGGTAGCTGTGCTCGTACGGCAGGTGCCGGAAGAGCAGGCCGCGCTCCTTGAGGTCCTCGGTGAGCGCCTCGTCGGCCTTCTTGAAGAAGACGCCGCCGACCAGCGGGAGGTCCTCCTCGAAGGTGCCGTCGGGGCGCACCGGGTTGACCACGGGCAGTCCGTAGGCCCGGCACACCTTGAGGTCGTCCTCACCGAAGGCGGGGGACTGGTGGACCAGACCTGTGCCGTCCTCGGTGGTGACGTACTCGGCGTTGACGACGTAGTGCGCGGGCTCGGTGAACTCGACCAGCTCGAAGGGGCGCCGGTAGGTCCAGCGCTCCATCTCGGCGCCGGTGAAGGTCCGCCCGGTGCTCTCCCAGCCCTCGCCGAGCGCCTTGTCGAGCAGCGGCTCGGCGACGACCAGCTTCTCCGTTCCGTCCGTCGCGAGGACGTAGGTGACCTCCGGGTGCGCGGCGACGGCCGTGTTGGACACCAGGGTCCAGGGCGTCGTCGTCCACACCAGCAGCGCGGCCTCGCCGGCCAGCGGGCCGGAGGTGAGCGGGAAGCGGACGTAGACCGAGGGGTCGACGACCGTCTCGTAGCCCTGCGCCAGCTCGTGGTCGGACAGGCCCGTGCCGCAGCGCGGGCACCACGGGGCGACCCGGTGGTCCTGGACGAGCAGGCCCTTGTCGAAGATCTCCTTCAGCGACCACCACACCGAGTCCACGTACTCGGGGTCCATCGTGCGGTAGGCGTCGTCCAGGTCGACCCAGTAGCCCATGCGGGTCGTCAGCTCGGTGAAGGCGTCCGTGTGGCGGGTCACCGACTCGCGGCACTTGGCGTTGAACTCGGCGATGCCGTACGCCTCGATGTCCTTCTTGCCGGTGAAGCCGAGCTCCTTCTCCACCGCCAGCTCGACGGGGAGGCCGTGGCAGTCCCAGCCCGCCTTGCGCGCCACGTGGTAGCCGCGCATGGTGCGGAAACGCGGGAAGACGTCCTTGAAGACGCGGGCCTCGATGTGGTGGGCGCCCGGCATGCCGTTGGCGGTGGGCGGGCCTTCGTAGAACACCCACTCGGGGCGGCCCGCAGACTGTTCCAGGCTCTTGGCGAAGATCTTCTGCTCGCGCCAGAAGTCGAGCACCGCGTGCTCGAGCGCGGGCAGGTCGACCTGTGCGGGCACCTGGCGGTACGTCGGCGCTGTCATCAGCGTGATTCCTCCAACGGACTTGCTGCCTTCCGTCGGAGGGACGAGAGCCACTCGTGCGTACGCCGTGTGCGGCGGGCTCCCGCGGTACCACCCTCCTTGGCCCCCCGGCGCACCCTGCGCCCCGGCGGGCCCCCTCATTGGGGTCGCGATGCCGGGTCTACTCGCCCTCGCCGGTCCCGGTGACGGGGCCCGCGGGGGCTTTCTTCCGGCGGCTCCGGGGTGATCTTCGCGCCGCGCTCGCCCCCGGGCTCCCACCGTCCCCGGGTCGCTCTGGGCTGCGTACGCCGCTACTCGTCCCCATCCACGCTTCTCGCTGCGCCCAGTGTACGGCGCCGGGCCGACAGCGGCCGACCGGTTTGCCGCAGGCTCCGGGACGCGGGCGGCGGCCGCGCGGGGTGACCCGAACGGCACCGGGACGGCGTCCGGATTCCGCGGCGGGGCGCCGGGCGGATTACCCGGCCGGGAGCTGGGCACAACGCTTTCATGCTCGCCGCCCGGCACCCGCCGGGCGGATCCTCACCGGCATGCCCCGTTGCCGGGGGTCACAAGTCGACTTATCGTCCCAGCACGATTCGTGAGCCGGCCGGACCACTCCGTGAACGGGCGTGGCCATGACGGCGAAGCACCCGGCACCACACGACCCGAACCACCCCGCGAAGCAGACGGGAGCCCACGGTGGTTGCTAAGAAGACTCCTGGCACGGCCACGGCGGCCAAGGACCCCACCCCCGTGCCCACGGCGCGGCTCGCCGCGGCGGACCCCGGTGACCTCGCGGTACGTCCGGGTGAGGACCCCTGGACGCCCGACGAGGTCGCGGAGGCCCGGGCCGCACTGCAGTCCGAGCTGATGCGGCTACGCACCGAGCTCGACTCCTCGGGGCGGGCGCTCGCCGGCCTGATGCGCGACTCCGGGGACGGCGCCGGCGACGACCAGGCCGACACCGGCACCAAGAACATCACGCGCGAGCACGAACTGGCCCTCGCCGCCAACGCGCGCGAGATGCTGGAGCAGACCGAGCGCGCCCTCGACCGTCTCGACGCGGGCACCTACGGCCTGTGCGAGAACTGCGGCGACCCCATCGGCAAGGCCCGGATGCAGGCCTTCCCGCGTGCCACGCTGTGCGTCGAGTGCAAGCAGAAACAGGAACGCCGTTTCTGAGCGCCCGCCGCCTGGGCACCGGGTACGGGGGTGACGTGTCGTACTCTCGTCCTCAGTCAGGTACCTAGGTCGAGGGATTCACGTGGCAGAGGCGGAGCGCATCATCGGTACGCCGGACATGCCGGAGGCGGCGGGGGCCGGGCCCGAGGGGGCCCGCGACCGGGCCGCCGCGCGCCCCGCCGCACCCTCCGCCGACGCGGGAGCGGAACAGGACGCCACGCGGGGCGACGAGGGCTCCACGCGGGCGGACGACGACTCCACGCGGGCCGGCGCCCCCCAGGCAGCCGCGGCCTCGGCGGACGACGCGTCCGGTGCGGCCGTCGCCGACCGGACCCGGGGCCGGCGGCGGATCGCCGTGCTGTTCTCCGTGGCCGCGTTCGCCTACGTCCTCGACCTGGTCAGCAAGATCGTCGTGGTGGCCCGGCTGGAGCACCACGCCCCCGTGCGCCTCATCGGGGACTGGCTCCAGCTCGAGGCGATCCGCAACGCGGGAGCCGCCTTCAGCTTCGGCGAGGCGTACACCGTGATCTTCACGGTGATCGCGGCCGCCGTCATCGTGGTGATCGCCCGCCTCGCCCGCAAGCTCTACAGCGTGCCCTGGGCGATCGCGCTCGGCCTGCTCCTCGGTGGGGCGCTGGGCAACCTCACCGACCGGATCTTCCGCGCGCCCGGCGTCTTCAAGGGCGCCGTCGTCGACTTCATCTCGCCCAAGCACTTCGCCGTCTTCAACCTGGCGGACTCGGCGATCGTGTGCGGCGGCATCCTGATCGTGCTGCTGTCCTTCCGCGGCCTGGACCCGGACGGCACCGTCCACAAGGACTGAGCGCCCGCCCGAGGCGGTCCGTCCACAGGGTCGCCCACGGGGGTTGTCCACAGGCCCGTACGGGAGTGCCCGGCCCGTCCGGCATACTCGACGGGTGAGCACGCTTCCCGAGATCCGCACCCTGCCCGTGCCCGACGGCCTGGAGGGCGAGCGCGTAGACGCCGCCATCTCCCGCATGTTCGGCTTCTCCCGCACGAAGGCGGCCGAGCTCGCCTCGGCGGGCAAGGTGCACGTCGACGGCTCGGCGGTGGGCAAGTCCGAGCGGGTCCACGGCGGCGCCTGGCTCGAGGTCGAGATGCCGCAGGCCGCCGCGCCGGTGCGGGTCGTCGCCGAGCCCGTCGAGGGCATGGAGATCGTGTACGACGACGAGGACGTGGTCGTCGTCGTCAAGCCCGTCGGTGTGGCCGCGCACCCGAGCCCCGGCTGGACCGGTACCACCGTGATCGGCGGCCTGGCCGCCGCCGGGTACCGCGTCTCCACCTCCGGCGCCGCCGAGCGCCAGGGCATCGTGCACCGCCTCGACGTGGGCACCTCGGGCCTGATGGTGGTGGCCAAGTCCGAGCGGGCGTACACCTCCCTCAAGCGCCAGTTCAAGGAACGCACGGTCGACAAGCGCTACCACACCCTCGTCCAGGGCCACCCCGACCCGACCAGCGGCACCATCGACGCCCCCATCGGCCGCCACCCGCAGCACGACTACAAGTGGGCCGTCACCGCGGAGGGCAAGCCCTCCGTGACGCACTACGACCTGATCGAGGCGTTCCGCGCCGCCTCCCTGCTCGACGTGAAGCTGGAGACCGGCCGCACCCACCAGATCCGGGTCCACATGGCCGCCCACCGCCACCCCTGCGTCGGCGACCTCACCTACGGCGCCGACCCCACCCTCGCCAAGCGGCTGCGGCTGACCCGCCAGTGGCTGCACGCCGTCCGCCTCGGCTTCGAGCACCCCGGTGACGGCGAGTGGGTCGAGTTCGCCAGCGAGTACCCCGAGGACCTGCGGCAGGCCCTGGACCAGGTGCGCGAGGAGACCTACGCGTGAACGCGCCGGCCGGCGCCGGACGGCAGCGGTACGAGATACGCGTCGCCGAGGACCCAGCCGACCGCGAGGCATGCTTCGCGGTGCGCAAGGAGGTCTTCGTCCTCGAACAGGGCGTGCCCGAGGACATCGAGTACGACGCCCACGACGCCGGCGCGGTCCACGTCCTGGCGCTGCGCCGGGAGGACGGACTGCCGCTCGGCACCGGCCGGCTGCTGTACGGCCCGGCGGCCGCCGCGAGGAACGGCGGCGAGCCCTCGGTGGGCTCGCTCGGGCGGCTCGCGGTCGTCGAGGAGGCGCGCGGTCTCGGCGTCGGGGCGGCCCTGGTGCGGGCGATCGAGGAGGCCGCCCGGGAGCGCGGCCTGACCGGCGTCGATCTGCACGCGCAGACCCACGCGCTGGGTTTCTACGCACGTCTGGGGTACGAGGCGTACGGGCCGGAGTTCCCGGACGCCGGGATGCCCCACCGGGCGATGCGCCGCCCCCTGTGAGACGGACGGGGCGGCGGCGCGGCGGGGGACGGCTGACGGAGTGTGCCGGTGCGGTCCCCGCCGGGGGCGGCGTGGCAGTCTGGATCTCCGGCCCCTCTTGATCGTCCCAGACCCCGGGAGCGCTGACCGTGGACCAGCTGGCCCTGCTGTTCGTGCTGTTGGTCGGGGCCGTGGTGAGCGTCCCGGTGGGGGACCGGCTGGGGCTCCCCTCGCCGGTACTGATGACCCTCCTCGGGCTCGTGCTGGCCCTGCCCGACTTCGTGCCCAATGTCGACATCCCGCCCGACCTGATCCTGCCCGCGCTGCTGCCGCCGCTGCTGTACGCGGCGGTGCGGCGCACCTCCTGGCGGCAGTTCACGGCCAATAAACGGCCCATCTTCCTGCTGGCCGTGGCCCTGGTGTTCGTCACCATGATCGCGGTCGCCGCCACCGCGAGCGCCGTCGTCCCCGGGCTGCCGATCGCCGCCGCCGTCGCGCTCGGCGCGCTGGTCGCGCCGCCCGACCCGATCGCCGCGACCGCCGTCGCCGGGCAGCTCGGGCTGCCCCGCCGCCTCGTCTCCATCCTGGAGGGCGAGGGCCTCTTCAACGACGTCACCGCGATCACGCTGTACCACGTGGCCATCGCCGCCGCCGTCAGCGGCTCGTTCTCGGTGTCCGGGGCCGTGCTGGAACTGCTGCTCTCCGCGGTCGTGGCCGTCGCGGTCGGCGCGGCGCTGGGCTGGGTGTCCAACAAGCTGATGGACATCCTCAACGACGCCACGCTGCAGATCGGGCTCACCCTGCTGGTGCCCTTCGCCTCCTACGTCCTGGCCGACGAACTGCACGGCTCGGGCGTGCTGGCGGTGCTCACCACCGCGCTGTTCCTCGCCGAGTACGGCACCGACCCCGACGACGTGCTCACCCGGCTCGCCGGACACAGCTTCTGGGAGGTCGTGGACACCCTGGTCACGGGTGTGGCCTTCGGGCTGATCGGCCTGGAGCTGCACCACGCCATCGCGACGGCCGAGAACCACTGGGGCGAGATGCTCGGCTGGGCCGGGGCGGTCGTCGGCGTCGTCATCCTCGTCCGCCTGCTGTGGCTGCTGCCGGCCACCTGGCTGACCCAGTGGCTGCACAGCAGGCGGGGCGACCAGGAGGAGGACATCCCGACGAGCTGGCGGGAGACCATCGTGATGTGGTGGTCGGGGATGCGCGGGGTGGCCTCGGTCGCGCTGGCGCTCGCCATCCCGCTGGAGATGGACGACGGCTCGCCCTTCCCCGACCGGGACGAGATCGTCTTCATCGCCTTCGTGGTCATCGTGGTGACGCTCGTCCTGCAGGGCCTGACCCTGCCCTGGCTGGTGCGGAGGCTGGGCGTCCAGGCCGACACCGCGCGGGAGAAGGAGTTCGAGAAGGAACTCGCCGTCCGCGCGGCCCGGGCGGCCAAGGAGCGGCTCGCGGAGATCGAGCGGGAGGAGGACCTGCCCGAGGAACTGTTCGAGCAGATGCTGCGCCGGGCCTTCGACCTCGGGGTGCGGATCACCCCCGACGTCGTGGAGGACGAGCGCATGGAGGCGCACGAGAAGCGGGCGCGGAGGCTGAAGCGGATCCGACGGATCCAGGGCGAGATGCTGAGTGCCGCCCGGCACGAGATCCTCGCGGCCCGCGGCGAACCGGGCGCGGACCCCGAGGTCGTCGACCGCGTCCTGCGCCACCTGGACGTCCGCAGCCTGCGCTGACCCGCCCCCTGGGGCCGCCCCGCCCCCTGGGTCCGCCCCGGCGGCGGCTCAGCCCTTGCCGGGGGAGCGGTTGGCCGTGACCCAGCCCGCCCCGTCCGACTGCCGGGACCGCGTGCCGCCGGGCCGTCCGCGCCGCGTCTCCTCCGCGGGGGCGGGCCGGGCGCCCGGGACGTCGAAGCGCCCGTCGAGATGGTGCGGCGGCCGCACCGCCTCCGCCGTGTTGACCCGGGGCAGCGCGTACGGGTGGTGCTCGCTCAGCCAGCGGATCATCTCCTCGCGGACCGTGACCCGCACCGTCCAGATGTCGTCCGCGTCCTTCGCCGTCACCAGCGCCCGCACCTCCATGGTGTTGGGCGTGGTGTCGGTGACCACCAGGCCGTAGGCGCGTCCGTCCCAGGCCGGGCACTGCCGCAGGATGTCCCGCAGCCGTTCGCGCATCGCCTCCACGGGCGCGCTGTGGTCGACGTGGAAGTACACCGTGCCGGTCATCTGCACGCCGCCGCGCGACCAGTTCTCGAAGGGCTTGGAGGTGAAGTACGAGACCGGCATGGTGATCCGGCGCTCGTCCCAGGTCCGCACCGTCAGGAAGGTCAGCGTGATCTCGTCGACGGTGCCCCACTCGCCGTCCACCACCACGGTGTCGCCGATGCGGACCATGTCGCCGAAGGCGATCTGCAGCCCCGCGAACATGTTGCTGAGGGTGGACTGTGCCGCGACACCGGCGACGATGCCGACGATGCCCGCGGAGGCCAGGATCGAGGCGCCGGCGGCCCGCATCGCGGGGAAGGTCAGCAGCATCGCGGCGACCGCGACCACCCCGACGACCGCCGAGACGACCCGCATGATCAGCGTGACCTGGGTCCGCACCCGGCGCACCCGCGCCGGATCGCGGTGGGCGCGCGCGTAGCGGGTGTACGAGGTCTCCACGACGGCCGCCGCGATCCGGATCACCAGCCACGCGGCGGAGCCGATCAGCACCAGGGTCAGGGTGCGGGCGACGCCGACGTGGTGCTCCTGGAGCAGCTTCGCCTCGTCGTAGGAGCCTCTGAGCAGGGCGGCGCACAGCACGAGCTGGTACGGGACGCGGCCGCGGCGCAGCAGCCCCCACAGGGGGGTCTCGTGGTGCCGTTGGTCGGCCTGGCGCAGCAGCCGGTCGCAGGCCCACCCGAGGAACAGGGTGAGCACGACCGCGCCGCCGACGACGATCACGGGCCGGAGTACGTTCTCCATGCCTCCGAACGTAACCGGCACCGGGAGGCATGAACATGTGTGGCTCCGGGGATCCCGGGTAGCGCCCCGCCCCCGCCCGCCCCCGCGTGAGCGACCTCACGCGAGCGGCGCCCCGGGTGCCGGGGCGGGGTCCGGCGGTCGGTGACCGTCAGTGGTGGCTGGCACCATGGGCGCATGGACATCATGCTCTTCCACTCGACGTACGGACTGCGGCCCGCCGTCCACTCCGCCGCCGACCGGCTGCGTGCCGCCGGGCACCGGGTCTGGACCCCGGACCTGTTCGACGGCCGTACGTTCGACTCGGTCGAGGAGAGCCGGGCCTACCGTGAGGAGCTCGGCAAGGAGGGGCTGCTGAAGCGGGCGGTGCTGGCCGCCGCCCCGTACTCCGAGCGCGGCCTGGTCTACGCGGGTCTCTCGCTGGGCGCCGCTACCGCCCAGACCCTCGCGCTCGGCGACGCGAAGGCGCGTGGACTGCTGCTCCTGCACGGCACCTCGGACCTCGCGCCGAACGCCTCGGTGGACGACCTGCCGGTGCAGCTGCACGTGGCCGAGCCCGACCCGTTCGAGCCGGACGACTGGCTGAGCGCCTGGTACCTGCAGATGCGCCGGGCGGGCGCCGACGTGGAGGTGTACCGGTACGCGGGCGCCGGGCACCTCTACACGGACCCCGACCTCCCCGACTACGACGAGGAGGCGGCCGAGGCCACCTGGCGGGTGGCGCTCGGCTTCCTCGGCACGCTGGAGCCCTCCTGACCCCGCGGCACCTCCCCGCGCGGACGCGAGGCGCTCACACCGGGTCCTTGGCCCGCTCGACGCGCTGGCTGCCGTTGAGCGTGCGGTACGAGCGGGCCCAGGAGGAGGACGCGGCCGGGTCCCGGCGGTCGGACAGGACGTAGAAGTCCATCTGCGCCCGCTCGCGGTCGAGGTCGAGTACGCCGTAGCCGTGCCGGTCGGTGTCGACCCAGCGGACGTGCTTGTTGGCCGCCCGGATCAGGGGGGCGGCCATCGCCGAGATGGTGCCCTCGGGTGCCTTGACGAAGTCGTCGAGGTTGTCGGAGGTGATCGAGGTGACGACGAACTCGGTGGCGGCCGAGCCGGAGCCCGGGTACGACCTGGCCTCGAAGGGCACGTCGTTGGCCCAGGCCATGTGGATGTCTCCGGTGAGGAAGACGGTGTTGCGGATGCCGTTCTCCCGCAGGTGGGCGAGGAGTTCGCGCCGGTCGTGGGTGTAGCCGTCCCACTGGTCGGTGTTGAGGGCGAGTCCCTCCTTGGGCTTGTCGAACAGCTCGGCCAGGGGCCGCAGCAGGGCGGCGGAGAGGGAGCCCACGGCGAAGGGCGCGATCATGACCGAGTTGCCGACCAGGTGCCAGGTGGTGTCGGAGGCCGTCAGTCCCGCCTTGAGCCAGTCGAGCTGGGCGCGCCCGGTGAGCGTGCGGCCCGGGTCGTCGACCGAGCCGCTGCCGGTGGCCGCCTGCTCGGAGCGGAAGGTGCGCAGATCGAGCAGGGACAGGTCGGCCAGCGTGCCGAAGCGCAGCCGCCGGTAGGTGGTGCCCTCGGTCGAGGGCCGGACCGGCATCCACTCGAAGTACGCCTGTTTCGCGGCGGCCTGGCGGTCCGTCCAGCTCCCCTCCGCGCCCTCGGTGTGGTTGCCCGCGCCGCCGGACCAGGCGTTGTCGGCGAACTCGTGGTCGTCCCAGATCGCGACGACCGGCGCGGTGTGGTGCAGGGCCTGCAGATCGGGGTCGGTCTTGTAGGTGCCGTGGCGTACGCGGTAGTCGGCGAGCGTGACGATCTCGTGCGCCGGGGAGTGCGGGCGCACGACGGTGCCGCGGTGGGCGTACTGGCCGGTGGGGAACTCGTAGATGTAGTCGCCGAGATGCAGCCAGGCGTCCAGGTCGCCGCGGGCCGCCAGATGGCGGTAGGCGGAGAAGTGCCCGGCCTCCCAGTTGGCGCAGGCCACCACGCCCAGCCGCAGGTGGTCGACGGGGGCGTCGGCGGCCGGGGCGGTGCGGGTGCGGGCGACGGGGGACTCGGCGGGCCCGGCGGTGAAGCGGAACCAGTAGTCGGTGGCCGGCCGCAGCCCGCGCACGTCCGCCTTGACGGTGTGGTCGGTGGCGGCGCTCGCGGTGACGGAACCCTTGGCGACGACGTCGGTGAACGCCCGGTCGGCGGCGAGGACCCAGCCGACCCGGACGTCGGGTCCGAGCCCGGAGCCGGGCACCGCCTCGAGGGTCGGGGTCACCCGGGTCCACAGCAGGACGCCGTCGGGCAGCGGGTCCCCGGAGGCCACGCCGTGCAGGAAGGCGGTCGTGCCGGGCGCGGCCCGGGCGGGCAGCGCGGCGGCCAGCGGACCGACGAACCCGGCGGTCGCGGCGGCCGCCTTGACGACCGTGCGGCGCAGCGGGGCGAGGGCCTCCGCCAGCCGGGAGGTCTCCTCGGGCGAGGTGGAGGGCGAGGGGATGGACGGGACGGGCGCGGGGGGCGCCGGCGCGTCGGCGGGCGTGCGGGGATCGGGCGATCCGTGTCGGCTGGGAGTCACGGACGATCAGGCTAGTGACCGCGACGCCCGCCGGCGGGCGAACCCCAGGAAGTCCGCCCGCCGTCGGTCGCCGGGTCAACGCCCTCAGGAGGCGAGGGCCTTGCCGATGGCGGTGCTGAAGTCCTCCGTCGTCATCGGCGCGTTCTTGCCGTCGCTGCCGGTGAGGACCTTGCCGTCCATCATCAGCGTGGGCGTGCCGCCGAATCCGTACTTCTTGCCGTCCGCGTCGAACTTGTCGCTCATCAGCAGGGCCCACTTGTCGTAGGTGCCCTTCTCGACGGCGTTCTGGAAGGTCTTGTTGCCCTTGAGCTCCTTGACCGTGTCCGCGACCTTGATCAGGTAGTCGTCCTTCGCGAACTTGTCCTCGGTCTCCTCGGGGTGGTACTTCGCCGAGTAGAGGGCGCTCTTGTAGTCCAGGAAGGCCTCGGGGCTGACGTTCAGGGCGGCGCCCAGCGCGCTGAGGGCGTTCTTGGATCCCTCTCCGGGGATGTTGTTGTCGATGAACGTGGCACCCACGTACTGGATCTTGTACTTGCCGCTCTCGACGTCCTTGTCGACCGTCGTGCCGACGGACTGCTCGAACTGGGCGCATACGGGGCAGCGCGGGTCCTCGTACATCGTGAGGGTCTTCTTCGCGCTGTCCTTGCCGACGACGACGGTCGTGCCGTTCTTGCCCGTGGTGTGGGCCGGCTGGACGAGCTTCTGATCCCGGACGGCCTCCCAGCCGTCGGGCTTGTTGGCCTGCACGACCGCGTAGCTGATGCCGCCGGCTATCGCGAGGACCGCGACGATGGAGCCGGCCACGATGACCTGCCGCTTGGCCTTGTCGCGCTTGGCCTGGCGCTCGCGCTCCTGGCGCAGCCGCTCCCGGGCCGCCGACTTCGCCGCGGGGCTGTTTCGCTTGCTCATGTGGGTGATCTCCGTGGGAACGCGCGTACCGGTGGGGTACGCGGGATGCTTCGGGTGGGGGCCGTGCTCGGGTGCCGTCCCGCCCCGCGCGAGGGCGCCCGCGCCACGCGCCTCAGACGAGGGCGTACGCGGGGGAGGGGACGGCGGCACGCGGCGGGCCCCGTAGGCCCAGGGAGTGCGTGAACAGCCGGGTGCGGGGGGCGGGGGCCGCCGGAGGCGCGGGGAGCGCGGTGCGGGCCGGCGGGCGGCGCCGTACCGTGACCGCGGCGACCGCCAGCAGCAGCGGGCGGAAGGTGAGCGCGCCGGCCGCCCGCAGCAACTGGGCCAGGGCCCGCTCGCCGCGGTGCAGCCAGAGGGCGGCGAGGAGTCCCACGCCCACGTGGGCGGCGAGCAGCAGCCAGGCGGTGGCCGGGTCGGCGAGCAGGGTGGAGACCCGGGCGGCGCCGGAGCCGGTCATGTGCCCGAGCGGGGTGCCGACCCCGCCGCCGCGGCACAGCACGTCCCAGCCGACCGAGCGCAGCGGACCGGTGACCGGGCCGCCCGCAGGGCCGTAGCAGGCGTGCTGCCCGGTGGTGAAGATCGTGTCGGCGCCCAGTTCCAGCGGGACCAGGAGCGCCGCGATCCGTCCGAAGCCGCGCTCGCGCCCGGCGAGGAGGTAGGCGAGGGCGAACACGGCGACGGCGGTCACCGTCACCGTGGCCGTCGGCAGCGGGACCCCGGACAGCAGCACGTGCGACGCGGTGCCGAGCGTCACGACGATCGCCGTGAACAGCGCCGCGCGTACGGCTCTGAGGTGGGTCGCTGATATGTCCATCGCGCTGGAGAGTGTCCCATGCGCTCCGGTAAGCGGCCCCTAAAGGGGAGCTGTGCGTTACCGGAGCGTTGTGGTGGGCGGGGCCGCCGCGGGCTCAGAGGCCGGGGATGCGGCCGTTGCGGAACAGGTCGACGAAGATCTGGTGGTCACCGCGCGCGCGGGCCCCGTAGTCGTGCGCGAAGTCGACGAGGAGGTCGCCGAAGCCGCTCTCGTCGGCGGCGATGGCGGCGTCGATCGCGCGCTCGGTGGAGAAGGGCACGAGGGACTCGCCGGACTGGTCGTCCGCCGCCGCGTGCATCGTGGCGGTGGCCCGGCCGAGGTCGGCGACGACGGCGGCGATCTCCTCCGGGTCGTCGATCTCGCCCCAGTCCAGGTCCACCGCGTAGGGGGACACCTCGGCGACGAGCTGCCCGGCGCCGTCCAGCTCCGTCCAGCCCAGCCACGGGTCGGCGTGGGCCTGGAGGGCGCGCTGGGAGATCACCGTGCGGTGGCCCTCGTGCTGGAAGTAGTCGCGGATCGCCCGGTCCGTGATGTGCCGGGAGACGGCCGGGACCTGGGCCTGCTTGATGTAGATGACGACGTCGTTCTCCAGGGCGTCGCTGTTGCCCTCCAGGAGGATGTTGTACGAGGGCAGCCCGGCCGAGCCGATGCCGATCCCGCGGCGGCCCACGACGTCCTTCACGCGGTAGGAGTCCGGACGGGTCAGGGAGGACTCGGGCAGCGTCTCCAGATAGCCGTCGAAGGCGGCCAGCACCTTGTAGCGGGTGGCGGCGTCCAGCTCGACGGAGCCGCCGCCGGGTGCGAAGCGGCGCTCGAAGTCCCGGATCTCCGTCATCGAGTCCAGCAGGCCGAAACGGGTCAGCGAGCGGGCGTCCCGCAGCGCGTCCAGCAGCGGTCCCTGGGCGGTGTCCAGGGTGAAGGGCGGCACCTCGTCGTCCTTGGCGCCGGTGGCCAGGGCGTGGATGCGCTCCCGGTAGGCGGCCGCGTAGACGCCGACCAGTTCGCTGATCTGCTCGTCGCTGAGCGCCTTGGCGTAGCCGATGAGGGCGACGGAGGCCGCCAGCCGCTTCAGGTCCCAGGTGAAGGGGCCGACGTAGGCCTCGTCGAAGTCGTTCACGTTGAAGATAAGCCGGCCGTTGGCGTCCATGTAGGTGCCGAAGTTCTCCGCGTGCAGATCGCCGTGGATCCACACCCGTGAGGTGCGCTCGTCCAGGTACGGGCCCCTGAGGTCGCCCTCGCCGCCGGCGTCCAGGTCGTGGTAGAAGAGGCACGCCGTGCCCCGGTAGAAGGCGAACGCGGAGGCCGCCATCTTGCGGAACTTCACGCGGAACGCGGCCGGGTCGGCGGCCAGCAGCCTGCCGAAGGCGGTGTCGAAGACGGCGAGGATCTCCTCGCCGCGGTGCTCGTCGTTGAGCTGCGGGACCGACATCGCTGGGTGCCTCCAGGTGCGGGTGGTGCGTGACGGATGCGGCGGGAGCGAGCGCCCGCCGGGCCGGACGGACCGGCGGTGGCCCCGCCGGTCGGTCCAACGCGCGAGGGCCACCGGAAGTGCCCGCGCCCGCGCGCGCCCGGACGACACGCGCGGGATTCCCCGGCCCCGCACACGCGGGGCCGGGGACCGGCGGACTGTCCGCGTACCCCCGCCCGAAGGTACGCGGAGGGGGCCCGCCGGTGTCGGTGCCGGGGCATAGACTTCGACGCTGACCCCCGGACTGTCCGCCAGCCCGTCGCCCGCTTCTGCCCAGGGAGGCCGAACGTGTCGAACAAGCCGTTCACGCACCTGCACGTCCACACCCAGTACTCGATGCTGGACGGTGCCGCGCGGCTGAAGGACATGTTCGACGCGTGCAACGAGATGGGCATGACGCACATCGCCATGTCCGACCACGGCAACCTGCACGGGGCCTACGACTTCTTCCACTCGGCGAAGAAGGCGGGGGTCACGCCGATCATCGGCATCGAGGCGTACGTCGCCCCCGAGTCCCGGCGCAACAAGCGCAAGATCCGCTGGGGTCAGCCGCACCAGAAGCGGGACGACGTGTCCGGTTCGGGTGGTTACACCCACAAGACGATCTGGGCGGCCGACGCGGGCGGGTTGCACAACCTTTTCCGCCTGTCCTCCGACGCCTACGCCGAGGGCTGGCTGCAGAAGTGGCCCCGCATGGACAAGGAGACCATCTCCCAGTGGTCCGAGGGGCTCATCGCCTCCACCGGCTGCCCCTCGGGCGAGCTGCAGACCAGGCTGCGTCTCGGCCAGTTCGACGAGGCCCTGAAGTCGGCCGCCGACTACCAGGACATCTTCGGCAAGGACCGCTACTTCCTGGAGCTGATGGACCACGGCATCGACATCGAGCACCGGGTCCGCGAGGGCCTGCTGGAGATCGGCAAGAAGCTCGGCATCCCGCCCCTGGTCACCAACGACTCGCACTACACGTACGCGCACGAGGCGAGCGCCCACGACGCACTGCTGTGCATCCAGACCGGCAAGAACCTCTCGGACCCCGACCGCTTCAAGTTCGACGGCACCGGCTACTACCTGAAGTCCGCGGACGAGATGTACGCCATCGACTCCTCGGACGCCTGGCAGGAGGGCTGCCGCAACACCCTCCTGGTGGCCGAGCAGATCGACACCACGGGCATGTTCGAGAAGCGCGACCTGATGCCGAAGTTCGACATCCCCGAGGGCTACACCGAGGTCACCTGGTTCAAGGAGGAGGTGCGCCGCGGCATGGAGCGCCGCTTCCCCGGCGGCATCCCCGAGGACCGCCAGAAGCAGGTCGAGTACGAGATGGACGTCATCATCCAGATGGGGTTCCCGGGCTACTTCCTCGTGGTCGCCGACTTCATCATGTGGGCCAAGAACAACGGCATCGCGGTGGGCCCCGGCCGTGGCTCCGCGGCCGGCTCGATCGTCGCCTACGCCATGGGCATCACCGACCTCGACCCGATCCCGCACGGTCTGATCTTCGAGCGGTTCCTCAACCCCGAGCGCGTCTCCATGCCCGACGTCGACATCGACTTCGACGAGCGCAGGCGCGTCGAGGTGATCCGGTACGTCACGGAGAAGTACGGCGCCGACAAGGTCGCCATGATCGGCACCTACGGCAAGATCAAGGCCAAGAACGCCATCAAGGACTCCGCACGCGTCCTCGGCTACCCGTACGCGATGGGCGACCGCATCACCAAGGCGATGCCCGCCGACGTCCTCGGCAAGGGCATCGACCTCAACGGCATCACCGACCCCACGCACCCCCGCTACAGCGAGGCCGGCGAGGTCCGCGGGATGTACGAGAACGAGCCGGACGTGAAGAAGGTCATCGACACCGCCAAGGGCGTCGAGGGCCTGGTCCGGCAGATGGGCGTGCACGCGGCCGGCGTGATCATGTCCAGCGAGACCATCACCGAGCACGTGCCCGTCTGGGTCCGGCACACCGACGGCGTGACCATCACGCAGTGGGACTACCCGAGCTGCGAGTCGCTCGGCCTGCTGAAGATGGACTTCCTGGGCCTGCGCAACCTGACGATCATGGACGACGCCGTCAAGATGGTGAAGTCCAACAAGGGCCGCGACATCGACCTGCTGTCGCTGCCGCTGGACGACCCCACGACCTTCGAACTGCTCCAGCGCGGCGACACCCTCGGCGTCTTCCAGTTCGACGGCGGCCCCATGCGCTCCCTGCTGCGCCTGATGAAGCCCGACAACTTCGAGGACATCTCCGCCGTCTCCGCGCTGTACCGGCCCGGCCCCATGGGCATGGACTCGCACACCAACTACGCGCTGCGCAAGAACGGCCTGCAGGAGATCACCCCGATCCACCCCGAGCTGGAGGCGCCGCTCAAGGAGGTCCTGGACGTCACCTACGGCCTGATCGTGTATCAGGAGCAGGTGCAGAAGGCCGCCCAGATCATCGCCGGCTACTCGCTCGGCGAGGCCGACATCCTCCGCCGCGTCATGGGCAAGAAGAAGCCCGACGAACTGGCGAAGAACTTCACCATCTTCCAGGCCGGCGCCAAGAAGAACGGCTACAGCGACGAGGCGATCCAGGCGCTGTGGGACGTGCTGGTCCCCTTCGCCGGCTACGCCTTCAACAAGGCGCACTCCGCCGCGTACGGCCTGGTCTCGTACTGGACCGCCTTCCTGAAGGCCAACTACCCGGCCGAGTACATGGCCGCGCTGCTCACCTCGGTCAAGGACGACAAGGACAAGTCCGCGGTCTACCTCAACGAGTGCCGCCGCATGGGCATCAAGGTGCTCCCGCCCAACGTCAACGAGTCGGAGTCGAACTTCGCCGCCCAGGGCGACGACGTGATCCTCTTCGGCCTCTCCGCGGTGCGCAACGTCGGCACCAACGTGGTCGACTCGATCATCAGGAGCCGCAAGGCGAAGGGGAAGTACGCCTCCTTCCCGGACTACCTCGACAAGGTCGAGGCCGTCGTCTGCAACAAGCGGACCACGGAGTCGCTCATCAAGGCCGGCGCCTTCGACTCGATGGGGCACACCCGCAAGGGGCTCACCGCCCAGTACGAGCCGATGATCGACAACGTGGTCGCGGTCAAGCGCAAGGAGGCCGAGGGCCAGTTCGACCTCTTCGGCGGCATGGGCGAGGGGGACACCAGCGAGCCGGGCTTCGGACTCGACGTGGAGTTCTCCCCCGACGAGTGGGACAAGACCTACCTGCTCGCCCAGGAGCGGGAGATGCTCGGCCTGTACGTCTCCGACCACCCGCTCTTCGGCCTGGAGCACGTGCTGTCCGACAAGGCCGACGCGGGCATCGCCCAGCTCACCGGCGGCGACTTCGGGGACGGCGCGGTCGTCACCATCGGCGGCATCATCTCCGGACTCCAGCGCAAGATGACCAAGCAGGGCAACGCCTGGGCGATCGCCACCGTCGAGGACCTCGCAGGCTCCCTGGAGTGCATGTTCTTCCCGGCGACGTACCAGCTCGTGTCGACCCAACTGGTCGAGGACGCCGTGGTGTTCGTCAAGGGCCGGCTCGACAAGCGGGAGGACGTGCCCCGGCTGGTCGCGATGGAGCTCCAGGTGCCCGACCTGTCGAACGCGGGCACCAACGCGCCCGTGGTGCTCACCATCCCGGCCACCAGGGTCACCCCGCCGATGGTCAGCCGCCTCGGCGAGATCCTCAGCCACCACAAGGGCGACAGCGAGGTGCGGATCAAGCTCCAGGGACCCCGCAAGACCACGGTGCTCCGGCTGGACCGGCACCGGGTGAAGCCGGACCCCGCGCTCTTCGGCGACCTCAAGGTGCTGCTCGGTCCGGCCTGCCTGGCGGGTTGAGGGGCCGGTGTGAACACCGGGTGAGGTCCCGGTGCTGATTCGACCGGTGAGTGCCGGTGGTCGGGCGGTGAGTGACGGTGATCGGCCGGTGACCGGGCGGTGAGTGGCCGGCGATCCGTTCGCCGGCCGGTCGCGCACAGGTGCACGCAAGGGGCGCATCCCGCACGGGATGCGCCCCTACTTGGTGCGCCCGGCCTCAGTTGTGGCCGAAGCTCTTCCGCTGCTTGCGGCCGGGCTGGGCCGGGCCCGCATCGGCCGGGGCTATCGAGGCGGCCTGCGCCTCCCGCTCGGGCCGGTGCGCCTGTTCCTGGGCGTGCTCGGCCTGCGCCGAGCGGTTCTGCGGGCCGTTGTTCTTCTGCTGCTTACGGTTCTGGTTCTTGTTCTTGGCCATGCTGATTCGCCTCCTGGAAGCGATCCGGGGGCCCTGGGGGCCGTGGACGGGATCAGACTCACACAGCCATACAAAGAACGCATTCCGGGCAATTACCGTGTGTGACAAGGTGGCTGGCAGCACACCCGCTCCTGCGCCACGCCGAAGATCGAGTTCGGACCGTTAACCCCCGTGCCGTCGGGCAGACTCGAAGGAAGCCCGAAGCAAACCTCCCGGAAAGAGGTGGACCGCGTGGACCGCTGCATCGTCCTGGTGGACGCCGGATACCTGCTCGGGGCCGCCGCCAGCCTCCTCGCCGGTGAACCCTCCCGCTCCCGCATCACCGTCGACCACGCCGCCCTCATCCAGGGCCTGCGCGAACGCGCCGAGTCCGACACCCGGCAGCCCCTGCTGCGCATCTACTGGTTCGACGGCGCCCCCGACCGCGTACCCCAGCCCGAGCACCGCCGGCTGCGCGTGATGCCCCGGGTCACGGTGCGCCTCGGCGCCCTGACCCGCAGTGACGGGCGGTGGGCGCAGAAGGGCGTCGACGCCGCCATGCACGCCGAACTGACCGAACTCGCCCGCAACCGGGCCTGCTCCGACGTGGTCCTGATCACCGGGGACGGCGATCTGCTCCCGGGCATGATGGCCGCCAAGGAGCACGGCGTCGCCGTCCACCTGTGGGCGGTGCAGGCCGCCGACGGCGACTACAACCAGTCCGAGGACCTCGTCGCCGAGGCCGACGAACGCCGGGTCCTCGACCGCGCCTGGATCACCCGGGCCGTCCGCGCCAAGGAGTACGGCGGCACCTGCGCGCCTCCCCATCTGCCCCGGCCCGAGATCGCCGCGATCCTCTCCGCCCCGCTGCCGGAGTCCTCGCTCTCCGCCGGGCCCGAGCGCCCGGCCGAGCAGCCGCGCCACGAGCAGGCCGCCGAACCGCGCAACGGCTCGGCGGAACGCGGGCACCCCCACAAGGGCGTCCCCACCCCGAAGGACCTGGCCGCCCTGCGGGCTCCCGGCCCGCAGCCGGTGTCCCCGCCGCCCTCGGCGACGCTGCGGTGGTCCTCCGACAAGGGCTGGGTGGACCGGCCCGGGGCGGAGTCCCCGGAGGCCGCCTCCCTGCCGACGCTCGCGCAGCTCACCAGCGCCGAACAGCGCTGGGCCGACCGCGAGGAGGACATCACCGCGGTCGGCGGCGACCCGCTCGAGGTCGGACAGGTGTTCGCCCGAAGGTGGGCGGAGCGCCTGACCGACCAAGTCCACCTCCAGAAGATCTCCGGCATGTACCCGCGGGTGCCCCACCGCATCGACGGCGAGCTGCTGCGGTACGCGGCACGCTTCGGCCTCCTCGCCCACAAGGACGACCAGATCGACGAACAGGACCGCTACGCGATCCGGGCGGGGTTCTGGCGGGAGATCGACGCCAGGACCGCCACGGAACGCGTCCCGGCGGGGGAGTAGCCGGCACGCTCCCGGGCGCCGCGAGCGCCGGGCACCCGGAACGCACGGGGCGGTGAGGGGCGAGTGGCGGGCGCGAGGACGAGGAGCGGCGAAAGGGCGGGGGAGGGCCGTGGCGAAATCCCCTCCGGGGCCCACCCGGACGCGGGTTTGTCGGCGATACCCCGTACTCTCGTCCCTTGTGAACACGCGCATCGCACCGTCGGCCCGGCAGCAGGGCGACGTCGTACGCGTACGCGGGCTGACCAAGAGCTACCCCGCGGTCCGCGCCCGCCGCGGAACCGCCGCGACCCCCGAGATCCGTGCCACCGACGACGTGTGCCTCGACGTCGGCCGCGGCGAGATCTTCGGGCTGCTCGGCCCGAACGGAGCCGGCAAGTCCACCCTCGTCCGCCAGCTCACCGGCCTCATGCGCCCCGACCGCGGCAGCGTCGACATCCTCGGCCACGACATCGTGCGGCACCCCGAGCGAGCCTCCCGCATCCTCGCCTACCTCGGCCAGCAGTCCACCGCCCTCGACGAGCTGACCGTCTCCCTGGCCGCCGAGACGACCGGCCGGCTGCGCGGACTCGACCTGCGCCGGGCCCGCGCGGAACGGGACGCCGTCCTCGAGGAACTCGGCCTCGCCCCGCTGGCCGCGCGCCCCCTGAAGAAGCTCTCCGGCGGCCAGCGCCGCCTCGCCTGCTTCGCCGCCGCCCTCGTCGGCGAGCGCCCGCTGCTCGTGCTCGACGAACCCACCACCGGCATGGACCCGGTCGCCCGGCGCGCGGTGTGGGCCGCCGTGGACCGGCGCCGCGCGGAACACGGCACCACCGTGCTGCTGGTCACCCACAACGTCATCGAGGCCGAGACCGTCCTCGACCGGGTCGCGGTCCTGCACCGCGGCCGCGTCGTCGCCTGCGACACGCCCGCCGGGCTCAAGGCCGAGGTGGCCGGCGAGGTGCGCGTGGACCTCGTCTGGCGCGACCGCCCGCCCCTCGAGGTGCCCGAGGTCGCCGCCCTGCACGGCCGCGCCACCGAGTCCGGGCGCCGCTGGACGCTGCGGCTCGCCCCCGAGGAGGCCCGGGCCGTCGTCTCCACCGTCACCGGAGGCGCCGCCTTCGCCGCCCTGGACGACTTCACCCTCGCCACACCCAGCCTGGAGGACGTGTACCTCGCCCTCGGCGGGGACGCCCAGGGGCTGGTGAAGGCGTGAGGCGGGCCGATGCGGCGGTGAGCACGCGGGAGACGGCGTCCGTGCGGTCCGCACGGTACGAACGGCCCCCGCGCAACGACCGCCGAAGCGAGAAGGAGCAGCGCGTGGCGAGTGCCGCACCCGCCGGAACCCTGCCCGCCGGCCCCGGGGCCGCCCCGGACACCGGCCGGGAGGCCGTCGCCCTCGGGCCGCGCGCCCGGCTGTGGCCCGCGCTCGCCGCCGTGTACAAGGCGCAGCTCTCCCGGGCCCGGGTGGCGCGCATCCCGCTGCTGTTCGTGGCGACGTTCCAGTCGATCGGCATCATGATCCTCATGCGCGGGGTCGTGGACGACGAGGCCGGGGCGCGCGCGGTGGTCGCCGGATCCTCGGTCCTCGTCGTCGCCTTCGTCGCGCTCAACCTGCTGGCGCAGTACTTCGGGCAGCTGCGGGCCGACGGCGGCCTCGACCACTACGCGACCCTCCCGGTGCCGCCCGCCGCCGTGGTGCTGGGCGCGGCCGGCGCGTACGCCTCCTTCACGGTGCCCGGCACGCTCGTCACCGCCGTGTCCGGATGTCTGCTCTTCGGCCTGCCGCTCGGCCACCTGTGGATCCTCGCCGCGGTGATCCCGCTGGCCGGCGCCGCGCTGTCCGGGCTCGGCGCCGCCCTCGGGCTGCTCGCCCCGCGGCCCGAACTGGCCACCCTCCTCGGGCAGCTCGGCATGTCGGCGGCGCTCCTGCTCGGGGTGCTCCCGGCCGGCCGGCTGCCGGAAGTCGTCCGCCTCGCGCGCGACCTGCTGCCCTCCACGTACGGTGTGGAGGCGTTCGCGCGGACGTTCGGGGGACACCCGGACTGGACGCACGTCCTCGTCGACCTCGCCGTGTGCGCGGGCGTCGGGCTCGCCTCGCTGGCCGTGGCGACCTGGGCGTACCGGCGCGCGGCCGTCCGGTGACGCGACCGACCGATTCGACTGGCACGATGACAGGGTGACCGCTCCGTTGACTCCTCCGCCCCCGCAGGAACCGTCCCGTCGCGACCAGGCCGGACAGCAGGCCCCCGCCCCCTCCGCCCCCGTGGCGCCCGAGTCCGCCCACGAGTCGTGGCGGGGCTTCGACGGCGCGGCGGTGAACGGCGCCCCCGGCGTGCCGTACGGACAGGACGGACCCGGCATGAAGACCGAAGTACGGGAGGCGGCACTCCTCGCGCTGGGCGTGGCGGTGACGGGAGCGCTGCTCGGGGTGCTGTGGTGGTGGCTGGCGCCGCAGGTGCCGCTGGTCGGTGACGTGGCCGGCAAGAACTGGGTCGTCTATCTCAAGGACAGCGAGGGGGAGCAGGCGATCGGCGTCGACGGGACGTTCACGCTGCTCGCGCTGGCGTTCGGGGCGGTGACCGCGCTGGCGGTGTTCCTCGTGCGGCGGCAGGGCGGGGTGCCGCTGGTCGTGGCGCTCGCCGTGGGCGGGCTGCTCGGTTCGCTGCTCGCCTGGCGGGTGGGGATCTGGCTGGGTCCCTCCGGGGACGTGATCGCCCACGCCAAGAGCGTCGGCAAGGGCGTGACGTTCTCTGCCCCGCTGAAGCTCGGCGCGAAGGGGGCGCTCCTCGCCTGGTCCGTGGCGGCGCTGGTGGTCCACCTGGGCCTCACGGCCCTGTTCGGCCCGAGGGACCCGGAACCGGCGCAGCTGCCGCCGGTGGGATAGCGGCGGGCAAGCGCGCCAGTGGGACAGCGGGGGCAAGCGGGGAGGCGGGGGCGGAGGCACACGGCCCCGGCCGGTGTCCCGGCCTCCCGCCGGGAGAGACTCAGCCCGGTGGCCCGGTGGCCCGGTGGCCCGGTGGCCCGGTGGCCCGGTGGCCCGGTGGCCCGGTGGCCCGGTGGCCCGGTGGCCCGGTGGCCCGGTGGCCCGGTGGCCCGGTGGCCCGGT